>NZ_JBCHVG010000009.1:0-340977 GCF_050474445.1 Ensifer sp. B1-9
ATGACCGTGAAAGCACCAACTATACCCGCAATGCGCTGGAATCGCTGTTCCAATATCTGGCTGCGGATAAGCAGGTGAAAGACGTCTCAATCCTTGCGCATTCCATGGGGAACTGGCTGACATTGGAGGCGCTTCGCCAAATGGCCATCCGTAATGGACGCCTACCGGCAAAGTTCAAAAACGTGATGCTCGCGGCGCCTGACGTCGACGTCGATGTGTTCCGCTCACAGATCGAAGACATGGGCAATCAGCACCCGCGGTTCACCCTCTTCGTATCGCAGGACGACCGGGCGCTCGCTTTCTCGCGCAGGGTTTGGGGGGACATCCCCCGGCTGGGATCGATCGATCCGGAGCAGGCCCCTTATAAGCAAGAGTTGGCGGACCATGACATCACCGTCATTGATCTGACCAAGGTGAAGGCCGGGGATAGCATGCACCATGGCAAGTTCGCAGAATCGCCGCAGGTGGTCCAGCTAATCGGCGCCCGGATATCAGAGGGCCAGACGTTGACCGACAGCAAGATGGGTCTTGGGGATCATCTTATCGCTGGAACGACCGGGGTGGCGGCAGCAGCGGGCAGCGCTGCGGGCCTGATCCTCGCTGCACCGGTTGCCGCTGTCGATCAAGCGACACGCGAAAACTACGCTCACCATGTGAACGAGTTAGCCGGCCCGTCGGGCAGCAAGCCAGCGAACGCCGCCAAGGAGTGTGTTTCAAATCAGAGCTTGGAGCGCGCTCCCACATGTCGCTCGCACGAAAAATGAGGATCAGCCTATGAACTGCTATATCAATCTCGGCCTGGCGGCAGCAATCGTGACAATGGTTGGCGGGAACGCGCTTGCCGCCGACGTTTCCCCTCTTCTCACGAAAGGTCAGCAAACGGTCGAAGGCCCGAGCGGATGGTCGTTTTCCGTTGCACCGTATTTTTGGATGGCAGGGCTGTCCGGTGAAACGAAGCAGTTCGGGCTGCCGACGGTGGAAATGGATGCAGACTTCGGGGACATTCTCAGCAATCTCGATTTCGCCTTTATGGCTGCAGGCGAGGCTCGCAACGGTCCCTTTAGCGTTATCGGCGACATTATGTACACGAAGCTTGGAGCCGACGGCGACACGCCCGACGGGATCCTGGCAACCGGCGTCGATGTGACTTCGCAGACATTCTCCGGCCTATTGGGCGTTGGATACGCAGTCATCGATGCGCCGCAGGGGCATTTGGACCTCGTTGGCGGGGTTCGGATCTGGTCGGTTGAAACCACGATCCGCTTCAACGGTGGCATTCTGGGCGGCATTGAACGGAACGATGATGCCACCTGGCTTGATGGCATAGTCGGATTGCGCGGCAAATATTCCCTGACCCCGCAAGTATATCTGACGGGATGGGGACTGGTGGGTGGAGGCGGCGCCGACATCGATTGGGATGTCGCGCTGGGCATCGGCTATGAGTTCAACGATCGAATATCGGCGATCGCCGGCTATCGTGCACTGGGTGTCGACTACGATGACGATGGCTTCCTGTTTGATACGGTCCAGCAGGGCCCAATCCTCGGGCTCACCGTAAAATTCTAGGCTTATCGCTTTTAATCTTATATCCGACCGCCTCGGCATCGACACGGGATCAGGTTGCCATTGGCATTCCGCATAGCATCTAGCGGCAGTGGCGTCGGTGTCGGCGGCCCTGCATGTCCGTGCAATCCTTAGGCCGATAAATGTGGAGCGTCGGAGGATTAGCGCGGAAATTGCTTATGGAATGAGAATGAAGCGGGACGCGCTATGTTCCGTATCCCGCTTCATCGGCATGGGACGCTTAGCGAACGTAGATCGTCAGTCCGCCGTCGGTGGCCTGTTCGGCGCCGCCGATATTTTCTATCTCGACATTTTGCGCCTTCAACTGTTCCGCAAGCGGCTTGTTGGCTTCGATCGCCGTGACCAGGGCTTTACGTTGTTCCGGCGTCGCGTTTTCCACCCACAAGCGGGTCTGATTCTGTTCTGCCAGCGTGCTGATCTGAACGACGTTGACTTTATCGCCCTTGAATTCACTCACCGACTTTTCGATATTGGCCGGCCAGTTCATTTCGGCCTGAGCATAAGCTATTCCGCCAAAGCTCAAGGCGGACAGGGCGGCGATCACGGAAAACATTGCAATGCGTTTCATTGTCATGCTCCTCTCTTGGGTTGCGCTCGTGGCCCAAGCGGCAACGAAACGCGGGGTTACCGGCCTGTCCCGTCACGACCGCACGGGCCGGAACGGCGCCGGATGGCTATATTTTGTTGAGGCGGTGCAAATACGGCCCCGGGGTGGTGGTCGAAAGATGACCGCCCTCGCGAACCATGCCTTTGCGTCGGAAGTCGCGTGTGCCCCTATGCCGGAAGGCTGCTCATGCGCGCCTCTCGTGTCCTCTCATGGATCGAGCCTCGCAGCCTTTCTTCGTCGCAGGTTCTAATACCGGCGCGTCAGGCAAGAATGGCCCTGCCAAGGCATGCAAAGGCGCGGATCTCGCGAAGCCATTCCCTTGTATACGATTGGTGTTGGCTCATGCCGCAACGCGCGCTCCTAGTAGCAGGGCGGCTGGGGATAGTAGCCACAGGCCGCAGGAGCGTAGTAGCGACGCTCGGCAGCCGCCGCGCCGATCGCAGCCCCGGCCACTACGCCTGCACCGTAATAGGCTCCCGGGTGCGCATACCACCCCCCGCGCCAGACCGGGGCACGACCACCAACCGCTACCCCGCCATACGGGCCTCGAGCAGCAAACCAGTCGATAAACAGCGATGCCGGGCCGTCCGCCCCAGCCAGATCACCTTCCAGGATGGCAACGTCGAAAGTCAGATTGTCGCCCTCGAGCTTGGGCGTCTTCAAGACGACCACGGCATCGGCGACCGAATCGCCTTTGCTACTCAGGACTGAAATTGTTGCATTAGGAGGGTCCTTGGCGAAGCTGTCCGTTCCCTCACCCCATTGCTTGATGAACTCGGAGGTCAGGACGTGACCTGCAGATCGCACCGGCCGATCGGCGAAGACGATCGAATTGGCGGTGACGCCGGACATAGTGAGCTTGCCGTTTTCGAGTTTTGCTCCCGCAGAATTGAGAACGGCAAGAGACGGTACCATTTGCGATTTTGTCGCGCCGATCGTCTTCTGCGCCGGCGCTGACATGGCGTCCTGTGCGAACGTTGGCGCCGTGGATAGCAGGCCCGCCGCCAGAGCGACGAGGCATATTCCGGATAATTTGTTCATCTGTATCACTCCCGTCTTGTCCCGGTTGGCCCTATTGCAGGAGCCCCAGATTGATTATCAGTGCGCACCTATTGTCAGCTGACACGAAATGGCCGGAATCGGTCGACCACTCTGCGCGTTCATCATCCAACTGCCTCCTGTCGCGTGATCTGAAAGATGGTTTCTCGGATTAGTATGGCTTTGCGAAAGGCCCCTTGCCGAACCTTTCCAGTTCCCGCTCGATGTCGATAAGGATGCTGTCTATGAGTTCCTGATACTCGGCGATCCGCTGTTGCCGACCGGAAGATGTGGAGCGCCGCCATCGTTCCTTCTCCTCGTTGGCTAAGGCGAAATCGTCACAGAGGTCGCGGAAGGCCTCACATTGGGCGGCGAGTTCCTCAATCGCCTGGGCGCTCGTGTTGAAGTAGCTCGTTACGAATTCAACACCCTTTCCCATTTGGTCTATCCGTTTGTGAGAGGCCTGATCCTCAGGGAAGGACGCCGCCAAATCCCGCTGCTTTTCCATCATCGTGAGCGCTGGCAGAGAAGGCGCAAGGTACGTAACTGTAACCTACGGGAGCACGACACGTTTTACTCGCGCAAGGTGTGGTTTGTGATTGGTGCGGCAATCGGGCAATGCAGGCTCGAGTCCTGTCCGGGCCCACCAAACAGAACTGTTCGATGTTGATTGACCGACGGGTTAGCCAGCAACTTCGCGTCGGACATGCAAGGGTTCAATCCCAGACGATTTTCTGCTGGCGGGAGCCGTATAAACTCTCGCTGTCGGTGTTCGGGCAAAATCTTGCTTGTGCGCGTTACCTTCACGAGGTGGGCTTCGAAGAGTGACGGCAGCTTACGACCATCATTCAGCACCTTGATGCAGCTGAAACGCGGCTGTGCAGAACGTAACTGTTACGTACTTCAGTAACTCCGTATATCCGGCATTATGCCGACGAGGAGCAGCTTTGGGGAAATCCTGCGGCAGTTAAGCTGCTCATGAAATGGGCCAATCGAGTACTTGAATTTAACGAGAGGAGTCGGACATGAGCAAAATGACCCCCCTGTTTAGCCCCTTGTTGGTTGGAATGTTCCCGTCAAGTCTGCCTAATATCTCGTGGGCGACGGACCAGGCACAACAACGTCGTGCCGGACGTGACGTCAAGCAAGAGACGCGACAGGGTGCGCGCGAGACAAAGCAGGATTGTCGCGCGGCGAATGAAACGAGCAACGCAGCGTGCCGCCAGGATAAGCGACAGACCAAACAAACCGGCCGACAGACAGCGCGGGACATCAAGTATTGAGCGGTCCTGGGGCAAACACGCAAAAGAGTGGCTGGAGCCGCTGGTCCCTGGCCGTTCTAACCCTTCCACCGGCAATTCTACTCGTCTTGGCCGCTGCATGGGCTTCGCTTGCATTGTGGTACCGCCTTCCCGTTTCGGAGGTCACAAGAGGCTTTGTCGCCGGGCTATTTGCGCTTGTCGGGCTTTTGACGGTCGCCGCGCTGTTTGGCCGCTGGCGTTTCAAAGCCCTCCTGGCATTCGCAGTTGCGTTCGCGGTTGTCTTGATGTGGTGGCGGACGATCAAACCCGCCGAAAACGCATCCTGGGCACCCGATGTCGCACGACAGGTCACAGGCAAATTTGACGGCGACCTGCTGACACTGACCAATGTTCGGAACTTCGAATGGCACAGCAGCACGGAATTCGTCGAGCAGTGGACCACGCGGACCTACGACACGAGGAAGCTCAAAACGGTCGATCTGTTCATGTCCTACTGGGCGGGGCCAGAGATCGCCCACGTCATCTTCAGTTTCGGATTTGAGGACGGCGAGCAACTCCCGTGGTCGATCGAAGTCCGTCGGCGGGCCGGCGGCGCGTTCTCGCCGCTTGCAGATTTGTTCAAGAGCAATCCTCTGGTCATCATCGCAGCTGACGAACGGGACGTGGTGGGCGTCCGTTCAAACTTCCGCGGCGAGGATGTTCAAATCTATCGCCTGAAAGCGTCGCCTGACCAAGCACGTGCGCTTCTGCGCGAGTATGTTGCAGACGCCAATGCGCTTGCTAGAACGCCCCAATTCTACAACTCTCTTACGACCAACTGCACGACCACGGTCGTCAAGATGATGCGCGTTGTAGGAGACACGGTCCCGTTCGACTGGCGTCTCATCGTCAACGGGTATCTTCCCAACTACGCTTATGATCGGGGGGCGGTGGATACGTCAGTGTCACTCGCAGAACTCAGAAATGCCAGTCATATCGACCAGCGTGCGCGGGAGGACGGATTGTCGCCGAACTTCTCGAAGGCGATACGACTTGGCGTGCCTTCGCCAGTGCCGCAGGACTCGCCCTGAAGAGGGCGGACGAACGATCAAGCCGCATCAACTATCCGTGGAAAGGGCCGATTCCGGGAGTTAACGGCTGTTGGAGCAGCGCCTTCGCACGGCATGGCACGGTCTGCCCTGAACGAAGGGCGTGGACGCTTGCAGCCGCTTCAATCCGGCAGCAGTGCCAGTTCGAGCCGTGCGACGCTCTCCGGATCTGCGATCGCCCAAATCCCAGTGATCCTTTCATTGTTGCACGAGAGACGGAGGACGATGCGCTGGCGTTCGTTGGGAGCTATGACGAGGCCAAAACCCCCATCCACAAACACCGGCAATGCACTACGCGCGCGACCTTTAAAAGCCTCTGCCACCGCCACTGCGCCGCGGATCTCAGGAACTGAACCTTGGCGCATAGCTTCATTGTCAGCCCGGAAAGCGACGTCCGGATCAAGCACCGCAACAAGTGCATCGAAGTCGCCGTTTTGCGCAGCGGCGAGAAAGGCTTCGACAAGACGCCGTTGCTTGGCGCGATTGGCGTTGGACGCTATGGGTGAACCCCGTACGCAACGACGGGCCCGGCTTGCGAGCTGGCGAGTTGCTTCCGTGGAACGGCCGACAATGGGAGCAATCTCACCGTACGGTACGGCAAATACATCGTGCAGCACAAACGCGACCCGCTCAGCCGGGGCGAGCTTCTCGAGAACCACAAACAGAGCTAGGCCAACAGAATCCGCTGCGGATATCTGATCCTCCGGACTTCTGCCAGCTTCGCGTGTGCCGATAGGATCAGCATCGATTTTGTCGAGTGGTTCCTCACGCCGCGCCTTGCGTGATCGCAGAATATCGAGGCAGATTCGAGCTGTGACCGTGGTTAGCCAACCGCCCGGGTTCGAGATGTCCCCTGCCTCCGTCTGGGATAGGCGCAGCCACGTTTCTTGCACCGCGTCCTCTGCCTCGTTCAACGAACCGAGCATGCGGCAGGCAACCGCGCGCAGTCGGGGGCGATTGGTCTCGAACTGTTCGAGCGAGATCTTTTTTGCTTCCATCGGTCACATTTCCTTCGTTGGCTCCGTCATGAGCATGACGAACGAAACCTGGCGGATGTGACAGCGGTCGTTTCCGGCGGTGGCGTCGTCTCATTCAAACGCCGGTGCTCGCACGGAGCAGAGAGGTATGACTATGTTCAGCAAAATCATGTTCGCCGCCTTGTTTGTAACAGATCAAGAAAAGTCGCTCGACTTCTACACGAGCAACTTCGGGTTCGAGAAGGTGGCGGATAACCCCGGGCCGGAGGGCCGTTTCCTGGTGATAAGCTATAGAGGTCAGGGATGGCCGATCCTGCTTTGGCCCGGCACGGGAGGCCGCGCAGCTTCCGAGGAGGACAAAATGGGCACGATCTTTGTTGAAACAGACGACCTTCGGAAAGACTTCGCCGAGCTCAAGGCGCGCGGCATCAGGTTCGTCGAGCCTGAGCCCGAGGACTACGCCTATGGCGTGCGGGTGACGGCCCTGGATCCTGATGACAACCGGATTGCTCTGCGGCAACAGAGAAGCCCACGATCGCTCGGGAAATAGCGAGCCGAACGAGCCGGCGCGGCATCGGCAAGGAAACTCTTGTCAGCCGCGCCTGCGACTATGCGATAGAGCTTGGCGAATCGCTCCTATTGATGGGTGTTAAGCAGCACCGAAAGTGCTCAATTGAAGAGACGCAAATCAAGCCGCTCCGCTTGGGTGAGGGGTGCCAACAGTCGCGATCAGACACCCTCCTCCCCTCACCTGCCCGGCCGTGCCAGCGACCGGGCAATGTCGATGATGTCGTCGCGAGACGCTGTCGGATCTTCCTTGCTCCGGGCAACACCCAGCCCGATCTTGAGATCGACGCCACGGACGGGCCTGAGCTCGAAACCACGGTTCGGCAGATCCTTCGTCCATTCCGGCGCAAAGCCAATGCCGAGGCCGGCCGAGACCAGCGACACCAGCGAGAAGGTGTCGTCACAACTGTAGGCGTGAAAAAGAGAGCCGCCGAAAGCATTGATCAGTCTCGAAGGCACTTGAAATTTCTCAGATTTTTTAACTACATCGATGATGCCTGATATCGCCTCGATCTCGTTGCTAGGACGTCGCGGGGACGGGCCTTTTCGCCCGGAATTCACGCGGCCCCCAGCCCGTGGCCTTTCGAAAGGCGCGGGTGAACCCCGCCGGGGAGGAATAACCCAGATCCTCGGAAATGCTGGTAATCGACAGACGGCTGTATTCAAGAAGTTCGATTGCGCGCTGGGCCCTCACTGCGTTTGTCAGGCTCCGAAAATCGGTATTGGTTGCATTGAGCTCTCGTTGAAGCGTTCTCACGCTCGTGGCCATAGACCGGGCGATCTCGTCGATCATGATGTTGCCGGCGAGAAGATGGGCACGGATTTGCTCGAACGTGACATCGAGTATGCTTTGCGGGGCGCCGCCCGCCCGATCACGTGCGACATCCGCTATCGTTACGATGGAAGAAAATGTGCGCTTCGTTGCAGTCATTAGACGATGACGTTCGGCGACCACAGTCACCGTTGGAGCATTGAAAATCACCGGGCATTGAAAGACATCTTCAAAAACAGAGGTTCCCGAAGGCTTCGGAATGTCGAGCTCCACTCGAACCGGTCGCCAATTCGACGGCAGAAATGCCTTAAAAACGCTCAATAATTCCCCGGCTGCAGCGGCGGCGACGGCCGCATAGCTTGGAGCACCTGCCAAAGCAAAGCCATAGCTATATCGAACCTCGTCGCCGCACGTGGAAACGAAAAGGCGATCCTGGGTGCTATGATAGTGGAGAGCGGCAATGCTGCGTTTGATGGCCTTGTCCAGAGTTTCCGCCTCAAAAATGTAGCGCCCGAAACTGCCGTATGTGGCGACACTCATCGTAGGAGCAAGCAGAAGACCAAGATTGGGTTCGCCCGCCGCCTTTACGATCGCATCGACAAAACTCACCACCGCGTGGTGCGGAATGAAAAAATTTCGCCCCTCGATCAACTCGGCGTCGAAACCAGCCGCTCGATTGGCGCGGGCCAGGGCTTTCTCGCCGATCTCGTCGCGTACGAAGGCGGGCAGGCCATGGAGGACATGGCTAGAAATGACAGGAACCGCGACTATGTGCTCCCCCAAGCATTTAGCGTCGTGAGTACCCGTAATACATGTTCATCTAGCGCGACACAACCAGCACCAACGCATGGGCGGATAATTTCATATAATTGATAAAAACTGTGGCAATCCGATTGTTCGCGTAGACATTTAGTATGCTTCACATTGATCGATGCGGTTTCATCTTTCGGGAGATCGTCACTTCATTTCGGGAAGAGAAGCGTGAGGCCCGCTCTGACCCCCCAGCCTTCAGGGCCGCCCTCGGGGCTCTGCGCCCAATAGCGTACGCCTGCCGTAAGACTGACCGGAGCCTTATCGATTTTGACGATTTTTGAAACGGTGAAGTTGATCGGAACCGACCATTCGTCGGCTTCCCAGTTAAAGCTACTTTCGGTGTTCAGAGTAAACGTCCAGGCGTCGTGCGTAGTGTAGGACACAAAAGGCTGCATGAAGGTCGAGCTTACATCCGCTCTGTCGCTCTCGCCGGCGAACGACCAAATGTGGTTTGCGAGCATGCCCACGGTCCACCCGTCGAACTGCTTGAGGGCGACGCCGGTTGGACCGGCGCCCCACTTGCCCGTACCGAGCATCGGATCGGTCGCCGTCGGGATAAGGAAAGCCGGTCCGACACCCCAAACGATGCCACCGGCCCCGGGTTCCTTGGGGGAGAAGAACAGGCTTTGCGTAATATCGCCCAGGCCGAACTGGTCACCGGTCGGACCTGTGATATCCGTCTGCGACGCAACCGGTAGGATGGTGCGCGATATCAGGTTCCAATCCTCGTTAAGGGAAAAGGGGATGACCGGCTGAATATTGACGTAGGCCTTATGACCATCCGAAGGACCATATCCGGAGTCATAGTTGAATTGAAACGGAACGCTGATCAATGAAGCGATCGGGTTCGACAGTTTCTTTGCAAGATCCTGTGCATCGTCATCGCCGCGAACGTTCGAGACGCAGATTACGCTCGAGACGATTGAGAGAGAAGCGATGCGGATTGCGGATTTCATTTCGTCTACCCTCTATGTCATAAGCTGTGGTTCGCCGCCGCCTGAAACGAGGTGCCGGTAAACAAGCACTTCTAAAAAATCTACCCGAAAGCTGTCGGTTCGGCGTCCGGTTCGAGGCACAGGTCCGGAACCGCCATTCAGCCCCACGCGCGTAAACGGCGACACTTGCTTACTGAGGCAGGCGGCCAATCCTGAAGCGCAACGGCATTTTTCCGGCCCGAAGCTCACGATCGGCGTAATCCTGCAACAGCGCCACCCAAGCGTCTTACCCTTTTGCGCCAATGCACCGTTGTTATGCCCCCGAAAACCTCGACCTCGAAGTTCTCCTGCTGGGGCGCTCCGTGGCGTTGGAGATTTCCGGCGCTTTAAGCGGATTTGGCGCCAAAGGGTAAGTTTCGGCGCGTGCGTCGCAATATTGATTTGGCTCAACTGCCAGCGTGTGATTGGACTCACCTGCAGTGAGGATGAGGTTGCTCGCGATCCCGTCGGAATATGATTGTGCGAACGTGCGCATACCGCGTCCTCGTTCGATTGATAGCGGATCGTGTCGCTTTGATCTTCGAGAGCTGGGTTTCCCCTGAGCGCGTGGACAATCGGTTTGATGACAACTCTTCGGACGGAAGGACCGGCATCCATGCGATTGATGTGCGCTCGGTTTTTGATGGCAGCCCTCGGAGGCTTCTATGGTTCCGTCGGTGCGGGACAAGCTCAGGATGCTATTTCCGCCCCCGGCGCGAAGCAGATCGGCGTCGCAAAGACCCAGATGGAGCCCTCCCTGATTGTGCTGAATTCGCACGGCGCCACGCTCGTCGGCGGACGGCTCGTTCTTTCCGGTGTTTCTCCGAATTCCATCGTTTTCGCCGATCGGCCGGTCCGGGCTGCCGGGCATGTGCTCACGGCGCATCTCTTGGCGGAATGGGCAACCGGCACAGATAGCTTTGCAAAGGATTCCCCGAACGCGACGGTCTCGGTCCTTGGCAAGGACGGCACATCCGTCGTTGATGCCGTGGTTACGCTGAAAACTCCGAAGCTCGACGGCGAGAAGCTGACATTCGACGTCGATGTCCTCGAGGGAAGTCTTGACGGTGGCGATGGCTCCGCTTCGGTCTTCATCGACATCATCGGAATGCCTTTCACTCCTCTGTCCTATGCAGGCGTTGCCCGACGTACGGCCTATCGCGGGGCTTGGTATGCAAGTGCGGCAGCCGGAGCGGCTGCGGCCTACGATCGCGCGCGCTGCGGTTTCTACCCCTATCCGCCTTGTTACTGATCGAAACCGCGCAGGCGCGAAACGGAGCATTCAATGAAAGCATTCTTAAGGCCATCTGCATTGCTGCGGCCCTCTTCTCCAGCCAGGCAATGGCAGCTGACTTGTCCGGACCGTCATCGCATGTCGGGGCTGCAGTCGAGGACGGGTGGTCCTACAGGGTCACGCCTTATTTCTGGGCCGCAGCTCTCTCCGGCAAGACGGCCCAGTTCGGTCTTCCAACGGTCGATATCGACGCGAGCTTCAGCGACATTTTCGATAATCTCGATTTCGACGGAATGCTGATGGGTGAAGCTCGCAATGGGTCAATTCTTCGGTTCGCTTGACACGAGCCGCTTCGCATACAGCGATAGGCCCGATCCCATCATGCCAAAGGGCCTTTATCAGTCGGCCGCTGCGACCGCGAAAGACGAAGACGTCACCCTTAAACGGATCGCGGCCGAGGCCCTCCTGCACCAGCAGTGCCAGACCCTGCATGCCCTTGCGCATGTCGCAGTGACCGCTCGCGATCCACACCCGCACCCCGGAACTGATCGGGATCATTTGAGTGCTCGCATGACCGCGGCTGCCAGCTCGCATGGCGCTGCTGCGCCAATCCTCACCTTCACGCCACTCGGGAAGTCCACGCACACGGCCGGCTCACCCGCGTCACCATTGTTCGGAACGTCAACGAGCTTGGCCGGGACGAACGCCGGACCGGCTTTCTGCGCCAAAGCTTGCCATCGCCAAGTATAGATCAGCCCAGTCGCAACATCGAAGCGGCGTGCGACTTCGCAAACCACCGCACTCGGCGCGAAAGCCTCGGCCAGTATCTGGGCGCGATCTTCCAACGACCATCGCCGACGCCGCTCCGGCCCCGTCAGCAAAACTGCATGTCCCATGCTCAATGCACTCTTAAGTCCACTCTTAAGAGCGCAGACTCACAGGAGGCGCTGAACTTCGCAAGGCGGTTCACACCGGAGGGATACCGAGTCCCCACAGATCGTCCAGTTGATCGGCACGCGCCTATCGACCGGCCTGACGCTGACCGACAGCCGGTCGGACTGAGCGACACGATCCGGCGATGGGCGTTAGCGACGCCTTGCAAAGAGTGCCGGCAATCTTCGGCAAGCGCCCGACGCCTAGTCAGAGCATTGTTCGATGCCGTGGCGCTCGACGGCACGGCCGTGATGCGCATCCTGGCATTCCGAACTGCGAGCCGCAGTCATGCGAACCTGGAAGCATACCGCCCGCCTTCAGGCCGCCTGAAGGCAATGATGGTGACCCAAAGCGTCAGGTTTACAGTGTCCTCTGGCGTGCCAGCCGTGGGCGTTTCAAACCTCGGCGTGGCCTAATACCGCGCCATAAACATTGGTCATGGCTGCGAGTCCTGCTGTTCAACTCGCTCCCGTCGTGCCCTGGACAAATCGAATTTGCTGAAATCCGTCATAATGCTGACCAGAACGCTCCCGGTCCAACCGAAGGTGAACAAACCAGACATCGCAATAATCGGCCCAACCAGACGCCACCGATCCGGGAGAGAAACGAAAGCGTGACAACCGCGGGATAGCTGGTGCCCGGGCCGGCGCGCATGTTTACCCCGGTGACCGTGACGGCCGATGTAGCCGCGGCCGCGCCGGTGGCGCTCATCGCCGCGAGCAAGATTGCCAGGCTGGCAACGATGGCCGCCGCTAGTGGTTTGATGCATTTCATGAGATTTATCCTGATTGGGAGTGCGGTGTATTAGACCAGTCATCTTGTCATCGCCGAAGACGCTGGCCCATTCGTTGAAGCGCAGGTTCGTGGTGATGATGACAGGGGTCCGCTCGCAGAGCCTGCTAAGCAGATGGAAGAGGCGTCCCCCGGCGGATATGATGGCAGCGCTGTGCGGACAGCCCCAAAACTGCAAGGCGTCAGGCGGGAGCGCTGTCGATGCACTGTCGCCTGACGGCATCCCAGTCAGACCCGTCAACCTGGCGTTTGTTCGGCGAGGCACTTGCGGCCCGCTGCCATTGCCTTGTAGGTCCCCCTCAGATCGACGACAAAGGCACCCGCGGTTTGCGGAAACACTGTCATCGTATATTTTTTCGCCACGTCGCGCTTAAAGTCCGGGTTGTCTGTCAAAATGTAACCGCCGGAATATCCACCTTTTAGTTGGCCATTCGTGGTGGTTACGACGCCGTTGTAGAGATGGCCGTCGATATCGACGAAGATTTCCTTAAGTCCATTCTGGACACCGATATCTACCTGTGTGAACACGCCGAGATACCCGACCGACTGGTCTGCGGCTACGCCCATTTGCACCGAACCCGGGCCGAATGAGCTTACAATCAAGCAGTCTCCCCGTGTCTTGTTTGCGTAGACGGTCCAGCCCTCGATGTCGTCCCCATATCTGATAAGCGTGTCGCTAGCCAGCGGAAGCGGACTTTGTTGCGCGCAAACTGCTGTCGCGAACGAAACCGCCACTGCGGTTGCTGCGATAAGCGTCATAAAATTCCGCATTTATATGCCTCCGGATTGTAGGTTGAGTTGTGCAGTAGATGCTGTGGTGTGGTGACGGGGACGGACCCATCACCGTGCGCTGCCGCCAGCCATCAGGGCTTGGCGGGTCTAGGTGCTGGCAACATCCCGAATCTCAGATATCGCAGAAGCACCTCTTCAATGGCTGCGAAGGATCAGCTGCCCGACTTCGCCAAGATATCGATGGCCTTTGCAGTCGGATTGTCGAGGCAGGAATCGATGAAACCATCGGTCCGCTTGAGGAGCGTTTCGATGTTGAACGTCACCGAGTTCGACTTGCCGAGAAGATAGCCATGCATGAAAGCGATCGTCGCTTCACGCATCGCCGCCGGCTCGGCCATGACCTGCTTGCAGGTAAATTGATCGACTGAGCGATCGAGCGTCGCGTCGGCGAAAGCCGCGCCCGGGGCGAGCAGTGCGAGGACCGACGTAACTGCCAGGCAGGAGCGGGTCGTGCTGAGATTCATGTTGTGAACTCCGTTTGTGGATCGTTTTAAATGTGATTTCAGTGCTGCTGGCCAGACATGCAGTCCGTGTACGCGGCGTTGTAGATTTCTTGCTCGCGCTTCTGCCTGACGGCGCCGCCGCCAATGAGCCCGGCCGCAGCGCCGATGGCGGCCCCCGCGCCGGTAGCGGCAAAGACGGCGCCGATACCAAGCCCAACCAGGGATCCGGCGGCCGCGCCGCCGAGCAACTGGCCTTGGCGGCTGGCATGCTGTGCATAGTTATTCGCGTAGTTGTCGCACGCGATCGCGGAAACCTGAGCGGCAGAGGCTCCACTCGTGGTGATGAGCACAAGGCTCAGGGCTATTGGCAGTGCGGATCGGAGCACGTGCTCCCCTTTAGATCGCTTCGTCATCTTCGACTTCAGCTCCCAAGCATTGATGTTGGCTCTGGATCGCCAGCTGCCCGCGCCGAAGACCCCCCCGGAAAGCGGCTCGCCAAGGCGCTCCGAAGATGTCCGGACCAGCCGAACGAGCCCCCGCGCGTTTCGAGCCGAATCGACGGAAGCCATTGATCGATGTCACGAAGAGGCGCCAGCTTCTTCTCATTTCGCGCCAACAGCGTTTGCCGCACCGGCCGTTGATGACGGCGCGAGGAGGAGGAGCCTAGCTGCGCAATGATGAGCGGGGTTCAGGTATCAATAAAATCAGGCCGTTGCGATATCCTGTGGCTGGCCGGAAATACGCTGCTTCGTGGCTTTCTGGAGCCGCGCGGGCGGCGCTTGCAGCGCGCCTCCGCCAAACAGCAATAAAGGCGAAGTCCGTAATTCTCCTTGCCGTAGACGAAGCGGCAGACCGTCATTTTGCAGATCCGAACAAGGCTGAGACCATCCGCCAGCAGACAGCCGGCGATCTGCTCTCGCGACCAGTAGGCCTGCAGTTTCTCAATGACCATACGACGCAGATGCGGATGGCGCCTGAGTTTCCTCAAGCGTCGTCGCCGTTCCTTGGCGATGTCGTCGGACGGCGGAGGACATCGAACCGAAGTTTCACGCGCTCACCCACTTTCCCGACTGGCGAGCAAGGTCAGAGCTTGCCGACTTGGCCGAGCGGCTGAATCAGTTCAACGCCTATGTCGTGGAGCTTTGGAACAAGGCTTGCGAGCCGATTCCGGGGGCTGAAATCGAAGCCTTCGCGCGGCGGCATGTCGATTTGACGCGCCGCTATTGGGCGGCGGAAGGCCGTTGCATGAACTGGTTTATCACCGGCCCTGCCCTGCGTGCCGGCGTCTGCGCAGTGGCAGTACGAGGGGAATGAAGGCGCGTTCCGCGAGCAGACGCCGCATATGGCCAGCGCTATTTCGGGCAATAGAGCCTGGGCATTGTGGTGCCGAGGCGAAAACATCGAGACGATGTACTTGATCGTCAATGAATTCTACAAAGCAGAGAGGGCCGAGGCCATCAATACAGCGAAGCCGAAGATGCGCATTCGTGTGGACGAAGGGCCGGACATCGAGATCGGCGTGACCCTGAAGATGAATGCCGATTGGATAACGGTGTCAGCCGGTATCGAAATGAGCGTACTCGACGTGGTCCGTAATGCCAAGAACCGGGTTTAGCTCGGTGATTACGTCTTCCGCGGCCAGCGCTACGGAAAGCAAGTGCGTATCGTGGTGTGGCAAAGAGGAAAGCAGCAGGCCGACCGGCATACCCGCCTCTCCGGTGCCACACGGCAGCGACACACCGCACCAATCCAGGAAATTGCCGATCGACGTGTTGCGCAGCGTCCTGGCATTCGTCTCCACGAACAGCGCGTCATCCGCTTCGAGTGGTCCGGTCACGGGCGCCACGTGGGCGACCGTCGGATAGGCGACGATCTCGTTCGGGCCGATCGACGCGGAGACCTCGGCGATCAGTCGGTCGCGGGCCTCCAAGATCGCGATATAGTCGGAGAGCGCGATCTTCTCCCCAAGCCGCGCACGTGCAACGACACGCCTGTCCATCGACGTAGCGTCCGTGCCTTCGAGCCTGGAGCGATGCAGGGCGAATGCCTCGGCCGTCACCAGGGGACCGCGAGCAGCCATGAGCTCGAAGATGCGCATGAAAGCCGGGAAGGCCTGGCGGCGGATCCGGGCGCCTGCTCGTTCGAGCCGTTTAAGCGCGTCTTCGAAGGCCGACACTACACCGTCTTCCGCGCCATCGAACACGACACTGGTCGGCACGACGATCGACAGCCCCTCAAGACTGCCCCTGCGCACTTCCGATGCGGAAAGTCCGCGCATCGCGGCGTCGGTCCAGACGGCATCCTGCACCGTACGGCAGAGCGGCCCAAGGGAATCGAGGCTCTTGGCCAAGGGAAAGACGCCTTGCATCGAATAGCGGCCGCGCGTCGCCTTGTAACCGACGATGCCATTCAGCGCCGCAGGGATGCGGATCGAGCCACCCGTGTCGGTGCCGATCGAAACCGACACCAGGCCCGCGGCAACCGCCACGCCGGAGCCGGAAGACGAGCCGCCAGGTACGCGCGCGACGTCCTGCGAACGCGGGTTGCGCGGTGTGCCGTAGTGCGGATTAAGGCCGAGGCCAGAGAAGGCGAATTCGCTCATGTTGACGCGCCCGACACTGACCATGCCGGCCCTGGCAAGAGCAGCGACGACGGCCGCGTCCTCGGTCGCGGTCGGGTCGTTCTTCAGCACCGTCGAGCCGGCGGTGGTCGGCAGTCCCTTGATCGCAAAAAGATCCTTCCAGGCGACGGGGATCCCGTCGAGAAGGCCAAGCGAACGGCCAGAGGCAAGTCGTATGTGCGATGCCTCGGCCTCGCGCATGGCCCGCTCCGGCGTGACGGTCGTGAAGATCGCCTGATCCGCTTGATCCCGGATCCGTCCGAGCGTCCACTCGGCGAGATCGCGCGGGTCGAGCGTGCCGGATTGCAACAACACCGAGAACTGCGCGATCGAGCGCCCGCCAAGATCCTGCATCATCGAGACTTCCTTTAGCGTTCCACGAGCTGCATCCAGCGGCGGACCAGATAATTGTGCTCGTCCATTGTGGTGTTCCAGACGGCGATGCAGTTGGCGCGCTGCCAATAGGAGCCGCCGCTGCGCACCGAGCCCGCCTTGATGCGGATCGTACCGTCGGGCCCCGGCAAATCTTCCGCTGCCGGCAGCCCCCCATACCAATAGTCCCACTCCGCCGCAGACATGAATGCGCGGGACCGTTCGGGGGTCGAAATGTAATAGCCCTGCCGGGCAACAACCGCGCCCGGCCATCCGGAGATCCACCAGTTGAGATATTCATAGGCGACGTCGAGCATGCGACCGGAGAGATGACGCGCGAGGCACAGTCCCCCATGCCAGGCGCGGTAGCCTTCGGCCGGCACGGCCTGCTCGACGGGCACACCCTGGCCGTTGAGAATGTTGATGCCCGTCGACCACATGCTCTGTATGTCCGTCTCGCCTCTGAGCATAAGGCGAGCTGCATCTTCGGCCGTTCGCCAGAAGGCGCGGAAATAGCCGTCCTTCTTGCGCTCCTCCAGGAGGCCGATCAGGCGATCGATCTCATCGACGCTCATGCTGCCGATATTTTCGAAGCTCATGAGGCCAGCCGCCTGGGCGGCGAGCGCCGCGTCGAAGATGCCGATCGCCGGCTCATCGACCAGCGCGGCGCGACCGGCCCAACGTTCGTCCAGCAACGCCGCCCAACTGTTCATCGCGACAGAGTTCGGCGCCACATCGGTCCGGTAAGCGAAACTGTCGAAATTGTGGGTCGTCGGCAGCATGGAGATCAACGTAGACGGGGTATCGCCAAGTTCGAGATTTGGCTGGACGAAGAGCTTCTTGACCGGCGCATCCCCCTGCCCCAGCCGGGCATTAGGCCCTATATGCCCGGTCTTCGTCAGATCGTTGATTTCGTCCCAAAGCGCGATGCGGCCGATACTGATTGGCTGGATCGCCCGCCAGTACCAGACGATGTCGAGATTATGAAAGCACTGGTCGTAGATGTCGTAGCTGTCCGGCTCCTGCGCCGCCTTGTGCTGGGTCGTCAGGAAGTCGTTATTGTCGAACACCACCTCGATTCCGAGGTCCTCTTCGGCACGCAGCCGCAATTCCTCGAGCAAGGAAATCGCCGTGCCGAGCACCCTGAGCTTCGGCCGTCCGACCAGATGCAGGGCGGGGTTGGCAACTGTCGTTTGATCAGGCTTGTGCTTGCTCATGGGGACGAAAGGCGTTCCTGTAAAACGGGTTCTTCGGCAACACCCGAAGCGAATGCGGGCGTCCGATCGAGCGCGAATGCCTCGAACGACCGTTTGAGCAGTCCGACATCGAGATCGTCAACGATAAAGACGATGCGGGAGCGGCGATCGTCGTCCGGCCAGCGCTCCATGTGGACAGGCGTATGCACCAGATGCTGAACGCCGTGGATGGCGACAGGGCGCTCCTCCCCGGCGATATTGAGGATGCCCTTGACCCGGAGAACCCGTTCGCCGTGGCGATTGAGGAGCATCGTCAGCCAGAGGCCGAAAGCGGTCCAATCCACCGCCCTTTCGACCGTCATCACGAATGAGGTCACGGCGGAGGTATGCGCGGTACCGTCAGCCGTCGTCAGAACCGTCGGCGCATCGCAATAAAAACCGCTCGCCGACTGCAGGCCGTTCGCGCGCAACGTCGGCCGTTCGTCGATGAGAGCGGCAAGGTCGATGTCCGGTTCGCCAGCCAGCACCAGTGGCGCATCCGGATTGATGATCCGCAGTTTGTCCGACAGTGCCGCGACGGTGCCGGCATCGGTCAGATCCGACTTGGTGACGACCAGGCGATCGGCGACCGCAGCTTGGCGGTTGGATTCGACGTAGGTTTCGAGCTGCGTCAGGCCGTTGACGGCGTCGACCGTGGTAATGACGTTTCCCGGCCGGAAGTGATGGCGCAATACCGGATCCGCCTTGATCGTCGACAGCACCGGAAATGGATCGGCGAGCCCGGTGCTTTCGACGACCACGCGCCGGAACGGCGGCACGAGCCCGCGCTCACGCTTGGAATGCAGGTCCTTGATGGCGTCGGCGAGTTCACCGCGGACGGTGCAGCAGAGGCACCCGGACTGCAGCAGCGCCATGGTGTCGTCGATACGCTCGACCAGATGGTGGTCGAGACCGACTTCGCCGAACTCGTTGATGAGCACCGCGGCGTCGCTGAGCGCCGGGTCGGCAAGCAGCCGCGACAGCAGCGTCGTCTTGCCCGATCCGAGGAAGCCGGTCAAAAGGTTGATGGGCGTGAGCAGCGGTATCTCCTCGGCCATCACATTTCCTCCGCCACGGCAATGAAGGCAGGATCGAGCGGATCGCAGATCCGGCCGCAGAGCCGTTCGGCCGCCGGCCACAAATGGCCGAGATCCTCGATGATCTCGCTCTTGCCCGTCCTCGTCGACAGCACGAAGGATGCGCCTTGCCAATCGGCAAGTGTCAGGCCGAAGCGGGCAAGCATCGTGTTGGCGATGCGCACACGGTTCGCCCGTTCACGCCGGCGATCGATCCGCTCGACATTGCGGGTGAAGACACCGGGTCGCGCCACGGCGTCCGCCCAATGTTCGTTGCCGCCGAGGATGCCGCAAAGGGAACACATGATGCTGTCCGTTCAAAAAGGTCTAAAGGGGCGGCAAACCGCCCCCTTGGGCTGGCTATTTCTTGCGCGGGAAGCGCTTGGCGAAATCGTCGGCGATCTCGTTCATCGTCACGAACTTCACGCCCGGATGCTTGATCATGTGGGCATAGAGCCGCTCGAGCATCATCAGAACCTGCGGGCGTCCGGCGACGTCCGGGTGAATGGTAATCGGAAACACCGCATAGTCCATCTCGCGATAGACCCAGTCGAACTGGTCGCGCCACATCTGCTCGATGTCGTGCGGATTGACGAAGCCATGGCTGTTCGGCGACTTCTTGATGAACATCATCGGCGGCAGATCATCGAGATACCAGGAGGCCGGGATTTCGATCAGATCGGTTTCCTTGCCGCGCGTGAGCGGCACCATCCAGTCCGATGGCTTCTTCGAATAGTCGATCTTGGTCCACTTGTCGCCGACACGCACATAATAGGGCGTGAAGTCGTTGTGCATTAGCGAGTGGTCGTACTTGATGCCGCGTTCGAGAAGCAGCTCGTTGGTGACGTTGGAGAATTCCCACCAGGGGGCGACATAGCCGGTCGGCCGCTTGCCCGACAGTTTGGAGACGAGCTCGATGCACTTGTCGAGCACTTCGATTTCCTGCTCGCGGGTCATGGCGATCGGGTTTTCGTGGGTGTAGCCGTGAATACCGATCTCGTGTCCGGCATCGGCGACCGCCTGCATCTGTTCCGGGAAGGTCTCGATCGAGTGCCCGGGGATGAACCAGGTGGTCTTGATGCCGAAACGTTCGAACAGCTTCAGCAACCGCGGACTGCCGACCTCGCCGGCAAAAAGACCGCGCGAGATATCATCCGGCGAATCCTCGCCCCCGTAGGATCCGAGCCAGCCGGCAACCGCATCGACGTCGATGCCGAAGCTGCAGAGGATTTCCTTGGCCATGGTATGTCTCCTTCGTGTTTTTCGTTCAAAAAGTCAGGCTGGGATGACGGTTGCTTCACCCGGCTGCCAGCTCAGAAGAATGTCGGCACCGACGGGGAAGGCGTCGGGCTGGTACTTGTCGACATGGGCCTCCAGCGAGACGGTGCGTCCGTCCGGAAGTGCCGCCGTCAGATGCGAAACATGACCGACGACGTCGAAGCGCCGCACGTTGGCGCCGACGACGTTGCCGCCGTAGTTCGCGGCAATACGGTCGCGGTCGACACGTGCGGCTGCGTGAACCTCGATCGCCTCCGCAGGAATGACGATGTTGACGCATGACCGGCCGGCGAAGGCGCCATTGACGCGTCCGGACAATTGGCCGACGGCAGTCGACACCAGAGCCCGGTCGCCGGAGGCACCATCGACCTCACCGTGGAAGATGGTGTTGTTGCCGATGAACTGGGCGACGAAGGCCGTATTCGGCCGTGTATAGAGCTGATGCGGCGGGCTGATCTGCTCGACCCGCCCCTGGTTCATGACGACGATACGATCCGACAGGGCAAGCGCTTCGGATTGGGCGTGCGTGACAAAGATGAAGGTCACGCCGAGCGTCTTCTGCAGCAGCTTGAGCTCGTTCTGGATCGCCTTGCGCAAATTGGCGTCGAGCGCGCCGAGCGGTTCGTCGAGCAGCAGAATATCGGGCTCGACCACCAGGCCGCGCGCCAGAGCGATGCGTTGCCGCTGGCCGCCGGAGAGCCGGTCGGGCTTCTTATCGGCAATGTCTTCCAAGCCAAGTGTCGCCAGGATGCGGTCGACCTTCGCGTCACGTTCCGCCTTGGCCATGCCTTTCACCTCCAGACCGTAGCCGACGTTGCGGCGCACCGTCATGTGCGGAAAGAGCGCGTAGCTCTGGAAGATCATCGAGGTCGGCCGATGCTCAGGCCGCACGTCGTTCATCCGCTTGCCCTTGATCAGCATGTCGCCGGAGGAGATCGCCTCGAAACCGGCGATCATCCTGAGCGTCGTCGTCTTGCCGCAGCCGGAAGGGCCGAGGAACGCGATGAACTCGCCCTTGGCGACGGACAGGTTGAAGTCGATCACGGCAGGCGTGCCGTTGTCATAGACCTTGCCGACATTGTTGAGTTCGAGGTCGAAGATCATCGTGGCTCTCCCGAGCTTGTCTGAAATCGCAGCTATCCGGCACATGGCCCCGACCGCTCGGCGGTTCGTATGTGAGACGACCGGATGGTCGCTCGGGGCCATGCGCCATATTTCAAAAGCCAGGCGGCGCACCGCCCGGCGTGTTCGATCAGGCGTTCAGGAACTCGTCCCACTTCTGGATCAGGTGGTCGTATTCATCCGGCCACTGGTGCCAGTAGGCGACGTTCTTGGCGCGCTCTTCGAGCGAGCCGCCGTCACGCAGGTCGCCTTCCTTGATGCCGCGCTCCGCAGCACCGACCCAGGGCTTGCCTTCGTACCAGAAGGCATATTTTTCCGGCGCCATGACGTTCTTGATGTTGGTCGAGGGCGAGTAGTAGCCCTGCTCCGAAACGGTGATGCCCGGTTCGCCCGAGAGCCAGTAGTCGGCATAGGCGATGACGGCTTCCTTGTTCGTCGTGCCGGCGATCATCGCAGGTCCGATCGCCCAGCCGCGATACCCTTCCTTCGGCACGGCATAGCGGCACGGCTTGCCCTGCGCCTTGACCGCCATGACGGCCGGCTGCCAGGCGTCGCAGACCACCATTTCGCCCGATGCCATGAGGTTGACGAGCTCGCCGAAATCACCCCAGAGAGCGCGGAACTGACCTTCCTTCTTCTTGGAAATCAGGAAGGCGGCGGCCTCGTCGATCTCGGCCGCGGTCGGGTTGCCGGGATTCTTGACGTCGGAAAGGCCGAGCGAGTTCATCGCCATGATCGCCTGACCGATCGCGATCAGCGGATCGGTGTTGATGCCCGACTTGCCCCTCCACTTCGGATCGAAGATCGCCGCCCAGCTATTGGCCTCCTCGGCCGAAAGGACGTCGGGATTATAGCCGATGGAGTCATAGTTGTAGACGGCCGGCACCATGTTGAGCGAGGCCTGGCTGTCGTCGGTCCAGATCTGCCCGACGATCTGCGCGCCGCGATCCCACTTGTCGCTGGCTGTGGTGAAGGTATCGCGGATGTTCGCCCAGTTCTTCAGCGCCGAAGCCGGGATCGGCTCGACATTGTTGGTCATGACGATCGAAGGCAGACGTTCAGCGATGATTTCCCAGCAATCATAGTCCTTGGAGCCGGAGAGGATCTTCGTCTGCGCATCCGGGAAAGTGGCGGCCGTTCCCGAGGTGCCGCCGACACCGGCAGCTGCCTTGAACTGCTCGAGGATGCGTTCCTGCACGGTGACCGAGAGGCCGATGGTGCGCAGCTGCTGACTGGCGAGATCGCTCGCCTGCGCGAAGGCTGCACGCGAGGAGAGGAACGGCGTTCCGCCTCCGATCGCGAGCGCCATCATCCCGGCGGAGCGTTTGAGGAGCGAGCGGCGATTGAGTTCCATACTAGGCATTGTCTCTTCTCCAGTTTTCGTTGTTCCCCGAAGGCCGTTTAGCGGCCTCCTTTCATCATTCGCCGCCATCGCGGCACTCAGTCCGGCGGCATGGAGCTCAGTCGCTCCCTACGCGGCCGCCGCACGATCTCAGAAACGTCAGTAGCGCCCGACCAGCAGGCCGCCGTCGACGACCAGGACCTGCCCGGTCATGTAGCGGGCGGCGTCGGACGCCAGGAACGCGATTACGTCGGCAATGTCCTCCGGCGTCCCGAGCCGCTTCATCGGAATGAAGGCGGCGGCCGCTTCAGCGCCGACCGGACCTAGCGAATTTTCTTCAGACAGCAGCTGCGCCGTGCGGATGTAGCCGGGCGCAACGCCATTAACGCGCACACCATCAGCCGCAAGCTCGACCGCCAGTCCGCGCACGAGGCCAACGACGCCGGACTTGGCGGCGGAATAATGGACGTGTTCGTCCCAGCCATAGGCGACGCCCATGATCGACGAGAGCGCGACGATGCTTCCCTTGCCGCGGCGGCGCATGCCGGGGGCTGCCGCCCGCGCAAGCCGGAAGATGCCCTTCAAGTCGATGTCGAAGGTCAGGTCCCACTTGTCGTCGGTCAGTTGGCCAAGCGGCGTGCGGTGGGCAATGCCGGCATTGGCGACGATAACGTCAATATGGCCGTGGCGGCTTTCGATATCGGCTACCAGCGCATCCGTCGCCGACGTCGAGCGCACGTCGTAATAGGCAAACTCGGCCGAGCCGCCGGCTGCACGGATCGCCTCGACGGTGGCCGCGCCCTCGCGTTCGAGAATATCGGTCACAATCACATGGTCGCCGACGGCTGCGAAGGCCTTGGCGGTTGCCTGGCCGATACCGATGCCGGCGCCGGTTACGATGACAATGCGGGAGGTCTTGGGAGGATTTGTCATTGCATCTTTCCTGTCAAAGCATCACGTCGCCGGAGTTCGGCCCTAGCGTCTGGCCGACGAAGAGGCTTGCTGCCGGCGATGCCAGAAAGGACACCGTGGCTGCGACTTCTTCCGGCTCACCGAAGCGGCCGAGCGGCAATTGCTGTTTCTTGGCTGCGCGCCAGTCGTCCGAGAGTTCCATGACGAGCGGCGTATTGATCGGCCCGGGCGCAACGGCATTGACGCGAACGCCGCGGCTCGACACCTCGCGGGCCAGTGCCTTGGTCATGCCGATGATCGCAGCCTTAGCCCCGGAATAGTGGACGAGTTCGACGCCACCGATCTGACCGAGCTGCGAGGCGATATTGACGACCACGCCCACGCCGCGCTCAAGCATCGGGCGCAGCACCGCCCGGGTCATCAGAAACGTTCCGCGCACGTGAACCGCGAACATGCGGTCGAAGTCGCCGACCTCGAGGTTCTCGAACAGCGCCTGATGGGCGATGCCGGCATTGTTGACGAGCAGCGTTGTCGTGCCATGGGCCCGCTGGCCAACCTCCACGATCCCGCGAACATCGGCCTCGCTGGAAACATCGCCGGCCGCCGCGGTCGCCCGGCCGCCTGCCGCGATGATCTCGGCGGCGACGGCCTGGCTGCGCTCGGCAGAGAGATCGTTGACCAGCACGGCATATCCGTCAGTGGCGAGCCTCAAGGCGATGGCACGACCTATGCCGGAGCCGGCGCCGGTGACGATCGCGGCCGGAGAAGAAGCCTCTGCCATTACGCCTCCTCCTGGATCGCAACGCGCTTGGCGCGGCGCACCGACAGCGTCATCAAGGCGGCATAGGTACCGAGCAGCGCGAAAGAGAAGAGCGTCGTCAGCACGCCGAAGGCGAAGACGTTCGGATGCACTTCGACCGAGAAGGTGCCGTAGATCGCGAGCGGCAGCGTCAGATCACGGCCCGAGGCAAAGAGCGTCCGCGAGAACTCGTCATAGGAGAGCGTGAAGGCAAAGAGCATCGCCGAGAGCACGCCGGGGAAGATCAGCGGGAACGTCACCTTGCGGAAGGTGCGCGTCGGGGTGACCCCAAGCGACCAGGATGCCTCTTCCATGCTGGGGTCGAAGCGGTTGAAGATCGCAAGCATCACTAGGAAGGCGAAGGGGAACGTATAGACCACATGCAGCACGAAGGCGGTGCCCCACCAGTGGCGATCGATGCCGAGCGTATTGGCAACGAGCGCCATGCCGAGACCGACGAGCACGCCGGGCACCATCATGCCGAGCACGATGAGATAGAAGACCACGCCCGAACCGCGGAACTTGCGGCGGAAGGCCTGCGCTGCGGTGACGCCCAGAACGGTCGAGACAATCATGGTCATCAAGGCAAGACCGAGCGAGCGCACCAGCGCCTGTTCGATCGGCAACGGCGCAATGCGCGACGGCGGCGTCAGGCCGAAGAGATGCTGATACCAATAGGTCGACCACTCGATGATCGGGAACTGCGGTCCGCCTTCCGGTCCGGTCTGGAACGAGAGGATCGCGAGCACCGCAAGCGGTCCGTAGAGGAAGACCAGGAAGAGCGCGGTGTAGGCGCCGAGGCCGAGTTTCATGCCGCGGGCGTTCATGATCAGAGTTCCTTCCTGAGGTCGACGACCCTGAGGAGCGCGGCGATGACCGCGCCTATCAGGATGGTGAGGACGACGCCGGCAACCGCGGCAAATGCCCATTTCAACGAGCCGACCTGGGTGACGATGATGTTGCCGAGCAGGTTGACCTTGCGGCCGGAGAGCGCGGCGGAGGTGGCGAATTCGCCAAGTACCATGACGGAGACGAAGATCGCGCCGACGACCACGCCCGGCATGGAAAGAGGCAGGATGATCGCGCGGAAGATCCGCCAGAAGCCGGCGCCCAGATCCTGCGCCGCCTCGATGACGGAATGATCGATACGGCCGAGCATGAAGGCGATCGGCCCGACCATGAAGACGCAATAGATCTGCGTCATGCCGATGATCACCGAGAGCTCGGAAAACAAGAGGACCTCGATCGGCGCATCGGTGATGCCAAGATTCATGAGGATCATGTTGATCGCCCCCTCCTTGCCGAGCATGGGGCGCCATGCGAGAACGCGGATGAGGAACGAGGTCCAGAAGGGAATGACGCAAAGGACGAGCAGAACCGTCTGCAGCGCCTTGTTCTTGACGAAGAGCCCGACGTAGAGCGCGGCCGGATAACCGACGAGAACGGTCGCGACGAGTACGATCAGCCAGATGCGCACCGTCGTCCACAGCGCGCCGAGATAGGTATCGCTGGTGAAAAAGGTGACCCAGCTTTTCAGCGTCAGCGTCGGCTCGATCTTGAAGGTGGTCTGCGTCCAGAAGGAGACATAGACCATCATCAGCATCGGCAGGACGAGGAACAGGACCATCCAGAGGATGCCAGGGGCGAGCAGCCATAGCGCCTTTCCTGTTGGCTTCCTCTCAGTGACCGTTTCCGCTTCCGTCTGTTCCGCAACGGCCATCATGCTCATCTCTCAATCTCCGGGGACCAGCGCAGCACCGAAGCACCGGCTTTGGCAGTTTCAGTTTCGGGCGCTTCAGACATTGTTGTTTCAAGCGTAGACAAGGGCGTCCTCCCGCTTCCAGACGAGCGCGTAGCGGCCTTGATCCTCATAGGTTTCGGGGGCGGCATGGCTGAGATGGGTCTCGACTTCGAAGACCCGCCCGTCATCCAGGGTGAAGAAGGAATTGACCGCAGCGCCGGAATACTCGCTGGCGACGAAATTGCCTTCGACGCGGACCTCATCATCCCCGATCGCCGCTTCGCGCGGGCGTACGGCAACGCGGTCGTAACGGATCGCATAGGCCGGTTGCGTCGCGCGGGTTGCCGGGCGGTTGCCCAGCGAAAAGCGCCCGGCGCTGCCGACGAAGGCGCCGCCCTCGAGGCGTCCGGGAAAGAGGTTGTAGCAATTGAGGAAGCGGGCGACCGCCGGTGACGCCGGGCGGTTGTAGATCGTGTCGGCATCGGCCGACTGCGCGATGCGGCCGCCATCGAGCACCAGCACCGTGTCGCCCATTGCCAAGGCTTCGGTCTCACTTCCGGTCACGTGCAGGAAGGTCACGCCACAGCGTTCCCGGATCGCGCGAAGTTCGGTGCGCATGCGGGCGCGCAGATTGGCATCGAGTGCACCGAGCGGCTCGTCGAGCAGGACCATGCGCGGCTCGGTGACGAGCGTTCGCGCCAGCGCGACACGCTGCCGTTGACCGCCTGAGATCTGCGTGACGGCGCGGCCTTCCAGTCCGCTTAGGCCAACCAGAGCGATGATGTCCTTAATCCGGCCCTCGATCACGCGACGGTCCGTCACTGCATCAACCTCGCGGTTTTCCAGACCGAAGGCGATGTTCTGGGCGACAGAGAGATGCGGGAACAGCGCGAAGTTCTGGAACACGAAGCCGATGCCACGCTGATGCGGTGCTACCGTGTCGATGCGTTTGCCGTTAAAGAGAATGCTGCCGCCGTCCGGGTCCTCGAAACCGGCGATCACGCGCAACAAGGTCGTCTTGCCGGAGCCGCTCGGTCCGAGAAGCGAGATATAGGCGTCGCCCGGCAATGCGAGATCGATGCCAACGAGCGCACGCATCTCGCCAAAGGCCTTGGTGACGTTCTTGAGCTGTAGGACTGTCGACATCGCTTTCCTGCCCGTTGTCGCCGACCGCCCACGAGCCAATGCTTCGCCCTCGCCGGCACCGATCAGGCGTCCGAACGCACATGCGATAGCGATCACGCATGGGTCACATGCGCGGCTGAGATGACGGTCCTCTGCGATTCAAAAATAAGTTCCACTTGCGCGCTTCTTCTGAGCGCTTGCATGTCACGAACCATGACATGAATGATTTTTGTATGCAATAGACTTTTATCGGTTTTTGCCGGGTGTGAATGAATGACATTCTGACGGCGCGGATACGACATCACACCGCCCGCCCTGCACCCGAGCCGCCGGCGCTCCACAGATGAAGAAACCGCGCAATTGCGGTGCTTCTCAGGGCGAAACCGCAGGAGATCTCCAATCAGACTACAGCTTCACCATCGCCGCCGCCCGGTAGATCATTCTCGCGCACCCCACCTTTCGGCGACAATGCAATGGACAAGCGCAGAGAAAAATTGCACATTTGTATGCAATATGCATTTATTTTGCACTGTCACGGTCGCCGGCAAGTGGCGTAAAGAAAGGGGACGACATTGCCAGCCAAACGGAAGATGCCAGACCGCATGAGCGAGCCACGCCTCGGCCAGAATCCGCAACGCCGATACGAGATTGCCGAGGATGTGCTGCGCACGAACATTGCCGAAGGCACCCTGCCGCCCGGTCTTGTTCTGCTCGAAGGGCCGATCGCCGATATCTTGCAAATCTCCCGCGCGCCGGTGCAGCGCGCCCTGCTGCAGCTCGAAAGCGACGGGCTCGTACACCGTTTCAAGGGACGCGGCTATCTTGTCGGCCCTCCCGGTCGGGCGATCGAGCCAAACCGCACCGACATCAAGACGCTCGGCCTCATCGTGCCGCAACACGCCGACGAGGCACTGCAAAGCCGTTCGTCCTGGGAGCGCATCTACGACGAGATCGAGAACGACGTCGCCGGCTGCGTGATCTTCGGCCAATACCGCATCATCGAAAACGAGCTCGCCAACCACTTCAACGTCAGCCGGACGGTCGTGCGCGATGTGCTGACCCGATTGCGCGAGCGTGGACTCGTGCGCAAGAACCAGAGCTCGCATTGGGTCGCAGGTCCGCTCACGGCCCAGACGGTAAAGGATCACTTCATGTTGCGCCGGCTGCTGGAGCCGCAGGCGCTGGCCCTTGGCGCGCCGCATATCGACCGCGACCGGCTTGCGGCACTTTTCAACCGTCTCGTCGAGTTCGGCCAGACACAAGACGGTGACGGCTGGCTGGGCCTTGAAGATATCCTCGTGGAGTTCACCGAGGCTTGCGTCCTTGCCATGCCGAATGAACGCCTGCGTGAACTGATCCGCAACAATCTCCTGCCGGTCACCGCCACCGAAAGGCTGCTTCGGCAACTGGGGCTGCCGGGCGATCCGGCTGTCATCGCCGAACTGAAACTCATCGTCGAGCTTATGGCGCGCGGCGCCAATTCGGCCGCCGCGTCGATGCTCGAAAATCATATCGACGCTTCGCTGAACCGCACGATCGCGCAGATGAAGATCGTGGCGATCATCCCCGGTCCCAGCGTCACCGCCGCTTATCTGACGCGTGTTGTCGAGTAGGGAGTTCGCTGGCTCGAAACGGGCGCGGCAAAGCCGTGCGGACGCAGCCGCCGGTCGCAAAATCAGGTCCGCCCTCCTCACCGTTTTTCCTCCTGTCTTCACAACGCCTATTCGGTTGCAGTGATCGTGCTACTTGCGGCCGAGGGCCACCGGATGCTCTCGCGTCCGATCGCCAGCTGCGTCACACGCTTGTAGCGATGGCGGTCCGCAGCGCTTCGAGCCGCTTGCTTTCTACGGCGCGGGCCGCCAGCGCTTCCTCCATCGTCACCTCGACAAAGCGCGTCGGCGTGTGCGGCTGCAATTGGCCGATCAGGTCCATATCCGCCGAGATCACTGTTCCGACCATGAAGTAGCCGCCGCCCGATACGGCATCGCGATGCAGGATGATCGGCTCCGTACCTCCCGGCACCTGGATCGAGCCGTAGGGATAGCAACTATCGACGATGTTGGAGGGATCGGAGCCCGCGCCGAAAGGCTGGTCGCGATCGACGAAGCTCAGCTTGCGGCCGCCGCGGAAGCGATAGCCCATGCGGTCGGCTTCCGGTGCGACCTTCCACTCGTCGGCGAAGAAGCTCTGCTTCGCTTCGTCCGTCAGGCGATCCCAGTAGAGACCGGGCAGCACCCGCAGGGCTGCAGGTGCCGCCGGCTTGCGGCGCAAGCTTTCGTCAACCGTTAGTCCCTCTCGGGCGGCGCGAGCCTGCCCTACCGGCAGCACGTCGCCGGCGGCAAGTGCGCGGCCCTTGTATCCACCAAGCGCGCCGATCGGATAGGTCGAGCGACTGCCGAGTGCTTCCGGCACGTCGATGCCGCCGGAGACGGCGATATAGATGCGCGCGCCGGACTTGAGGAAGTCGAAACTTAAGGTCTGGCCGGCCTTGACCTTAAAAGCCGTCCATCCTGGCTGGAGGACGTCGTCGACCTTGACCGGCATGTCGGCGCCAGTGACGGCGACGACCGCATCTTCGGTGAATTCGAGCTTCGGCCCGAGGAAGACAGCCTCCAACCCGGCGGCCCCCTCTTCGTTGCCGACGAGCAGATTGGCGGCCCGCATTGCATAGCGATCCATTGCCCCGCCGAGTGGAATTCCGAGATGGAAGTAACCGGGGCGGCCGAGGTCCTGGATGGTGGTCGCCAGACCATGATGCAGCACGTTAATGGCCATTGAGCACGCCCTCAAGCTTGGTGTTATAGCCGGCAATGTCCTTCTGGAACTCGCGCAGATCGAAACTGACGTCGCGGATCGGCGGTGCGAAGCGTCCCTTGTCGACGTCCTCCACCGCCTGATCGTAGGCATCGCGGTCGATCGGCTTGAACTTGACGATGTCGCCGGGGCGGAAGAAGACCATGAAATCGCGCAAATAGCTGGTCGTCTGCGTCGGATCGAAGATCGGCATCGGCGTGATGCCGAACATCTGGTAGCCGCCGGCGCCTCGCACCGAGTAGATGCAGCCGAAGCAACCGCCATGGCCAACCGTCAGCTTCGGGGTATCGGTCCGCGGCCGCAGATATTTCGGCACCTCGATCTGCCGTTGGCGCTCGACCATCTGGTACATGAAAGGTAGGCCCGCGACGAAGCCGACCATCGAGACGAACCAGGGCGATCCGGAATGGGCCGCCACGAAATCGCCAACCGCATCGTAGCCGTTGATGCGTGCCGCATAGTCGAGGTCGGTACCGCCCGGGTCCTGATGCCGCTCGCGGAAGCGCATCAGCGTCTCGTGCGTCCACGGATCGTTATAGAAGACCGGGATCTCGACGATGCGGGTGCGGATGACCGGTTCGGCCCGCTCCGCAGCGCCTTCGATCGCCCGAACTTCGTTCAGCACATCGTCCGGCTTGATCACGTCAGGATTAAACTTGATCTGGAAGGAAGCGTTCGCCGGGCAGATCTCCGTGACACCGCGGATGCGGCTTTCCCGCACGCCTCTTGCCATGGACAGGCTCTTGAAGAACGCTTCGAGCGACATCTCGTCACTGCATTCGACGAACAGATGCTCGTCACCCCCGAATGTATAACGTGTCGGCATCACGCGACCTCCGCGGTGTGGCCGCCTGGCGCGGCGAACTCAGTTTCCAGCCATGTCTCGAGAAAGCGGGTGTGGAAGGCACCGGCAGCAACGTCCGCATCAGCGGCCAGTGCCTGATGCAGCGCAATCGTTGTCGGCACGCCTTCGATCTTCAGATCTGCAAGCGCCCGAGACAGTCCGGCGAGGCACGCCGGCCTGTCCTCACCCCAGACGATCAGTTTGCCGAGCAGAGAGTCATAGAAGGGCGGTATGGTGTAGCCCTCATAAAGCATCGTGTCGAAACGAACGCCCTCGCTTTCAGGCACGGCCAAGCGCGTGATCCTGCCCGGCGCCGGCATGAATCCGCGCGCCGGGTCTTCGGCATTGATCCGGCACTCTATCGCGTGGCCGTGAACCGAAATATCCGATTGGCGCACTGAAAGCGGCGCGCCGCCAGCCACGCGAAACATCTCCTGGACGAGATCGATGCCGGTGATCATTTCGGTAACGGGGTGCTCGACCTGGATGCGGGTGTTGACCTCGATAAAATAGAAGTCTCGCGTTTCGTCGTCATAGAGGTATTCGACCGTGCCGGCGCCGCGATAGCCGACGGTCCGGGCGAGCGCCACCGCGCTGTCGCACAGCTTCCGCCGCACATCGGCGGGCAGGAGAAAGGAAGGCGCCTCCTCCCAGACCTTCTGGCGGCGGCGCTGCAGCGAGCACTCCCGCTCGAAGCAATGCACGAAGTTCTCGCCGTCACCGAGGATCTGCACTTCGACATGGCGTGCGCGGGTGATGACCTTCTCGAGGTAGAGGCCGCCGTCGCCGAAAGAGGCGAGCGCCTCGGCCGACGCCTGGGGGAATTGCGTGTCGAGTTCCGTCGGATCGTTGACGATGCGGATGCCACGCCCGCCGCCGCCCGCGGCTGCCTTGATCATGACCGGGAACCCGGTCTTCGCCGTTACCGCATGCGCCTCTTCCACGCTCGAAATCCGGCCGTTGCTGCCGGGCACTGTCGGCACGCCCGCCTTCTCGGCGACGGCGCGCGCCTGCACCTTGTCGCCAAGCAGCCGGATAGCATCGCCGAAGGGGCCGACGAAGATCATGCCGGCAGCCACCACCGCATCGGCGAAATCGCCGTTCTCCGACAGGAAGCCGTAGCCCGGATGCACGGCGTCGACGCCGGCGCGTCTTGCAGCGGCGATAACGGCGGCAATGTCGAGATAGGATTTCTTCGGCGCCGGCGGGCCGATTTCGATGGCTTCGTCCGCGAGCTTCACCGCCAGTGTATCCGCATCCGCAGCGCTGTAGACCTGGACCGTGCGGATGCCGAGCGCCTTTGCTGCGCGAATGATACGCACCGCGATCTCGCCGCGATTGGCAATCAGGACCGAGCGGATCGTCATTGTTCCACCTCGGCGATCACCTGACCGGCCATGACTGGCTCCTCATTGTCGACGAGGAAGCGGATGCTGCCTCCGGCAACTCCGGCCTGGATTTCCTGGAAGGTCTTCATCACTTCGATCAGCCCGATCGCCTCGTTCGAGGCCACGGCATCGCCGTCCGATTTGAAGGGCGGGACATCCGGAGCAGACGACCGATAGAAGGTTCCTGGAAGGGGCGATCGGATTTCGTGCTTGCTCATGGTTGCCTCCGCTTTGTCATTTGGTCTTGAGCTGTGAAACAGGAGCGATGCGGATACCCTCCGCCGCAAGCGCTTCCCGCATGAGGCGCACGATATCGAGTGCGCCGAGCGTGTCGGAATGGAAACAGATGGATTCGAAAGCGATGTCGACGTCGCTACCGGTTACTGTGCGCACGCGACCTTCCTTGCAGGCGCGCACCACCTTTCGTCCGATCGCTGCTGCATCGGGACGACCGGCGTCGCGGGTGAAGACGATCGAGCCGCTATCGTCGTAGTCGCGATCTGCATAGAATTCGCGAATGACCGGCTGCCCGACTTCGCGCGCAGCGATTTCCGTCTCCGAGCCCGCCATACAGAAAACGAACGCCGTCGGAGCGACCGTGCGCATATACTGCAGGAAGATCTGTGAAAGCTCGCGGTTGACGGCCATCTCCATGTAGAGGGCGCCGTGCGGCTTGACATGCTGCAGGCTGGCGCCATGGCGTCTCGCGAACTCCCGGATAGCGCCGACCTGGTAGACGATATCGTTGACCAGCTCGCGTGCCGTGCCGCCGATCTTGCGGCGACCGAAGCCCTGCAGATCACGATAGCCCGGATGCGCCCCGATGCCGACGCCATGCTCGGCAGCGAGCCGTACGGTTTCGTCCATCAGATTGGGGTCTCCGGCGTGGAAGCCGGCGGCAATATTGGCGGAGCTGATCAGCGTCATCAGGGTCGCATCGTCCGTGTCGCCGATGTGCCAGCGACCGAAGGCCTCTCCCATGTCACAGTTGATGTCGACGACCTCGAGCAAAATCATTCCCTTCGATCAAGGCCACCTCGAAAGGCGACCGAACTTTCAATGAAGGGAACGCTAGGCGCACTTCGTGCATTTGAAAAATTCTATTTTTATATGCCGCATATCTGATTTTCAGAATTCGCAGTTGCAACATCGCCTGTGAGAAAATACTGTTGGAATCTGCACTTAAGCCAGTCTGCCTGTGTTTCGATCAATTGTCTGCATAAGAAGACAGCAGACTTTCTGATTCACTGGCACGCATTATCGAAAAATCAGAAGAGAAATCGATGTCGATCAGCCTTCGCCAGCTTCGCTATTTCGTCGCGACCGCCGAACTCGGGCAGATCTCGCAGGCCGCTATCGATCTCTCCATTTCGCAATCGGCCATTACCACCGCGATCAAGGAGTTGGAACGCATCGTCGGGGCCAGTCTGTTCCTGCGGACGCCGAGCGGCATGGACCTGACCATGGCAGGCCGTCAGTTTCTTTCGCATGCCTATGAAATTCTGAAGAAGGTCGACGAGGCGACACATCTCAATGTCGTCAGCAGCTCAGTCGAGGGCACCCTTGCCATCGCCGCTACCTACACGGTGATCGGCTACTTTCTGCCGCAACACATCGAGCGGCTGCGGCGGCTGTTCCCGAAACTCGACGTTCAGCTCTTCGAGCTCAATCGCGAATCGATCGAGGAGGGCCTGCTGACCAATCGCTACGACATGGCCGTGCTGTTGACCTCCAACATCCTCAATCCGGCGCTCACGACCGAGAAGCTCATGAGCTCGACGCGACGGCTCTGGGTTCCGGCCCAGCATCCGCTGCTCGCGCGCGACACTGTCGGCTTTCGCGAGATCGCCCAGGAACCCTATATCATGCTAACGGTCGACGAGGCCGCGCACACCTCGCTCAAATATTGGAGCGCATCGACCTATCAGCCGCGGGTCATCCTTCGGACGTCGTCGGTCGAGGCGGTTCGTTCTCTGGTCGCCAACGGCCAGGGCGTGGCGATCCTCTCCGACATGGTCCACCGACCCTGGTCGCTGGAAGGGCGCCGTATCGAAACGATCGACGTGCGCGACGCGGTTCCGGCGATGGATGTCGGCCTCGCCTGGCGCAGAGGCACCGAGTTCACGCCGGCAATGACGGCGCTTCGCTCCTATTTCCAGCAGGCTTTCCATAGTCCGGGCAGTAGGGCAGGCTCCTACGGAGCGGATTGAGACCGGGAGACCGGGTCCCCGCACGGTAGTGCCTCGTGACGAAGTCACATGTCATTTTGCATTTAATTGGGTTCATCCTCAATTTCTGTGATTCAGCGGTAGGTCATGCGCCCCACGATCAGGGCATTCCCCATTGTCAGATCCCTGAAAACGCCGGAGATGTGCCATGGAATATCGTTGCCTCTGCCGATAGCACGGCCCGCATCCATAGCTGCGATCAGAACGATAGGTTTCATGGCCGCCCTCTGCTGACTGTTTGGTGAGACTATTCGGCTGATCCCGCAATCGCAATCTCCGCGAGTGGCGTGATGCAAGTCGGAAAAAAACGCGCAATTGGGGCAGTGGGGTTGAGCCCACGGTGTCATTTCGCCAGCAGGGTTCTACCCTCAGACATCAACGAGACACTGAGATAGAGAAGCAGAATATAACGGTTTCGGACTGGAAGCTGATCCGTCTGACGGTCGACGAGCTGGGCCCGTTCCGTAACGGTAAGCGCGAACTTGATTTCTTCGGGATTGAGTCCGGATCACAGGATCCCTATGCCGCAGGCCCGGCGAACATCTACATGGTGCTGGCGAAGAACGCCTATGGCAAGACGACAGTGCTGGAGGCCATCTTCGGTCTGTTGGGACTGCTAAACGAGACGCCGTCCGGCAGGTTCGCGCAATTCCCCGCCAACGAGCAGGCGCAGGTTGATATCCGCTCCACCTGGACGATCGACGGCGTGTCACAGGACGTACTGCTGTCGCTCTGGACCGGATCGGACGGCCCCGTAAGGAGCTGGGACCACGAAGAGCTGGACAGACACGGAACTGGGCGCGGCTCGGTGTATCAATGACCCCTCAAGGCTTGAGCCTGACATCGCAGACTAACGAGCTGGGCGAGCTGTTTTTCTCCGCAACGCGGATGTGCCTCGGTCAGGCGCCCACGGAGCTCTTCGGACTGTCCCAGGACCTGCCGACCGTATTGTATTTCCCCGCGGACCGACGCGTCGTCGCGCCGGCTGTATTTCTTCTATACGCCGCACCTCACAGACAAAAGTATTCACTGATCCACAACTGCAAAAGGCGATGTTATACTTTTCATACCTAATTTATGCTTCCAAAAAGCGCCCCAGTTACCACAGGATCCGTGCCGAAGCTCTGAAACGCGAACATCCCCGGTGATTAGACGGGGGATGGCGATGGATTTAAGCTGAAATTGGTTGCGGGGCCGTCGTCAGCCCTCGCGGCCGGATGCAAAGGCGGCATGATGCTTAGCGAGCAGCTCAGCCACCTCGTCGATGAAAGACGGATCGACATCCGCCGCAAATTCGATTCGGGCGTTCTTGCCATCGCGCTTGAGCTTGGCGAAGGCCCGTCCGCCGGCGTCGACCAGCGTCTCCGGTTTCACCGTCTCCGACTTCGGCTTGCGCGACAGCCGGGTGAAGAGAATCTGGAAGCGATGATCGCTTTCGGCTTCAAGGAAGCGGCGTGAACGGCTTTCCTCCTGCGCGACCTGCACCGCAGCATCGTCTTCGAGCAGCGCGCCAAACGCCATCCAGCGCTCGCGGCCGATCTTGGGCGCCGGGCCGATGGCGCGCGCGATCACCGGAGGCACGCCTTCGGCCACCTGGATCAGACGCGACAGCTCGCTCTTCTGTACGGCAAGCGCCTCACCGATCACCTTGCGGTCGAAGCCGCGGTCGGCAAGCGCGGAAGCAAACATCGCCCGCTCGATAAAGGAGAGGTTGCGACGCTCGGCGTTCTCCTTGCCCTGGGCGAGCACCAGTTCGTCGTCGGTCAGCGGCCGAACAATCGCCTTGACCTTGATGCCAAGGCTACGGACGGCGTTGAGGCGCCGGTGGCCATAGGCCGTCTGGTAGCGGCCCTGCTTCTCCGGATGCGGCCGCACCAGGATCGGCGATTGCTGGCCGCTGTCGCGAATGCTGTCGGCGAGCGCCAGGAAGTCCGGGTCATCAGTCTCGCCGTCGGTCAGCCGGTCCTCGATGAAGGAGGCATCGATCAGGTCCGGATCGAGTTCGACCACGCGCTCGCCCTGGTGCAAGGCTTCGCGCAGCACGCGCGCCTCTTCCGCTTCGCGGGTGATGGTGCCGAGCGAAAGGCCCATGGCCTTGATCGCGCCAGAGGCTGCCCGCGGCACTTCGGCGAGCGGCGCCTTGGCCGCCAATGGCTTGGCGGGTTGTGCGTTCGTTACGGCGGCAGGCTGCGTTTGGTCAGCCGGCGCGGCCGGGGCCGATGCCGGCACGTTGCCGGAGAAAAGAGCGCGCAGTTCGTTCTTGCGGTTACCAGCCATGTCGATCAGCGCCCCCATGCCGCATGAATGAGTGCTTCTATTTCGCCGTTGACGGCGTTCAGCGATTCGACCGCGCGGTCATAGGTGGCGCGCGTGAAATTCTCGCGCCCGACCTCGTAGAGTGTCTGCTTCGTCAGGCCGGCATCCGAAACCGCCGTCGATTTCACCATGGCCGATGTCAAGACACGATCGCCGAAGAGGGAGCGCATGAAGCCGACGATCTGCGCCTGCGGTCCGTCATTCGGTTCGAAGCGGGTGACGAGGTAGCGCAGGAAATCGAAATTCAGCTCGCCGCCGGCCTCGCGCACGACGCTGAGGAGATCCGACGTCATATAGAGGAACTGGTTCATCGAGGCGACGTCGAGCATCTGCGGGTGCACCGTGACGATGACGGATGTCGAAGCGCAGAGCGCCGAGAGCGTCAGGTAGCCGAGCTGCGGCGGGCAGTCAATGATGACGACATCATAGTCGTCCGCGACGCTGGCGAGTGCGGTCTGCACGCGGGCGAAAAACAGTGGGCCGGCATCGCTGCCATTGTGGCGGGCGCTGAGTGCCTGCGGCGTCGTGTGTTCGAATTCCTGAAGTTCGAGATTACCGGGCACGAGATCGAGACCGTCGAAATAGGTCTTGCGGATGATGTCCTTGAGCGGGCGGGCTTCGGCGTCGTAACGGATCGCGCCGTAGAGCGTGTCGTTGCCGGTGAGGTCGAGTTCCGGCTGATAGCCGAAGAGCGCCGAGAGCGAAGCCTGCGGGTCGAGGTCGACGGCCAGCACCCGGTGGCCGGTCATGGCAAGATACTGGGCGATGTGTACCGACGAGGTGGTCTTGCCGGAGCCGCCCTTGAAGTTGGTGACCGAGATGACCTGAAGATGCTCGCCCGCCTCTGCGTCGCGCCATTTCAGATAGCTGCGAGCCTTGGCGGCATTGCCCTTGGCCAGCGCCTGTTCGGCTAGATGACGGCGCAGCGCGTTGATGTCGGTGAGCGTATAGGAACGGCGACCTCCGAGCCCGGTGTCCGGCTGCGGCCCTTCTCCGGCAAGCGAGAGCTGGCGCAGATAGCCGTCGGAGACGCCGATCAGTTTGGCCGCCTCGCCGGAGGTGAAGCTTCGTAGCGTCTTCATCGCGGTCGGCGGGAACAGCCGCTCACGCATCGCCTTCAATTGTTCGGAAAGAGCGCGCGCATCCGCGGCGATCGCTTCGTCGGCCGGACGGCGAGCCTGGGAGTGATCCGCGTCCTGCCTTGCCTGGGTTGCCGTCATATTCATTCCGCCATACTCCTTGCATGCACCTGACCACCCGACGCGGCCGGAGAGCATTAACAGAGATTCCATTCAAATACGGCCAATCAGCACTTATTCGAAAAAGTCCGTAACAGAGATGCCTGAGCTTATGATTCGCGTCAAGACTTGGACCACGATCGGAGGCCATAGCGAACGGCGGGCTGAAGGTGCCATCTCGCAAAGAAAAACGCCCGCGAATGGCGGCGCGGACGTTCGATAGAGCCGTCAAATCGGCGATCAGAGCTTGGGGCCGATGTGAGGCGGGATCGGGCACTGATAGGGTTTATCCTCCGTTTTTTCGCGCCACTCCGCCTTTGCACGCGCCAGCAGATTGGTATCGAGGATCAGATCGAGACCCGTTGCCGCCAATGATTTCGCCGCATGGGCGAAGGCCTTGTGCGCGGCCGCGCTCTTGCCCTGTGCGACGACCTGCCAGGTATGCGGCGCGGTGCCGATCGCCCAGGCGGGCGCCCAGCACTGTGCGGTCGGGGTGATCCAGCTCACATCGCCGACATCGGTCGAGCCGGCGCGGAAATGCGACTGCCCCTCGAAATCCCGGAGACCGACATGCAAGCCCGTCGAACCGTCGAGACGACTGTTGGCGAAGACGTCACCCTTGATCTGGTAAAGCCGGATGCTGCTTGAGATCGCCTCCGGCGTCAGCGTCTTCTGGATTTCCTTGGCAAAGGCGATGTCGGCCTCGTCGAAGGGAACCGGGCCGAGCGCCACCATGTTCTGGTGGATCGCCGTTTCCAAGGCAAGGTTGGGCAGGAGATTCGTCGCCGCCCGGTCGAAGACGATCTCGACCTCGGTCTCGGTCATCATGGCGGCGCCCTTGGCAATTTTGTCGATGCGAGCGGCAAGCGCCAGCGCTTCCGGCATCTGCGGCGCGCGAACGAGATAGAGCGCCTCGGCACGCGCCTGGACGACGTTTGCCGCCTTGCCGCCGGCATCGGTGATCGCATAGTGGACGCGGCAATCCTGCGGCATGTGCTCGCGCAGGAAATTGACGCCGACATTCATCAGTTCCAGCGCGTCGAGCGCGCTGCGGCCGAGATGCGCGCCGTTCGACGCGTGCGCCGAGACGCCCTTGAAGCGGTAATAGATTTCGAGAACGGCGAGATTGTTGGTCGAACGGACACCGTTGAAGGGCGCCGGGTGCCAAGTCAGCGCCGTATCGACATCGGCAAAGACGCCGGCGCGCGCCATGAAGGTCTTGCCGGAACCACCCTCCTCGCCGGGGCAGCCGTAATAGCGTATCGTGCCCGGAAGCCTGTTCTCTTTGAGGTAGCGGGCAAGCGCGACGGCGGCGAGCATCGAGCCGGTGCCGAGCAGATTGTGGCCGCAGCCATGGCCCGTACCACCCTCGACCGCCGCCTGCGGTTCGGCGACGCCGGCCACCTGGCTCAAGCCGGCCAGCGCATCGAACTCGCCAAGGAAGGCGATCACCGGGCTACCCTCGCCGATCTCGCCGACAAAGGCGGTGGCTATCTCAGCGAGCCCGCGCGTCACGCGGAACCCGTACTTTTCCAGCATGGCGATCTGGGCGGCAGCCGACTTCTCTTCGTGAAAGCTCAGTTCCGCATGGCCCCAGATCGCATCGCTCATCGCGGCGAATTCGGGCTTCAACGCTTCGACGGTTTCGGCAAGGGCGGTCAGTACGGCTGGCTTTGGCATAAATCTTCCTCTTGCGACGACACGGGCTGCGGTCGCATCGGTATGTCTGTCGATGGGTCAAAGATGGCGGCAGGGCCGCCGCCATCCCTATGGTCAGATCAGGCTACGGCCGATCAGTCGTCGAGGGTCACTTCCCAGAGGCGGGTGTTGGACTGCCAGACCGGCTGGCCATGCAGCTTCTTCGTAGCGCCCCAGATGTCGACCATGTCGTACATGAAGATGCCCGGGACCTCGTCGAGCATCAGCTTGTGGAATTCGTCGAAGATCGCCTGGCGCTTGGCCTGGTCGGCCTCGACATACGCCGCCTTCATCAGTTCGACCGCCTTCGGGTTGTCCCACATCAGCGAGGCGTTCTTGTCCTTGTTGCCGACATAGAAACTGTACATCAGTGCCGGATCGAGGCGCGGCGCGACCGATTGCGAGATGACCTGGTAGTTGCCGGAGCGGCGGCGATCGACCTGGGTGGCGTAGTCGAGCACTTCGATCTGCACGTTGAGACCGACCTGTTGCATCATGGCCTGGGCGATGACGGCCGCGGGGAAGCTCGGCACGTTGCCGCGCTTGTTGGCGATGATGGTGATCTGTTCACCCTTGTAGCCGGCATCAGCCAGGTTCTTCTTCGCCTTTTCGAGATCCATCGGGATCTTCGTCTTCTGGACGTCGGAGTAGAAGATCGAGTCCGCCGAGACCATCGACGCGTTGGCTTCGCCGGTGCCGTTGGAGACGGCGGCGACGAGCTGGTCGAGATCCAACGCCTCGGCCATGGCGCGGCGGACGGCCACGTTGCTCAGCACCTTGTCGCGGGTCTGGAAGTAGAGCAGGTTCTTGCCGTTGTTGCGCTGAACGATGAGCTGCATCGTGTCGCTGTCCTTGAATTCGGCGATGAGATCGGCCGAGACCTCGGCGGTATCGAGCGCACCGGAGAGCAGGCCCGTCTTCACCGTCGAGGCGTCCGGGATCACCATGAACTTGATGCCGTCGACGAGCGGTCGCTTCGAGCCGACCATACCATCCGGCTTGCCGTCATTGGCGGGCGAGACGTAGTCGGCGTACTTTTCGAGCCGGACATATTCGCCCTTCTTCCACTCGGCCCATTTGAACGGGCCTGTGCCGATGGGGGCAACGTATGCGCCGTCGGCGCCAACGGAGTCCTTCGAGACGATGCCGGTGTAACCGCATTCCGGCCGTGCCATCAGGCCGAGGAAGACGGCGGACGGCTTCTCGATACTCATGGTGACGGTGGAGGCATCTGCGGCAGCAACGTTCGTCACCTTGATCGACTTGCTGCCATCGAAGTCGGCCGCACAGGTCCACTTGGTCTCCGGCTTCATGTAGCGGTTCCAGTTCCAGACCACGTCTTCGGCTGTCAGTGCCTTGCCATTGTGGAACTTGACGTCGTCGCGCAGCTTGAACGTATAGGTCAGGCCATCGGCAGAAACCTCGAAGCTCTTGGCGAGCAGCGGCTTCACTTCGCCGTTCTCCGCATAGCCTACGAGACCTTCGACGATGTGGAAGATCACCGAGTCCGTATTGCCGTCACGGTTGACGCCGGGCTCGTTGCTGCGGATGTCGGAGCTTTGGGCGACTGTGAGGTCGCGTGCATGGCCGAGCGCGAAGGCGCTCATCAGCATGGTCCCAGCAAGAAGTATGGTCTTCATGGTTCCTCTCTCTTTTCTGCTTGTTGGTTGTCGGTTCAAAAGGCGCGCCAGCAGGCCTGTGACAGCTTGCCGATCGTTTCGAGGGCGATGGTGTAGCCGGGCGTGCCGCCCGACATCAGGGTGGGCACACCATCGGTGAAGGCGGCGATGGCATAGAGCGGCTTGCCGTCTCGATAGACGACGCCGGTATCCATACGGCCGCGTTTTCCTCGACCGCCCTTGCTCGCCACCACCGTGTCGAACGGCAGCCTCGAGCGGATGCCGTAGCGCAGCACCTGGTTCTTGAGTGTCTGCACGGCAAAGCCGGCCAGTTCGACAGTGATGCCGAGCCTGGCCGCGGCCCCAGCGTCCTGCTCAGCCGCCAGGATCAGTTCCAGGAGCATCACCTGGTCGGCTGCGGTCGTCGTGGTAACGTCAGCGAGCGAGTGGTCGGGTTGCAGCGCCAGCGGCGGGATAAGGAAGCGGTGGTGCGTGCCCAGCATGCCGAGCGCCTTGCAGTAGCGATCGACCTCTTCGAGCGTCAGGCGTTCAAACACCATCTTGGTGCAGACATTGTCGCTCAATACCATCATGCCGACGATCGCGTCACGGAGCGAAATGACGATGCCGGGCGTCAGGTAGCGGAACATACCGCTCGCCACGTCCTGGGCGAGGCGCGCCTCGTAGGTGATGCGCTCGTCGAGATGAAGCCGCCCCTCGGCCACCGCCTTCAGCGCCGCCATCATGATCGAGGTCTTGCGGGTGCTGGCGGACGGCGTCTCTTCGCGCTCGCCGCGGCCGATGGTTACGCCGGTCAGAAGATTGCGTACCAGGAAGCGCGTAACGAAGGGCTCGGCGTCAGCGATCGCGTTGAGTTCGACGGCGATCGCGCTCGCCTTGAGTTCGGTATTCATCTCAGGCCTCCAGACGCCATTTGAGGGTGACGCCGCCGGTCTGGTTGAGATCGAGCGCCGGGATCGCCGACAACAGCTTGCGGGTATAGGCTTCCTTAGGCGCATCGAAGATCCGATCGCGATCGCCTTCTTCGATGATGCGTCCGTCCTGCATGACGATGACGCGGTCGGCCACCTGTTCAACGACGCCGAGATCGTGGCTGATGAACAGACACGAGAAGCCGTAGCGTTTCTGTAGGCTGGAGAAGAGCTCCAGCACCTGTGCGCGGACTGTGACGTCGAGCGCGGAGACCGGCTCGTCGGCGATCAGGAACTTCGGTCGCCGGGCGATCGCCCGGGCGATTGCGACGCGCTGGCGCTGCCCGCCGGAAAGTTCGTGCGGATAGCGGTTGGCGAAATCGGCGCTGAGCCCGACTTCCTCAAGCGTTTCAAGCGCACGGCGGCGCTTGGCTGGCGTGTCAAGATCCGGCACAAGCCGCAGCGCCTCCTCGACAAGTCCCTGGATGGTCATGCGCGGATCGAGCGAGGAATAGGGATCCTGAAACACCATCTGGCAGTTCAGACGGTAGTCGCGCCAGTCGGCGCTGCGCTCCCGCCCCTGGAATAGGATCTCGCCTTCCGTCTGCTGGACCAGACCGGCAATGGTCCGGCCGAGCGTCGTCTTGCCGGAGCCGGAGCCACCGACAAGCGCCACAACCTCGCCGACATGGATATCGACGCTGACGCCATGCAGAGCGCGCTTTGACTCGTGCTTGCGGAACAGCCCCTTGCGGCCCGGATATTCCACCACGATGTTGCGCGCCGAAACCATCGGCGTGCGGGTCGTGTCGAGTTCACGCACCGCGCCGCGGTAGGGCAGCGATGAGAGCAGCTTGCGGGTGTAGGGATGCTGCGGCGCCTGCAGGATCTCGTCGGTCAGGCCCTGCTCGACGACGACGCCCTTTTCCATCACGACGAAACGGTTCGTGTAGCGGGCGACCATCGGCAGGTCATGGCTGATCAAGAGCACTGCCGTGCCTTCGGCCTGGGTAAGCTCGACCATCAACTCCATGACGTCGCGCTGGACGACGGCGTCGAGCGCCGTCGTGGGCTCGTCGGCAATCAAGAGGGCCGGCTTCAACAGCATCACCGAGGCGAGCATGATGCGTTGGCGCATGCCGCCGGAGAACTCGTGCGGATAGGCGGTCAATGCCCGTTCGGGTTCGCGGATGCCGACCCGGTTCAGCATCGAGAGGATCGCGGTGCGGCGCTCCTCCACCGACTTTCTGGTGTGCAGGATCAGTCCTTCTTCGAGCTGGCGGCCGATGGTCATCGACGGGTTCAGAGACGTCATCGGTTCCTGGAAGACGACGCCGACCTCGCCGCCGCGAAGCTGGCGGAGATCCCGGTCCTTCATGCCGAGTACGTCGCTGCCCCGGTAGCGGATCGTGCCGCCGACATGACGGACGGCCGGCGGGATGAGACCGATGATCGCCCTTGTGGCGAGCGTCTTGCCCGAGCCGCTTTCGCCAACAATGCCGACGATCTCGCCGGGAGCGACGTCGAAGCTGACGTTCCTGACCACTTGGTTGCCGGAGTGGGCGACGGCAAGCGAGAGGCCCTGAACACTCAGAAGAGGGACGCTGAGAGAAGTCTTGCCGATCATTTCAGGCCTCGCATGCGGGGGTCGAGCTTGTCGCGCAGTGCATCGCCCAGGAGGTTGATGCCGAGCAGGGTGAGAGCGATGCAGAGACCGGGGAAGAAACCGAGCCAGACGGCCTGTTCGATGAACGGGCGGCCGGCGGCGAGCATGTTGCCCCAGGTCGGCGCCGGTGGCGGTACACCGAGACCGAGGAAGGAGAGCGCGCTTTCCGAGAGGATCGCCCAGCCGAACATCGAGGTCGCCAGCACCGTGATCGGCGCCACGCAGTTCGGCAGGATATGGCGCAGCATCGTATAGATCTCGCCATTGCCCATGACGCGCGACGCTTCGATGAATTCGCGTTCGCGCAGCGACAGAACCGCGCCGCGCACCACGCGCGCCATCGACGGCGTGTAGGCGATGCCGAGTGCGAAGATGATGCCGTACTGGTTGGCGCCGAAGACCGCGAGCAGGCCGAGCGCCAAGAGGATGCCGGGGAAGGCCAAAAGCGCATTGTTGATGGCCATGATCACGCCATCGACCCAGCCGCGAGCATAGCCGCTGACGAGGCCGATGAAGGTGCCGCAGACGACGGCAAAGGCGACGGTTAGGCAACCGATCCAGACGCTGGCGCGGGCGCCGACCATCAGCCGGCTTGCGACGTCGCGACCGAACTCGTCGGTGCCGAGCCAATGGGCCGCACCGGGTGCGGCAAGCCGCGAAGTGAAGCCGAGCGCCATCGGATCGTAAGGCGTCCAGATCAGGCCGACGAGCGCGGTGAAAACCAGCAGCCCAATCAGGCCACCACCGATGACGCCGTTGAAAGTGAGCTTTCTCATTCTGCCACCACCCGCGGATCGAAGAGAGGATAGAGAAGGTCGACCACGAGGTTGACGACGACATAGGAGAAGGCGACGAGCAGCAGGCAGCCCTGGATGACCGGGTAGTCGCGCTGGAAAATGCCGTCGACCATCAGGCGCCCGAGCCCCGGAATGGTGAAGACCGTCTCGATCACGGCGATGCCGCCAAGCAGGTTGCCGAGGATCAGGCCGATCATCGTCCAGGTCGGACCGAAGGCATTCTTGAAGGCGTGGCGCCAGAGGACGGCGCTTTCGGAGAGGCCCTTGGCGCGGGCATGGGTGATGTAGTCGAGCCTGAGCACTTCGAGCGTCGATGCACGCGCCATGCGGATAATCACGCCCATCTCGTGAATGACGAGGGTCATGACCGGCAGCACCAGATAGAGCAGGCCGGCCTTCCAGTTCTCCGAAATCGGCACGTAGCCCAGCACCGGCAGCCAGCCGAGCTTGAGGCCGAAGGCGAGCAGCAACAGAAGGCCGAGCCAGAAGGTCGGGATCGACAGAAGCACTGTTGCCGTGCCGACAAGCGCGAGGTCGGTCAGGCTGTTCTGTCGCCAGGCGGCAATGACGCCGGCTGGCACCGCGATCAAGCTCGCCAGGAACACGGCGATGACGACGATTTCGGCGCTCACCAGGAAGCGGCTGACGACGAGATGCAGCACCGGCTCGCTGGTTACGATCGAAGTACCGAAGTCACCGGAAAGAATGTTGCCAGCCCAGATGACGAATTGCTCCGGGATACTGCGGTCGAGGCCGAGCTCCATGCGCATCGCGGCAATCTGCTGCGGCTCGGCCATGTCGCCGAGCATCAGCGCCGCCGGATCACCGGGGATGAGACGGATGAGCGTGAAGACGGCCACCGAGACGATAACGATCGTCGGTATCGCCATCACGAGGCGATTGAGAATGAACTTGATCATGGGTTCCCCGTACTGAGGCTGGCCACCCGCGTTACCGCGATTCTCCAGCCCGCCCGGCTTTTGTTACGGAAACTATGATCGAATGAAAAAAATGGCGCAATATTATGAGTAAACGTCATACATCTATGACAACGGCATGGCACGCCGCCGTGTAGAAATTCGCGTGAAATGTCGAAAGTAAAAAAAGCCCCGAATGCCAAATAGGCATTTATTCCTATTTATTCAAACATGAGCCGCCGAGAAAACGCCTCCTCGCAGGACTGGCGCATCGACGGAGAACATGTCTTCTCCGTGCCGTGCAGCCACGATGAGTTCTACGGGGACGCGGCGGCAATCGAGTTTCCAGATATCCCACGCCCTGTTTCCTATGTTGAATTCGAAGGCGCCCTTGCGCTGTCGCTGGCGTCTACCGGCGCCCGGATCGAGGGATGCTACATGCGTGAGATCGTGTGCGGGGGAAGTTTGCCGTGGAACTCACTTTCGTCTGCGACGAGCGGATGGAAAACGATGGGTAGTTGCACCTACTCAGACGCCATGGCGGTCGGCGCGCGCACTTGCTTCGGTATCGTTCCCTTGGGCGAAGAGACCACTGTCGCGTCGATCATCCAGGCGTTCGAAGGCGATCCGGAATTGACCCGCTCCCCCGCCTTCCAACATGCGATGACCGCCGTGGCTGCTTTCTCTGCGTCAGCGAGCTGGAGAAGCAGACCACGAGCTGTCAAAGAGGCACAAGCTGGCCCGCGCTAAACGATCCCATTATGCAAGTGCCTCCGCTCGCCAGGTGAAGCGGCCACCCTGAGCGCGATGGTCCCTCGGCCGAGACGGCGACAGGATGGCTTGACCTACTCCTGCCAGGCGCCTTCGCTCGCGTTGTTGAAGAATGCAGTGCGAGCCAACCGGGCCGAAGGTTCCTGGTTTCAGCGTCACCTCGGGCAGGCCTTTCATGCGCGGAAGCTGAGCTTCACGAAAACGCTCATCGCCATCTGGTTCTTGGCGAACCCGACGAACGGCAAGGCAGCGCTCCAGTTCTCTCGCGAGATCGGCGGCATTCGATCCCGCGAAACATGTGAATCTCGGCCAACAATGTTTTATGGAATATATGCAGATCTATTAATCGGCCTGACGTCGCCGGCCTGCAGCCTGCCGGGCACGACTTAAACGCGCGCGTCGGGCTCGACTATTGCTGATCCAACCGTCTCGAGGCCGCATAGCGGTGCAGTTCTCCGCATCTCCCAGCGGGATAGATCAGGTGTTTTTGGGCGGTCACTTATGTACCGGCTTGCAGTCTCCCGCGCAGATAAGCAAGATCAGCCACACTCCCCGCGTGCACACTTTTGAGTCAAATTTCGCATGTCGAAACACCCCGAAGTACCCGGCGTCGACCTCACGATAATCCGCGAGATCTTTGCAAAGCATGAGCAAACCAAGAACCGGTATCTGCTCGCAACAACGCTCGAGGTTTTACCTCGCCCCCCTGAGGAGGCCGACGCGCTGTTGCGACAGTTGGCGGGCGCTGGATATATCGAGTGGGCTGGAACGAGCAGCAAGGACTGGGACCTTACCGCGTACGGTCTCCGGCTCGTTGCCGACGACCTGACACCCAGACTGACGCGTCAAGCTGTCGACGACGTTGTTACCACTGTCCTTAGGAGGGCTCGCGCGATCAACCGGGACGAAAGACGCATCGTGCGCATAACCGAGATGCGTCTGTTTGGAAGCGCACTGGACGAGGCCCGTGAAAGTTATGGAGACGTCGACCTAGAGGTCCGGATCAACGCGCGCAAGTACCCTGAGGCGGAAGTAGCCCGCGCCCACGATCAGATTGCTGCCAAAATCCCACAGTCCTGGCGCAACAGTTTCTTTCGGAATTTGAACGCCGAAGAAAACTACGATCGGCGGGAGGTAACCAAGGAGCTTGCGCGGGGCCTAAAGGGCTTGTCACTTTCGAGCAGGGCGACGGAATCCCTCGGCTGCGAGTACCGATGCATTTACAGGTTTGACATCGACACGTCTGAGGAATTAGCTCCTGCCGCGGAAATCGTCGCCCGCACGACGCCAGCACTGAAGCCCGCAGACGAGATATCACCCGAGCCGCTTCCTGCCCGCACAATCATCGAACCGTTGGGGCTTGCCAAGCCGGAAGAGACGGTACCGTCCCGCTGTCTTTCGATCCGGATGGAGGACCTGGCATTCGATGAAGCCGTGACGTGGCTGGGGCAATCAGGACCCGATGGTGCTTACACCGCAGTCGACACCGCCTCAAACGCGGCACGCAGGTTTGCCGGAGCGCGCTTCCTCTTCGACGAGTGGCGCGACCCCCGGCTTAATGGACTTGAACTCTTCCAGCGCACTCTGGATTGGGCATCACTCTATGATCTGCCGATTTCGAAGGTGGACCGGGCGTTCACCCTTCGCACGTTTCGCAAGACCCGAATTGCAAATTTCCACGCGCTTATGGTGGAGCGTGTAGCTGACCGGATAGAGGCAGACCTAGTCCTCCGGCCGTTGGACCACGATCCGTCACGTCCGCAACGCCCTGGAACGTCCTTTCATATTTCTCCACGGATGGTCGCTGCACATCACTCGCTTGCCGTCGCTCTTGCTAGGATGCTTGATGAGACACGGTTGACCGGACAGGTCGATTTTCGTGCTGAATTCGACCTCACGGAACAACGACGAAATACATACGCGGCGTTGCCGGATCTATCTGATATGTCGCGTGTCATGCGGCGATTGCTCCCAAGGGTCAACTTTCCCGATGAGGTGCTGTCAGAGGCGAGGAAGCGGAAGGAGGAGTACGAGACGTTTCTCCCGATCAACCGGGAGTTCGCAATCCGAGCATATCGATACGGTGAAAACCAACAAGCCACGGCACTGGCAACAGCGAGCTTCGGTGCGGAATGGTGGGAAGAGCCAGTAGGAACTGACGACGAAGGCAACGAAATGCTCGGTTTTTTGCAAGGGGAAGAGCAGCTCTGGGAGGCTTGTGGTCCATTTGAAGACCGCCTGCGGGAGGCTTTGGCGGACCTCCCTGGCTGCAACCTTCTCTCGATCAGTCACCGAGCTCCAATCCTCGCCAAGTAGGAAAGATCTCTTCCTAGTCAGCCCTGTCACATCGAGGTGCCAGTCACCCTCGGCCAATCGCCCAAGCGCCGGCGAGCGGCACTTCCACGTTGGCTTCAGAGACGTATAGACGCTGCGACCGCGGCAAAAGTGACGTATTTCGGGTGCTTGGAAGCCGAAAGTTTATCCTAGAGGCAGGCCCGATCTACCACCAAGGCAATCTTGGATTAAAGGACGGAAGGCGCCTGTTATCCGGCAGGATAAAGTAAAAGCCGTCCTGTCGAGTGTCTTTCTGACGAAAGCGGAAGTGTAACCGCTCACAGCTCGTGAACGGTGGCGACCTGTCGCTTGAGGCAGTCGATGAGCGCCTGAGCCGCGAGCGACAAGGGAACACCGGACGCAGTCGCAACGCCGAAATCCTGGGTCAGGTGCGGCGAGAATGGCCGGATCTCGATCGGCAGATGGCGATGCAGGTTGGCGAAGAAGCTGCTGATGATGGCAACGCCGAGGCCATAGGCCGCATAGGCGCATGCCGAACTGTTGCTGTGGGTCTCGATCTTGACCTTCTGCGGCACGCCCGCCTTGCGGAAGATCTCGTCGAGCATGACCCGTGTCGGCCGGCGGCGGCCGATCAGGATCAATGGCACGCCGCGCAGTTCCTTGGGCGTGAGGGTATCGAGTGCCGATAGGGCATGTCCCTTTTCCATCACGCAGACGCTGACCCCGGTTGCGACCGGCTGCATCTCGATGCCGGCGCTCAGTTGCCCCTCATAGCGCAGGAAGCCGAAGTCGATGATGCGCTGTTCAACCAGACGGGTGATGGCCACGGTCGTATCGAAGAAGGTCTCGATCCGTACGCCGGGAAAATCCTTGGCGTAGTCGGCAAGCATGGCCGGAGCAAAGGTCTCGGACATGCTGTTCGGCAGACCGATGCGCACGACTTCGGGACCGACTGCACCGCTGCGCAGATCTTGCGCCAGGTTGGTGAAGCGGTCGATACCCAAGAGGATGTGCTCGGCATCCTCGGCGAGTTTCATCGCCTCGGGTGTCGGTATCAACCGGCCCTTGTCGCGAGCAAACAGCGTCAGAGACAGGTCTTCCTCGAGCTGCTGCAGGAGGCGGCTGACGCCGGATTGGCTGAGCCCCATGGTCTTGGCGGCCGCGATCGTCGATCCGGTCGCCAGGAGCGTGCGCAACACTTCCAACTGTCGAAAATTCACGCCGCTTCGCCCCTCGAGCTACAACCTTCTCCCGTGTTTACGGGAAGGCGCTCCGTCAAGGAAGAGGTTGGGTTGAATGCGGTAAGATCGAATGGACGCTTCAACGTGAGGAGCGCGCGAACGCGCTCCTCGAAAAGCGGTTTCGTCAGGCGTTGGCACGCACCGGATGATTGAAGCGCTCGGCAAAGACCTCGATCGATCCGCTGCCGAAGTTGCGCAACTGGCGCCTGGTCAAGACAGACATGACCCTCGCCGCAGTCGACACCGTCATTTCATCGAGCGGACCTTCACCGCTCCAGGGTTTGTTCAGCCGATCCGTGACAATGCCGATGAGGTTCGCCGGCATGATGTCGGTGCAAGGTTTCATCCATTCGAAGACCTCGCTGATCGGAAGCAGCTTACCTTCGAACGCAACGAGCGGCTCGGGCATACCTGCGCCCCAGTCGTCATAGGCCTCCAGAGCATCGCGAAACAGGTTCTGCAGCGTGATGGGGGCGTGCCCTTCGTGTAGAGCAGGCAGGAAATTCGTCATTTGTGTCTCCTTCAGTGTTCAAGGCCGGGAAACGCGAATGGCCAATTCTGTCAGCATGTATTTGTGTTCGTGTCGGGTGGCCGATACTCTGTGGCCACGCGACTGGTCAAACTGCGGGCGATGAGGCAATGCGCAAATCGGGCGATGGTTCCCTGTGCCGCAGACATTTTTGGCGGAAAGCCGGCACGCATGAACGCCGCGTGCCTCGACCTAGGTATCGTCTCATGGTCTCCCCCCGCCTCGATATTAACGATCCAGCCCCGAAGGTAAACACCGGTCGCCATCGCGGCAGAAACGAAAATCTCAAATCGATAATTTCTATAGAATATACTATCTTACTCGGTCTTGCCAGATAATTCACTGATATGCACCTCAATCGATAGGGAGCAGTCACATGGGAACGATCTCGCGGCTTTCAGAGAAAACACGAGCCCCGGCGCACCGGATCGAGAGCGAGGAGGAAGCTCTGTCGGTCGCCCGGGACTTGGCTGCGGAATTCGCCAAGAGCGCCAATGAGCGGGATACGGATCGCATCCTGCCCTTCGACGAACTCGATGCGCTGGCTCAATCCGGCCTGCTGGCGATCACCGTGCCGCCGGAATATGACGGCATCGACGTTTCCAATGCGGTTCTGGCGGAGATCACCGCGATCCTCTCGGAAGCCGATTCCTCGATCGGTCAGATCCCGCAGAACCATTTCTACATTCTGGAAGCGCTGCGCAACGACGGCACGGAGGAGCAAAAGGCGTTCTTCTTCGGCCGGGCGCTTGCCGGCGACCGCTTCGGCAACGCCCTTTCCGAGCGCGGCACGAAAACCGTCGGCGACTATGCGACGCGGCTGACGCCCGATGGTCTCGGTTTCCGTCTGAACGGCCGCAAGTATTATTCAACCGGCGTGCTGTTTGCCGAATGGATCGTCGTCTTCGCACTCGATCCGAATGAAAAGCTGACCATGGCCTTCGTGCCGCGCGGGGCGGAAGGCTTGCAGATCATCGACGACTGGGATGGCTTCGGACAACGCACGACCGGCAGCGGCACGACCGTGCTACAAAATGTCCATGTCACCGCCGATGCGGTGGTGCGCCACCACCGCGGCTTCGAGCGACCGACGACGATCGGCTCCGTCGGCCAGATCATCCACGCCGGCATCGACCTTGGCATCGCGCGGGCAGCCTTTGCCGAAACGCTCGAGTTCGTACGCAATCATGCACGCCCCTGGATGGACAGCGGCGTCGAGCGCGCAGCCGATGATCCCCTCACGATCGCCCGCATCGGCCAACTCGCCATCCGCCTGGAGGCGGCGACAGCCACCGTCGAACGGGCGGGCAAGAAGGTCGATGTCGCGCAGATCAACGGCACCGAGGAAAGCGTCGTCGAGGCAACGCTTGCCGTTGCCGCAGCGAAGGTTCTGACCACCGAGATCGCTTTGGAAGCGAGCAACACGCTCTTCGAACTGTCGGGAACCGCCTCGACGAAGATCGGGCTCAACCTCGACCGGCATTGGCGCAACGCCCGCACCCACACGCTGCACGACCCGGTGCGCTGGAAGCATCACGTCGTCGGCAACTACCACCTGAACGGCGTCAAGCCGCCGAAGAACGGCGCGCTTTGATCCCACCCGTAGCACATAGGCGGCCGGAGGCGTGATCGGCGCTTCGGGTAATGCCCAACCTTGCCCGAAGGAGGGCTCCATGAGTCGCGAAATCCGGCTGAATGCCTTTGACATGAACTGCGTCGGCCATCAGTCGCCGGGGTTGTGGACCCATCCGCAAGACCAGTCCTGGCGCTACAAGGATCTCGACTATTGGGTCCATCTGGCGAAGACACTCGAGCGCGGCAAATTCGACGGGCTGTTCATCGCCGACGTGCTCGGCGTCTATGATGTGCTGAACGATAATGCCGAGGCGGCGCTTCGGCATTCGGCTCAGATCCCGGTCAACGACCCCTTACAGCTCGTACCGACGATGGCCTATGAAACGGAACATCTCGGCTTCGGCCTGACGGCGTCGCTTTCCTTCGAACACCCCTACACCTTCGCCCGCCGCATCTCGACGCTCGACCATCTGACCAAAGGGCGCATCGGCTGGAACATCGTCACCTCCTACCTGAACAGCGGCGCACTCAACATTGGCCAGGCGCAGCAGACGCGCCATGACGACCGGTATGATCTGGCCGAGGAATATCTTGAAGTCTGCTACAAGCTCTGGGAGGGGAGCTGGGAAGACGGAGCGGTGGTGCGCGACCGCGCGACCGGCATCTTCACCCATCCAGACAAGGTGCATCCGATCAACCATCGCGGCCGCCATTTCACGGTTCCAGGCATCCATTTGAGCGAGCCATCGCCGCAGCGCACGCCGGTGCTCTACCAGGCGGGCTCTTCAAGCAGAGGCAAGGACTTCGCCGGGGCGCACGCCGAATGCATCTTCGTCGCGGCACCGTCGAAGGCGGTGCTGAAACGCTATGTCGCCAATGTTCGGGAGGCGGCATTGCGGGCCGGCCGAAACCCGCGCGAAATCCTTGCCTTCAATCTGCAGACGGTGATCCTCGGCGAAACCGATGCCGAGGCGAAGAAGAAGTTCGACGAGTACCGCAAGCACGTTTCCTACGAAGGTGCTTTGGCGCTGATCTCCGGCTGGACGGGCATCGATTTCGGCCAGTTCGCGCCGGACGAACCCTTGCGCCATCGCTACACCAATGCGGTGCAATCCGCCGTCGAGACCTTCACGACCATCGATCCGGACCGGGTCTGGACCGTTCGTGAAATGGCCGATTGGGTGGGCATCGGCGGCTTCGGGCCCGTCTTCGTCGGCTCACCCTCGACTGTCGCCGACCTCTTGCAGGAATGGGTCGAGGACACCGATGTCGACGGCTTCAACCTTGCCTATGCGGTGACGCCGGAAACCTTCGAAGACGCCGTCGATTTGCTGGTACCGGAACTGCAGAAGCGTGGCGTCTACAAGACCGATTATCGCCAGGGCACATTCAGGGAAAAGCTCTTCGGCGCCGGGCCAAGGCTGGCGGCACCCCATCCGGGCGCCGGCTATCGGGATCTTGGGGCAACGAGAACAGCGATCGCAGCTTCCGCGTGAGTCGGCCTATCAAAGAAACGCCGCCTGGACCTGGTCCGGGCGGCTTTTTTCTTGCAGGGAGAACCAATCATGCGCGTGGGTAGGTTCAGCTATAGAGACTGACCGGCGGTATCCGCCCGTTCAGGACGAAGTCGCCAACCTCGCGGGCCTTGTAGGCGACCGGGTCATGCAGCGTGTGGGTGCGGACATTGCGCCAGTAGCGATCGAAGCGATAATGCCCCGCCGTTGCCCGCGCGCCCATCAACTCGAAGACCTTCGTCGTCACGTCGAGCGCAACGTGGGTCGAGTGAACCTTGGCCGCGTAGGCCTCGATCGCAGCCTGGCCACGCGCCTCGGCCGTCACGGACCGGCCCTGCGACAGGGCCGCCTCGACGGTCGCGGCTGCCGCATCGGCCAAGGCGACCGACGCCTTCAGGCTCGCCTGGAGCTCGCCGATCCGTTCGAGGATATAGGGATCATCGCTGGCGCGTTCGACGCCAGATGTGATCCAGGGGCGCGTCGTGCTACGCACATAGTTAAGGGCTGCGGCAAGCGCGCCTTCGGCCGTGCCGAGGTAGAAATTCACGAAGACGAGCTGGATCAGCGGCGTGTTGAAAGTCGCCTGCACCGGGGGCGGATCGGAGGGATCGGCCAGCGGCAAGATGAAATCGCGCTCGTAGACGGGAAAATCGCGGAACTCGACACTGCCGCTGTCCGACAGGCGTTGGCCGATGTTGTCCCAGTCGTCGTTGACGACATAGCCGGGACGATCGGTGGGCACGACGAAATTGGCGATCTTGCCGTCGATCGCAGCGTTGACGTTGATGCGGTCGGAGACATGGGCGCCGGTCGAAAAGGTCTTGCGGCCGTTCAGCACATAATGGCCACCACGCCGCTCCAATGTCAGGCCAGGATCGCGCGGGTTGACCGCGGCTCCCCAATAAAGCTGGCGCTCGACGGTCTCCGCTCCAAGCACCCAGGCCTGTTTGGGATCGGCAGCGGCCCAGTAGACGTACTGGCTGTTGACGTAGTGATAGCCAAGCAATTGGCCGATCGAGCTTTCGCCACGGGCGATGATGCGCACCAGCCGGAGCCCGTCTACCCAGCTCAAGCCCGCACCGCCAACCTCCGGCGAATGCAGCGCGGTCAAAAGGCCGGCCTGGCGGAGTGCCTCGATCTCTTCCCGCGGCGGTGCGCCGACGCGATCGAGCTCGGCGCCTCTGCGGGTGAGGTCCTGTGATAGTGCCTCGGCGCGGACAAACAGCTCCCGCCGCGTTTCATCTTGTTCGGCGCTGCTGCTGGCCGGTGTTTGTTCCCTGAGGAAATGTACGTTGCTCATCCGCCTCTCCTTGGTTGAGGCAAAATAATGCACTTATTCTATAGATAATAACAGCAACGTGTTTCCACATGGAGGCGGCCCTTGGAAATGTCCTACCGGCCGTTGACCGCCTCAACCGGCCTCCGCATCGCGCAGCGCCACGATCTCAGAAGCATTGTCGTTGGCTGCAAACTGCTCCAGCGTCATGTTGTCGAGGATCGAGGCGATCGCGTCGCGGACATCGCTCATCGACTTGCGCACATGACAGTTCACCGGATCGGCGCAATCGTCGCAGGCCTCGAAGGCGGTGCGGCTGGCGCAGCGGATCGGCGCCAGCGGCCCATCCAGCGTGCGGATCACCTGGCCGATGCGAATGTCGGAGGCAGGCCGGGAGAGCGAGTACCCCCCGCCTGGGCCCTTCTTCGAACGAAGGATGCCGGCATTGCGCAACTCGAGCAGGATCGCGTCCAAAAACTTCTTCGGAATATTGTTCCGCGTTGCGATCTCGGTGATGAAGGCGGTCTCTCCGGGCTCCAGTTGAGCCAGGTCGACTAGGGCCTTGAGCCCGTATTTTCCTTTTTTGGTCAACATGTCACTTCGCTTTCGTGAACAAGAAGGCCGCCACAAGTCCGCTCCTCGGGCATCCGCCAGAAGCAACGGGTTGTGACGGCCGCACTCTTTCGCTTAGGATGTCCTACACCCAAACCGCACCATTCTCAAGAAATTACGTAAGTTACTGCATAGATTTAGTGCGCTTTGTTGGCGCTTTCATGGCAAAATGAGAATTTCACCGAGAAGATCGCTGGCGGCAGCTTGTTCCGAGGCAAACAATCCCCAGAAGGCGAAATCAGCAGCCTCTGTCGGAGCGAAAAGGGGAACGGGTGGCGCCGCACTTGAACCACACGGCGTCGAGCCGCCGTCACCGGTGCCCGCGAAAGTGATTACACGGTGAGATGACGCCGCGCCTCTGCCGTATCCAACGTCTCGGGCGGCCCCTCGTGAACCACGGCGCCGCGGTCCATGATATAGACGTGGTCGGCAAGTTCCCGGCAAAAATCGAGATATTGTTCGACAAGCAGGATTGCCATGCCGGTCGAATCCCGGAGGTAGCGGATTGCCCGGCCGATATCCTTGATGATCGAAGGCTGGATGCCCTCGGTCGGCTCATCGAGCACCAATATCTTCGGGCGCGTCACCAGCGCCCGGCCGATCGCCAGTTGTTGTTGCTGGCCACCGGAGAGATCCCCGCCGCGACGCCCGAGCATCGAGCGAAGAACTGGGAAGAGATTGAAGACATCCTCCGGTATGGAGCGATCTGCGCGCTTCAACGGCGCGAAACCTGTTTCGAGGTTTTCCTTGACCGTCAGCAGTGGAAAGATCTCACGGCCCTGCGGCACGTAGCCGATGCCTTCCTTGGCGCGACGGTAAGGTGCCATGCCCGCGAGTGCCACGCCGTTGAAGCCGATCGCACCGGCGCTGACCGGATGCTGGCCGGTGACGGCCCGAAGCAGGCTCGACTTGCCGACGCCGTTGCGCCCGAGCACACAGGTGATCCTGCCCATCTCGGCGGTGATCGACACATTGCGCAGCGCCTGCGCGGCACCGTAGTGAAGATTGATGTTTTCGACACTCAGCATGACGCGCCCTCCTCAAACAATTCCGGCATCGAAATCAGCGCCCGAGATAGTTCTCGATCACCTTCGGATCGCTGCTGACGAAGTCGATCGAGCCTTCCGCCAACACCATACCTTCGGCAAGGCAGGTAACCTTGACCCCCAATTCGCGGATAAAACCCATGTCATGCTCGACGACGACGACGGATCGGGTCTTGGCGATCTCCTTGAGCAGAACGGCCGTCTCGGCCGTTTCCGCGTCCGTCATGCCAGCGACCGGTTCGTCGACCAGTAGCAGTTCCGGTTCCTGAGCGAGCAGCATGCCGATCTCCAGCCATTGCTTCTGGCCGTGCGAAAGGTTGGCGGCGAGATCGTCGCGGCGAGCCGTGAGCCGGATGGTCGCAAGGATATCCTCAATGCGGATCTTGTCCTCGGCCGTCAGACGATAGAAGAGCGTTGGAAACACCCCCCGTTTCCGGTTGAGAGCAAGTTCGAGATTGTCCCACACCGTATGGCTTTCGAAGACGGTCGGCTTCTGGAACTTGCGGCCGATGCCGAGCGATGCAATCTCCGCCTCGTCCTTCTTCGTCAGGTCGATCTCGCCCTTGAAGAAGACCTGCCCCTCATCAGGCCGGGTCTTGCCGGTGATGATGTCCATCATCGTCGTCTTGCCGGCACCGTTCGGGCCAATGATCGCCCGGAGTTCGCCGGGCTCGATGACGAAGGAGAGCGCGTTCAGCGCCTTGAAGCCGTCGAAGGAGACGGAAACGCCGTCAAGATAGAGAATGCTCGTGGGCTTGCTCTGGCCGATGGTCTGGTTCATGTCGCTTACTCCGCCGCCATGGGTTCAACCGCCAGATTGTCCGGCGCTTCGTTCGCGCGCGCCTTTCGTTCAGCGCGACGGCGGGTGAAATAGGTGCCGGCCGTTCCGACGATGCCCTTCGGCAGGAACAAGGTGACGAGCACGAAGAGACCGCCGAGCGCAAAGAGCCAGAATTCTGGAAACGCCGCCGTGAAGATGCTTTTTCCACCATTGACGAAAATGGCGCCGACAATCGGCCCGATCAGCGTGCCGCGGCCGCCAACCGCCGTCCAGATTACCACCTCGATCGAATTGCCGGGTTCGAACTCGCCGGGATTGATAATGCCGACCTGCGGCACATAAAGCGCACCGGCGATGCCCGCCATCATCGCCGAGACGGTGAAGGCGAAGAGCTTGATGTGTTCCACCCGATAGCCGAGGAAGCGGGTTCGGCTCTCGGCGTCGCGCACCGCCACGAGCACCTTGCCGTATTTGGAGCGCACGATCGCAGCAGTGAGAACAAGGCAGCTCGCCAGCATCAGTGCAGAGGCGGCAAAGAGTACGGCGCGCGTGCCATCCGCCTGGATGTTGAAGCCGAGAATCTCCTTGAAGTCGGTCAGCCCGTTGTTGCCGCCGAAGCCCATGTCGTTGCGGAAGAAGGCGAGCAGCAGCGCATAGGTCATCGCTTGAGTGATGATCGAGAGATAGACGCCGTTGACGCGCGAGCGGAAGGCGAACCAGCCGAAGACGAAAGCAAGCACACCCGGCACCAGTACGACCATCAATGCGGCGAACCAGAACATGTCGAAGCCGTACCAGAACCAGGGCAGTTCCTTCCAGTTGAGGAACACCATGAAATCCGGCAGCAGCGGATTGCCGTAGGAGCCGCGCGCACCGATCTGGCGCATGAGATACATACCCATGGCATAGCCGCCGAGCGCGAAGAAGGCAGCATGGCCCAGCGAAAGGATACCGCAGAAACCCCAGACGAGATCGAGCGCCAGCGCCAGCAACGCATAGGTGAGATACTTGCCGAACAGCGACACCAGGTAGGTCGGCACATGCAACGGATGGTTGGGCGCGGTCAAAAGGTTGAGCGCTGGAACGAGGAGCGCGAGGCCAACGAGGATCGCCACGACAATGAGGATGCTGCGATCGAGCGATTTCATCAGAAACGAGGTGATCATGCTTCAACCGCCCTTCCCTTGAGCGCGAAGAGGCCGCGCGGTTTCTTCTGGATGAAGAGGATGATCAGGACCAGGACGAGGATCTTCCCAAGCACGGCGCCGGCATAGGGTTCCAGGAACTTGTTGAGGATGCCGAGCGAGAAGGCGCCGACGAGCGTGCCCCAGAGATTGCCGACACCGCCGAAGACGACGACCATGAAGCTGTCGATGATGTAGCCCTGACCGAGATTGGGCGAGACATTGTCGATCTGCGAAAGCGCCACTCCCGCCATGCCGGCGATGCCGGAACCAAGCGCGAAGGTGAGTGCATCGACGAAGGGCGTGCGGATGCCCATGGAGGACGCCATGCGTCGGTTCTGTGTGACGGCCCGCATACGCAGGCCCATCGGCGTTTTCTTGAGCAGGAACAGAAGTGCCGCGAAAACCGTCAGCGCGAAGACGATGATCCACAGCCGGTTCCAGGTGATCGTCAACCCGCCGAGCTCGAAGGCACCAGCCATCCAGGAGGGGTTGCCGACCTCGCGGTTCGTCGGCCCGAAGATCGATCGCACCGCCTGCTGCAGGATCAGCGAAATGCCCCAGGTGGCAAGCAGCGTCTCCAGCGGGCGCCCATAAAGGAAGCGGATGACGCCGCGTTCGATCGCAAGGCCGACGGCGCCGGTCACCAGAAAGGCGAGCGGCAGCGCGATCGCCAGCGACCAGTCGAAAAGGCCGGGATAAGAGTTGCGTATGACCTCCTGCACGAGGAAGGTCGTATAGGCGCCAAGCATCACCATCTCGCCATGGGCCATGTTGATGATGCCCATGACGCCAAAAGTGATGGCAAGCCCAATCGCCGCCAGCAAAAGGACCGAGCCGAGCGACAGGCCGTACCAGACGTTCTGGCCGGCGCTCCAGAGCGCCTGGGTCTGTTCGATGCGGGCAATCGCCGCTTCGATATCGGGTTTGAGCGCAGCATCGGCATTTGCGAGTGCGGATGTCAGAACGGCAAGCCCGGTGCGCCCATTGCCCTCGGCGAGGAGTGTCATCGCCTGGCGCTTTTCCTCGTCGCTTCGCTCTGACAGGAGGAGCGTCACGGCGCGTGCCTCGTCGAGAACCTTACGAACAGTTGCATCCTTTTCGGTCGCAATCGCGGCCTCGATCGCCTCGAGCGCATCGGCGTTCGGCGCCTGCAGCATGGATTGCGCCGCCTTCAGCCGCGCGCTCGCGTCATCGCTGAAAAGGGTCAGGCCGCCGAGCGCGCTGCGCACGGCGCGACGCACGGCATTGTTGACCTTGACCTTCTGCATGGCCGCCTTCGGCGCTTGCCCAGCTTCCATTCCCGTCACGGGATCAATCAGCAGCAGGTCCGCGCCTTGCGCTTTGACCAGGAAGACCTTGCCGTCGGACTTGCGCTGGTAGAGTTCGCCTTCGCCCAGAGCCTCAAGCACGGGAATGGCCTTGGCATCACCGGTCTTGGCGAGCGCCGAGATGCGCTCGTCCATATCAGAGAGTTTCGCGACGCCGAGTTGATCGACCAACGCGCCAAGGTCGTCCGCCGCACGGGATCCGACCACATGGGTCGAAATCAACAGGCAGAGCGCAACAAACAGGATCTGCAGAATTCGGTACATTGCCCTCTCGCTCGGGTCTTGCGCATCGCGCTGGCGACCGGCGCTTCGGTCGAGGTTTTGGCGTTAAGATCCCTCCGCCCGGCCGCATCACCGGACGGAGGGATGCTCGCCCCCGGATTTCGTCATGCAAGGATTGCCCGGGCGGACTGCCCGCCCGGTCTATGACTACGTGATGAAATCAGGAGCCTTTGCCGCCGCATTTGCCGGTGGCGACGTTGAAATTGCCGCAGGACATCGGCGCGCGCCAATCGGAGATCAGGTCCTTCGAGTCGGGCAGATAGTCGGACCATTCGTCGCCGACGACGAGGCCGGGGGTTTCCCAGACGGTCTCGAACTGGCCATCGCCCTGGATCTCGCCGATCAGCACCGGCTTGGTGATGTGGTGGTTCGGCATCATCGTCGAATAGCCACCGGAAAGGTTCGGCACCGAGATGCCGATCATCGCGTCGAGAACGGCATCCGTATCGGTCGTGCCGGCCTTCTCGACGGCCTTCAGCCACATATTGAAGCCGATATAGTGCGCTTCCATCGGGTCGTTGGTCACGCGCTTGTCGTTCTTGGTATAGGCCTTCCAGGTCTTGATGAACTCGGCATTGGCCGGTGTGTCGACCGACTGGAAGTAGTTCCACGCCGCGAGATGCCCGACAAGTGGGCCTGTATCGAGGCCGGCGAGTTCCTCTTCGCCGACCGAGAAGGCGACGACGGGGATATCCTCGGCCTTGACGCCCTGGTTCGCTAGTTCCTTGTAGAAGGGCACGTTGGCGTCGCCGTTGATGGTCGAGACGACCGCCGTCTTCTTGCCGGCCGAGCCGAACTTCTTGATGTCGGAAACGATCGTCTGCCAGTCGGAATGGCCGAAAGGCGTGTAGTTGATCATGATGTCTTCAGGCTTCACGCCCTTGGAAATCAGATAGGCCTCGAGGATCTTGTTGGTCGTGCGCGGATAAACGTAGTCGGTACCGGCGAGCACCCAGCGCTCGACGCTTTCGTTCTCCATCAGGTAGTCGACGGCCGGGATTGCCTGCTGGTTCGGCGCGGCCCCCGTGTAGAAAACGTTTCGCTGGCTTTCCTCGCCTTCGTACTGGACGGGATAGAAGAGGATCGAGTTGAGCTCCTCGAAGACCGGCAGAACCGACTTGCGCGACACCGAGGTCCAGCAACCGAAGACTGCCGAAACCTTGTCGACCGAGATCAGTTCGCGCGCCTTTTCGGCAAAGAGCGGCCAGTCGGACGCCGGGTCGACGACGACGGCTTCGAGCTTCTTGCCGAGCAGGCCGCCTTTCTTGTTCTGCTCGTCGATCAGCATCAGCATGGCATCTTTCAGAGTCGTCTCGGAGATCGCCATGGTACCGGAGAGCGAATGCAGGATGCCGACCTTGATCGTGTCATCGGCGGCAAAGGCGCCGTTGAATGCCGTCGTCGACAGGACGGCTGCGAGGAATGCGCCGGTGACGCTTGCCCTGATAGTCATCTGATGGAACCCCTCTCGTTCTAAGCAGCGCGGCTTTCGAGTTTTTTAGCCGTTGCTTGAGGGATCATCGGACAGTCACGCTGCACTGCACATACGTCATTCTACGTAGATGCGGGGGGCAAAGAGGAAGTACCTGGCGATGCGCGCCGCAGACGAGGCCACCCGTTCGTTTCCTTCGATCGCCAACGCTTGACCTTGCCATCGTTGGAAGCCCTACAACAGACCGACCCACCCTCAGTGGACCGTTTGGCCTCGCCACATATTCGACGCGAATCGAACAGTAGCAAAGCTGATAGTTGGCAACTTTTTGGTGACAACTTTTAGCCCGTGGTCGTCCGCAGGCATGGGCAAGACATTCAAATCTCAGGGCCGACAAACATGACGTCCTCACTACACCCCCAATGGGATTTTGCCCGCGAGATACGCTCGATCCTTCTTCGCTTCGTCGCCTTTGCTATCCTTTTGGCAAACCTCCTGCTTGGTGGCAACGAGGGTGCCGAACGAATGCACTCGATCGTGGTCGTCAGCTATCTGGTCATCAGCGTCGCTTCCGTGGCAATGGCGCGCTACCTGTCCGGGCGCGCGTGGCTGAAGACGGCCTTTGTCGTCCTTGACGCCCTGTTGGTCGCGCTGCTCCTTTACGCACACATCCTCGCCGGGCCGGTCAACGAAAACCACAACCTGACGACGACGAGCTTGGTCGTGGCGTTCATCCTGCTCGTCCATGTCGGCCTCAAGCTGGAAAGACGACTCGTCCTTATTTTCTCCGGCATCGTGCTCACGTCCTGGGTGACGATGCTGGCAATTACGGCCGCAAGACATCCCACCGCGGGGGTGCTCTCGCTGCTCGGCTCGTTCTTCAATCAGGATCTCGGCCTGACCGTCAGTTTCGGTTTCACCGCCTTCGCCATCTATCTTCTCGCGCGCGATCACGACCGGACGCGCAAGGAGGCCCTCAAGGCTGACCAGCGGCGCCTCAACCTCTCCCGGTTTTTCTCGCCGCTGGTGGTCTCGGAACTTGAGGAGCGTGGAGGGGCTCTTGGTCTGGATCGCCGGAATGCGGCAATCATGTTCGTTGATCTGCGCGATTTCACTCGTTTCGCCGAGACCGCACCTGCTCCGGAACTCGCCTTCGTGCTGGCTGAGTATCGCCAGCTCGTCTCGCAGACGATTTTCGAACATGGCGGCACCGTCGACAAATTCATTGGTGACGGCGTGATGGCGGTCTTCGGTCAACCGAGGCCCATGGACGACGATGCGGATCGGGCGATGGCCTGCGCCCTCGATCTCGTCGACGCCCTGAACGACTGGAAGAACCACAACGCCCTCAACGGCCACCCCGCCCTCGATGCCGGCATCGGCCTGCACTACGGCAAGGTGGTAGGCGGCGTGCTGGACAGCGGTTGCCATAGCGAATTCACCGTCATAGGCGACGCGGTCAATGTCGCCCAGCGCCTGGAAAGCCTGACCAAATCGCTTGATGCGCCGCTGGCGGTATCGGCTGCGCTGATGGCGCGCCTCATGACGCCCGTCCCGCCCGCCAACTGGATGGCGCAGAAGGACGTCACGCTTCCCGGACGCAGACTGCCTGTCGATGTCTGGTATCTGCCCCGCCACGCCGGCGGCATGACCGCCGTGACTTCGCCTTACGAGACCGGCACCATACAAACAGCCCTCCAGAGATCGGCTTTCCAATCAACCGGCGCCGACGCCAGCACCGGATAGTCGACGCCCCGGACGGAAACTTTCGCCGGATCGCTGCACTTCACCAGCGCACGGTGCTTTCCGGGATCATTGTACACGCTCCCATCGACAACCCGTCGGGAGGAGATCGAGATCAGCACATCGTAGCGTAGTCGGGCAGCAGTGCCGCGCGATTGCCGGCAAGTGCAAGGCTGACGACCGTGTCGTCGCTGAAATGTTCCGCATGGAAGACCGCCGGCTCTCCCGCGATCGCGCTTGTGATGGATAGCCCTCCGGCGACGAGGGAGATGACAGGGCGACACATTCCGACCTCCCATGGTTCGGACGCCGCGCCATCCTATCATCGATGGCACAGCCCCCGCACTCGGAATGCGCGCAATCTCGAACCTTGCGCTCAATAGCCGTCGACGAAACTGAGCTTGAAGCGTGTGGTGAAATCGCCGCCCCACCACATGGGGAAGTTGGTGCCCCACTTGTTGTTGTGGATGTTGAAGCGGACGCCGGCGGAGTAGTCGGGCAGGTCCTTGCAAAAGGCCATGAACGGCCATGCCTGAGGCGCGACCAACGGCGTGTCGAGGTTCTCGACCATCAACTCTGCGCCCGATTCCGGCCGCCCCCGCACGGCCGTGACCGCCTGCAACTGGGCGCCGCCGGCACGGGCGAAATTGTCGGTGTCGTGCCAGAGGCCCATTTTGCGCACGGTCCAGGCAGAGCGCCCCTCGGGTGTGAAAGACAGGAAGCTCGCCTCCGGCATTCGGTTGGCTTTCTTGCCGTAAAGTGTCAGCCGGACGTCGAGGCCGGTTGAGGTCGCGGAAAATTCCAGCGCAATATCAGCCGGGGCACCGCATTGCTCCACCGCCTCGGCCGGCATCGCTGCGACGATCGATGTGGCGGTCGTGCCTCGAAGCTCCGGTCGATAGGCTTGCGAGCGGGCCTCGGCGACGTGAGCAAGTCCGGGCTTGTCATGATCGAGCACGGCCCAGTCCATCCAATGAGTCAGATAGCTATCCATGTGTCGGCGGACATCGCCGGCATCATAACTTTCATAGCGGTAGGCCATCAGCGATCCATTGGCGCCGCGAATCTTTCGGCCGTCGGGTGCAGTCAGCGCGGCGACGTCGCCCGTCCCCGGATCGAGATCGATGCTCCATCCGCCGACTTCAAGCCGCGTTGCGGCACCGGCGGGCACGGGTCGCGGCGCAACCGTAAGATCGGCAAGAGCTGCCTCGGCGCGGGCCGCATCCTCGACTTCCAGTTCCGCCACCGCCTGGTCGAGATAGGCGCGCTGCTCCCGCCACGAAGCCTCCGTGTACTGAAAGCGCGGATCGGTCCCTCGTGCCGCCTCGAAGGCAGGGCGCGCCCAGGCCTTTTCGTCGCGCAGGAAGGATTTGATATCGACGCCGCAGGTGTGTTCGGCGACCAACGTCAGCTTGCGCCCGAAAGCCTGACGGCTCGCCGTCATCTGCTCTTCCGTGAAGCGACCATAGAGCCGCTGCAACGCGAGATAACGGGCGATCTTTTCCGGGTCCGTGCCGCTGCCATGGATCCAGCTATCGCCGAGTTCTTTCTCCACGACCGGAAAACGCGCGCGCGCATCCCACATAAGCGCACCGTAATCCTCAAGCGTCGCGGCACGCACGGTGGCGCCCGGCTCGTGCTTCAGAATATCGCGGTACGCCTCGGCCGTCTGCGACACGCTCTGCGGGCCGATATTGTCGCTCGTATGGGCAAAGCTCAGGCCATCGGAAAGGCCTTGCGGGAAATAGGTCTCGCCATAGGAGCGCTGGTACATGACAACGATTTCCTCGCCGCCCGGCGCCCGCCAGCGGAAGACATCGGGAATTTCCGGTGGCGGCGAAGCCGAGTTCACGCCGATATGCAGGAAGCGCACGCCCGCTTCCGCAAGCAGCGGCACCATGCCGAGCGTATGGCCGGGCACGTCGGTCATCTTGGCGGCGGTCGTCGTCAAACCGAAGCGACGGTCGAGCTCCTGGGCATGGGAGAGCCCGGCGCGGAAAAGCTCCGGCGACATCAGCTCCGTATGGGTCGTGAAGGGCAGCGCATGCCAGCGGATCAGGCCGCGCTCGATCGCCTGTTCCAGTCGCGCGACCTCGTTCTTCGAACGCGAATGCAGGTGGTCCCAGATCAGCCAGGCGCCGGTCGTCCAGATGAATTGCGGTTCGTGTGGATTCTCGTTGTAGAAATGCGCCCCGGTTTCGATCGCCTGCGGAATGAAGCGCTCGTGATACTGCTGACGAATCTTTTCGGCGTGATCGGTAAAGCCGATGTCGAGATGAGTCTTGAAGACGACGTGGATGCGCTTTTCGGTCATGTTCATTACCTTCAGCCGACGGTGCCCCGCACGATCAGGCGGGTGTTGAGTGTCTCGGTGAGCGGCTCGGCATCGGGTGCCCGAAGTCGCATGAGGATCAGGCGAACGAGCGCGCGCACCCGCTCTTCGAGGTCGATGCGCACGGTGGTGAGGTTGTAGCTCTTCCAGTGCGACTGCGGGATGTCGTCGAAGCCGACGACCTTGACGTCATCGGGCACGGAAAGGCCAAGTTCGTGGCGGAGCGCATCGATGGCACCGAAGGCGCCGACGTCGTTGGCCGCGAAGATCGCGTCGGCCCCCTCACCGATCCGAAAGAGGTCGAGCGTCGCCTGATAGGCGGTTTCGTAGGTATAGTCGCCGGGAAGCACGATCGGCGCATCCATGCCGCGCTCGGCAAGCGTCTCCTTCAGCGTGCGCTCGCGCTCGGCATTGGCGAGCGATTGCGCTTTGCCGCCGAGATAGGCGATGCGGCGCGCGCCATAGCCCTGAAGCAGGGCCACGGCCTGCTCGATGCCGTTCTTCTGCCGGACAAGCAGCCGGTCGTAGAGGGTGCCGGATGCCGCCCCCGCAAACTGCGCGACGTCGTCGTAGATCACATAGATCGGCACGGCGCGATCGAGAAAACCGCAGAGCACGTCCGGCAGGATGTTCTCGGTGAAGGCGATTACCGAATCCGGATTGAAGCCGCGCATATAGGTAAGCAAGCGCGGGTCCATGCTGAAATCGGCCTTCACCTTGAAGAGAAGGGTTGCGAAACCCTCCGCCTGCAATGCCGTCGTCAGCGCGTCGATCTCCTGGCTTTCCCAAGGGCTGCAGACGTCGGGCACGATCATGCCGACAAGGTGCGAACGGCCGGTGACGAGCGAACGCGCCGCCATGTCGGGCGTGTAGTTCAGTTCGCGCGCCACCTTGAGGATACGGTCGCGCTTCTCCGGCTTCAGCGAGGCGTTCGGGTTGAAGGCCCGGGATACGGCAACGCGGGAAACATTGGCTTCGCGCGCCACCTGGTCAGCGGTGGCTCGGGCGGCTTTCTTGTCGGCGCGATCGGTCATCTATCCGTCACAAAATGAAAACGTGTTCACCAACAAAAGAGAACAACCTATCGATTTCGTCAAGCGGAATAACAATTCCCGTCGTAATCGTAGAAAGAACAGATGGTCTATGTTGACAAAAATGAAAGCGTGTTCATTCTTGATCGTCGTCGGGACAGCGGACCTGGAGGAGGGCCGGACTGTCACAGCCAGACATTTTGGTCCGGAGTGGACCGCCGGGAGGAGAAAACATGCGTACCAGGTTTCATTCCCTATTGCTCAGCGCCGCCGCAGCCATTGCCTTTGCGGCGCCGGCGAGCGCCACCGAACTCAACATCACCTGCCGCTGCGTCGTCGGTGGCGTCAACAGCGGCATGGCCGAGTGGATCGAACAAAAGGTCATTCCAGCCTTCACCGAGAAGATGAAGGCCGAAGGCAAGGACGTCACCGTCAAGCTGACGCAGTTCGGTGGCGAAGACGAGCAGCTGACGCAGCAGCTCGCACTCGACTTCTCCACCGGCGCCGGCCCCGACGTCTCGGGCTTCGACGGCTTTCTCATCCCGAGCTTCGTTCAGGGCAACCTTCTCAAATCACTCGAGGAAGTGGCCGGTCCCGACGTTGCGAAATGGGACGGCTGGCAGCACATTTCCGACGGCACCAAAGCTCTGATGAGCTACCAGGGCAGGCCCTACGGCATCGCGCTTGGTACCGACGCGCGCATGATCTTCGTACGCAAGGACCTCTTCAAGTCCGCCGGGCTCGACGCCGACAACTGGCAGCCGAAATCCTGGGAGGAGTTGCTCGACGCCGCCCGCAAGATCAAGGCGGCGGCACCCGAGAGCTTCCCGCTGCAGCTCAATGCGGGCGTCTCGATGGGCGAGGCAACGACGATGCAGGGCTATTGGATGGCACTGCTCGGTACCGGCGAGCAAGTCACCGACGAGAGCGGAAAATACATCGTTTCGAGCCAGGGCATTCTCGACACGCTGAAGCTCTACAAGACGATCTATGTCGATGAGAAGCTCGGTGATCAACGCGCGCAGTTGCTTGCTGACGGCCGCAACCGCACCTTCGCCAATTTCCGTGACGGCAAGACCGCGATGCTCGTCGAAGGCGACTGGTTCTACCGCTCCGTCACGGCACCCGGCGCCGAGTTTGCGGTGGCCGATCGCGACAATGTCATGACCTGGAAGAAGATGCCGGCCACAGCACCCGGCAAGGGGCTTCGCGGCCAGGATTTCGTCACCGTCTCGGGCGGCACCGGCTTCGTCATCAATCCGCATACCGATGCGCCCCAGGAATCCTGGGCGCTGCTTTCCTTCATGAACAGCAAGGAGCAACTCACGGCCTTCCAGGAGATCCAGCCGGCGATCCGCATCCGCGACGACGTGGCAATCCCCAATTCGCCGTTCCTGACGGAAACGGCGACGACACTGCTGCCAATCACTACGGCCCGGCCGAACGACGCCAACTACAACAAAGTCTCGACCGAGATCCAACGCATGACCGAAAGCGTCGTTTCCGGCGAGCTGTCGCCCGAGGATGCGATGGCCCAATACAAGGCGGCGGTCATTGCCATCGTCGGCGAAGAAAACACCGTCAGCACGCTCTAAAAGCCGCGAGGGGTGAAAACGGGAACCCATACGGCCCCCTCACCCCCAATCCAGTGACCAGCGCGCCCGGCCCTCCAGTGGCCGGGCGACCGATCCGGAAAAAAAGGGCATGAAGAAATTCTCACTGCTTTCGACGCGCGCCGGCGCACTCTTCCTTGCGCCCGCGACGGCTCTCGTCGGGGTCTTCGTCATCATTCCTTTTTTCTGGGTGATCTTCGTCTCCTTCACCAATCGCACGCTGCTCGGGCGCACGGCGGTCGACCCTGATTTCGTCGGGCTGCAGAATTATTTCGCCCTCTTCAACCCCGCGACCTTCTTCACCCGCGGCCAGTTCGGCTTCTCACTGATCCTGACGATCCAGTTCGTGCTGCTCTCGGCGCTGATCGGCCAGGCGCTTCTCGGTCTGCTGCTCGCCTGGCTTAGCCAGTCGGTCACACCGACGCTCAAATCCTTCCTGCAGACGGCCGTCATCGCCGCCTGGATCCTGCCGGAAGTGGTGATCGGCTTCGCCTGGTTCGCCTTTCTCGACTACGACAACGGCACCCTCAACATGATCCTGCGCGGCCTAGGCCTGCCGCCCGGCGACTGGCTGCTGCAGCAGCCCTTCTGGGTCATCGTCTTCTTCAACACCTGGCGGGGTGCCGCCTTCTCGATGATGCTGTTCAACTCGGCCTTCCAGTCGATCCCGCCGAGCTACTTTCAAGCTGCCGACGTTGCCGGCGCCACCTCCTGGCAGAAGCTGCGCGACATCGCGCTGCCGCTGATCCGCGGTCATGTCGTGACGGACCTGATCCTCATCACCATGTGGACCTTCAACGTCTTCACGCCGTTCCTGCTCACCCATGGCGGGCCGTCCTATCGCACCGAGATCCTCTCGATCTACACCTATCGCATCGCTTTCAAGGATTTCGAATTCGGCAAGGGCGCTGCCGTCGGCGTCGTCATCATGCTGATCAACCTAGCCTTCGCGCTCATCTATCTTCGCATAGCCCATAAGAAGCCGGTGGAGGCGGAATGATGCAGAAGAGGACGCAGAACATCTTCGTAAGGCGTACGGTCTTTGCGGCTGCCGCCACCGTCCTCGGCACGGTCTTCGCACTGCCGCTCGTCTGGTTCATCTTCGCGCCGTTCAATGCCCGCGCCGAACTCGGGCTTGCCATCCCCTCGCCCTTCACGCTGTCGAATTTCGTGACCGTCTTTGAGAACACCTTCGCCATGCAGGCGCTCTTGAACAGTCTCATCCAAGCGGCAGGCGGCGTAGTGCTGGTCGGCGCGGCGGCGACGCTTGCGGCCTATGCGCTCTCGCGCTCGCCGATCCCGGGCAAAGGCGCCGTCACCTATATCCTGCTGCTCTTTTCGTCCGTGGTTTCAGGCTCGGCGGCGATGGTGCCGATTTTCCTGATCATCTCGGCGGCCGGGCTGATCGACACCCATCTCGCCGTCATCCTCGTCTTCGCCGGCGGGCTGTTGCCGACGGCGATGTTCATCCTTCGCGACTTCATCGACGCAATCCCCCGCTCCTATGAGGAAAGCGCGATGGTCGCCGGCGCCTCGCCGCTGCAGGCTTTCCTCGATGTCGCGCTGCCGGTCATCCGGCCCGGCATCGTCGTGGTCGTCGTCTGGGCCTTCGTCAACATCTGGGGCAGCTTCCTCATCCCCTTCATCCTGCTGCGCAGCGACAAACTGATGCCGGCGTCCGTTGCGATCTATTCCTTCTATTCGGAAGCCGGCACGCCGATCGTCACGCTGCTTGCCGCCTATTCGCTGATCTATTCGCTGCCGGTCATCGCCCTCTACCTCTTCGTGAACTGGAAATTCGGTTTCCGGTTCTTCGGTGGCATCAAGTCTTAATCGGAAATCCGCCATGGCCTCTGTCGAATTCCAAAACGTCTCCAAGAGCTTCGGCGCCTTCGTCGCCGTTCCCGACATCAGCTTCCAAATCGCCGATGGTGAGTTCATCTGCCTGCTCGGCCCTTCCGGCTGCGGCAAGACGACGAGCCTTCGCATGATCGCCGGCCTCGAAACGCCAACGTCGGGCCGGGTGATGATCGGCGGCCGCGACGTCACCTATCTGCATCCGAAGGACCGCGGCATTTCCATGGTCTTCCAGGATTATGCGCTCTATCCGCACATGAACATCGCCGACAACATCGCCTATCCCTTGAAGGTGCGCGGCGAGCAGGAAACCAAGCGCCACGCCCGGGCCAAGGAGGTGGCCGACGTGCTGAAGATCGGTGATCTCCTGAAGCGCCTGCCGAGCCAGATTTCCGGCGGCCAGCAGCAGCGCACCTCGCTCGCCCGCGCGCTCGTCTATCCGAGCGAGGTCTACCTTTTCGACGAGCCGCTCTCGAACCTCGACGCGAAATTGCGCCTCGAAGCCCGCGGTTTCTTGAACCATCTGCAGCGCGACATGGGCATGACAGCGGTCTATGTCACCCACGACCAGGCCGAGGCCATGGCGCTCGCCACCCGCATCGCGGTCATGGACAAGGGCCGGATCGTGCAGTTTGCGCCGCCGATCGAGATCTATCGCCGGCCGGCGACCACCTTCGTCGCCAATTTCGTCGGCAACCCGCCAATGAACCTTGTTGCCGTCGAAGCATCCATCGGCGAAGGAGCGCTGCATCTCAACGCTGACGGTCTTCAGGTCGCGCCGATCGTACTTAACGACGCCATCGCCAACGCGGCAAAGGCCGGAAAGATGACGCTCGGCGTCCGACCGGAGCATTTGCGCGTCGCCGGCCCCACCGACCACAACATTCTTTCCGGCGCACTCTTCGCCAATGAGAACATGGGGCCGGAAAGCCTCGTCACCCTCGAGCGCGGCGACAATGGCCGCGTCACCGCGCGCATCTTTACCGACGACGAGATCAAAGTCGGTACCTCGGTGCACCTCGCCTTCGATACCAGGCACGTCACCCTCTTCGACGACAACGGCGCACGCATTCCCGCGGCCGGCGAGCGCTGAGGCGGCCATGCAGCAATTCGCCGTGCGGATCACCCGCAAGCACCAGGCCGCCGATCCCTATTTCTATGTGCCCTTCGATGTGCCGGACGGCGTGACACGGATCGACGTGACGCTCAGCTATCCGAAGTCCGAAGAATGCATCATCGATCTCGGTGCGCTCGATCCGCGCGCGACCGATTATCGGACCAGCCAAGGTTTTCGCGGCTGGAGCGGCGGGGCGCGCGACCGCTTCTTCATCGCCACCGACGACGCCACGCCCGGCTATGTCCATGGCGCGATACCACCCGGACGATGGAAGGTCATGCTGGGTCTCTACAAGATCCCTGACGACGGCGTCGAGGCACTGGTGACCATCGACTATGATGGCAGTCCGCGCGCGATCGCACCGCATCCGGTGCGACAGTTCCCGATACGCAAGAGACCCGGCTGGTATCGCGGCGACCTGCACTGCCACACCTTCCATTCGGATGCGGCAGGCTCGCCGGAACTGTTGCACACCGCAGCGCGCCAGGCAGGGCTCGACTTCCTCGCGGTTGCCGACCACAACACGATCACCCAGCGACGTTATTTTCATCCGCACTCTTCTCCAAACCTCGTCTTCGTGCGTGCCATGGAAGTCACCACTGCGGTCGGCCACGCCAATGTCTTTGGCGTCGACGACTGGATTGATTTCCGCATGACGAGACCCGAGCACGCCCACACGCTCGCGCGCCTGGTGCATGAGCGCGGCGGACTGCTTTCGATCAACCACGACAAGCCGACGATCCCCTGGGACTACGAGTTGCCGAAGATCGATTGCATGGAGGTCTGGCAATCCCACTGGCTTGCCTGGAACTGGGTGTCCTTGGAGCGCTACCAGCAGCGCCTCGCCTCAGGCATGAAGATCTCCGCCATCGGCGGGAGCGACTTTCACCAGCCGGCCCGCCTGATGCCGGAAGGCCCCCTGGTCCTCGCCCGTCCGACGACCGTGCTTCATCTCGAGGAACTATCCGAAGAGGCCGTGCTCGGCGCCATGAAATGCGGCCGCGGCTATGTCACGGAGAGCCCAACGGGACCGCATCTGGAACTCACTGCCAATGGTGAGCCGATGGGATCGACCGTTGCCGGCCCCGTGGCAGCGGATGCGCAGGTTCGCGGCGCCAAAGGCGACAAGCTGATGTGGCTCGATGCCTCGGGCGTCATCGGTGAACAGGTGATCGAAGCCGACGACTGGACCGGCCAGTATGTCGGCGCGCCCGATCGCTTCCTGCGCACCGAGATCGTTTCAACCGCAAGCCGCGGCGGGATCGTCGAGGCATTCCGGGAGGCCCTTCGCGGCAAGGGCTTGCCCTGGCAGCTTTCCGAGGACGATCTTGCGAACCGTACGATCCGCCGCGCCATCAGCAACCCGATCTATTGCCGGCCCAGCTAACGGCGTACTGCATTCAAGAACTTCCGGGCCGTTCTGGGCAGCCATCCGGTTCGGCACTTACAGCCCGAAACCGGAGGGTCCGGTTTTTTCCGTGTGGACCATCACATTTTCCCCGTTGCAGCAATTTTAAGCAGAAATATTCCGTGCTAAGAAAAAGTGCAGAAACTCCCTCGACGGCACGTTAGGACCCCCATGGCGGCACGCCAGCGCATCATTCCCATAAGGCGGGAATACAATCGTTGGGTCGCCAACCAGACGCTTGAAGACTATGCGCTGCGCTTCACCGCCAAGAGCGCGCGGCGCTTCTCCTCGGAGCGCATCTCGCAGACCGCCATCGGTGCCATCTCCTTCCTGGCACTGGAAGCCATCGGCGGCGCGATCACCATGTCCTACGGCACCACCAATGCGATCGTCGCGATCCTGGTCGCAAGCCTGATGATCCTGACCGTAGGACTGCCGATCAGCCGCTATGCCATCCGCCACGGGGTCGACATCGATCTGCTCACCCGCGGCGCCAGCTTCGGCTATATCGGCTCGACGCTGACCTCGCTGATCTATGCGAGCTTCACCTTCATCCTCTTCGCGATCGAGGCCTCGATCATGTCGGGGGCGCTCGAACTGGCGCTCGGCATCCCCTTGTGGGTCGGCTACATCGTCAGCGCTGCCGTCGTCATCCCGCTCGTCACCCACGGTGTGCGGCTGATCAGCAAGTTCCAGCTTTTGACCCAGCCCTTCTGGATCGTGCTCAACATCCTGCCCTTCGTCTTCATCGCGTTCGCCGATTGGGAGAAGGTCGGCGCCTGGCTTGCCTATTCCGGCATTCATCACGCCTCGGGCCCTCCCGGCACGCTTGCGCCCTTCGGTCTCGTCGAATTCGGTGCAGCGTCGGCCGTGATCTTCGCGCTGATGGCGCAGATCGGCGAGCAGGTCGACTTCCTGCGCTTCCTGCCGCCGGACGGGCAGCGCAAGCTGCATCATCGCATCGCCGTCTTCCTCGCCGGCTCCGGCTGGGTAATCGTCGGCGCGCCGAAGCTGCTTGCCGGGTCCTTTCTCGTCGTGCTGGCGCTATCGAGCGGCGTGCCCTCGACCAGGGCCGCTGATCCGGCGCAGATGTACTACACCGCCTTCGGCTACATGATTCCGTCCGAAACGGCTGCGCTGCTCTTGATGGTCGCCTTCGTCGTCGTGTCGCAGCTGAAAATCAACGTCATGAACGCCTATGCCGGCTCGCTTGCCTGGTCGAACTTCTTCTCGCGCCTGACCCACAGTCACCCGGGCCGCGTCGTCTGGCTGGTCTTCAATGTCGCCATCGCGCTTCTCCTGATGGAACTCGGTATTTATCGGCTGCTCGAAGAAACGCTCGGCGTCTTCTCGATCATCGCCATGGCTTGGCTCTGCACGATTTCGGCCGACCTCTTCGTCAACAAGCCGCTCGGCCTTTCTCCGCCGGGCATCGAGTTCAAGCGCGCCCATCTCTACGATATCAACCCGGTGGGACTCGGCGCCATGGCGATCTCGGCGACGGTCGCCCTGACGGCGCATTTCGGCGCCTTCGGCGAGATCGCCGCTTCGCTTGCGCCCTATATCGCGCTCGTCGCCGCCTTCATCGCCTCTCCGCTGATTGCCTGGTTGACAGACGGCAAATTCTACCTCGCCCGCAAACCACGCAGAAGCTGGGCAAACCAGAGCGAAATCGCCTGCTCGATCTGCGAGCATCCGTTCGAGCCGGAGGACATGGCCTGGTGCCCGGCCTATGCCGCACCGATCTGTTCGCTTTGCTGTTCGCTCGACAGCCGTTGCCATGACATGTGCAAGCCGAAGGCGCGCTTCAACGCTCAGGTCGCAGCCGTCGCCAACATCCTGCTTCCGCGCACCGTCACGGAAAAGCTGGCAACACGCCTCGGCCGCTACGCGATCTGCGCGATCCTCTCGATTGCCGGCATCGGCTTGATCCTGGCGATGATCGCGCACCAGACCGCCGGCGCTACTCCGGAGACCGCCGCCGTCGTCGAACGCACCATCGCCGTCGTCTTCTTCGTCTTCGCCGTGCTCGCGGGCATTGTCTCCTGGTTCTATGTGCTCGCCCATGACAGCCGCGTCGTTGCGGAAGAAGAATCCTCGCGCCAGAACACCCTCCTTCTGAAAGAAATCGCCGCTCACAAGAAGACGGACGCGGCGCTGCAGCAGGCGAAGGAAACGGCGGAGGCGGCCAATCGTGCCAAGAGCCGCTATGTCGTCGGTCTCAGCCACGAACTCAGGACGCCGCTCAACGCCGTACTCGGCTATGCCCAGGTGCTGGAGCGCGACGAGACCATTCCGCCGGCCCGACAGGGCGCGATCAAGGTGATCAAGCGCAGTGCCGATCATCTCTCCGGCCTGATCGACGGGTTGCTGGATATTTCCAAGATCGAGGCCGGCAAGCTGCAGATCTATTCCAACGAGATCAACATTCACGACTTCCTCGACCAGATCGTCGAGATGTTCCGACCGCAGGCGCAGGCCAAGGGCATCACCTTCGAACACGAGCGCGCCGCGAGCCTACCGCGCTATGTGAAGACCGACGAGAAGCGTCTGCGCCAAATCCTCGTCAACCTTCTCTCCAACGCGCTGAAGTTCACCGAGCGCGGCGGCATCCGCCTGGACGTCGCCTATCGAAGCCAGGTTGCGACCTTCACGATTGCCGACAGCGGCCGCGGCATTGCGGACAAGGACCTGCCGCGCATTTTCGACCCCTTCCAGCGCGGCGAGGCCGAGCATCAAGGCAACATGCCGGGCCTCGGCCTGGGGCTGACGATTACCCGACTTCTGACGCAGACGCTCGGCGGCGAAATCGCCGTGACCAGTAAGCTCGGCGAAGGCACCAGCTTCCGCGTCCGGCTGATGCTTTCGGCAATCGACCGTCCGGCGCTTGCAGCGCCCGTCCGGCGCATCACCTCCTATCTCGGCCCGCGGCGCACGATCGTTGTCGTCGACGACAATGCCGATCATCGCGCCCTGATGCGTGAAATCCTCCTGCCCATGGATTTCACGGTCTTCGCCGTTCCATCCGGAGGCGACTGCCTCTCTCTCCTTGAAGACGTCAGCCCGGACCTCTTCTTGATCGACATTTCGATGCCGGGCATGAACGGCTGGGAACTCGCCGGACGACTGCGCGAAATCGGACAAATGGCGCCGATCATCATGCTGTCGGCCAACATCGGCGACGGATCGACCATCGGCTCTTTCACCGGCCACGACGACACGCTCGCCAAGCCCTTCGTCGTCGGGCAACTCGTCGACAAGCTTGCGGTCCATCTCGGTCTGACCTGGATCCACGAAGGCGAAGAAAAACTGCATACCGCCCCAATTGCCCGGCCGATGACGCGCCCGCATCTCCACCATGTCCAGGAACTGATCCGCCTCGGCGAGATCGGCTACATCCGGGGCATCGAGGCCAAACTGACGGAGATCGCGATGAAGCCCGAACATCAATCCTTTGTCGAAGAAGCCCGTTCCTATGTGCAGGCCTTCGATCTCTCGGGCTACGACGCCTTCCTCAAAAATGGCACCCAAGAAGGAGGCGACGCTCGTGGCTGAGACCTACGACCGCCGGGACATCGTTCTGCTCGTCGACGATTCACCGGAAGCCCTCGGTTTCCTCACCGAGGCCCTGGAGCAATCGGGCTTTTCCGCGCTGATCGCCACGTCGGGCAATGCCGCGCTGTCGATTGCGGAGCGCATAACCCCCGACGTCATTCTGCTGGACGCCGTCATGCCTGGCATGGACGGCTTCGAGACGTGCCGGCGCCTCAAGGCCAATGCCGCCGTCGGCCAGACACCGGTACTGTTCATGACCGGATTGACGGAGACCGAGCATGTTGTTCGCGCCCTTGAGGCTGGCGGCGTCGACTATTTGACCAAGCCGATCAACATCGACGAACTGAGGGCGCGCATCCGCGTTCATTTGTCCAATGCGCGCTCGGCCCAGAGCGCGCGGGTCGCGCTCGATGCCGCCGGGCGCCACCTGCTGGCGGTTCGCGCCGATGGCGGTATCTGCTGGTCGACGCCTCAGGCGACCCGCCTCGTCAATGCCGCAACCGGCCGCGACGATGGATTGGGTACGGTTACGAAACGCATCGCGCGCTGGATGGAAAGCCGCACCCGAGGAGCGTCATCGCACGAGGAGAGCTTCACGCTCGACCAGCCGGGCCAATCGGGCCTGCAGATATCCTACCTCGGTGGTATCGGCCCGAACGAGTATCTCTTTCGCCTGACGGCCGAGAACCGGCTGACGGACGATGAAATGCTGCGCCAGCATTTCGCGCTGACGCAGCGGGAATCCGAAGTGCTGCTCTGGATCGCCAAGGGCAAGGCGAACCGCGACATCGGCGAGATCCTGGGCCTGAGCGCGCGTACCGTAACCAAGCATCTAGAACAGATCTATGTGAAGCTCGGCGTCGAGAACCGGGCGTCGGCCGCCGTCAAGGCCACGCAGGTTCTGCACGGGATCTGAGGCGAAGAACGGAACATCCGCCACACTGACGCGTTCGGCTGGTGATCACGACGCCCACTGATGTACTATCGACGCCGCTGAACGGAGGGTTGCATCCATGCCCCGTTGGTTGTTGCTTGTCGTCATGACCGCGCTCGCCCCTGGCGTTGGGCGCGCGGATGAGGGTGCATTCCTCAAGTCATTGGGTGGTAGCTGGGCGGGCGTTGGCGTCGTTCGTATCCGGACCAACATGTCTCCAATCACCGTTTCCTGCAGCTTCAACTCCGAGGCAACCGGCCTCGCGCTGTCGATGGCCGGCGTCTGCCGGGGGATGCTGCTGATCTCGCGCGCCATCGACGCGAAGCTGCGCTACACAGGTTCGACCTACAGCGGCTCTTATCTCGGCCCCCGTGGCGGGCGCGCCGGGCTCAACGGCAGTCGCCGTGGCGACGCGATCAATCTCACCATCCGCTGGGCCAAGGACGTCAACGGCGATCGTCGCGCCGATCTGACCGTACGCAAGATCGGCGCGAATGGAATGCAGTTGACGACGATTGATGTCGATCCCGCTTCGGGCAAGCAAGTGGTAACGAGCGAGATAAACCTCAAACGAAAATAGCGGAGGAATGCTGCCCTCTGCGCGAGCGGCCACTCAGTGCAGTCAGGCCGCGGCCGCGGCGCGAGTATCGTAGTCGGCGGTCCATTGCAGCGACGGACGCGCGCCACAACGCTCGACCCATGTCTTGACGGCATTGCTGTCCGGTGTCGCTGCAGGATACCAGGCAAAAGGTGAATGCAGCAGCAGGTCTACAGCCGTGTAGTGGTCGCCCATCAGATAGGGGCTATCCTTCAGCGCGCTTTCAAGGCGCTCGGCCATCTGCTTCGGACCGCGGAAGGTGAAATCCAGGTAGGGATGGGAAAGCCCCGCCGCCTGCATGATCAGCACGGGCTCGACCACGCCCGCATACCAGGCGAGCCAGCTCAGATACCGGCCGCGCTCCCGGTCGCCGGCAAGCGGCGCCAGCTTCTTTTCCGGGAAAAGGTCGGTCAGATACTGAATGATCGCAATGCTTTCCCATAGCACCACGCCATCATGCACAAGCAGCGGTACCTTGCCCTCCGGATGCGGGTTCTTCGGGTCCCTCCGACCACTGCCATCGCCGCGGGTGATGTCGACGATCTCGATCTCTACCTTGTCGATGGCGTCAAGTTCGCGAAGCAGCGTGATGATGCGCGACGAGCGCGAACGCGGGGCGTGAAACAGCGTCAGCATGATAAGGTTCCTCGGTTGCCTTTGCGGATGCGGGTCTTATACAGTCGCCCAACTGCCAGTTTTCGTCAGTAGGCTTCGTCCATCTTCCAAAGCCATGGCCCGTAGTGATCGTCTGTTCCGCCTGCTCCAGGCGCTTCGCACATTGCCCTCTCCGGTGACAGCCGCGCGCCTTGCCGAGGAAACCGGTGTGTCGTTGCGCTCGCTCTATCGTGACATCGACAGCCTGCGTGCTGCCGGCGCCGTTATCGACGGCGAACGCGGCTTTGGCTACCGGCTGACGGAGGACATCGCCTTGCCGCCGCAAACCTTCACGCGACTGGAGATCGAGGCGCTCGTGCTCGGCCTCGCAGAAGTGCAGCACATGGGCGAACCGGACCTCGCGGCGGCAGCAGGCGCGGTGCTTTCCAAGATAACGGCGACGTTGCCCGACCGGCTGCAGCGCCAGGCACTGCATGCCGCCTCGCAGGTCTATCGCTTCGAGCGCAGGGATCCGCCGGTGGCTGATGTCAGCCTTTTGCGCGAGGCCTGCTGGCAGGAGCGCGCCGTCGTCATCGGTTATGTGGACGCCGGGCAGAAACGGACTGACAGAAAGGTATTACCGCTCGCGATCGTCTATCTGGAGCAGATGCTGGTGCTGCTCGCATGGTGTTGCCTGCGCCAGGATTTCCGCAAGTTCCGCGTCGACCGCATCGCCGACATCAGGATGACGGACGAGAGTTTCCGTCCGCGCCGGGTGCCTATGCTCCGGGATTTCATCGCCTATCTCAACGCCGGCGCGCCTGAGAAGTCGAAGATGACGTTGAGCGATCAATAGGTCCAAGCGACGACGCGGCCCGTGTCGCCACGAGCCGCGTCTGGACTGCGCTTAGGCAGTCATGCCTTGGGAGGCAAGCTTATTCGGCTGGCTGCAGCGCCGGCTGCGGAACGGCGACAGGCGCGCGACCGCCGAGCGTCGCGGCCATCTGCGCTTCGTCCAACTCACCTTCCCACTTCGCGACGACGATCGTGGCGACCGCATTGCCGACGAAATTGGTGAGTGCGCGGCATTCCGACATGAAGCGGTCTATGCCGAGGATCAGCGCCATGCCGGCGACCGGCACGGCCGGTACGACCGAGAGCGTTGCGGCCAACGTGATGAAGCCGGCGCCGGTGATGCCGGCGGCACCCTTGGAGCTCAGCATGGCGACGAGCAGCAGCAGTACCTGGTCGCCGAGCGACAGCGGGATATCCATCGCCTGGGCGATGAAGAGAGCCGCCAGCGTCATGTAGATGTTAGTGCCGTCGAGGTTGAAGGAGTAGCCGGTCGGGATGACGAGACCGACGACCGAGCGCTTGCAACCGGCCTTTTCCATCTTGCTCATCAGCCCCGGCAGTGCAGCTTCCGACGAGGAGGTGCCGAGCACCAGCAGCAATTCTTCCTTGATGTAGCGGATGAGCGCGATGATCGAGAAGCCGTTGTAGCGGGCGACGGCGCCGAGAACCAGGAATACGAAGAGGAAGGACGTGAGATAGAACGTGCCGATCAGCATCGCCAGGTTGGCGATCGAGCCGACGCCGTATTTGCCGATGGTAAACGCCATGGCGCCGAAGGCACCGATCGGGGCGGCCTTCATCAGGATGCCGACGAGCTTGAAGACCGGCAGCGTCAGCGCGTGCAGGAAGTCGACGACCGGCTCGGCCTTCTTGCCGACCATCGCCAGCGCGAGACCAAAGAGAACGGAGACGAATAGCACCTGCAGGATGTCGCCTTCGGCAAAAGCACCGACCAGCGTCGTCGGGATGATGTTCGTCAGGAAGCCGGTGATCGTCTGCTCATGCGCCTTCTCGGCATAGGTCGTCACGGCCTTGACGTCGAGCGAGGCGGGATCGATGTGCATGCCGGAGCCGGGCTGGACGACATTGGCGACGATCAGGCCGATAACCAGCGCCAGCGTCGAGAAGGTCAGGAAGTAGATCATTGCCTTGCCGGCGACGCGGCCGACCTTGGCGAGATCGGTCATGCCGGCAATGCCAGTCGCAACCGTCAGGAAGATGACCGGCGCGATGATCATCTTGACGAGGCGGATGAAGGCGTCGCCGAGTGGCTTCAGCTCAGTGCCGAGCGACGGGTAGAAATGGCCGAGCAGAATGCCGGCCGCGATCGCCGCCAGGACCTGGACGTAGAGATGCCGATAGAAAGGTGTCTTGCCGCGCGGTTCCGCGGATTGGTCGATAATCATGAGATCCTCCACTGGACCCAGTCCGGCGTCATGCCGGGCCTCCCGGGTCAATTTCCGATGCGCGACAGCTCGGGCTGTCATGAGGATGCCATTTGCAACAGGCGTGCCAGTTCTCTGCGGTCAGAGCCAAACCATTGAATCGATGAGGACCTTTTGTGCATGCGGGTCGACGCGCACGAAGAGTTGAGCGGATTTCCGCACAAGTCATCTGGAAGTCTGAGCGGAAAAATGCACAATCAGGCGATGTTCAATGCCCCGTCCGCCCCCCTGAACCTGGCAGATCTCGACCGGTCCATGCGCCGCATCTGGCTGGTGTTTGCCGGCCTCGCTTTGGCGCTGCTCGTCGCCGGGCTTCTGTTCGCCGGCGAATATGGTCGCAGCCAGGCACTCGAGACGGTCGATGCCCAAAGCCGGATCGACGCCAATCTGAAGGCTTCGCTGCTGCGCGCCGTGCTCGAGCGCCAACGCTCGACGCCGCTGGTGCTGGCGGACGACGTCGAGGTGAAGGCGGCACTTTCGACACGTGATGGCCAGGCGCTGCAGCGGCTGAACGAAAAGCTGCAAGCGCTCGCCGCCAATACGGACGCGGCCGTCATCTATGTGATCGGCACTGACGGCGTTGCGGTTGCCGCCAGCAACTGGGACGAACCGACGAGCTTCGTCGGCAACGACTACGCCTTCCGCGAATATTTCCGCGTGGCGATGCGCGACGGCAAGGCTGAGCACTTCGCCATGGGCACCGTCAGCAAGCGGCCGGGCCTTTACATCTCGCGTCGGGTCCAGGGCACTGACGGCCCGATCGGCGTCGTCGTCGCCAAGCTCGAGTTCGATGACGTCGAGGCGGAGTGGCTTGCGTCCGGCAAACCCGTCTATGTCACCGACCGGCGCGGCATCGTGCTGATCACCAGTTTTCCATCCTGGCGCTTCATGGCGACCAGAACCATTCCCCGCGATCGCCTCGCCGCTATCCGTGACAGCCTGCAATTTGGTGACGCTTCCCTGTTGCCGCTGCCGTTTCGCGATATCGAGCCCACCAGTAACGGTTCCAGCGAGTTGCGCGCGCTGCTGCCGGGCGATAGGGAGCGACGGTTCCTGCGGGTCGAAACCATGGTCCCGACCACCAACTGGCGTCTCGAACAGCTCGCCCCGCTGGACGGCGCCCTGGCCGCAGCAACCCGGGAGGCCCGGCTGATCGCGCTGGCCGTGATCGTGCCGCTGCTGGCGCTGGTCGCCTTCCTCCTGCGTCGCCGCCAGGCGCTGACGCTGGCGGCGGCGAGGGAACGTGCCGCCCGTGACGAACTGGAGCGCCGCGTGGCGGAGCGTACCCGTGACTTGAGCCTTGCCCGCGATCATCTGGAAACGGAGATCGCCGACCACAGGCGCACCGGCGAGAAACTCCAGGCGGTTCAGCAAGAGCTGGTCCAGGCGAACCGGCTGGCGATCCTCGGCCAGGTGGCCGCCGGCGTCGCCCACGAGATCAACCAACCGGTCGCCACCATCCGCGCCTATGCCGACAATGCCCGCACCTTCCTCGAACGCGGCCAGCAGGAAACGGCAGTGGAGAACCTCGCCAGCATCGCAGACCTTACCGAACGGGTCGGCACCATCACCGATGAACTCCGGAGCTTTGCCCGCAAGGGCCGCTTCGTCGCCGAGCCGACACCGATGCGCGATGTGGTCGAAGGCGCGCTGATGCTCCTTCGCAGCCGCTTTGCCGGCCGCATGGATGCGATCGTCGTCGACCTGCCGGAAAACGGCCTCAGCGTGTTCGGCAACCGTATCCGTCTTGAACAGGTCCTGATCAATCTCCTGCAGAACGCGCTCGAAGCACTCGGCAATCGGACCGACGCCGAAATCCGCGTGCGTTGCGAGGACGGCCCCTCCGGCACCGTTTCGCTTGTCGTTGCCGACAATGGCCCGGGTATCCCGCAGCATATCCGCGACGATCTGTTCACGCCATTCAACACCTCCAAGGACGAAGGACTCGGCCTCGGTCTTGCCATCTCCAAGGAGATCGTCGCCGACTATGGCGGCGAGATATCAGTCGAAACCAGCGACAGGGGCACCGTCTTCACGGTCCGCCTGAAAAGGGCCTGAGCGATGCAGCCGTCCGTTTACCTCATCGACGACGACAACGATCTGCGCAGGGCGATGAAGCAGACGCTGGAGCTTGCCGGCCTTGCCGTCACCTCGCTTGCAAGTGCCGCTGAAGCGCTGGAGACGCTCGATGCCGATTTCGACGGCATCGTCGTCAGCGATATCCGCATGCCGGGCATCGATGGCCTGGCGTTCCATCGCCGCATCGCCGCCTTCGATGCCGACCTGCCGGTGATCCTGGTGACCGGCCACGGCGATATCCCGATGGCGGTGCAGGCGTTGCAGGATGGCGTCTATGACTTCATTCCCAAGCCCTTTGCCGCCGATCGGCTGGTGCAGAGCGTGCGGCGCGCGCTCGAAAAGCGCCGGCTGGTCATGGAGAACCGCGCGTTGAAACAGGCGGCGGAGACGGCCGGCGACAGCCTGCCGCTGATCGGCCAAACACCGGTCATGGAGCGGCTGCGGCAGACGATCCGGCACATCGCCGACACGGATGTCGACGTCCTCGTCGCCGGCGAAACCGGCAGCGGCAAGGAGGTGGTCGCCACCCTGCTCCACAATTGGAGCCGGCGCCGCAACGGCAACTTCGTCGCGCTGAACTGCGGCGCGTTGCCGGAAACGGTGATCGAAAGCGAACTCTTCGGCCACGAGCCGGGCGCCTTCACCGGCGCCTTGAAGAAGCGGGTCGGTCGCATCGAACACGCCAGCGGCGGCACGCTGTTCCTCGACGAGATCGAGGCGATGCCGCCGGCAACCCAGGTCAAGATGCTGCGTGTTCTTGAAGCCCGCGAGATTACGCCACTCGGCACCAATCAGGTCCGTCCCGTCGATATCCGCGTCATCGCCGCCGCAAAAATCGATCTCGGCGACCCGGCGCAGCGCGGTGACTTTCGCGAAGATCTCTACTTTCGATTGAACGTCGTGACGTTGTCGATCCCGCCGCTGCGCGAACGCCGTGACGACATCCCGCTGCTCTTCTCGCATTTCCTGACCCGGGCAGTCGAGCGCTTCAAGCGTGACGTGCCCGTCATCTCACCGACCGTGCAGCAGCACCTGATGACGCACAACTGGCCTGGCAATGTGCGCGAACTTTCGCATTTTGCCGAACGCGTCGCGCTCGGCGTCGAAGGCCCGTTGGCGCAGCCCGTTGCCTCGACCGAACAGTCCGGTTTCGCGCTGCCGGAGCGGCTCGAACGCTACGAGGCGGAGATCCTGAAGGAGGCGCTCCGAGCCCAGCGCGGCGACGTCAAGGCGACCATCGAAGCGCTCGGCATTCCGCGCAAGACCTTTTACGACAAGCTCCAGCGCCACGGCATCAACCGCGCCGACTATGCGGAGCGCGGCGTTCCGGAAAAACCTGGCCACTAGTGTCGAGTCCATATCCGGGAATACACGTTTAACCTGCATATTGAGCAACGGGCGAATTCGCGCTTGACGACCCGTGCCGTTCGATGGCTATCTTCTAGGCATTCACCAGGGGGGTCCCGCGAGGGGCTGAGATTCTGCTGGATGGCCGGCTCGCCGGCTGTGGCGCAGTGACCCGTTGAACCTGATCCAGTTCATACTGGCGTAGGGACGGTGCAGATATCGAAGCCAGGATTCTGTGCGTTCAGCACCTGGCGGCGCGTCTTTCATCCTTCCGGCATCAGAACTGGGTCTCCAATCGCAAACTTGGAGCCTCGTCATGAATATTGCCACAAAGCCCACCCCCCTCTCGGTCACCCAAGGTCCGCTTCCGGCATCCCGAAAAGTCCACAAGGCCGGCATCCTGCATCCGGATATCCGCGTGCCGATGCGTGAGATCGCACTGCACCCGACCTCGGGCGAACCGCCGGTCACGGTCTATGATTCCTCGGGCGCCTATACCGCCGACGATGCCGAAATCCGCATCGAGGAGGGGTTGCCGCGGCTCCGCCGCAACTGGATCGTCGCCCGCGGCGATGTGGAAACCTACGAGGGGCGCACCGTCCGGCCGGAGGACAACGGCTTTGCCAGCGGCGACCGGCTGACGCCGACCTTCCCGTTCCAGCATGCGCCGCTGAAGGCAGTGGCCGGCAAGGCGGTAACCCAGCTTGCCTATGCCCGCGCCGGCATCATCACGCCGGAAATGGAGTTCGTGGCGATCCGCGAAAACCTCGGCCGCGATGCGCGCGCGAAAGTTCGCGATGGCGAGAGCTTCGGCGCCCATATCCCCGATCATGTCACCCCGGAATTCGTGCGCCAGGAAATCGCCAGCGGCCGAGCGATCCTGCCCGCCAACATCAACCATCCGGAATCCGAGCCGATGATCATTGGTCGGAATTTTCTGGTGAAGATCAACGCCAATATCGGCAACTCCGCCGTCACCTCGTCGATGGCCGAAGAGGTCGAAAAGATGGTCTGGGCGACCCGCTGGGGCGCCGACACGGTCATGGACCTTTCGACCGGCCGCAACATCCACAACATCCGCGAATGGATCATCCGCAACTCGCCGGTTCCGATCGGCACCGTGCCACTCTACCAGGCGCTGGAAAAGGTCAACGGCATTGCCGAGGACCTCACATGGGAAGTCTATCGCGACACGCTGATCGAGCAGGCCGAACAGGGCGTCGACTATTTCACCATCCATGCCGGGGTGCGGCTGCATTACATCCCGCTCACCGTCGACCGTGTCACCGGGATCGTCTCGCGCGGCGGCTCGATCATGGCCAAGTGGTGTCTGCATCATCACAAGGAAAGCTTCCTCTACGAGCATTTCGAGGAGATCTGCGATATCTGCCGCGCCTATGACGTCTCCTTCTCGCTCGGTGATGGCTTGCGCCCCGGCTCGATCGCTGATGCCAACGACGCGGCGCAATTCGCCGAACTGGAGACGCTCGGCGAGCTCACGAAGATCGCCTGGGCCAAGGATTGTCAGGTGATGATCGAAGGCCCCGGTCACGTGCCGATGCACAAGATCAAGGAAAACATGGACAAGCAGCTCGCCGTCTGCGGCGAGGCGCCGTTCTACACGCTCGGACCGCTGACGACGGATATCGCTCCCGGCTACGACCACATCACCTCCGGCATCGGCGCCGCGATGATCGGCTGGTTCGGCACTGCGATGCTCTGCTACGTCACGCCGAAGGAGCATCTGGGCCTGCCGGACCGCAATGACGTCAAGGTGGGCGTCATCACCTACAAGATCGCCGCCCACGCCGCCGATCTCGCCAAGGGCCATCCCGCCGCGCAGGTGCGCGACGACGCGCTGTCACGCGCCCGCTTCGAGTTCCGCTGGGAGGATCAGTTCAACCTGTCGCTCGACCCGGAGACAGCCCGCAACTTCCACGACGAGACGCTGCCGAAGGAAGCGCACAAGGTGGCGCATTTCTGCTCCATGTGCGGCCCGAAGTTCTGCTCGATGCGGATCTCGCACGACATCCGCGCCGAAGCGCAGAAGGAAGGGCTGGAGGCGATGGCCGCGAAGTACCGCGAAGGCGGCGACCTCTATATGCCGGTCGGCGAAATCGAAGCCGAGGGGTAAAACGAAACGCGTCGGGAGGGAGCGCCGTTGCATTCCCTTCCGACGGCAAGGCAAATGCTTTGTCTATTTCGAGCCGGCGAGCGCCTCCCTTCTATCTCGGCGCCCAGCCGTCGCCCGGCGCCGATCGAGGTCAAATAGGTATCGCCCGGTCTCCAGTGACGCCGGACTGGCCGGGCTGCGCCAGTTCGTTTTCGCGGCAGAGCTGGCCGGAGCCGAGTTCGAGAGCCAAAATCAGCGAAGCGTCCCCAGATCTTCGCCGACCGCGATTTCCTCTCGCGAAGCGGCTTGGTCGAGGATGGCGAACAAGCGCGGATCGACAGGGCCGGCGACCTGCATCGCATCAGTGTCCGCCAGCCCATCGCCACCGGCTGCGCCGACCAAGACCAGCAGCAAGAAAGTCTGGTCCGTCAATGGGCGTTCCTTCCGGCGTTCCACCGCGCCGCTCGTGGAATAGCTTGTCCCCTCATCGGTTGAACGATATGTAGGGCTCGCGCAAAAGTCGCCGCCGGCGAACCTTCATTCGCGCTCAGCCGCCGTCCTCTGCCGCACAGAAGGTCTTGCAAGACGACGCCGGTTACACAAGGAGAAAGACTTGAGGACAAGCCTGCTGAGACTGACGGCCCTGTCGATAGGCGGCTTTCTGGCACTCGCTGGAGATTTGCCGCGCTTCGACGACAGCGGGAGTTTTGCCGCGGGCTTTTCCTGGATTCCCGCCGCCCATGCGGACGACGCCGATGACGGCGGCGGCAACGGTGAAAATGGCGCGGGCGGCAGCGACCAAGGTGGCGAAAACGGCGAGAGCGGTGCAAGCATCTCTGGCGATCGACGTCTCGCAGGCAGCGGTGGACGCGGAAGCGCCACATTCAGGGGCCCTGGTGGCGGAAGCGTCCAAAGCAACGGCGCAGAGGGCGGCGGCGATGCGGGCACCGGCGACGGTAGCGGCACAAACGGCGAGCCCGGCGGGACCGGCGCAGGCGGCGGAGGCGGCGCCGTCGGTTTGGATAGCGAGCGTCCCTCATTGTCGCGCGACTCACGAGATTACGGACCGACCGGCAGCGTCTGGCACGGCGGCAGCAGTTTCCTCAACCTTTTCCGCCGGACACCGGAAGAGCCTGCCGAGGGGAGCGGGCCAGAGTCCTCCACCCGGCAGAAGAGCGATGCAGGATCCCGCAGAAGCGCCGTTCACACGAAAACATTGCCTTGAAGAGGCGTCTGCTTCGTCGCGCCGAAGGGTGACCTGCGCTGGTCATCGCGGACAAAGGAGCGCCTGTGTCTGGATGTTCGAGCCAAGCCCGAGCATGACGGAGCGGAGGGAGGCGCGATATCGATCCTGTTTAATCAACGGACGCGCAATGCCCCTACCCCTCTAGCGACTACCCACCATCCGCTCGACCACGTCGAGCAGCACATCGGCGCCAGCGATAAGGTCATCCGGGTCGGTGTGTTCGCGCGGATTGTGGCTGATGCCGTCGCGGCTCGGAACGAAGATCATCGCCGTCGGCGCGATGCGGGCGATCATCTGGGCATCGTGACCGGCGCCGGAGGTCATCCGCCGGCTCTTCAGCCCGCGCGCATGCGCCGAGGCCTCGATGGCCGCGACGATGCCCTGATCGAACGCGACCGGCTGGAAGCGTGCCAGGCGCTCGACCGAGATCTCGACACCCTCTTCCTCGCCGATGCGGACAAGGAAATCTGCAAGCACCGTCTCCAGCGCCTGCAGCCGATCCTCGTCCGGATCGCGCAGATCGACGGTGAAGACCGCACGCGACGGGATGACGTTGATCGCGTCAGGCTCGAAGCACATGGTGCCGATTGTGGCCACGCTCAGCGCGTTCGAGCGGGCGATGTGCTCGCGCAGGAACAGACCAACGCGGGCGGCCGCAAGCCCGGCGTCGCAGCGCATCGCCATCGGCGTCGTGCCGGCATGGTTGGCGACGCCATCGATGGTGACGCGTTGCCAGGAGATGCCCTGCAAGTTTTCAACCGCACCTATCGCCGTCCCTTCACGCTCCAGCACCGGTCCCTGCTCGATATGGAGCTCGATATAGGCATGGGGCTTGAGAAACCCCGGCTCGACAGTGCCGGCATAGCCGATCCGCGCGAGTTCCTCGCCCAGCACCGCGCCATCCGTGCCGACGGTCGCGAGCGCGGTCTCGACAGATAGGCCCCCGGCGTAGACGAGTGAGCCGAGCATATCGGGTGCAAAACGCACGCCCTCCTCATTCGTGAAGGCGGCTACGACGATCGGCCGGGCCGGCGTCACGCCACGCTCCTTCAACGTCTCGATCACTTCCAGCGCGGCAATCACGCCGTAGCATCCGTCATAGATGCCGGCATTGATGACCGTGTCGATATGCGAGCCAAGCATGATCGGCGCTTCGCCGCTATTGCCCGTGTCGCGCCAGATGCCGAAGACATTGCCGATCCGATCGACCGCGACGTCGAGCCCGGCCATCTTTATCCAGGCGACGAGACGGTCGCGCCCCGCTCTGTCGTTGTCGGACCCGGCCAGTCGCGTCAATTGCCCCTGAGGATCGCGGCCGATTTCGCCAAGCTCGCGGATGCGCCCGGTCAGGCGCGCGGCGTCGATGGAATGCAATGGCATCTTTGTCCTGCTTTCATGCGGTTTCTGATCAGGGCCGGGTGTTGGCCGGCGCCAGTCGCTGCCGGACGATCTCGGCGTGGTAGCGCGCGCCGAAGATCAGGGCATCGTCGTTGAAGTCGTAGCGCGGATTGTGCAGCGGCGCAGACGCCTCACCGTTACCGATGAAGACGAAGCAGCCTGGCACATGCTCGAGAAAGCGCGCGAAATCTTCCGAACCGGTCATCGGCTCGGCGGCCGTTGCGACGTTCTCGGGGCCGAACACGGATTCCGCCGCGGCAAAGGCATGGCCGGTCAGCACCGGATCGTTGATGAGCGGCACGAACTCGCGTGTGTAGTTGACCTCGACTTCGCAGCCATAGGCGTCCGCCGTGCCCTTGGCGATCACGCGCATCTCCTCCTCGATCTTCGCGCTGACCTCCGGCCGGAAGCTGCGGGCATCGCCGAGGATGCGGGCAAGTCCCGGCAAGGCATTACGCGTGCCGTCGGTCAAAAGCTCGGTCACCGAAACGACGCCGATATCCGTCGGCGACAGGCGGCGCGAGACAATCGTCTGCAGGTTGACGACGGTGGCACAGGCGGCCACTAGCGTCTCGTTGCCCCAATGCGGCCGCGCCGCATGCCCGCCGACGCCTCTGAGCACGATCTCGAAATTGTCCTCTGCCGACATGATCGCGCCCACGCGGGTTTCGAAGCGGCCGACCGGCAGCCCCGGCATGTTGTGCAGGCCGTAGATCTCGTCGAAGGGGAAGCGCTCCATCAGGCCGTCGTTCAGCATGGCGAGCGCGCCTTTGCCCCACTCCTCCGCCGGCTGGAAGACGAAGCACACGCTTCCGTCGAAGCCGCCGTCTTCGGCGAGCATCTTGGCAGCGCCCAGCAGCATCGCCGTGTGGCCATCATGGCCGCAGGCGTGCATGGTGCCCGGCCGGGTCGAGCGATAGGATCGCTCTCCCTGCTCCGCAATGCGGAGCGCATCCATGTCGGCGCGAAGCGCGATTGCGCGATTGCCGCTGCCGCGTTTCAGCCGGCCCACGACACCGGTACCGCCGACACCCTCCACCACTTCGTCGATCCCGAATTCCCTCAACTTCGCCGCGACGAAGGACGAGGTGCGCTGCTCCTCGAAGCCGAATTCCGGGTGCGCGTGCAGATAGCGCCGCCAGGCCGTCATTTCCTCGACAAGCTGATCAAAATCCAGTTCCGCCATGGGTCACCCTCTTTCGTTCGAGCTGTTTGCAACCGCCTCGGGCGGCAATCCGACCAGGGCGGCATAACGCTCAGGGTCCGTCGCCCCCTCGGTATTGATGACGAAGACACGCGACTGGGCCGTCAATCCGAGCGCTTCGCGCAGTGCCGGATCCCGGGCTACCGCCAGCAGCCCGGCCAGACCGACGCCACCGCTTTCACCAGAGACGATCGCCGGGTCGGCGCCGGCGGGACGCGCCAGCCTGTTCATGACCGAAACGGCATCCTCTTCGGCGACGGTCATGAAGGCATCGGCCGCGCGCGACAGGATACGCCAGGCAACGAGCGACGGCTCGTAACATTCGAGCATCGCCATGATCGTCGGTTCGCCATGCGCCACCTTCACCGGATGTCCGGCCTTGGCGCTTTCGTAAAGGCAAGCAGCCCGCGCCGGATCGACGACGACGAAACGCGGACGCTTCGCGCCATAGCGCAGCGCCAGATGTCCCGCGGTGGCGGCGGCAATACCACCGACGCCCGCCTGTACGAAGACGTGGGTCGGCGGCCGATCCATTTGCCGAAGTGCTTCGCTGAGGAGCGCCGTGTAACCCTGCATCACCAGACCAGGGATATATTCGTAGCCCGGCCAGGACGTGTCGGAGACCACGGTCCAGCTGTGCGCCTCGCAAACCCGCGCGGCCTCCTCGACGGAATCGTCGTAGGTCCCCGCCACCCGAACGATCTCGGCGCCATAGTGAGCGATCGCGTCTATGCGCTTCTCGCTGACACCGGAATGCACGAAGATCACCGACTTCGCCCCGACGAGCCTGGCGCCCATGGCGACGGAGCGGCCGTGATTGCCGTCCGTGGCGCAGCCGAAGGTCATGCCGGCGGCAATCGCCTGGACCTCAGGCTGTTCGAGATCGTCGAGATCGAGGCTACGCCCGAGGCGCCGTTCCGCCTCCTCGATCACCAGGCCGATCACCGCGTAGGAGCCGCCAAGCGCCTTGAAGCTTCCAAGACCCAGGCGATGGCCCTCATCCTTGACGAAGACACCGGCGACGCCGAGCTCACTCGCCAAGGCGGGCAAAGCATGAAGCGGTGTTGGCCGATGATCCGCGCGCCGGGCAAGCTGCTGCTCGACCTTTTCGGCGGCCGAGAGCGACAGCATATCGGCATCTTCAGGCGCAAGATGATGGCCAAAATCGGCATGGGTATTGGCAAGGAACATGGTGCAATCTCCGTAGACCTTGCGAAAATCTATTTCGTTTTGGACGAGAAATGCGCTCTAAATGGCCAAAGCAAATGCAAGTTTGTAAATTTGGACCGGCCAAAGGGACCGATGTCCCGCTCACGGCTCACTCCGAACTCAGCAACCGACAGGCACCAGATGGCCCCCTCGAAAAAGCCCCAGATCGAACTCGACCGCTTCGATCTTGCGATCCTCGCCATCCTGCAGAAGGACAATTCGACACCCCAGCGCCAGATCGGCGAGGCGGTCAATCTGTCCGCTCCAGCCGTCCAGCGGCGGATCAAGCGCATGGAGGAAACCGGCGTCATCCGCGCCAATGTCGCGCTGGTCGATCCCGCGAGCGTCAACCAGGCGCTGACGATCCTGGTGGAGGTGGAGGTCGAGAGTGAGCAGATCGCCCTGCTCGACGCGGCAAAGGCGGCGTTCACCGGCGCGCCCGAGGTGCAGCAATGCTACTATGTCACCGGCGACGTCGATTTCATGCTCGTCGTGATCGTGCCGACAATGGCCGATTATGAAGCCTTCACGCGGCGGATGTTTTTCGGCAATCCGAACATCAAGCGCTTTCGCACTTTCGTGACGATGGACCCGGTCAAGGTCAGCCTGTCCGTGCCGATCGAAACGTCACGCTGAGCCACGCGGCTACTTCTCCCCGAGCGCCTTTTTCGTCGCTGCCGCCTCGAGCGGTTGACCGGCGCCGACCGATGTCGGGAAGGCGTCGACGGTTCCGAGCGACGAGGCGGGTACGTATCCGTCTCCGCCTTCGGGCTGGCGGAGACCAATCGTGTCTGCCGTCAGAGATTTTCGGGTCTTCCTCGGACACGCTCCGGAAAACGGCGACGCCCCTGAGGCGGATCGAACTTGAGCGAGATCAATGCCTCGATGCCCGATCGGCGGAGACTGACAGTTTGACGATCTCTTTCAAAAAGGAGAGCCTCATGTTGATCAGAGAAATGACGCGGCAGGAATGTCTCGACCTTGTCGCTCAGAACCACATCGCCCGCCTGGGCTGTGCCCGAAATAGCCAGCCCTATGTCGTTCCCATCCAGTATGCCTTGGCCGCCAACCGGCTCTACAGCTTTTCCATGCCGGGGCAGAAGATCGACTGGATGCGCGCCAATCCGCGTGTCTGCGTACTGATCGACACGGCAACGGACCAGCAGGATTGGCGAAGCGTCGTCATCCACGGGCGCTATCAGGAACTGCCGGACACGAAGCAATGGCATCACGAGCGCATGAACGCCTGGTCGTTGCTCGAACAGCGCGTCAACTGGTGGGAACCGGGCGGACTGAAGCTCGGGAAACAGCCCATTGCCGGCACATCCCCGCATCTCTTCTTCGAAATCGAGATCGACGACGTAAGCGGACGAGCGGCCTCTGCCGGCTGATCGCCGTAGGCGCGCAGGCAAATGGCTGCGCGCCCGGCCCTGCCAGTTGACGCCAGAGGCATGAAGATCAATGCGCCATGAGTACGGGGATCACGGCGTTTTCGAGCATCGAGCGGGTGACCCCGCCAAAGACCCGCTCGCGCATTCTGGAATGTCCGTAGGCACCCATGACGATCAGATCGGCCGCCACATCCGACGCAAACCGGTTGATCACGTCGTCAACCGGATGTCCGCCGCTCGGCAGTCTCTCGACGGAGACCGAAACGCCGTGCCGAGCAAGGTAGCCGGCGATATCGGCGCCGGGTTCCTCGCCGTTCTTGCCATAGGCGGCACGAGGATCGACCATCGTGACGTAAACGGTCTCGGCTCCGGTCAGCATGTCGAGCGCTTCACGTGCTGCGCGGGCAGCTTCCAGTCTGGAATTCCAGGCGAGTACCACGGTCTTCGGATCAAGCCGTGCGGGCTTGCCCCTGGGCATGATGAGGACCGGGCGAGCGGAGCTGAACAACGTCCCGTCGATGGTGCGTGAACGCAACTCCGGATCCAGCGTCAGACCATCACCGACCAGCGTCAGGTCGGCGTAGCGGGCGCGCTCGCCGATCTCATCGTCGGCCCAGGCGGCCTCGGTGTATTTCGTCTCGACGCTGAACGAGATGCTCTCCTTGGTCAGAACATCGGTCGCTCTTGCCGCGCAGGACTCGAGCTTGTCGACATCGCGCTGTCGCTCGTTCAGCCAATCGACGGAGATGGCGGCGGCATAATCCCCGATCGGTGGAGATGCGGCGAGCTTGACGATCAACAGGGAGAGGTGGGCGTTTGCGGATGCACAGACTTGTGCTGCCGCACGCAGATGCTCTGCGGAATGATCGACGCCGACGACGGCGAGAATGGTCTTGTATGTCATCGCGTTTTCTCCTCGTGACCAGATCTTGGGTCTGGATCAGCGTAGTAGAACGCCGAGCGACGGCATTGATCCCCGTCAACAGAAATCGCGGACATGGGCGTACAATCCTGGGAGAGGCTCCATGTTGCAGCTTGCTTTGCGCCACCACTCTCTGACCGCGAACGGGCGTGGGCGACGGAGTCCGCGACGGCCTCTGCCGCGAGAATACGTGACATCGAAGAATTGGACCTCGCCGTTTGATAGCGCATGAGGCCGGAAATGCAGCCATCAGAGCCTTCGGCGCGCGACGACCGGCACGTAATGTTCGAGTTCCGGCGCCGGGAAGTTGAGCGTCGCGTTGATCTCCGCCGAGCGGTAGAGGCCCATGAGCATCTCGACGACGGCTAGTCCGTCCTCGAAGGTTTCGAGCGGCTTCTCGCCCTTGCGAAAGCACTCGACCATGTGGCGGTTCTCATCCGTATAGCCGTAGACGCCGGCTTCGTCCTCAAGCACCGGCATCAGCCCCTGTTCGGCATTCTGCTTCTCGACGAGATCCTCGCCTTCGGAACCCTTGACCTCGCGCGACATGAAGATCTTGAGGCCAGTGCTCAGCGAGTTGTATTCCAGCGCATATTCCGGCCCGAGCAGTTCCAGTTGGATGCGCAGCCCGGCGCCGACATAGGCCCAGGAGGTGGTGGCCTCGATCATCAGCTCGTTGCCATCCTGGTCTTCGAGCGTCACCGTGGCACGGGCGAAATCCTCCGACGGCCGGTTGCGGTAGTCGACCTCGCTGCCGAAGCGCTTACGCAGTTGCTCGGCGTAGTTCGGGCGCGTCCATTTCAGGTTGGCGACCGTGCCGTTCACCGCCTTGATCTTCAGCGAATTGCGCGGCGCTCCGGGCGCCGTCAGCAGGTAGCGCGCCACTTCGACGCTGTGGCACATCATGTCCGAGAGCACGCCACCGCCCTGCTTGTCGCCCTGCCAGAACCAGGGCTCGTGCGGACCGGAATGTTCCTCAGCCGCCCGCGCCAGATAGGGCCGACCGGTGGTGGAAGCGGCACGCCGCCAGATGATCTCCTTGCCGCGCAGCACCGGCGTGCAAAAGACCTGGTTTTCGAGATAGCCATGGTTGAGGCCGGCATCCTCGGCAAGCGACAGCATCTCGCGCGCTTCGGCAACGGTGCGGGCCAGCGGCTTTTCGCAGGCAACGGCGAAGACCTTGCTGCGGCCCTCCTTGATTGCCTTGTGCAAAGAACGCATCACATCGAGGCGGGTATAGTTGGGCGAAAGGATCCAGATCGCGTCGACGTCATCCGTCAGAAGCGCCTCCAGGCTTTCATGGGTGCGGCAGGTGCCGAGACCGAGCGCGGCGACCTCCTTCGCAAACTTCTCCCGGTTTTCCGGCTTGCGGCTGAAGACGCCGGTCACCTCGACGTTGCGCACGCCGATCATCGATTTCAGATGGAAATGGGCGATGAAACCCGATCCGACGAAACCCACGCGCAGCGTCTGCTTCGGTAGCTGTGTCATTCTCTTCTCCCGGGCTGTTTCAACGCAATTCCAGGAAAAGTGTGAACGGGCTCCCTCCGGAATTGCGTCATTTCAAAGAGTCAGATCATTTCCGCGGCGGCGCAGTGCTGCCACGAACATTGAGAGCGGTCGGCAGGACGATTGCCGGCGCGGCGACATCGTCGCCGGACATAATGTTGAGAAGCAGCGACATGGCGGTGCGGCCGATATCCGCGCGCGGCTGGCTGACCGTCGTCAGCGGCGGATAAAAGGCCTTGCTCAAGTAGAGGTCGTCGAAGCCGACGACGGACACATCGCCGGGCACGTCGCAGCCGAGACGTCGCAGCGCATGAATGGCGCCATAGGCCATCTCGTCGTTGGCGACAAAGATCGCCGTCGGCGGTTCCGGCAGATTGAGGAGCTCGGCCGCGCGCGCCTCGCCACTCTCCAGCAGGTAATCGCCACGGACCTCATAGCCAACAGGGATCGGCAGACCGGCCGCCTGCATCGCCGCCCGGTAGCCATCGCGACGATGGGTCGCCATCACCTCCGGCAATGGCCCTGCAATGTGGGCGATGCGGCGGTGACCGAGCCCGATCAAATGCTCCACGGCGCTACGCGCCGCCGCGGCGTTGTCGATCTGCACATGCGGAAAACCTGAGGTTTCGATCAGTTCCAGTGCGACCACGACTGGCAGATGTGAAAGACCGGCACTTTCGCCCGGTCGCGGCGCCGGCAGCTTGCCGGTCATCAAGATCATGCCGTCGGCATGGCCGTCGCGCAGCATGTTGAAATATTCAACCTCGCGATCCGGGTCGTTCTCGGTGTTGCCCATGAGAACAGCGTAGCCCGCCTCGCGCGCCGTCGCCTCAACGCCCTTGAGGATCTCGAGATAGAAAGGGTTGCCGACGTCGCGGACGACGAGCAGCACCGACATCGACCGGCGGGTTCGCAAATTGCGGGCACTGACATTCGGCCGATAGTTGAGCTCGCGGGCAAGTTCGTGGATGCGTTTGCGCGTCTCGTCGGTCACCAGCGAAGAGCCGCTGAGCGCGCGCGAAACGGTGGCGACCGAGACGCCGGCGCGCTCTGCGATATCCTTGATCTTCGGTCGCTCGCTCATGCCCGCATCGCCCGCCCGCGGCCGTAGAACAGCATGAGAAGCAACAGCGTCGCACCGAACACCATCTGGCGGCCGGATTCGTCGATGTTGACCGTGGTCAGGATGCCCTGGAGGATGACGAGCAGCAACGCGCCCGCCATGGTGCCGGTGTAACCACCCTTGCCGCCGGCAAGCGAGGTGCCGCCGAAGACCACCGCTATGATCGAGGAAAGCATATATTGCTCGCCAACATTGGCGAAAGACGAGCCGGAATAACCGAGCAAGCAGAGCCCGGCGATCGCGGCAAACATGCCCGAGATCATGAAGAGGCCGATGCGCATGAGGCGGACCGGAACGCCGGCCATGTAGGCGGCATGTTCATTCGAGCCGATCGCATAGATGCGGTGGCCGAATACGGTCCGGTTCAGCATGAGGGCCATGAACAGGCCGATCGCGATCCAGAGCCAGATGATGCCGGGAGTGCCAAGCATAAGCGGCTGGGTGACGAAGGCGGAGAGGCCGGGTGCCGCCCGACCCGAAGGAATGCCCTGGCGGATGACGACGAGCAGGCCCTGTAAAACGCCGAGCATGCCGAGCGTCATCACCAGCGGCGGGATGCGCAGAAGCGTGACGCCGAGGCCATTCAGCAAGCCGAAAAAAGCACCCGCCGCAAGGCAGGCAAGCACTGCCGGCAGGATCCCGCCGTCGGCGCCATTCATGACGTTGCCGGCGATGATGGCGGAGAGCGAGACGACACCGCCTACGGAGAGATCGATGCCCTCGCGGCCGCCGAGAATGACGACGTTCTGGCCGGCCGCGACGATGCCGAGCAGCGCGGCGACGATCAGCAGGCGCAGGATCTGATCGGCCGAAGCGAAACCGGGAGACAGGCTTTCGCCGAGGACAAGCAGCATGACGATGAGGATGAGCGCCACGACCAACGGCTGTTTGAAAAAGGTGGTGATCGCTGTCATGCGCGTGCCCTCCGTCCGGCGAGCACGCCCGCCATCAGCACCAGGAGGATGGCGAGGCCCTGGACGAAGTTCTGCCATTCCGACGGCGTGCCCATGAAGAAGACCAGCGAATTAACGAGGCCGATCGTCAGCGCACCCAGGATCGAGCCGACCACCGTTGTCCAGCCGCCGGCAAGCGCGCTGCCGCCAAGCACCACGGCGGCGACGCTATAGAGCGTGATCTTGCCGCCGACGAGCGGATCGCCGCTTGCGGTGTCGCCGGTCAGGCAGAAGGCTGCGAGCGCCGAGAACAGCCCGCAGAGCAGGTAACCCTTGATACGTACGGCAACGACGGGAAGTCCCGTCTGATAGGCCGCCTGCTGGTCGTCGCCGACCGCCAGGAGTTCGGTGACGATGCGCGTGCGCGATATCAGAAAGAGCAGAACGGCGAGTGCCGTGAGCGCGTAGAACACGAAGGGGACGCCGAGAAGCCGCCCGCCATAGGTGCGCCAGAAGAGCGCCGGCGCCGGCGTGCCGGCGACCGGCATCATATAGAGCGCCAGGCCGGTGAAGAAGATGCTGGTCGCAAAGGTAGCGACGATCGCCTGCAGCCGCAGCGCGGCAACGACGATCCCGTTGACCAGGCCACAGGCAAGCCCGATCAGGACACCGAGCGCCAGCGCGAGCAGCACGGCGCCGGCGCCACCACCCCAGCGCTCCATCAGCACGACGATGGCGACGTTGACCAGCGACAGCGTCGCGCCCGCGGAAAGATCGATGTCGCCGGCGGAGACGACATAGGTCTGCGCAATCGCCAGCATGACCAGCGCCAGATAGGTGCTGAGAAGACCCGTCAGCGAGCGGAAGCTCAGGCTGTTCGGCGAAAAGAAACCGTTGAGCGCCAGCAAGGCGACAATGATGACAAGCGCCGGAAGGAAGGGGTAGCGCTCCAGCCAGGAACGGAGGCCGCCTGCCCCGAAAGATCGAATGTCTGTCACGGTCGATGTCATCACGCGGCCTCGTATGCAGCCTGGTAGAGATTGTAACGGGTGCGATCGTCGCCGGTCAGTTCGCGCGTCACCGAGCCGCCATTGAAGACAAGGATACGGTTGGCATTGCCGAGCAGTTCGGCATCCTCGGACGAATAGAGCAGAATACTGAGCCCCTCGGCCGCGAGTTGCCGGATCAGAGCGAAGAGATCGGCCTTGGCCGAAAGGTCAATGCCCTTGGTCGGATCGTCGAGCAGGAGCAGGTCGGGTCGGTCGATCAGCCAGCGGGCGATGATCACCTTCTGTTGGTTGCCGCCGGAAAGCGAATTGATCGGATGGAAGAGGCTCGCAAGTTTCGTGTGCATCGCCTCCAGCGCCGGCATTGCCTTGTTCCTGAGGCGAGAAGGCCGCGCGATCATCAGCCGGTCGCGCAGATAATGGATCGGCGTGACATTCTCGATGATCGGACGGCCGCTGATCACTCCGTCACGTCCGCGGTCACCCGAGACATAGGCGCAGCCGCGCCGGATGGCATCGCGCGGGCTTTTGGCGTCATAGCGCTCGCCGCCGATCGTCACCGCGCCCGACGTCACGGGGTTGGCGCCGAAAATCGCCCGCAGCAGCGCCGATTGACCCTGACCGTGCAGGCCGCCGAGGCCGAGGATCTCGCCGCGCGCGACCTCGAAGCTGACATCGCGAAAACCCTTACCTGAGAGGTTCCGCACAGAAATTGCCGCCTTCGCCTCAGTTTCCACCACCGCAGGCGCGGAGGAGCGCGCCGCTGGCATATCGCTGGCGCCGCCGACCATCAGTCGGATGACCGTTGCCGGGTTGGTCTCGGAAAGCTTCAGTGTCTCGATGGTCTCGCCGTCGCGGATGATCGTCACGCGATCGCCGATCGCGGTGATTTCGTCCATGCGGTGCGAGATGAAAACGATGCCACGTCCTTGCGACTTCAGGCCACGCAGGATTTCGAAGAAGCGATCGACCTGGGCGCGGTCGAGCGCCGAGGTCGGTTCGTCGAAGATCAGAATCGGCGCTTCGCTCGCGAGCGCCTTCATGATTTCGACCAGTTGCCGCTGGTCGGCCCGAAGATTGCCGACGAGCGTCTGCGCATGGAAACCTTCGCCGGCCACCTCCGAAAACAGAGCGATGTAGCGCGCCGCCCGCGCCTTCAACGCCTGGCGGTCGATGAAGAGGCCGGCCTTCACCGGCAGCGCGGAAAGGCAGATGTTCTCCTCGACCGAACGATGGCTGGCCAGACTGAGCTCCTGATAGAAGATGCCGATGCCGGCAACGCGCGCGGCTTGCGGCCCGGAAATCGCCACCGGCTTGTCATTGATCAGAATCTGGCCGGCGTCAGGGCGAACGCTGCCCGCGATGATCTTGCAGAGCGTGCTCTTGCCGGAGCCGTTGGAGCCCATCAGCACATGCACTTCGCCGGCGGCGATCTCGAGGTCGCCGCGGCGTAGCGCCAGCGTTGCGCCGTAAGCCTTGCTCACGCCGTTCAATCTCAGTTTCGACATCGGCTGTCGTCCGTCGTTTGGTTGCTTGCCGCATCACCTTTCAAGCCGGCCTCGGCCCGGGCTTAGCTGCAACTGATTTCATGCCCGTCACGGCTCCGCCCTAGGCAGTCGTCGGCGACGGTCGCCGGACAACTCCAATGACGTTGCCCGGCGGAACCAAGGCTTACTTGAACAACGCCGTCGCGTCGTCGATCGAAAGCGCACTGGTGTAGGAGTAGTAACCGGGCTTGCCGTCGAGCTGCTTGGCGGCCTCCGCAAGGTTCTTGGAATCGATGAACGGGATCGGCAGATACATGGCGTTCTTGTATTGCCCCGCCGTTGCCGGTTCCTTCAACTCCTTGCCCTGCAGCATGAGCACCGCGACGTTCAGCGCGCTTGCCATGACACCCGGCGGGTTGACGGTCGCGCCGGAGTTCAGCTTGTCCTTCACCCAGAGATCGATGAAGTCCTTGCGGATTTCGCCGGTCGCGGCGATCTGGCTGGTCTTGCCGGCATCCATGATCGACTTCCATGCACCGGCCGCCATGCCGTCCTGCACGACGACGCCGTTGATGTCAGGATAGGTCGCAAGAATGTTCTGCATGGCCTGCTGGCCCTGCGCCTGATCCCAGTTCGCATTGACCTCGTTGACGATCTGGATATCCGGATAGTCCTTGAAGACGCTCTTGTAGCCGGCGACGCGCATCTCGTTTGCCGGATGGCCGGCGACGCCGTTGATCGCAACCACCTTGCCCTTGCCGCCGAGCGTTTCGGCGAGCCACTTGGCACCGGCCGCACCCCAGGCCGTCTGGTCGATGCCGACATAAGTCGCATCCGGCGAGGAAACTTCGGCGTCCGTTGCGATCACCAGAATGCCGGCTTCCTTCGCCTGGGCGAAGATCGGATCGAAGGCCGTCGGGCTGTTGGGGTTGATGATGATGGCGTTAACGCCCTCGGCGATGAAGTTGCGCACATGCGCAATCTGCCCGGGCACGTCGACATTGGCGCTCTGGACGGAGACTTCGACGTCGACGCCCTTTTCCTTCCATTTCGCCGCGGCCTCCTTGGCCTCGTCGATCATCTGCGTGCGCCATTCGCTGCCCACCCAACCGTTGGACAGGCCGATCTTGAAGGTCTCGGCGTTGGCGAAAGAAGCGGAAATAGCAATGGTTGCGACAGCGCCAAGCGCTGCGGCGATAAATTTCTTCATAAGATCCTCCCAAATCTTGCGAAATCCATGAAGCCAGAAAATGTAATCGATTTCAATGGGAGCTTTCAGCGATTTTGTGAGGTTTCCTTCCCGTCACAAGCCGTGCCCAGCATTTCAGCACGCGCCGGCGACAATCAATGGAATGCCATCGGAACAACGGCGGTGGGAGATGCAATGCTCCTTGGCTCCCCCTCTTCCCCGACAAGGTAAAGCCCGACGCGCCGATCGCTTGCAAGGAGGTCTTCGACCATTCCTCGCCGTCGTCTTCGGCTATTCACCGGAAGCCTGATCGATATCGACCTGCTGAAAACGATAACGGGCCGGCAAGGGCCGGCCCGTTCGCATTCTTACCCCGACCCTCGATCAGGCAGCACGGCTCCAGCTCTCGCGGCCCGTCTGCGCGTCGAGCTTGAACTTCGCCAGCATGGCGCGAAGCTGCCGGCTTTCCTCGGCCAGCGTACCACTGGCCGCCGTGGTTTCCTCGACCATCGCCGCATTCTGCTGGGTCATCTGATCCATGTGATTGACCGAGGTGTTGATCTCCTGGAGCGCGGTCGCCTGTTCGCGGGCGGCGGTAGCGATCGTATTGACGTGGCCGCTGACATTGTTGACCAGCGTCTCGATTTCAAGCAGCGCCTCGCCGGTGGAACGCACCAGCGCCACGCCGTTCTCGACCTCCGATGCCGAGCTGTGGATCAGCGTCTTGATCTCCTTGGCGGCGTTGGCCGAGCGCTGGGCCAGTTCCCGGACCTCCTGGGCGACGACCGCAAAGCCACGACCCGCCTCGCCGGCGCGCGCCGCCTCGACGCCGGCGTTCAGCGCCAGAAGGTTGGTCTGGAAGGCGATCTCGTCGATCACCGAGATGATCTGGTTGATGCGGTTGGAGGAATCCTCGATCCGGCCCATGGCATCGACTGCGCTGCGCACGATCGCTCCGGAACGGCCCGCACTTTCCTTGGTAGCACGCACCATCTCGTGCGCCTCGTTCGCCCGCTCGGACGCGGTCCGCACGGTCGAGGTGATCTCGTCGAGCGCCGCGGCGGTCTCTTCGAGAGCTGCCGCCTGCTGTTCCGTCCGCTTCGAGAGATCGTTGGCGGCGGAGCTTAGCTCGGCGGAATTATCGTTGATGGTGCTTGCGGCCGTGCGCACGTTCTGCATGGTCGAGCGCAAGGTCACCATGGTCTGGTTGACGTTCTTCTGCAGTTCGGCAAAGGCGCCGTGAAACTCGCCGCGCATGTTCTGCGTCAGGTCGGCGTCAGCGAGTGCGGCGATGACGCGACGGACTTCATTGACCGTCTGGTCGACGCTTGAGACCAGCTCGTTGACGCTCGCCGCAAAGCGGTTGAGGTCGTCGTTTTCATAATCCTTGGTGATGCGGCCGGTGAAATCGCCGGCAACGGCCGAGGCGACGACAACGCTGATGTTCGATTGCAGGTCGCTGCTGCGGGCATGGAGTGCGGCTTCCTGCGCCTTCATCGCGCGCATGGCGATACCGTTCTTGCGGAAGACTTCGACGGCGCGGGCCATTTCGCCGATCTCGTCCTGGCGCGAGACATCCGTGCTGTTGCCCTCGAGCTTGCCATCGGCAAGTTCGCTCATGGTCGCGGTGAGTTCGCGTACCGGCATGACGATGCCGCGGCGGGCAACGACGAGGCTGACGCCAACGCCGAAGAGAACGCAGGCCGCAGCGGCGGCAGCAAGAATGCTCATCGCCACGGACGATGAGTTGAGCGCTTCGGCGCGGGCAGCGGCCAGTTCATCGCCGGAGTAGGTGCTGTAGGACTTGACTGTCGCCGTCACAGTCTTCTGGGCTTCGAGCGCCTTGTCGAGTGCAGCCTTGACGGCCGCCTCGTCTGTGCCCTTCTCGGCGGCAACGGCAACCATCGCCCGGATCTCGTCGAAATAGCCGTTGAGGGTAATGCGGACATCATTGAGCAGCTTGTCTTCGGCGTCGTCCGCGACCGCCTCGATCTTCGTCAGACGACCGAGCATTTCCTCGGCGCGCTTCTCGGTTTCCTGGCCGAAATCGGCGGCTTTCTCGGGGGCTGCGGCGAGCTGGTAGGTCATGCGGCTAATGGCAATGATGTCGACGCGCAGGTCCATCGCCTCGCGCGCCGCCTCTTCGCGCGCGCCGACATCGATGATCGTTGCGCCGAGGGAGGAAAGTCCGCGCGCCCCGGCAAGCGCGATCAGAATAGAAGATATGCCCATGACCACGACCACAAGGCCGACCTTGGTCAATATCGAGAGGTTCTTGAAGGTCACTGCCGTGACTCCTGTGATGTCGCGATCGCGTTGTTGGGAGGACATGATCAGCCATACCGGCGGGAGGAGGACCGGCTGTTTGCTGCGCCCGAAAGGGAGGAACCGGGGCGCGCACTGACCAATGAGTACTTAGTAATTTCGAATTTAAATTAGGGTTAAGGAAGCGACCGCGGCTTTTCGCAGGTGCAGCAAAACTGGCAGTGGGCCGGAACCAAACAAAAGCGGGCGGACGATTTCTCGTCCGCCCGCAGACCGCCGCAGCAGTCTTGGGAGATCGTTATTCTCGAGACTTACGGCCGGCCGTAGCCACCGCCGGTCGGCGTCACCACGGTGAAGGCTTCGCCAGCCTTAAGAATCGTGTGGGCGCAACCGGGCAATTCCTCCATCCGGCCGTCATTGCGGCGCACGAGGTTGCGGCCAAGCTCGCCCGGGCTGCCGCCCTTGATGCCGAAGGGCGCTATACGGCGATGGCCGGAGAGGATGGCGAAATCCAGCGTCTCGCGGGCACGAATCGTGCGCTTCGTGCCATTGCCGGCATTCCATTGGCCCCGACCGCCCGAACCGACGCGGATGTGGAAGTCTTCGAGTACCACCGGGAAGCGGGTTTCGAGGATCTCCGGATCGGTGAGGCGCGAGTTGGTCATGTGGGTATGGACCGCGTCGGCGCCGCCATAGCCGGGGCCGGCGGGCGCGCCGGAGCAGATGGTCTCGTAATATTGGTAGTTCTGGTTGCCGAAGGTGAGATTGTTCATCGTACCTTGGGCGGCCGCCTGGCTCTGGACCGCACCGAACAGGCAGTTGGTCACTGCCTGGCTGACCTCGACGTTACCGGCGACGACGGCGGCCGGATAGCGCGGCGTCAGCATCGTACCCTCGGGGATGACGATGTGGATGGGACGCAGGCAGCCTGCGTTCATCGGGATATCGGCCTCGACGAGCACGCGGAAGACATAGAGCACCGCCGCGCGGGTCACCGGCGCCGGCGCGTTGAAATTGTCACCGCGCTGCTCGGACGTGCCAGTGAAATCGACCGTTGCCTCGCGCTTGTCGCGGTCGACGGTGATCCTGACCACGATGCTGCAGCCCTGGTCCATCTCGTAGGAGAACTCGCCATCCGGCAATTGGTCGAGCACACGACGGACGCTCTCGGCGGCATTGTCCTGGACGTGGCCCATATAGGCCTCGACCACGTCTTCGCCGAACTGGGCGATCATCTTCTTGAGTTCGGCGACGCCTTTCTCGTTGGCAGCCACCTGCGCCTTCAGATCGTTGACGTTCTGCAGGATGTTGCGCACCGGGTAGCGCGCGCCATTGAGGAGCGCTTCGAGCTCCTCCTCACAAAAGCGACCAGCATCGATGAGCTTGAAGTTGTCGATGTAGACGCCCTCTTCCTCAATGTTGGTGGCAAGCGGCGACATCGAGCCCGGCGATATGCCGCCGATGTCGGCATGATGGCCACGGCTTGCGACCCAGAAACGGATCTCCTTGCCGGCGTCGTCGAAGACGGGCGTGCAGACGGTGAGATCAGGCAGATGCGTGCCGCCGTTATAGGGTGCGTTGATGAGGAATACGTCGCCTGGCCGGATCACTGGGTTCTCCCGGATCGCAGTCGCGACCGAAGCATCCATGGAGCCGAGATGCACCGGCATGTGCGGCGCGTTGGCGACGAGGTTGCCCCGGTTGTCGAAGACGGCGCAGGAGAAATCGAGCCGCTCCTTGATATTCACGGAATAGGCGGTGTTCTGCAGCGTCACGCCCATCTGCTCGGCGATCGACATGAAAAGGTTGTTGAAGATCTCCAGCATGACCGGATCGGCATGGGTGCCGATCGCACTCTGCTGCTTGAGAGCCTTCACGCGGGTGAGCACGATATGGTCCTTGGCCGTCAGCTCCGCCTGCCAGCCATCCTCGACGACGATGGTCTGGTTCGGCTCGATAATGATCGCCGGACCATCGAGCCGCTGGCCGGGGGCGATCTCCGCGCGCAATAGGACCGGCGCATCATGGAACTGGCCCTGCGAATAAAAGCGGGTACGCCGCGCGATAGCCGGCGTTCCCTCGGTGACCGAGCCGGCTTCGCGTTCCATCTGGGCGGCACCGCCGCCGACCGTCTCGACTTCGACGGCATCGATGACCAGCGCCTTGTTCTCGGCGACAAAGCCGAAGCGGCGCTTGTGCAGGATCTCGAACTCGGCGCGCAGGCGGGTGATGTCATCATGATCAGGGAATGTCGCCTCGACGGCGAGCACCGTATCCGTGCCGGCATAGCGGATATGGGCGCGCAGGTGCGTACGGATCGCGTCGCGGGGAATACCTTGCGCTTCGAGTTCGCCGAGGCATTCGACTTCCAGTTCGGCACCAAGGGCGCCAAGCGCCGCCGGCGCCTTGTCATCGAGCGGGACGCCGAGCGCCTTCTGGCGCGTGGCGCGGATATCCGCAAGCCCCATGCCATAGGCCGAAAGCAGGCCTGACATCGGGTGTACGAGAATGCTCTTCATGCCGAGCTGATCGGCAACCAGGCAGGCGTGCTGCCCACCGGCGCCACCGAAGCAGCTCAGCGCATAGCGCGTCACGTCATAGCCGCGCTGTACGGAAATCTTCTTGATCGCCTCGACCATATTTGCAACCGCGATGCGGATGAAACCATCGGCGACATCCTCGGGGCTTCGACCATCGCCGATCTCGGCTGCCATCGCAGCGAAACGGTCGCGCACGGTCTCGACGTCAAGGCGTTCGTCCTGGTTCGGGCCGAAAAGCGCCGGGAAGAACTCCGGCAGCAGCTTGCCGAGCATGACATTGGCATCGGTGACCGCGAGCGGGCCGCCGTTGCGGTAGCAGGCGGGACCGGGATTGGCACCGGCTGAATCGGGACCGACGCGAAAACGCTCGCCGTCGAAATGCAGGATCGAGCCGCCGCCGGCCGCTACCGTGTGGATCAACATCATCGGCGCACGCACCCGCACACCGGCCACTTCGGTCTCAAACGCGCGTTCATATTCACCGTCGAAATGGGCAACGTCGGTCGAGGTCCCGCCCATATCGAAGCCGATGACACGATCGAAGCCTGCGGCTTCACCGGTCTTGGCAAGGCCGACCACGCCGCCGGCCGGGCCGGACAGGATCGCATCCTTGCCCTGGAACATATCGGCCGCAGTCAGGCCGCCCGACGACATCATGAACATGACGCGCGCACCGGTGCGCGCGACGTCGAGTTCGCTCGAAACCTGAGCGACGTAGCGGCGAAGGACCGGGGAGAGATAGGCGTCGATCACAGTGGTGTCGCCGCGCCCGACATACTTGATCAGCGGCGAGACTTCGTGGCTGACGGAGACCTGTTCGAAGCCAAGCTCGCGCGCAATCCGTGCGACGGTCGCCTCATGCTCGGGATATTTATAGGCATGCATGAAGACGATGGCGACGGCCTTGTAGCCCTTGCCCTTGAGGTCTTCGAGTGCCGCGCGCGCCCTTGCTTCATCAAGAGGCTGCTCGACAACGCCGTCGGCCAGAACACGTTCGTCCAGCTCGACAATGTCCTGATAGAGCGCTTCCGGCTTGACGATTTCGGTGGCGAAGATCTTCTTGCGCTCCTGATAGCCGATTTTCAGGGCATCGCGGAAACCCTTGGTGGTCACCAGCGCCAGCGGTTCACCCTTTCGCTCGAGCAGGGCGTTGGTGGCGACCGTCGTTCCCATGCGCACTTCGCCGATGAGGCCGGTCGGGATCGCAGCACCGGCCGCAAGGCCGAGATGCAGACGGATGCCCTGGACGGCGGCGTCGCGATAGGCTTCCGGATTTTCCGAAAGCACCTTGCGCGCATGCAGCATCCCTTCAGGATCGCGACCGATGACATCGGTGAAAGTGCCGCCGCGGTCGATCCAGAAGTCCCAACTGCCGGTTTCGCGTGCGCTCATTGTCCATCCCTCTCGTTCGCGAGCCGCATCATTATCGCTGCGCAAGCCCGGAAATTCATCAAAGCAGTTCGTTGACAAAATGTCGATAAAATGATGACATAAAATCGTCAAGATGAGGAAGAGCTGAATGACGAAGAAGTCGGAGGAGAGCTTCGAAGGTCGGGAATGGGCCGAAAATGCCCTGCCCGAACACCTAAAGCCGGTCGCGGCCATCGGCCCAATTGTCTCTTCCGCGCACCTTGCCGAAGGCGGCTCCCCCGGGCTCTCCGAAGTGGAGTACGGGCTGATCCTCGCATCGCATGCCTTTCACCGCTGGATGATACGCTGCATGGCAGCCGCCGGCGTACCCGGTCTTTCCGCGATTGAAATCCTGATCCTGCACACGATCCGCCATCGCGATCGCGGCAAGAAACTCGCTGACATCTGCCTGGTGCTCGATATCGAAGACACCCATGTCGCGACCTATGCCATCCGCAAGCTCGAAGCCGCCGGCCTGGTGACGACGGGCAAGGAAGGCAAGGAAAAGACCATCCGCATCACCGACAAGGGGGCAGAGGCCTGTACGCGCTACGCCCAGATCCGCGAGCGCCTGCTGGTTTCCTCTACCGCCAAAGCGCGCCCTTCCGAGGAGACGCTTTCCGAGATCGCCGCCGTCCTGCGTTTCATGTCGGGCGCCTATGAACAGTCCGCGCGCGCCGCGACCACATTGTAACGAGGAAGACCGCGTGACCGTCGATACGCCCGCGCCACTGCTTGCCGTTGAAAAGCTTTCCGTCGCCTTCAACGGCAATCCGGTCGTGGAAGACCTGAGCTTCGCCGTGACGCCGGGACGCACGCTCGCGATCGTCGGCGAGTCCGGCTCCGGCAAATCGGTGACCTCGCTCTCCATCATGCGGCTTGCCGACATGATGGGCGGCCAGTTCCCGACGGGACGCATCCTGTTTCGCGGCAAGGACGGCGAGATCGACCTGACCGCCGCGCCGCAGAAGACCATGCGCGCCATCCGCGGCAAAGAGATCGCAATGATCTTTCAGGAGCCGATGACGTCGCTGAACCCGGTCTTCACCATCGGCGACCAGGTCGCCGAAGTGCTGATGCTGCACGAGAAGATGACGAAGGCAGAAGCACTCGCCGAGACGCGCCGTCTGCTCGACATGGTGCGGCTTCCCGATTCCGCCGAGCTGATCGGCCGCTATCCGCACCAGCTTTCCGGTGGCATGCGCCAGCGCGTTATGATCGCCATGGCGCTCGCCTGCCGGCCGAAGCTGCTGATCGCTGACGAGCCGACCACGGCACTCGACGTTACCATCCAGGCGCAAATCCTGACGATCATCCGAGACCTGCAGAAGGAACTCGGCATGGCGGTGATCTTCATCACCCACGACATGGGCGTGGTCGCCGAGATGGCCGACGACGTCGTTGTCATGTGGAAGGGCCGCAAGGTCGAGGAAGGTCCCATCGGGGAGATCTTCGCCGCGCCCAAGCACCCCTATACCCAGACGCTGCTTTCCGCCGTGCCGAAACTCGGCAGCATGGCGGGCGAGGAATTCCCGAAGCGCCTGCCGTTGACCGTCATGGTGGACGGCGAGCCGAAGCGCGTCGGCGACGTCCATATCCAGCGCACCGCCCGCTACGAAACCGCACCGATCCTCTCGGTGCGCGATCTCGTGACCCGCTTCGACGTGCGCAAGAACCTCTTCGGCAAGGCGACGCACCGCGTGCATGCCATCGAAAACGTCAGCTTCGAAATCTTCCCGGGCGAGACCCTGGCGCTCGTCGGTGAATCCGGCTCGGGGAAATCGACGATCGGCCGCACGATCCAGCAGCTCCAGGCCGCGACATCGGGCGAGATCCTCTTCGGCGGCCGCCCGGTCTCGGCCATGAGCTATGCTGAGCGGCAGCGGCTGAAGCAGGAAATCCAGTACATCTTCCAGGATCCCTTCGCCTCGCTCGATCCGCGCAAGACCGTGGGCTTCTCGATCGCCGAGCCGATCCGTACCCATGGCCTGATCCTTGGCGAGAAGGACATCGAAAAGCGCGTTCACGAACTCTTGGAGCGCGTCGGCCTGACGGTGGCGCACGCCAAGCGCTATCCGCACGAATTTTCCGGCGGCCAGCGTCAGCGCGTGTGCATCGCCCGCGCGCTTGCCTCTCGCCCCAAGCTGATCATCGCCGACGAGGCGCTTTCGGCGCTTGATGTCTCCATCCAGGCGCAGATCATCAACCTGTTCATGGAACTGCAGGAACAGGAAGGCCTCGCCTATCTCTTCATCAGCCATGACATGGCGGTGGTCGAACGCATGAGCCACCGCGTCGCCGTGCTCTATCTCGGCCAAGTGATGGAGTTCGGCAGCCGCAGCCAAGTGTTTGAAACGCCATCCCATCCCTATACGCGCCGGCTGCTTTCGGCCGTCCCCGTCGCCGAGCCCGGCAAGGGCCGCGAGCGCGCGATTCTGGAGGGCGAAATCCCGAGCCCTATCCGCCGTGTCGGCAACGAACCCGTGGTCCTGCCGCGCAAAGAAATCGCCCCTGGCCACTTCGTGGCCATGGACGCGTAAGCCGCTTTCTTTCCTAGAGAAGGCTGTCGAAACAGGAGTGAGTAAATGATCAACAAAAAGGGGATCCACGCCGCTTTCATCGCGCTTGCGATGACCGGCAGTTTCATGACCGCAGCCCCAGCCTCTGCCGCTGGCACGCTGACGGTATCGTCGCCGCAGGATCCGGGAAGCTGGGACCCGGTCGACACCTTCCTCGTCAACTGGGCATCCGTTGCCACCAACATCTACGATGGCCTCACCTATCGCGGTCCGGATCTCAAGCTCGTGCCCGGCCTTGCCACGTCGTGGGAAGAGCTCGACGGCGGCAAGCGCCTGCGCTTCAAGCTGCGCGAAGGCGTCAAGTTCCACAATGGTGAGCCCTTCAACGCTGAAGCGGTGAAATTCACCTTTGACCGCCTGCTCGGCGAGGAAGGCTCGAAGGGCCCGCAGAAGTCCAACTATGCCGTGATCGAGAAGGTCGAGATCGTCGACGAGAAGACCGTGGATCTTGTTCTCAAGACTCCAGACCCGGTGCTGCTCACCAAGCTTGCCGGCTATGGCGCGATGATCGTGCCGCCGAACTACATAAAGGAAAAGGGCGAGGACTATTTCAACGCCCATCCGGTCGGTACCGGCCCGTTCAAGTTCGTCTCCTATGAGCCGAAGGTCGGGATCAAGCTCGAAGCCTTTGCCGACCATTGGGGCGGCGCGCCGAAGCTCTCGAACCTCAACTACCGCTTCATCTCGGAGCCGGCGACCGCCGTCGCCGAACTGCAGGCCGGCCGCGTCGATCTCGTCATCCCGCCGACCATTCCGATCGGTATGATCCCGACCATCCAGGACGACAGCAACCTCGAAATCGTCACCAGTCCGGGACCGACGGTCTACGCGCTGCGCTTCAACACGCGCGACGGCATCACCAAGGATCCGAAGGTCCGAAAGGCGCTGATCCTCGGCGTCGACCGCGACACGATCATCCAGTCGATCCTCGGCGGCCAGGCGGACCCAATCGCCAGCTTCCAGGGTAAGCTCTCCTTCGGCTTCGACCAGGCTATGAAGCCGCTGCCTTATGATCCGGAACAGGCCAAGGCGCTGCTGAAGGAAGCCGGCGTAGCACCCGGTGCCCCGGTGCAGATCGACGTTCGCGGTAACGACGCGACCTTCAACGAAGTGGTGCAGGCAATCGCGAGCTACCTGCAGCTCATCGGCATCAACGCGACGATCAAGCCTTACGAAACCAACGTTCTCCTGAACGACATCATCCCGGCCGGCAAGACCGGCGCGATGTTCCAGCAGTCCTGGGGCGGCTGGACGCTCGACTACGACAACACCGCCTATTCGATGTACCACTCCGGCGAAAAGTGGAACCCCTACGACAAGGACGCGGATCTCGACAAGCTGCTCGAATCCCAGCGTTCGATCACCGATCGTGCCAAGCGCGAGGAGATCCTCAAGCAGATTGCCAATTACGCCGCCGACCGCGCGCTCGAAATGCCGCTCTATAACCTCAACGCCATCTTCGGCGTGAGCAAGCGGGTCAAGAACTTCGCGCCAGTACCGGACAGCCGCCTGCGGCTGACGGACGTGACGGTCGAGTAAACAATCCGGTCCGCCGCTTTACCCCGTGAGGCGGCGGACCACTTTTCAAAAAAGGGCGGGTCACTTGGCCGGATTTCTGATCAAACGTTTTCTGCAGGCGGTCTTCGTCGTGTTCGTCGTGACGCTGACCGTCTCCTATGCCATTCGGTTCACCGGTGACCCCGCACTGATGCTGGCGCAGGGCGCCGGCAGCGTCACCGAGGAAGACCTCGTGCGCATCCGCGAAGGGCTCGGCCTCAACCAGCCGTTCCTGGCGCAGTATTTTGATTTCATCAAAGGCCTGTTCACGCTCGATTTCGGCCGCTCTTTCCTCGGCGGCACGCCCGTTTCGCAACTGATCGCCTCGGCCTTGCCAGCGACCATGCTGCTTGCCTTTGCCTCGCTGATCGTCTCGATCGCCATCTCCATTCCGCTCGGCATCCGTGCCGCCGTCGCCCGCGGCAAATGGGCCGACCAGACGATCCGTATCCTGTCGCTGATCGGGCTTTCCTTCCCGAACTTCTGGCTGGCGATCATGCTGGTGCTGCTCTTCTCGATCGTGCTCAAATGGCTACCGCCGAGCGGCATGGACGGCTTCGCGAGCTTCATCATGCCGGCGCTGACCATGGGCATCATCCTGACGGCGACGAACGTGCGACTGGTGCGCACCGCCATGCTGGAAACGCTGCAGTCGCAATACATCATGGTCGCCCGCGCCAAGGGCCTCAGTGAGAGCAAGGTGCTCTACAAACATGCATTGCGTAACTGCGCGATCCCGCTGATCACCTATTTCGGCCTGCAATTCGGCGGCCTGCTTGGCGGCATCGTCGTCGTTGAGCTCGTCTTCAACTGGCCGGGCATGGGCACGCTCGCCTTCGACGCGGTCGCTTCGCGCGACTACCCCGTGCTTCAAGCCGTCATTACCGTGCTTTCGCTGATGATCGTGTTCGTCAACCTCTTGGTCGACATCGCCTACGGCCTCGTCGATCCACGCATCCGGACGGAGTGAGCCGATGACCACCAAGGCCGCCAGCGCCCGTTTCGCCCGTTTCCGCAACCTCGAATTCATCCTCGGCGCTTTCCTGACCGGCAGCATCTGCCTCGCCGTCATCTTCTCCGGCGTGCTTTTTCCGGGAGGTGTCGACAAGATCGACCTGATGGCGCGCCTCACCCCGCCCTTCGTCAACTGGGCGCATCCGCTCGGCACCGACCCGCTGGGGCGTGACGTGCTCGCCCGCGTGGTCGCCGGCGGCAAGATCTCGCTGCTCGTCGGTCTGACCTCGGTTGCCGGCGCCGTCGTCGTCGGCGTGATCATGGGGCTCGTCTCCGGCTACTATCGTGGCTTCTGGGACATGCTCGTCATGCGTTTCGCCGACGTGCAGCTCGCGCTGCCGTTCATCCTGCTTGCGATCACCTTCATCGCCATCGTCGGCGGCGGGCTTACCAATACCATCATCCTCCTGATCGTATCGCAGTGGGTGCAATATGCCCGGCTCGTTCGCGGATCGGTGCTGTCGCTGCGCGAGCGCGAGTTCATCCAGTCGGCTCGGGCCATCGGCGTGCGCGACTACAAGATTCTCTTCCAGCATCTGCTGCCCAATCTGATCGGGCCGGTCATCGTGTTGATGACGCTCAACGTCGCCAACAACATCCTGCTCGAAAGCAGCCTTACATTCCTCGGCCTCGGCGTCGACCCGCTGATCCCGAGCTGGGGCGGCATGCTTGCCGACGGCCGCACCTATCTGCAGAACGCCTGGTGGGTCAGCGTCTTCCCGGGCCTTGCGATCCTGCTCACCGTTCTCGGCCTCAATCTTCTCGGCGACTGGCTGCGCGACAGTCTCGACCCAACCGGCAGAACTTCACGATGACGACGATTTTCGAAGGCGCCTTCGAGCGCACGCTCGACACCCTTCTTACCACCTACGGCAAGGAAGCCGCCCGCGGCACCAAGCTCGAAGCCTGGCTTTTCGACGATGCCGCCAGCCGCAAGGCAGCCGAACAGAAGCTCGCGAGCTTCGGCGTCAAGGCAAAGCTCCGCAGCGCCTACAAGCCGCTGCTGCATTTCTTCCTCGAGGAAGTCGACCGCACGACGCTCGCCCGTGTCGTCGTCAGCTATCCCCAACATGAAGGCGCGCTGCAGAACCGATTCCTGCTGGAAGCTTATCCGCTCGCGGCACTCGTTGGCGACGCGGAGATCCGCTTCGAGGCCGGTAGCAAGGCCGCCTTTACCTATGACGTCGCGCTGACCTTCCGCGATGGGCGTCAGGAAAACCATACAGTCTTTGCGCCCAACCGCATTCACTCCGATTTCGTCGGCGAAACGCTATTGTCGCCGACAGGTTGGGTCCGGCTCGACGAGGGCTGCGACAAATGCCGCGAATGCCCTCTCGAGACCGACTATGAGCGTCTCTTTTCCGGAACCATGCGGGCGATCGCCGATCATGCCTGGGGCGAAAGCGAGCCCTATTTCGAAGAGCTCAACATCCGCGTGACCCTGCCAATCACCGACTTCCGCCTGCCCGTCGGCGAAGAGGTGGTGAGCCTTCGCGAGGCCCTGCACGAGGATTTCTACTTCTCGCTGCTCGAAGTCTTCCAAAAGAAGTCCGGCCGGCCGCTCGGCGACCGCGGGCTGAAACCTGGGCAGATCATTCCGGAGATCGTCTTCGGTGTCGGCAGGCCCACCGTCATCGTCAAAGCACGGCCCCTGCAGGTAGGTGATGCCGAGGGCGAAGCCCAGCCGATCGAAACCGCTGAAATGCCGCTCACGGTCGCCCAGATCCATGCCGAGTTGGCCGCGATCGCCGGGCAGCCGTTCGAAGCGCAATCGCGTGCCGGCCGGTCCGTCAAGGCCCGCTATCACAAGGGAAGTGATGCTGCTGTGATGATCAGCGGCGGTCAGCATCCAAACGAGACGACCGGCATCGTCGGCGCACTTCGCGCCGCTCAAGTGCTCGCCGCCCGACCGGGCACGCATTTCACCATCTCGCCGCTCGAAAACCCCGACGGCTACGCCGTGCACCAGCGGCTGCGCGCGGACAACCCGCTGCACATGCACCATGCCGCCCGCTATACGGCGCTCGGCGACGACCTCGAATATCGCACCGGCACCGCGCTCAACGAGCGCGAAATCCGTAAAGAGGCCGAGCGCCTTACCGGTGCGCAGCTCCACGTCAATCTTCACGGCTATCCGTCGCATGAGTGGACCCGGCCGCTGTCGGGTTACGTGCCCCGCGGCTTTGCCATGTGGACCCTGCCCAAGGGCTTCTTCCTGATCATGCGGCACCATGGCGAATGGGCGGCACGTGCCGAGCAGTTGATCGCGGAAGTCACCGTGAGGCTCGCCGCCGTCCCGGGCCTGCTCGCCTATAACGACGCCCAGATCGCGCTTTACGAGACCCATGCCGGCGAAACCGGCTTCCGCATCATCAATGGCTTCCCCTGCATGATCTCTGTCGACGAGCGCCATACGGCGCCGCTGACGCTGATCACCGAATATCCGGATGAAACCATCTACGGCGATGCCTTCATCGCCGGCCACGACGCCCAGAAGGAAACGGTTCTCGCGGCCTACGAGGCGTTCCAGCGGATAATGGCCGTCGCCTAAACCCCACGGAGCGACGGTATCCAATGCCGCCGCGCCACAGCGGCCCTTGAATTGTCGCTGCCAGCGGCAAGCCGCCGCTGGCGACCTTAGCGATCCGACACGACCGCGACCGGATACGGTAAAGCCGGGCGTGGCTGCATTGCCGTGCCATTGCGTGTCCCGCTAGAACCGGCACACGCTGCGCACGCATGCGCCGCAACGTTGCTGCAATCCTCGTCGACCAGACGTGAGGCGACATCAATCGTGTTCGGAGAATTCAATGCGCCTGCTCCTTGTCGAGGACGAGCTGGAAATGGCGACGGCGCTCGGCGCCGCGCTCGGTCGCTACGACATGATCCTGGATCATGCGCCAACGCTCGACCATGCATTGGCTGCCCTGACCAGTCGGGTGCATGACGGCATCATTCTTGATCGGCAATTGCCCGACGGCGACGGGCTCTCGCTCATCCCACGCGTCCGAGCGCTGAAGTCCGGAATTCCCGTGATCGTTCTGACCGCGCGCGGCGCGGTCGATGAGCGTGTCCGTGGCCTCGACATGGGCGCCGACGATTATCTCGCTAAGCCCTTTGCCGTCGAAGAATTGTTGGCGCGCATTCGCGCCCTGATGCGCCGTTCGCCGGATATCGCCCCCATGACGGCGCGCATCGGCAAACTCGTCTTCGATTTCGAGGGCAGGCAGGCGCAGGTGAACGGCCAGTTGCTCGACCTGCCGCGCCGAGAACTGCTGGTGCTGGAAACGCTGGCGCGGCGGCAAGGCCGCACCGTGCAGCGCTCGACGTTGGAGGAGTCCGTCTACGGCTACGATGACGAGATCCAATCCAACTCACTCGACGCGCATGTCTCGCGGCTGCGGCGGAAGCTTGCTGATTCCGCTGCCGGCGTGGAGATCCACAGCATCCGCGGCGTCGGCTATTTGCTGAGACCCTCGCCATGAGCACGTCATCCGTCAACTCGTTGAAGAAGCGCCTGATCTGGCAGATCCTCACCTTTCAGGTGCTCTTGTTGATGGCGGTCATCGCCGGCTTCATGGCGTTGTTGACCCGTGCCGATCTTGGGGGAAAATTCCTCGATGCCGATGCAGCTTCGGTCGCAGCCGGGGCCATCCGGTCGAAACCGGGCGGCGGACTGACGCTGGTCGAGACGGCGCAGTTGCTCGCCATGCGGGCCGAGTCCCCCGATTTCTGGTTCATCGCGAGAAACGAACGCGGCGACATAATCCGCAGCGGGCCCGTGCCCGACGCTTACCGCAACATCGGCGAGCACCTGGATCGGATCGCCTTTGGCGACATACGAGACAGCGTCGAACCCTACGCCCTCTCATCGATCGTGCGCTCGGTCAGCACCGAAAGCGGCACCTACACGGTGCTTGCGGGCGGCGGTCGCCTGTGGAGCGCGTCCTTCGCCGTGTTCCTGCTGGCAAATCTGCTGCTGCTGCCGATCGTGTTGATCGTCGTGCTGATCCCGGCCTTCGCCATCCCGATCATCGTCAGGCGCGCCTTTGCCGGTCTCTCCGATATGGTCGACCAGGCCAGGAAGATCGATGTCGATCGCCGTGGCGCCCGCCTGTCGGATCACCGCGTTCCGGCCGAGGTGCGACCGCTGGTCGAGGCTTTCAACGGCGCGCTGCAGCGGCTCGATGAGGGATACGAGCGGCGACAGCGTTTCATCCTGGATGCGGCGCATGAACTGCGGACCCCGGTGGCGATCCTGCAGACGCGGCTGGAAAGCATGGATGCCGGGCCGCTCAGGAACCGGCTGCTGATCGATTCCAATCGCATCGCCGGGCTTGCCGAACAGCTCCTCGATCTCGAACGGATCGAGCGCGATGACGCGGACTTCATCTCGCTTGACCTGGTATCGCTCTGCCGCGACGTGGCCGCGGATCTCGCTCCGCTGGCGCTTTCGGCCGGCTGCGACCTTTCCTTCGCGCCTGGCGTCGACCAGGTCCTCGTGCGCGGCGACGCGGGCGCCATCGGGCGCGCCGTCACCAACCTCGTGCGCAATGCCATCGAACATGCCGGCGGCCTCATCACCATTCGCGTCGAACGCGGCGGCGTGATCGAAGTCACCGACGAGGGCCCCGGCATTCCCGAACGCGAGCGCGAACGAATCTTCGAGCCGTTCCATCGCCTGCAGCCGCGCGATCACGGCGCTGGTCTCGGCTTGCATCTGGTGAGCGAGATCATTGGCCGCCACAAGGGGCATATCTCCGTCGTCGACGAGCCCTCCGGCGGCGCCTGCTTCCGCATCAATCTGCCTGCCGTGTAAACCAGGGTCGGCGCGGGGAACGTAGTTAACATATAATTAATAGTAAAATCAGCAGCTTAGTAGATTTGTGCAATGTTGGCGCAATCCGTGGGGCCGACAAAGGATGCGCATCTTCCAAGCTTCGCGACCGCGCTACCCGGCACGAGACGCGAAACGGAAGACCGAAGGCGTCGCGAAGGGCGCCCCATCCAATCCACGGAGCAATATCATGCGGCATTCCAGCAAGTTTTCGATCTGGTCCAGTCTGACCCTGTTAACCGTCCTCGGTGTCCAGCAGGCCCAGGCGGCCGACTTCACCGCGAACGATTATCAAGATCCGCCAGCCTTTAGTTGGAGCGGTGCCTATCTCGGTGCGCATGGCGGCCTCGGCTTCACCGGCAGCCCTAACCCCTTCGCCGATCGCAACGGCGTCGCGCTCGGTGTCCAGGCCGGTTACAACATGCAGGCCGGTCCCGGCATCGTCGGCGCCGAAATCGAGGGCTCCTATCTCGGCGACACCGAGCACAAGGTCAATGGCGGCAAGCTCAAGGAAAAATGGCGCGGTGCGATCAAGGCGAAGGCCGGTCTCACCTTCGACCAGACACTCGTCTACGGTACCGCCGGCTATGCGATGACCAATTACAAGAAAGGCGGCGACGTTCGCAACGATGTGGGCTTCAAGGGCGGCTATCTGCTCGGCGCCGGCATCGAACAAGCGTTTGCCGGCGGTCTTTCGGCCAAGATCGAATACAACTACATCACCACGCCGGATGTCCGCACCAGCACCATTTCGGGCTCCAGCGAAAAGGACCTCAACAGCCACGTCATCAAGGCCGGCATCAACATGCGGTTCTGACGAGGCGGTGGGTGCGCGGCGGTGCCCCCGCTAAGCCGACGCTCCCTCCCGAAAGCGGATCTGCCTCCTGCAGGCCCGGCAAACGGCAGCGCGCCACCCCGAAAGCCGGATCACTCCGCCGCCTCCCTCACCAATGGCGCGGGTGTGGCCAGCCGGCGCCAAATCGGCGCCATGGCGGCGGCGATCTCGCCGTAGAGCGTGAAACGCCGGTCATAGTGTGCACTGAGCGCAGTATTCGGCCGGTAGTAGCGCTCGGTTTGGACCATTGCGGCAGCACCGGCGGCGATGTCTGCGAAGAGGCCGATCCCGGCACCAGCCGCGATTGCGGCACCCAACGCGCCGGTCTCTCGCGAGCGGGCAACCGTGACCGGCACACCAAGCACGTCGGCAAAGATCTGTGGCCAGATGAGACTACGCGATCCGCCGCCCGAGAGCACCGCCTCGTCGAAGAGCGCGCCGGCGGCACGCAGTGTCGCGATATGCTGTCGGTGGCCGAAGGCGACGCCTTCGAGCACGGCACGGACGAGATGGCCCTTCGTGTGCCAACCGGCGATACCGTAGAAGCCGGCACGCGCATTGCCATCCTGCTGTGCGCCATAGAGAAATGGATGGTAGAGCGGATCGTTTGCCGCCGGCTCGACCTCCGCCGCCAGCTGGCAGCAGAGGTCGAAGGGCGATCGGCCGTCGCTGGCATCGTGCGGAAAGAATTCGCGCACCAGCCATTCGAGATTGGCAGCCGATGTCGCGCTTGCCTCGATCGCCATATAGCGCTTGCGATCGAAGGTCGCCGACATGAAAAGCGGGCTCGATAGATCGGGCTGATCGATGATCACCTGGTTGATGCTCCAGGTGCCCGCGATGATGGAGGCCGCGCCAGTGCGGGTAACGCCGGAGCCGATCGCCGAGGCGACGACGTCGAAGAGACCGCCAACAACCGGCGTACCCTTGGCGAGCCCGGTTTGCGCCGCGGCATCCTCGCTCACCCTGCCGACGATGTCGGCGCTCTCGGCGAGATCGGGCAGCAGGCCCAGGCATTCGCCGAGCCCGTATGCCTTCATCAGCGCGGCATCGTAGCGTCGGGCGGCAACGTCGATCAGGCCCGCACCGCTCATATCGGAGACTTCGCTGACGCGGGCTCCGGTCAAACGATTGACGACGAAATCCTTGCAGAGAAACACCGTGCCGATCCTCGCAAAGAGATCCGGCCGATGGCGTTTCAGCCAGGCAAGCAGCGTCGGCGTCTGTGATGGCCAGGGCCTCTGCCCGGCAACCGGGTAGGTGCGTTCGCCGACGCCTTCGGCCTGCCATTCCTCGACGAGGCCGGCGGCGCGGGTGTCGAGCGACTGGATGCCAAGCAACGGTTCGCCGCCGCGATCGAGGGCATAGAGGCCATTGCCATGGCCGGCGCAGCCGATGGCCACAATCTCACTCGCCGGGATACCGGCGCGCTCGATGCAGGCGCGGATCACCACCTTTGCATGCCTCCAGAGCTCGCCGAGCCCTCGCTCCACGTGACCGGGTTTCGGCACATGACTATGCCCCTCCTCCGCCGCCATCGCGATCTCGTTGCCGCGACGATCGAAGATCACAGCCTTGATCACGGTGTTCCCGGCGTCGATCCCGAGCAGATACTCTCCCATCAGCGAACCCCTCCCAAGGTTCTGAACTCATTTGCATGCAGCGCCGCCGCCGTATTCACAGCAGCAGCGCTTCCTCCGTCAACGGAAGACTCGCGCTTCCAGAGCAATGTCCCATCGCGAAGCCTCAACCGCGCTGGTAGAGCGCGTAGGCCTCCTCGCCGCTTGCGTCCTCATGCACAATCGCCATCAGGCCGCGCACGACGGCGCTCGGATTGGCGTGCTGGTAGATGTTTCGGCCATAGACCATGCCCATTGCGCCCTGGCGCATCAAGGCCGAAGACTTGACGAAGACGCTGCGCAAATCCTCCTTGCCGCCGCCGCGCACCAGAACCGGGCAGCGCGCTGCCTCAACGACCCGGTGGAAATCTTCGGCATTGGTGGTCGGGTCTGCCTTGACGATATCCGCGCCCATTTCGCGCGCGAGCCGGGTCAGCGTCACGATCTTCTCGGCATCGCCATCGACCATGTACCCGCCATGTTCAGTGACCGGCTGCATCACCAGCGGCTCGATCATCAGCGGCATCCCGTATTTCTCGCAATCGGCCCTGACCCGCGAGATGTTGACGACACATTGCCGGAAGAGTTCCGGCTCATCCGGCAGCATGAAGAGATTGACGACGACGCAGGCCGCGTCCATCGCCAGCGCGCCGATCAGCGGCTCCGCCTCGTTCTGCAACACCGCCCACATGTGCCGGTGGCGGATGCGGTTATAGGGGTTGCCCATGTCGAGACGCATGACGAGCGCCGGCTTGTCCTTGCCGGGCACATCCTGCAGCAGGTCCGCCTGGCCGTAATTCATCTGGATCGCGTCCGGCGCGGCGGCGACCAGCGCCTTCACCACGGCGGACATATCCTCGAGGCCGTTGAGGAAGGACGGTTCGTTGCAGACGCCATGATCGATCGCCACATCGAGACAACGCCCCCCGCCAAAGAGACGGTTCATCCGGACCTTGCGGTTGTTTCGCATAATGCACTCCTTTGTTCATTCCGTGCGGAAAGGGTTTCCTCGCCGACGCCATGGCGCTCGGTGAGAATGGTAAGAAATCGCTTACGCTCTGCGGCAACGAGCACCGGCGGCCAGTGTTTTTCGGTCGCGAGCAAGGCGAGAACGGCGTCGGTCATATCAAGCGAGAGCTCACCTGATATCGCCAGCGTTGTGCGGCGCAGCAGCAGGTCGTCGAGATGCTCGACCCCCTCGTTGCGGATCAGAAACTGCATCTCGCGTGTCGAATAGTCAGGATGCGGCAGGGCGTGATCGGCACCGCCGGCGATGAAATCGGCGACCAGCGTCGAGTCCGTTCCGTAGCGCTTAAACAGGACGTCGATCCGCGCCTCGGAAAGGCCGGTCGCCAAGGCGACATCGTGGATCCATGCATCTCGATCTGACGGGAAGTGCCGGCCGCCGCCGATCGCGCGCTCGCCAGTCGACACGCGGCGCTGGCGCCCCAGGCGCTCCAGCGCGAGGTCGGCCGCCAACTCGCCGAAGGAGCGGAACGTCGTCCACTTGCCGCCGATCATGCAGAGCACCGGCGCACCGTCCTCGGCTCCGCCCACGAACGTACAGAAATGGTCACGCGGGATGCGGCCGGTGAAACTGTCCTGGCTCGCCGGTAGCGGGCGCACGCCGGAGAACTGGAAGACCACCTCTTCCGGATGGATCCGGATCGATGGAAGCACAAAGGCAAGCGATTGCAGGATGTAGTCGCGCTCGTCGCGCTCGCAGCGCACCGTCGAGGGATCATCGACACGGATGTCCGTCGAGCCCACCAGCACCTTGCCGAGGTACGGGAAAAGGATGCAGATGCGCCCATCCTCGTTCTCGTAGTAGATCATGTGGCCATCGAGCGCGTCCATGAGCTTGGGGTTGTCGATGATGAGGTGCGATCCCTTGGTGCCGCCCATCAACGGCGCCGGCTTTGACGTCGCGGGAAACAGAGCGCCGTTGGCGATATCGATCCAGCCGCCGGTGGCATTGATGATGAGGCTGGGCTCGATCGGAGCAACGGCGCCGGTAATGCCGTCCTCCAGTTCGTATTGCCCGGGAGCTGAAAGTCTCAGCTCCGCATAATTGATCGCACGAGCATGAGAACCGGCGGCGAGACCGTCCTTCAAGAGCTCGATGCCGAGACGTTCCGGCTGGCTGACCCAGGCGTCGTAATAGGTGGCGGAGCTCTTGACCTGGGGATTGAGCGCCGGCCAATGGGCGAGCGTCGCGCGCCGCCCGCGAAAGGCATGCCGCGGCATGAGCGCCCGCCTGCGCGTCAGGAAATCATAGATGCCGAGGCCAACTTTGACTGCGATCGCACCGCGACGGCTCGGGCGGCGCGTCAGCCCGAGGAACCGCACGGCGCCATTCGCAAGCCCAGAAAAGATATCGAAGATTGGCACCGTCGTCGGTAACGGTGCCACATAGTGAGGCGCATTTTTGAGCAACCGGTCACGCTCGACGAGTGATTCCCGCACCAGGCTGAATTCACCGTTTTCGAGATAGCGAAGCCCGCCATGCACCATGCGCGACAAAGCCGCGCTTGCGCCCGAGCAGTAGTCGTGCTTCTCGATGAGCAGCACGTTCACCCCTTGCAACGCCAGCTCGCGAAAGACGCTGAGGCCGTTGATGCCGCCGCCGAGGACGCACACGTCCACCTTCGGGCTCTTGGCGAGCCCGCTGAAAATCTCTTCACGGTTCATGATGGCAGTCCGTTAGCTGTCCATGTTTACGAGCGTCGCCGCTATGGCCGCGTCGATCCCTGCAAGATCGTCAGGATCGAACCGGATCGTTCCGGCCCGGGCATTGTCGAGTGCCTGCGCCGGATTGCGCGCGCCGCAAAGCGCGAAGGTCACGCCCTGCTGCGCAAGCGTCCAGGCGATGACGAGCTGGGCGACCGTCGCGCCATGCTTCTCGGCGATCGGCCGGATCGACCTGGCAAAGGCCGCGACCTTCTCACGATTGCCGACCGAGAAGCGTGGATTGTCCCGCCGCTGGTCGTCGCCCGAGAAGACACGCTCCGGCCCGATGCCGCCGGAGAGAAGCCCGAGCGCCAGCGAGGAATAGCTAAGCGTCGCGACATCGCTGCGCCTGGTCAGCGGCAGCAGCTCCGTCTCGATCTGGCGGTCGATCATGCTGAAGCGCTCCTGGATCGCATCGAGCCCGCCGACGGCGATGTATTGCTCCAATTCGCCGCGGCCGACATTGCTGGCGCCGATCGCCTTGATTTTGCCGGCCTTGCGCAGCTCTTCGAGCGCACTCATGGTTTCGTCGATCGGCGTCGTCGGGTCCTGCCAATGGGTGATGTAGAGGTCGATATAGTCGGTGCCGAGCCGCTTCAGGCTCTGTTCCACCTCATGGAGGATTGCGTCGCGGCCGAGATAGCGATGCACCGGCCTGCCGTCCTGGTCGAAGAAGTGCCGACCCTTGTCCGTGTGCCAGACGAGCCCGCATTTGGTGGCGATCACCGCCTTGTCACGGCGGCCGGCCAATGCCTTGCCGACAATCTCTTCCGAGCGCCCGAGGCCATAGGCCGGCGCCGTGTCGATCAGCGTCACGCCGGCATCGAGCGAGGCCTGGATCGCGGCAATCGATTCCCGTTCGTCGGTGCCGCCCCACATCCAACCACCGATCGCCCAGGTGCCGAGCCCAACGGCAGAAGCCTTCACGCCCGATCGGCCGATCTCGCGTATCAATTGGTCCCCGCTCATGCCAGAAGTCCCTTTTCGCCTGCCATGGCGAGAACGCGCTCGCCGGTCGCCTCGTCTGTCACCAACGTGTCGAGGTGGTGCCCTCGCATGACGCTCAAGATCGGCCCCGCCTTGTTCGGTCCGCACGCCACGCCGATCTTCGTCGGGATCGAAGCAAACTCCTCGAGCGTCAGCGACACCAGCGACCGGTTGAGGCTGTAATCGCAGACTTGGCCCTCATCGTTGAGCAGGTGCGCGAGCAGCTCACAGCTTGCACCTGAACGCTCGATTGCCGCCCGGTCGGTGCTGGATGACGGATGGAGGTCGTAGTAGCTCGAATCGTCGGAGAGGATCGAACCGATACCGACGACCGCGACCTTCGCTTCGCGCGCTCGTTTAAAGACGTCCGCCACTGAGCGCATGTTGATCAGCATCGCCCGTTCTGCCGCACTGTCGGCAAAGAGCGGCGCATGGATCTGGTAGGATCGCCCACCGAGCCGGTCGGCCATCAGCGTCGAGACGTGGTTCACGTCGGTATAGTGCTTGCCCTGGACACAGCCGGTCGCGGGGATGACCTCGACATCGAAGCGGCGTGGTGCCTGCAGCCCGGCGACGACGGCGCTGACGCCCTTGCCGCCGGTGATGCAGATGGTATCGCCGTCGCCGATCTCTTCGAGCAGCAATCGCGCCGCGGCCTCGCCGACCGCCTGGAGCCCGGTCTGCGGGTTGTCGGAAACGGTCGGCACGACGATCGCCCGACGGATGCCGCCGATCGCCAGCAATTGCTCCTCCATGTCGACCAGCGGCTCGATCGGCGACTTGATCTTGATCTCGACCAGGCCGAGCTGCCGGCCGCGCTTGATCAACCGATTGACGGTTGGCTGGGAGATGCCGAGCCGCTCGGCAATCTGCGACTGGGTCAGCCCCTCCAGGAAATGCAGGACGAGCGCCTGGTGCATCTGCCTTGCGACGACAAGTTCCTCGCGCGCGTTTGAAACCGGGGTCAAATTGGGTTTGGCAATCGGCATGTCAGGCGGCCTTCCGCTTGTGAAGCACGTGGTCGATGGAAACGGCGGCCAGCAGGATGCAGCCTTTGATCATGTCTTGCCAATAGACGGAGACGTCGAGCAGGATCAACGAGCTGGTGACGACCGAAAGCAACGCAATCCCGAGAATGGCGCCGAGGATGGTGCCCGAGCCGCCGTTGAGCGAGGCGCCGCCAATGACCGCGGCGGCGATGATGTTGAGCTCCATGCCGACGCCGAAGGTCGGCGTCGCAGCACCGAAGCGCGACATGTAGATCACGCCCGCGACACCCGCCAGCGTCGAGCATAGAACCGTCACCCAGAACTTCACCTGCTTCGTCTTGATGCCCGAGTACAACGCCGCCTTCTCGTTGCTGCCGGTATAGAACACCTTGCGAAAGGCGGTCGCCCGGCGCAGCAGGAAGTCGAAGAGCACGACGACGGTGACGAAAATCAGGATGACATAGGGGATGCCGTGGAAGGTGCCCTGCCCCACGGCCTTGAAGGAGGCCGGCAGCGTGAAGAGCGACAGCGGCGTGCCCTTGGTGATGACGAGGCAGAGACCACGCACGATCACCATGCCGGCGAGCGACGTGATGAAGTGGTTAAGCCCCACGACGGTGACGAAGAAGCCCATGATCATGCCGATCAGGCTGCTGGCGAGAATGCCGATCAGCGAGGCCGTCCAGGGATCGACGCCAGCAAGGAACAGCGAGCCTGCCAGCACCATGGCGAAGCAGACGACCGAGCCGACGGCGAGATCGATGCCCCCGACGATCAGGAGAATTGTCATGCCGACGACGACGATGCCTTCGACCGAAAAGCTCATCAGCATGGCGCGCAGGTTGCCGAAGGTGAGAAAATGCGGCGAGGCGAAGCTCATGACGATGCCGAGCGCCAGGATGATGGCGATCAGCCCGGCCTCGCGCATCGCGCCTATGCGTTTCCAGGCAGGCGCCTGCCTCTCACTTACAATCATCGTGTCAACAGCCATTTCCGCCTCCCCGGCCCTTTCCCTTCTTTCAGGCGACATTTGCCGTCCTGCCCATCGCGGTGTGATCCGTCTGCGTCACTCCGGACGCCAGGCGGATCACCGCCTCCTCGCTCATGTCCGTCTCATCGAGCTCACCGGCGATCGCGCCTTCGCGCACGACCAGTACCCGGTCACAGAGCCCGAGCAGTTCCGGCAGTTCCGACGAGATCACGATGATGCCGATGCCGTCTTCGGCGAGCTCGCGCAGCAGCCGGTGGATTTCCGACTTCGCGCCGACATCGATGCCGCGCGTCGGCTCGTCCATCAGAATGACCTGAGGCCGCACCGCAAGCTGCTTGGCGATCGCCACCTTCTGCTGATTGCCGCCTGACAGCGATGACACCGGCATCTCGATGCCACCCATGCGAACGCCGAGACGCCGCACGAAGTCGCGGGCAAGGTCGGCCTCCGCCCTGGTATTCAGCAATCCGAGCCGCCCGGTCAGCGTCTTCAGATCCAGAACGGAAATATTCTGCGCGATCGAGAGATCGACGAACACGCCGGAACCTTTCCGGTCCTCCGAGAGGTAGACGATGCCGGCATCGACGGCATCGCGGTAATTGCCGATGCGCTGCGGCGTTCCGCGCAGAGCGATCTCACCCTTCGACTTGGCCCTGAGACCGCAGATCGCCTCGGCGATCTCCGTGCGGCCCGAACCGATCAGGCCGCCAAGCCCAAGGATTTCGCCGCGGCGAAGAGCGAAGGAGACAGTGTCGATGCGGTCACCGTCGCTGAGCTCCCGAACCGAAAGGATGGTCTCATCCGAGCGTGTTTCCGGCGCCTGTTTCGGCGGATAGAGCTGGCTGATCTCGCGGCCGACCATGCGGCGCACGATATCGTCAGGCGTCACGTCGGCAATCTTCTCGGTAACGACATGCCGGCCGTCGCGGAACACGGTGACCCGATCGCAGAGCGAAAAAATCTCTGCCATGCGGTGGCTGATATAGATAATGGAAATGCCCGCCGCCTTGAGGTCGCGGATGATGCCGAAGAGCGCCTGCGCTTCCGCCTCCGTCAGCGCCGCGGTCGGCTCGTCGAGGATCAGCACACGGCAATCGAGCGTCAGTGCCTTGGCGATCTCGACCAACTGCTGGCTGGAGATGGCAAGATCGGCGACCTTGCGCCGGACGTCGATCGGTGCAAGCCGGTTCATCACGACCTGAGCCTCGCGTTCCAGCGCGCCATAGTTCATCAGCGGCGAGCGTCGGCGGTTGGTGGCGGCCATGAACATGTTTTCTGCCACCGTCGCATCGGGGCACAGCGCGATTTCCTGGTGGACGAGGCCAATGCCGAGCGCCTGGGCGGTTGCCGGTGAGGTGATCTTCACAGGCGCTCCATCGACCAGCACCTCGCCGTCGTTCGGCTGCAGCACGCCGGCGATGATGTTCATCAACGTGGATTTGCCGGCGCCGTTTTCGCCGCAGAGTGCGTGGATCTCTCCTCGCTCCAACAGGAAATCCACTTCCGTCAACGCCTTCACCGCACCGAAATGCTTGGTGACGCGCCGGACCTCCAGAACCGGTTGTGCTGCCATGCCGTCCTCCACTCCGCTTTCTTGGCTGCCCGGAACAGGCCGGGCAGCCAATTCATATCCCTACTCGTCAATGCCCTTGGTGCCACGACGCTTCAGGTATTTGTCCCAGTAGAAGTCGTCGGCATTGTCAGCAGTGACGATGGAAAGGCCATTGTCGACGAAGGGGATGCTCATCGGATTGAAGCCCGAGCGCTTGGCGTCGTTCATCGGATCGATCAGATCCGGATGCTTGGCGAGCCAGAGCAGCATGAAACCCATATATCCCTGCATACCCTGGTTCGGGTTGATCGAACCGAAGACTTCGCCAGCCTTGATCATGTCGAGGATGTTGGCGTTGACGTCGGCGCACATGACGAGCACCTTGCCGCCGCTTTCCTTGCTGGCCTGGGCCGCACCGATGGCGGAGTTGGCTTCCGGCATGAACACGGCGCCGAGGTTCGGATTGGCCTGGATGATGCTCATCAGACCCTGATAGGCCTTGTTCGGATCCTGGTTCGAGGCGGCGCGACCGACAAGCTTCATCTCCGGCCACTTCTCGGCCATGCGGCCGACAAAGGCGGCGATGCGCTTGTCGTGGTTGTCCTGGCCAGGGTTTTCCAGAACCGCATATTCGCCTTTGCCGCCCATCTTCTCGGCGATCGCATCGGCCGCATAGATGCCTTCGCGGGTATTGTCCGAGGTGATGAAGGAGACGCGCTTCGACAGCGGCGAATCCGCAGCGAATGTAACGACCGCCGTGCCCTGATCGATCGCCCGGTTGATCGGCTCGATGAACGGATCCGAGTTCATCGGATGCACCAGGATGCCGGCCGGGTTCTGGGCAAGCGCCTGGTCGAAGGTAGCGATCTGCTTGTTGACGTCGTATTCCGGCGTGCCGGTATATTCGGTCTCACAGCCGAACTGCTGCCCGGCCTGCTTGAACATCTCATAGACCGGGAACCAGTATTCGACGCCCGATACCATGACGTTCATGACGTATTTTTCGCCGGGCTGGCAGCGAAACGGGTTGGCCGTTTCGGCGCTCGCCGGACCGGCCCAATATGACGTTGCAATGACCGCTAGAGCGGTCGTGCTGAAAAATTTGCGCACGCGTCCTCCTCGAGGCCGAAGCCCCTCCCAAAAACCGATGGGCCGCCTGCTTGCGGCCACTGAATGATGAGTTCGCCGGAACTCCTCCTCGACTTCCGACAATGGCGATTAAACCCGTGGATTCAGCGCCTGTCAATAAAATTCACTGCATGAATAATAATTCATATACCATGCCTCGGATCGCTTTCGGAAGACTTCAATCTGCTGTCATGGAGCGCAGCTAGACAACGCCGATGGCAACCCTGCAACAGATCGCTTTCCACGCCGGCTGCTCGCTGGCCACCGTTTCGCGCGTGCTGAACGGCGAAGGCCCGGTCAGCGACGAGATGGTGCGGCGCGTGCGCCGCGCGGCAGCCGAACTCGGCTATCGGCCGGTGCAGGCCGGACGCACCGCGGCGCGAAACCAGCCTGTCGTCGGCGTCCTGGTGCCGAGCGTCACCAATCCTGTCTTTGCCGCCTCGCTCGGCGGCATCCAGCATCGCATGCAGACGGCAAACCACGGAGTGCTGATCGCGCAATCCAACTACGACCCGGCGCTCGAGGCACGCGCAGTACGCTCGCTGCTTGAGCAGCGTCCAACCGGCCTGATCCTGACGCTTTGCGATGCCCGCAACAGCGAGGCGCTTTCGGCGGCGCTGCCGCCGACGGTACTTCTCAACAACCTGCCGGTCGCCCGCTTCGCCGCTGCCGTCACCGTCGACAATTACCGGGCCGGTTTCGAGCTCACCCGTCACATTCTGGACCACGGCCATCGACGCATCCTCGTCGTCTCAGGCCACTTCCGCTCGTCCGACCGGGCACGCCTGCGCTACGATGGCTATGCTGCCGCCATGCGGGAGGCAGGCGTTCCACCAATCGAGGCGGTCGAGATCCCTTTCGTCGATGGCTACGAGAACCTCGACCTCGGGACGGTCCTGACGCACCACCGCCCGACCGCGATCATCGCCTCCAACGATCTCCTGGCCCTGGGCGTGATTGCGGCGCTCCGGCGCGAGCGCCTTTCCGTTCCCGATGACGTCTCTGTCGCGGGCTTCGACGGCATTGCGCTTGGACGACTGATGAGCCCGACGCTCACCACGGTCGCCATGCCCGACGGCGCCATGGGACTGGCCGCTGCGGCGTTGCTGCTCGACATGGCCGAAAATGCCTCCGACTGCCGTCATCTCACGCTTGAGTGCCGGCTCCATGCCGGCGGGACGGTTCAACGCCTCGGCTGATCGACATGAGAACGCCGCCCGCAGAGTTTCCTCCGGGGCGGCGACAATCATCGTGCCAATCGAATTTAGCTGCGCGGCAGCAAGCTTTCGACTTCGGCCGCAGCCTCGTCCAGTGCTTCCTTCGGCGCCACCGACTGCTCGACGATGCGCGACAGGTTCTCGACGATCGTCTGGGTGACCTTTACGCCGTTGCTGCCGGGGAAGGCATACCAGGGGCGCATCAGCGGCATCTGCTCGAGGCCGGCGCGGAACAGCGGGTTTTCCTTGTAGAAGTTGGCGAGATACTCAGGCGACTTGGCAGCAAGTTCGTTGTTCGGCACATAGCCGGTGCCCGGAACGACAACCGCGGCGCCATAGGGGCCGGCGGCGAACTTCGCGAACTTCCAGGCGGCTTCCTGCTTCTCGGCATCTCGCGTCAGAATGACGACGGCATTGCCGCCGGTCGGCAGCTTGCCCTTTGCCGGATCGATAAGCGGAATATGGGCGGTGCGCAGATCGAACTTGCCGCCGACATTCTTGATCGTGTTGCGCAGCGCCCCGGTGGTCTGGAAGGCAAAGCCGACCTTGCCGGCAACGAAGGCCTGCTCGCCGGCCTGCTTGGTCAGAACCGGCAGACCGCCTTCCTTCACCATGCGGTCGAGCACTTCGGCGGCCTTCTCACCCTCCGGACCGTTGAAGGCAACCTTGCTTTCGTCCGCGCTCAGCATCTCGCCGCCGGCACCGAAGAGCAGTGCCGAGAACATCCAGTCGTCGCCCTGCCAACGGAAGTCGATACCCTCGTTGCCGTCGCCGAGCGCCTTGATCTTGCCGCCGAGCGCGATGACCTCGTCCCAGGTCTTCGGCGGGTTTTCCGGATCTCCGCCAGCTTTGCGCACCAGATCGGCGTTGTAATACATGATCGGGTTGGATGTGGCGAAGGCGAGGCCCACCTGCTTGCCGCCGACCTGGGCGAGTTTCAGGATGTTTTCGGAAAAGCCCTGCTCGGCCATGTTGCCGTCCTTGGCGATGAACGGGCCGAGATCGACGGGAATGTCGCGCTCGTTGACCATGCGCAGGCGGTTGAGACCGATGAAGGTGAGATCGGGCATCTCAGCCGTACCGGCCTGCCGCATGATCGTCTGGATGCCTTCCTCATAGGTCGCCGAAGGATTGGCGAAGGTGATCTTGATGTCTGGGTTTTCTTCCATGAACTTCTTCGAGATCGTGTCCATCACGTCCTTGAAGAAGCCTGGCATCGGATAATGGACCGTCAGCACGGTCTCTGCATGGGCCGGTGCGGCGAGCATCAGCGATGCGGCAGCCGCGGTGAAAAGCTGTCTCAGATGTTTCATGGATGCGCTCCTGGTTGGACCGTTCAGCCTTTGAGTCCGGTCATGGTGATGCCCTCGACGAAGCGTTTCTGCGCCAGCAGGAAAGCAGTCACGAGGGGAAGGGTGATGATGAGAGTGGCGGCCATCAGCGCGCCGTAGTCGTCGCCGGCTTCGGCGGCGCGGAAATAGAGCAGGCCGAGCGGCGGGGTAGCGTAATCCTGGTTGGTGACGACGATCAGTGGCCAAAAGAGATCGTTCCAGTGGGCGACCACCGAGAAGATCGCGAAGGCGGTGACCGCCGGCCAGGCATTCGGCACGATGACGCGCGCGACGATGCCCGCTTCCGACATGCCGTCGAGCCGGGCTGCATGGATCAGGTCGTCGGGCATGGCGCGGAAGAACTGCAGGAACAGGAAGATCGCGAAGACCGAGATCGAGAAGGGTGCCACCAGCGCGGTGTAGCTGTTCAGCACCGAGAGCCTGTCGAAGGCGACATAGATCGGCAGCGCGGTCGCATGGATCGGCACGAGCAGTCCGAGCATGACCAGCACCATCATCGTCCGCGCAGCGCGGAACTTCAGCTTCGCCATGGCATAGGCGCAGGGGATGGCGACGACGATCTGGATGACGAAGATCAGCGCGCAGACGATGACGCCGTTGAAAAGCAGGGTCGTCATCGAGACGCGCGACAGCGCCTTCGTGAAGTTCTCGACATAGGACCATTGCTGCGGGATGAGCGAGAGCGCGGAGGAGAAGATCTCGCTCTGTGGCTTGCCGGCGGTCGAGACCATGAAGATGTAGGGCGCAAGGAAGAGCAAAGCGCCAAGCGACAGGACCGTCAGGCGGGCGATGCGGGCGACGGAGAAAGCGGTGCTGATCATGCGTAATGCACCTTCCGGTCGAGCACGCGGTACTGCAGGAACATCAGGACGACGAGGATTGCGAGAAAGACGACGGTCATCGCCGAGGCATAACCGACGCGCAGATAGACGAAGCCTTCCTGGTAGATGGTGAAGAGCAGCACTTCCGACGCCTTGTTCGGACCGCCTTCGGTTAGCGTCTTCACGGTCTCGAACACCTTCACCGAATTGATGATGCTGATGGTGGTCACGAATAGCGTCGTCGGCCCGAGCATCGGCCAGGTCACCAGCCGGAAGCGATCGAACCAGGTCTTGGCGCCGTCCACTTCTGCGGCGGCATAGAGCTCGCGCGGGATTGCGGTGAGGCCGGCGAGAAACAGCACCATATTGAAGCCGACCGACTGCCAGGTGCCGATGATCGACAGGCCGTAGAGGACCGTGCCGGAGGCGCCGAGCCAGTTGGGACCGGCGATGCCGAAGAGCGCAAGGAAGGTGTTGATCGGGCCGATGGTCGGATGGAAGAGGAACTGCCAGACGGTCGCCATGGCGACCAGCAGCGAGGCGACCGGCAGGAAATAGACCGTGCGGAACAAGGCCCTGCCCTTGGTCTCGGCCTCGATCAGCATGGCGATTACCAGCGCCAGCACGATCGAAACCGGCGTGACGATCGCCGTATAGACTGCGGTGTTCCAGAGCGAGCGGCGGAAGGTGCGATCACTGAAGAGTTCGACATAGTTCTCGAAGCCGACGAAGCGCCAGTTGCTGTAGCCGAGTTCGAAATCGGTGAAGCCGAGCACGATCACCGCCGCCGTCGGCAGCAGAATGAAGAGGAAGAGCAGCACGATCGCAGGCAAGGCGAGCAGCCAGGCGATGCGGGCTTCGCGTACCTCGGGCGCCGCGATCCCCGTCTCCAATGTCGAAGCGCTAACCATCAATCTTCTCCAGCGCGGCAGCGGAAGCGACCGGTTCGGCCAGCAGCCGGACACCTTGCTGATCGAAGAGCATCGTCCGCTCGGGCATGATCTCGACGTCAACCGGCTGGCCGACGGTCCAAGCTGCAGCTTCGGCAGGTGTCGCCTTCGACGCCATCACCTCGCCGATCGCATCGAGGCGGGCGTGGACGATGACTTCCGAGCCGAGAAACTCCATGCGCTCGACCCGTGCGCTCAACCGACGGGCAGTTGCCGGATGGAAGCGAACGAATTCCGGACGGATAGCGAGCTTCACCGATGCATCCGACACCTGTCCCCGGTTCGCCAGCAGCACCAGGTCGCCGAAGCGCACGAGACCAGCGGCATCGGTGCGGGTTTCCAGCACGTTGATCTTCGGCTGACCGAGGAAACGGGCGACCTCGATATGCGAGGGATTGTCGTAGATCTCCTTGGGGGTCGCCAGTTGCAGCAAGTTGCCGCCGATCATCACCGCGACCCGGTCGGCCATCGACAGGGCTTCCGACTGGTCGTGGGTGACATAGAGCGTCGGCACGCCGGCGCGCCGATGCAAGTCGACGATCTCGCCGCGGGCATGCACACGCAGGTTGGCATCGAGATTGGAAAGTGGTTCGTCCATGAGGAAGACGGCCGGACGGCGCACCATGGCGCGGGCGAGTGCCACGCGCTGGCGCTGGCCGCCGGACATCTGGCCGGGCTTGCGATCGAGCAGATGGTCGATCTTCAGCGCCAAGGCCATTTCCTGGACCTGGCGCTGGATGTCGGTGCGGATTTGCCTTTGTCCCGGCAGGAAATTGCCGATTCCAGGCAGGCGCTGCATTGCCGTCAGGCGTCGCATGGCGAGCGGTACGGCGATGTTCTGGCCGGCTGTCAGATGCGGATAGAGGGCGTAGGACTGAAAGACCATCGCAATGTTGCGATCGGCCGCCGCCATGCGGGCAACGTCCCGGCCGCCGATGACGATCTCGCCGGTGTCGCCATGGTCGAGGCCGGCGACGATGCGCAAAAGCGTACTCTTGCCGCAACCGGACGGGCCGACGAGGGCGATGAACTCGCCCGCTTCCGCCTCCAGGCCGACGCCCTTCAATATGGCATTGCCGCCATAGGACTTGGTGATGCCGCGAAGCGAAAGAACGCTCATTGCGCCGCCTCCACGTGAGGCTTCGTCTTCACCGCTTGCGGATAGACCTCCTCAACGATCGGATCGAGCACGTGGCTCGTCAGCCCCGGAACCGCAACGATTTCGCTGGAAACGCTGGCATCGGTGAACGTGTGGACGACGGCGCCGACCAGCCGCTCGCCCGGCATCGGCCGTTCCAAAGTATCGATGATGAAAGAGGTCGGCGGCGCCCAGACGAGCGCCGCTCCGGCATGTTCACCCGTCCACGCCCAGTGCAGATGCCCGCTCGCATGCAGCGCCACGTCGGAACCTGCGATCAGGTCATAAAGACGCTGGCGCTGGCGGGGACGAACGCTCCAATAGCCGGTGTCGCCTTCCTGCGGCGCGTCGACGAAAAGCGGCTTGTGGGCGAAGATCGCCACCCTGCGTCCGTCGCGGCTCTGCAACTGTTCCTCGAACCAGGCGAACTGCTTTTCCTCTTCCTCGTCCTCGAAGCCGAGCAGCAAGCTGTTAAGCCCGATCAGCCGCCAGCCTTCGTAATCGGAGACCCAATAATCCGGCCCGGCGAGCCCGCGCCAGCGGGCAAGCCGCTGCGCATCCACCGGCTGATGCGAACCCGGCAGGTGACCGACGTCATGATTGCCGGGCACGATCAGCACCGGCATCGAGAGCTGGCCGATCAGCTCGAGCGAAAAGGTGATGTCGTCCTCGTGATCGGCGCCGTCGATCGTCACGTCGCCGGTATGGATGACGAGATCGGGCGCCGTCGCCTCGATCCAGGCGCGAAGCGGCTCCCAATTGTCGTTGAAATGGCTCTTCACCGGGCTGAGATGGGTGTCGCTGATCTGGACGATCTTCATGGAAATGGCCTCCGACGATGGCTTCAAGGCGTGCGCGTCGGAGAGCTTTGATCTCCCCCTCCGGCTGCGGTTGGCCGCAGTCTTTAGGGAGCTGCCATGTCAGTTTGGTAACAGTCGTCCTCAGTTGATTTTCAGTTTTTCCATGAAAGCTTCACGTTTCGGAAAAACAGGCGGTCGCGAAATCCGCCGAAGCCCTTCCCCGCAGGCTTTGCGGCGCCCGTGCCCAAAAATTCATACTATTGTATACAATAATTTGCGCATATTGGCGACGAAAAGCTCAATTCATGAGCAGTCGCTTCAAAACAGGGATTTTCACCGGCGATGACGGGAAAGGGCAATACCCCATGAAAACACAGCCTTAGACGCGCCGATCGAAACTGGCACGATTGATGCTTCTCCTCTGTTGCAAGGAGAAAGCGTCATGTCGAAAGCCGCAGAGATCGATATCGTGTCCGTTTCCAAGATTTACGGCTCGACGACAGCCGTACATTCGATCAGCCTGAAAATCCCCGCCGGCAGCTATTGTTGCTTTCTTGGCCCATCGGGCTGCGGCAAGACCTCGACGCTGCGCATGATCGCGGGGCATGAGAGTATCTCGTCGGGCGACCTCAGGCTCGGCAATGTCGTCGTCACCGATTTTCCGCCGGCCAAGCGCAATACGGCGATGATGTTCCAGTCCTACGCGCTGTTCCCCCATCTCGACCTCGTCGACAATGTTGCCTTCAGCCTCAAGATGAAGGGGGTCGACCGCGACGCCCGTCGCGCCAAGGCGCTCGACATGTTGAAGCTGATGCAGATGGAGGCCTATGGTTCCAGGCGTCCGGCCCAGCTTTCCGGTGGCCAGCAGCAGCGCGTGGCGCTTGCCCGTGCACTCATCACCGAGCCGGAGGCGCTGCTTCTCGACGAGCCGCTGTCGGCGCTCGACCCGTTCCTGAAAATCCGCATGCGGGCAGAGCTGAAAAAACTGCAGAAGACGCTTGGCATCACCTTCGTGCACGTCACCCACAGCCAGGAAGAGGCGATGGCGCTCGCCGATCTGATCGTGGTGATGAACAATGGCCGGATCGAGCAGGCAGCGGCACCGCGCATGGTGTTCGAGCGGCCGGCAACCGCCTTCGTTGCACGCTTCATGGGCGACCACAACGTGCTCTCGGGAAAGGTCCGGGCGATCACCGACAGCATCGTCGAAATGGAGACGGCGGAGGGTCTGGTCTTTGCGGTGCGCGACATCGCCCAGGAGGTCGGCCGGCCGATCGACATTGGCATCCGCACCGATCGCGTGCGGCTCGATCCGCCGAGTGAGAAGGGCCTAGGCTTCCAGGCCGTGGTCTCCAACATCGAATATCGCGGCGCGTCGGTGAAGCTGACTGCCATCGGCGCCGGCAGCGACGACTTCACGCTGATCGTCAGCGACAGCGACTATTTCAGGAAACCCGTGTCGGTCGGCGACGCGGTATCCCTGAGCTGGACCCTGGAGGACGTCGTCCCCCTCGGCCGCCTTTCCGCATGAGCTACCAACCATCACAAAAGGGGAACTGCGCATGACGACTGAAAACAAGACCGAAAAGCCTGGTGCCAGCCTGACACGCCGGTCACTGCTAAAGACCGGCGCTGCCGCCGTCGGCGCGATCGCCGGGTCGGGCGCCATCACCGGCTTCCCGACGATCTGGGCCCAGAACCCGATCACGCTGCGCCAGTTCGGCACCGGCGTTTCCAACATCAACGCCATTGCCGAGAAGTGCAAGCAAGACCTCGGCATCACGCTGGAGATGACGGCGACGGATTCCGACGCCGCTGCCCAGCGGGCGGTGACCCAGCCAGACTCCTACGACATCGCCGACATCGAATACTGGATCGCCAAGAAGGTCTTCCCGGCAGGCGTAATGCAGCCGATGGACGTCAAGAAGATCAAGTACTTCGACAAGATCGTGCCACTGTTCATCGACGGCAAGCTGAAGCCCGAAAGCGTGGTCGCGCAAGGCACGGCGCCGCATACCGTCGGCTTCGTCGAGGCGCAGGATTCCAAGACCTTTGCCAAGTCGCCAACCGACTGGATGACGCTGATCCCGACGATCTACAATGCCGACACGCTCGGCATTCGCCCTGATCTCGTCGGCCGCGAGATCTCGACCTGGGCCGACATCATGGACCCCGCCTTCAAGGGCAAGACGGCGATCCTGAACATCCCCTCTATCGGCATCATGGATGCAGCGATGATCATGGAGGCCATGGGCAACATCAAATATGCCGACAAGGGCAACATGACCACGGACGAGATCGACAAGACGATCGACTTCCTGATCAAGGCCAAGCAGGACGGCCAGTTCCGCGCTTTCTGGAAATCCTTCGACGAAAGCGTCAACCTGATGGCTTCGGGCGAAGTCGTCATCCAGTCCATGTGGTCGCCGGCGGTCGCCGCCGTCCGTTCCAAGGGTATCGCCTGCAAGTACCAGCCGCTCAAGGAAGGCTACCGCGCCTGGGGCGGCGGCCTCGGCCTTGCCGCCCATCTTCAGGGCGCCCAGCTCGACGCGGCCTATGAATACATCAACTGGTACCTGTCCGGCTGGGTTGGCGCCTATCTCAACCGCCAGGGCTACTATTCCGCCGCCATGGAAACCGCCAAAGGCTTCATGTCCGAGGACGAGTGGGGCTTCTGGGTGGAAGGCAAGCCCGCCAAGGGCGACATCCTGTCGCCGGAAGGCAAGGTGATGGAGAAGGCCGGTGCCGTGCGCGATGGCGGCTCGTTCGAGGAACGCATGGGCAAGGTCGCCTGCTGGAACTCGGTGATGGACGAGGATCGCTACATGATCAAGCGCTGGAATGAGTTCATCGCTGCGTAATGGGCTTCCGTCGGGGCTGGAACGACCGTTCCGGCTAAGGTTTTGCCCCTCACCCTAGCCCTCTCCCCCACATGCGGGGAGAGGGGACATGCCACATGGGGTAAGCGCAAAACGGCATCCATTCTCCCCGCGCGCGGGGAGAATGTGGCGGCAAGCGGATGAGGGATAGCCCCCATCCGAGGAAATCCAGAGGGGAACGAAGATGGCAACACTTGCGACTTCGCAGTCAGGGGAAATCAGTGCGGACAAGCCAATCCGCCGCTGGGTCGTTCCACGTGCGCTGGCCTCTCACCTTCAGGCCACGCCCCTCCTCTTGATCCTCGGCTTCTTCTTCGTACTGCCGATTCTCACCATCGTCGTCGTCAGCTTCTGGGATTATGACTTCGCGGGACTTTATCCGGATTTCCTGACGATGAACTACGCCGATACGCTCGGCTCCTGGGTCACATGGAAGATCTATCTCAACACCCTGAAGTTCACCGTCCTCGTCTGGGCGCTGACACTCTCAATCGGCTTCTGGGTTGCCTATTTCCTCGCCTTCCATGTCCGCACCACCACCATGCAAATGGTGCTGTTCCTCGTCTGCACCGTACCGTTCCTGACCTCCAACATCATCCGCATGATCTCCTGGATCCCGGTGCTCGGCCGCAATGGCCTCGTCAATTCGACGCTGATCGAACTCGGGCTGATCCCGCAGCCGATCGAATGGCTGCTCTATTCCGATTTCGCCGTCCTCCTGGCCATGGTTCATCTCAACACGCTGTTCATGGTAACGCCGATCTTCAACACGCTGGTGCGCATCGACCGCTCGCTGATCGAGGCGGCACGCGATTGCGGCGCTACCGGCGGACAGATCCTCTGGAACGTCATCCTACCGCTCGCCAAGCCGGGCATCGCGATCGGCTCGATCTTCGTCGTCACGCTCGTCATGGCGGATTTCTCGACCGTGCAGGTCATGTCCGGCGGCCAGAGCGCGTCCGTGGCGCTGATGATGAAGAACCAGATGTCGCTGCTGCAATATCCGGCAGCCGCCGCCAATGCGGTGGTGCTGTTGATCGTGGTGCTATCGATGGTCGCCGCGATCCTGCGCGTCGTCGACATTCGTAAGGAGCTTTGACATGAGCAACGAAAGACGCGGCAAGGAATTCTACCTGCTTGCAACCTTCTTTACCCTGTTCGTGTTGTTCCTCTACGGACCGCTTTCGGCAGTGCTGATCCTGTCATTCCAGGGACCGGACGGCGGTCTGACCTTTCCGTTGAACGGCGTTTCATTGCACTGGTTCTACAATCTCTTCGAAAAACAGGCGGTCGGCGATTTCGGCGCCTCGTTCCGCCGTTCCTTCACGCTCGGCCTGATGGTGATGGCGGTCAACGTCGTGGTCGCGCTGCTCGCCGGCCTTGCCTTCCGCCGGCGCTTCCGCGGCGCCAGCGTGCTCTTTTATCTGACCGTCGCAAGCCTCGTCGTGCCGTCGATCATCATCTCGCTCGGTATCGGTGTCGTCTTCCAGCAGTTCGGCCTGAAGCCCGCCTGGTATTCCTCCGGCTTCGGCGCCCACCTCACCTGGACCCTGCCTTTCGGCGTGGTCATCATGTTTGCCGTCTTCAACCGGTTCTCACCGTCTTATGAGGAGGCGGCGCGCGATCTTGGAGCGACCTCGTGGCAGACCTTTCGCCACGTGCTCCTGCCGATGATCGCCCCGAGCCTCATCGGTGTCGGTCTCTTCGGCTTTACACTTTCCTATGACGAGTTCGCTCGCACGCTGATGACCTCCGGCAGCTACAACACCCTGCCGCTCGAGATCTATGGCATGACCACAAATGTGACGACGCCGGTGCTCTATGCACTCGGCACGGTCACCACGCTTTTCTCCTTCACCATCATCCTCGTTGCGCTTGCGGTCATTGTGGTCTTGCGGCGCCGCCAGGCAGAGCTGAGCTAGGCCAGATGCGCATCCTGATCGTCAATCCCAATACCACCTCGTCGATGACGGCCAAGGCCGCCGCGGCGGCGCGGGCCGTCGCCGGCCCCGCCACGGAAATTCTCGCCCGCACATCGAAGTCCGGACCGGCCTCGATCGAGGGGCATTATGACGGCGCGGTCGCACTTCCGGGCCTGCTTACAGAAATTCGCGACGGGGAAAGGGCCGGCGCCGATGCTGCGGTCATTGCCTGCTTCGACGACACAGGCCTTGAAGCCGCCCGCGCGCTTGCCCGCATTCCAGTGGTCGGGCTCTGCGAGTCCGCCGTGGCGACCGCTGCCATGTTGGCGCAACGCTTCACCGTGGTCACGACGCTCGAACGTTCCCGCGTCCTGATCGAGAATCTCGTCCGGCACTACGGCATGGGCAGCAGGGCCAAGGTGCGCGCCGCCGATATTCCGGTGCTCGAACTGGAAGACAAGGCGTCTAACGCCCTTGCCAAGCTGCGACGCGAGATCGAACTGGCACTTACTCAGGACGGCGCCGAGGCGATCGTGCTCGGCTGCGCCGGCATGGCAGACCTTGCCCGGGACCTGCAAGCCGATTACGGCGTTCCGGTAATCGATGGAGTCTCCGCCGCCGTCAAGCAGGCGGAGGCGTTGGTGTCGCAAGGACTTATGACCAGCAAGCGCGGTTCGTATGCATCACCGCTCAGCAAGACCTATTCAGGCTTCATGAGCGCACTTGCGCCGACCACGGCCTGAGGAGATACCGACCTCGCATCATCCATCGCAATCGCGAGCAGCGCGTTCGACGCGTCCGCCTCGGCAATGATCCAGTCGCGAAAGGCCTGGATCTTCTTCTGCCGCCGGCTGCCTTGCGGATAGACCAGCCAATAGGCGCGACCGTCCCTGACCACATGTTCGAACGGCCGAATGAGCCTGCCGCTCTTCAGTTCTTCCATCAGGAAGGTCGATACGGCAATGGCGATGCCATGTTCCGCCAGGGTGGTCGCGACATCCATCGCCTGGACGTCGAAGATCAGCTCCGTGCCGTTGCTTTCCGGCGGCTCTACGCCGGTCTCGATCATCCACCGCCGCCACCAGCTGGCGTTGCCGAATCGGCGCACCCGCAGAACATCCGACGGATGCTTCAGCTGGTGCTTTTCCAGGAATGACGGGGTGCAGACCGGCATGTAATCGATCGGGAACAGCGGGAACACGTCGTTGCCCGGCCAGTCGCCGTTGCCACTGCGCACTGAAAGATCGATGGCGTCGCGCTTGAAGTCGACCAGATCGGTCGACATGTGCACCCTTATGCTGATGTTCGGCTGGGCGGTCTGGAACGAGGCGAGCCTGGGGCCGAGCCAGCTCGAAACGACGGTTGGAAGCACGGAAATGTGCAGGTGATGTTCGGTCTTGTCGGCAATCTCGGAGAAGGCCGCGCCCAGCAGATCGATCGCCTCCGTCACCTTCGGCGCCAACTGCCGCCCGGCGGCCGTCAACCGCACCTCGCGCGCAAGCCGCACGAAGAGCGGCGTGCCGATGCGCTCCTCCAGCAGCCGGATCTGGTAGCTGACGGCAGCCTGAGTCATCCCGAGTTCCTTGGCCGCGCGGGTGAAACTCAGGTGCCTGGCGGCGGCTTCGAAGGCGCGCACCGCACTCATGGGAGGTATCTTGCTCATGGCGCTGAGATAAGCATTCTTTATGCCAGCATGCGAGAAATCGCTTTGCGCGAAGCAGCAAAATTCCTCACTTTTTTGGCGAACACAACAGCGAAAACAAAGAGGATAGCAATGCTTAGCGCAGTGCGATCAACGATCCTTCATGTCCTGAAGCAGGCCGGGAGCGCCCTCAACTCGACCATCGCCATCGATACGTTCAGCGAATTCCAGCTCCGGGATATCGGCCTGACGCGGGATCACGAGACCATCCGCGCGCGCGTCGGCGACGTTGCCGATCCATGGCACTGGTCGAAGGAAGACACGTCATTCGCGCCGAAACCCTCACCAAAGAGGGACCGCACCAACACGCTGCCAGCCGTGACGATCTCGCCGCGCGCGCAGCCCGGCGAAAACAGGGACGTCAGCATCTCGCTTTGCGACTGATGGATTGCCGAGACAGAACCTGTCCGGATCTTCTGGTGCAGCATCCCGCGATCGAGCGGACCACACCGCAGAGACCTTCGGCCAGAAACCTCGCAATCGCCGCGGCGGCGCCACGACGCACATTGGCGGAGCGCGCCAGATTGAAGCCAACAAGCCTCCCCCAGTAGGTTCCGCTGCAGTCTGCCGTTTACTTCCCGTTATCCATACCGAGAAAGAAACGACCCTCCGCACCGGGTCTTTGACATCGCGCACCTATTGACGCAAATTTGCGATCAGATACTATATCTAGTGTTCGAGGTTCTTCCGATTCGCAAGGATTGGGAGCTAAGACGGGAATACGGTGCGCCGGCGGCTTTCCGCCCGGCTATGCCGTAGCTGCCCCCGCAACTGTAGACGGCGAGCAACTGTCCGGAATTGGACCACTGAGGCATGAGGCCTCGGGAAGGTCGGGATGGAAGCGTCGACCCGTGAGCCAGGAGACCTGCCTCGAGCAACAAACGTCCACGGGCGGGGTGTCCGGAGGGGTTGAGTACGGCAGGATGAGCCTGCCTGATCGTCTCGACGTCTCCCCGGCAGCCTGTCGAAAGCTTCGGGGTGAAGTCATGTCTGCGTCATCGAAATCCTATCACTCGCCAGTCAAGAGGCGCGGTTTCCCGCGCAGCTGAAGAAGAGGCGTGCCCGGGCTCCATATCCGAGCAAGCCACAGCCATGACAGCCCTGCATTTCGCCGGATCGCGGTCGCGTGTCCACGCGCCTTCTCTTGCCCCTATCCAGCCGACCAAACGAGGAAGAAATGAACGTCACCGTCTACAGCAAGCCCGCCTGTGTCCAATGCACCGCGACCTATCGGGCGCTCGATCGCCAGGGCGTCAGCTACGAGGTCATCGATATCTCCGTTGACCAGGACGCGCTCGAGACGGTCAAGGGCCTCGGCTACATGCAGCTCCCCGTCGTCGTCGCCGGCCCCGAACACTGGGCGGGTTTCCGCCCCGACAAGATCAGCACGCTTGCTTAGAGGAGACAGGCGGTGGGGCTTATCGTCTATTTTTCCAGCCGCTCGGAAAACACCCGTCGCTTCGTCGAAAAACTCGGCCTTCGCGCGAAGCGCATACCACTCGCGGAAGGTAAGGATACACTTACCGTCACCGAACCCTATGTGCTGGTCGTGCCCACCTATTGCGGCGACGACGGCCGGGGTGCCGTGCCGAAACAGGTAATCCGCTTCTTGAACGACGCGGGCAACCGCTCTCACATCCGCGGCGTAATTGCCGCGGGCAACAGCAATTTCGGCGCGACCTACGGGGTCGCCGGCGACGTCATCTCGGCCAAGTGCTGCGTGCCTTATCTTTATCGTTTCGAGCTAATCGGAACGGACGAAGACGTCGCTAATGTCAAAAACGGGATGGAACGATTTTGGACGTCACAACACGCGAACACCCCCTGAAGGCGACGGAAGCGGCGCTGGACTATCACGCACTGAACGCGATGCTTAACCTCTATGACCAAGAGGGCCGGATCCAGCTCGACAAGGACCGGCTGGCGGCGAAACAGTACTTCCTCCAGCACGTCAACCAGAACACGGTCTTCTTCCATAACCTCAGGGAAAAGCTCGATTATCTGGTGACCGAGGGCTATTACGAACAGGAGGTGCTGGACCAGTACTCCTTCAACTTCGTGCGCGACCTCTATGACCACGCCTACGCCAAGAAGTTCCGTTTTCCGACCTTCCTCGGCGCGTTCAAATATTACACCTCCTATACGCTGAAAACCTTCGACGGAAAGCGCTACCTGGAGCGCTACGAGGATCGCGTCTGCATGGTGGCGATGACGCTGGCGCGCGGCAACGAGCAGCTTGCCCGCGATCTCGTCGACGAGATCATTTCCGGCCGTTTCCAGCCAGCGACACCGACTTTCCTCAATGCCGGCAAGAAGAGCCGCGGCGAGCTCGTCTCCTGCTTCCTGCTGCGGATCGAGGACAACATGGAGAGTATCGGGCGCGCGATCAATTCGGCGCTGCAGCTTTCCAAGCGCGGCGGCGGCGTGGCGCTGTCGCTCACCAATATCAGAGAGATGGGCGCACCGATCAAGCAGATCGAGAACCAGTCGTCCGGCATCATCCCGATCATGAAGCTGCTCGAAGACTCCTTCTCCTACGCCAATCAGCTTGGCGCCCGCCAAGGCGCAGGCGCCGTCTATCTGCATGCCCACCACCCCGACATCATGCGTTTCCTCGATACCAAACGCGAGAATGCCGACGAGAAGATCCGCATCAAGACGCTATCCCTCGGCGTCGTGATCCCGGACATCACCTTTGAGCTCGCTCGCAACAACGAGGACATGTATCTGTTCTCGCCCTATGATGTTGAGCGCGTCTACGGCATGCCGCTGACCGAGATTTCGGTAACGGAGAAGTATCGCGAGATGGTCGAGGATGCGCGCATCCGCAAGAAGAAGGTCAAGGCGCGCGAGTTCTTCCAGGTCATCGCCGAGATCCAGTTCGAAAGTGGTTATCCCTACATCATGTTCGAGGACACGGTGAACCGGGCAAACCCGATCGCCGGCCGCATCACCATGAGTAATCTCTGCTCGGAAATCCTGCAGGTGAGCGAGGCCAGCGAATTCAACGAGGACCTCTCCTACGCCCGCATGGGCAAGGACATTTCCTGCAACCTCGGCTCACTGAACATTGCCGCGGCGATGGACTCACCAAACTTCGGCCACACGATCGAAACCTCGATCCGCGCCTTGACCGCCGTCTCCGAAATGAGCCACATCTCCTCGGTGCCCTCGATTGAGAAGGGCAACGACGACAGCCACGCGATCGGCCTCGGCCAGATGAACCTGCACGGCTATCTCGCCCGCGAGCACATCTTCTACGGCTCCGAGGAAGGCATCGATTTCACCAATATCTATTTCTACACGGTGACCTATCACGCCATCAAAGCCTCGAACCGGTTGGCGGTCGAGAAAGGCCAGAGCTTCAAAGGGTTCGAGAACTCGAAATATGCGTCGGGCGAATATTTCGACAAATACACCGAGGCTGAATGGCTGCCGGCGACAGAAAAGGTGAAAGGCCTCTTCGACGGAGCCGGCATCCCGATCCCGACGCGGGAAGATTGGTTCGAGCTGAAACGGGCGGTGATGGAGAGCGGTCTCTACAACCAGAACCTTCAGGCCGTGCCGCCAACCGGCTCGATCTCCTACATCAACCATTCGACCTCCTCGATCCACCCGATCGTCTCGAAGATCGAGATCCGCAAGGAAGGCAAGATCGGCCGCGTCTATTATCCGGCTGCCTTCATGACCAACGACAACCTGGAATACTACCAGGACGCCTACGAGATCGGGCCCGAGAAGATCATTGAAACCTATGCAGCGGCGACCCAGCACGTCGACCAGGGCCTGTCGCTGACCCTCTTCTTCCGTGACACAGCAACGACGCGCGACATCAACCGCGCCCAGATCCACGCGTGGAAGAAGGGCATCAAGACCATCTACTACGTCCGCCTTCGGCAGATGGCGCTCGAAGGCACACAGGTCCAGGGCTGCGTCTCCTGCACGCTGTAGACCGCATTTCCGGAAAAGTGCCCTTTACCGCGCGGATGAGGGGCAACAACACACTCCAGAGGACAACGACATGAACATGCACACCAAACCCGCAAGCCGCATCCGCGCGATCAACTGGAACCGCATCGAGGACGACAAGGACCTGGAAGTCTGGACCCGACTCACCGGCAATTTCTGGCTGCCGGAGAAGGTGCCGCTCTCCAATGACATCCCCTCCTGGGCGACGCTGAAGCCGGAGGAGCAGAAACTCACCATCCGCGTCTTCACCGGCCTCACGCTGCTCGATACGATCCAGAACGGCATTGGCGCAGTCCGGTTGATGGAGGATGCCGTCACCCCGCACGAAGAAGCAGTGCTTTCCAACATCTCCTTCATGGAGGCGGTGCACGCCCGCTCCTACTCCTCGATCTTTTCCACGCTCTGCCTTACCCCCGATGTCGACGATGCCTATCGCTGGTCGGAGGAGAACGAGTTTTTGCAGAGGAAGTCGGCGCTGATCATGGCAGAGTACGCCTCGGGCGATCCACTGAAAAAGAAGGCCGCGAGCGTCTTCCTCGAAAGCTTCCTGTTCTATTCCGGCTTCTATCTGCCGATGTACTGGTCGAGCCGGGCCAAGCTTACCAATACCGCCGACATGATCCGGCTGATCATCCGCGACGAAGCCGTGCACGGCTATTACATCGGCTACAAGTTCCAGCGCGGCCTGGAGCGGCTGAGCGACGAACGCCGGCAGGAGATCAAGGACTTCGCCTTCGGCCTGCTTCTTGAACTCTACGACAACGAGGCGAAGTACACCGAGGCGCTTTATGACGGCGTCGGCCTTACCGAGGATGTGAAGAAGTTCCTGCACTACAACGCCAACAAGGCGCTGATGAACCTCGGCTACGAGGCATTGTTCCCGGCCGAGGCCTGCAAGGTGAACCCCGCCATTCTCTCGGCGCTGTCGCCGAATGCCGACGAGAACCACGACTTCTTCTCAGGCTCCGGCTCCTCCTATGTCATCGGCAAGGCGGTGGCGACCGAAGACGAGGACTGGGATTTCTGAGCGCGCGTCCAGGGACACCGGCTGACACACGAAGAGCCACCCGAGGACATGCTGTCTTCGGGTGGCTCTGCATATCAACGAAGTGCGGTTATTCCGCCGCAACCACGCGGCTGCGGCCGATCGTTGCCTGCGTCAGCAGGAAGGCGGCGAGCGCGCAGGCGGCGATGGCGCCGGCCATCGGCAGCGCAGTTCCATCGAAGAAGAGGCTGGCAATGACCATCGCTAGGGCGGCGGTGACGAAGTGCAGCGTGCCCATCAGCGCCGAGGCCGTTCCGGCGATCTCGCCGTGGTCTTCCAGCGCCAGCACCGCCGAGGTCGGGATCACCAGGCCGAGCACGCCATAGCCGACGAACAGGAAGGCAGCCATGACAGGCAGTTGGTTGAAGCCGAGGCTCATGACGACGAACATCGTGACCATGGTGAGCGCAAAGGCGCCGACGGCAAGGCGCATCACCCGCACCAGGCCGAAGCGCTCGCCGAGCCAGCCGGTCGCCTGTGACACCGCGAAGAACGATACAGCGTTCATCGAGAAGGCGATGCTGTATTGCGTTGGCGTCAACCCGTAGTGGTCGATCAGCACGAAGGGCGAGTTGGCGAGATAGACGAGGAAACCGGAGATCCCGAGCCCGCCGATGAAGGTGAGCGTCAGGAAGTTGCGGTCGGAAAGCAGCAGGCGGTAGGCGGCAAGCGCACTTGCCACGCTGCTGTCGGCTCGGTCCTTTTTCGGGCGAGTCTCCTGCAATTGTGTCGACAGGAGGATCAGGCCGATGAAGGCGGCGATCATCACGGCATAGAAGACACCGCGCCAGCCGTAAAACTGGATCACGGCGCTGCCGGCGAGCGGCGCCAGGATCGGCGAAATGCTGAAGACCAGCATCAGCAACGACATCAGCCGCGCGGCTTGCACGCCCGTGTGCATGTCACGGACGACCGCACGCGGAATGACCATGCCGGCGGCGCCGCCGATCCCTTGCAGGAAGCGGAAGACGATCAGCGTTTCGATATCGCTTGCAAGCGCGCAGCCGATGCTGGCGACGGTGAAGAGGCCTATGCCGAGGTAGAGAGGCGCCTTGCGGCCCCAGATATCGGAAAGAGGCCCATAGATGAGCTGCGAGACCGCAAAGGAAATGAAGAACGAGAGCAGGCTGAGCTGCACCACGCCGTTCTCCGCTGCCAGGTCTTTGCCGATCGACGGCAAGGCAGGCAGATACATGTCGATTGCGAAGGGACCGATCGCCGAAATCAAACCGAGAACGATGGCCGTGCGAAGGAAGGACGCTGTCATGGCAATGATCTTTCAGAAATCGTGGCAACGCACCGGCACGAGGCCGGCATCGCTGCCACCTGGATTGAAACTCGAAAGATGACGGTCGTGCCAGGATCGGACGTTTGGGAAACGCATCCTGCGCTGACTACTTAGTCCAATAATTTGGACAGTTGTGTAAAATTAGACACCATTGTCTAAATCGTCAATGGGCTCTATCTTCAGTCGATGAAAAAACATGACCTCGCCTCGACCGACGCCCACGTGCACAAGGGACAGCTCGCGAAGCGCGTCTCGATCCTGGAGGCGGCTGCGGACGTTTTCTGCCGCGAGGGCTTTTCCGGTGCCAGCATCGACGAGATAGCCGCCGAAGCCGGCGTGTCGCGGCAGACGGTCTACAACCACTATCGCGAAAAAGAGACGCTGTTCATGGCAGTGATCCAGGACATCATGGATCGCACCAATGGCGTCCTCTTTTCGATCCTGGCGACCTTTCCGGAACGGGCCGACAATCTCGAAGAAGACCTTGCCGCTTTCGCGGTGCGTCTCAACAAGAACTGCATCTGCAACCAGGACGCCAAGTTCATCCAGAAGCTGATCGCGACGGAAGGCAACCGCTATCCGCATCTCTTCCAGTTCTGGCGGGAACAGGGCCCGGGCAAGACGGATCGGGCGCTTGCGGCACTCTTTGCGCGGCTCGCCCACCTGGCGCCGCTCGAAATCGATGACTTCGACCTCGCGGCGCGGCAATTCATCGCGCTGATAAAGGCAGACCTGCAGATGGGCGGGCTTTTCGGCGAAGCCCCAAGCGACACGGAACTCGAAGATAGCGCCCGCAAGGCGGTCCGAACCTTCCTGCGCGCCTATGGCCGCGGGCAGAAAAAGGGCAGTCTCGAAGCTCAACATTGATTGGCGAGCGGGTGGTCGCCGCCGGATCAGGCCGCGCTCTTCGGCAGTCGCCAGCTCATGGACGACGCCAACGGTCCGTTCCTGCTGCGCCGACTGCTCCAGCACCCGCTTACAACAAGCTCGTCTCTGATCTGATCGATCTTGCTGATGACCGACGGTCCGATTCCGAGCACTTCCCAGTCCGGCACATAAGTGACCGACGCTTGCGCGGACGCTGATCCTATCTGGTGATGCGAAAACCGCTGACGCCCTCCGGCGCCTCGACGAATTCGGTAACGACCTTCGAGACCCATGCTGCCGGCGGTCCTTCATGCAGACGCTCGAGCATGCGGGTAACCGCTTCCTCCGGACCGCTGATCAGAGCGGCGACCGAGCCATCGGCTTCGTTACGGACCCACCCGACGAGACCGAGCTTCTGCGCCTCGTCACGCGCCCAAACCCTGAAGCTAACGCCTTGCACCCGCCCGAGGACTCGGACCAACGCCGTCTTGCTGGTCTCATTCATGGTCTCGTCTCCGTCACCGTCTCCCACGCTATCTGGCGCGAGGTTGGGCAAAGGCAAGTCATCCGCGCAACGAAGCTGGAGGGAGCTCTTCCGAGAGCCTGGCAGGTTGGCGATGAATCGCAGAACGTGCACGAAATTTCCTCGTTATGTCTTTTATTTTTTGTTCGCGTATTTTTAAAAGTTGACGCGCGAAAAGTTTTATGGCTTTTACATCGCTGCCAAGACGGCGGTGGGAGGGCCTCGCCAGCTTGGATCGAGACACCGAAGGCCCACGCCGTTTCCAGGGAGGAAACCATGAACATGTCCCGCATTCTGAAATCGCTCGTCGCCGGCACGGCGCTGTCGCTCTTCGCCTCCGCGGCTTTCGCCGATGGCATCGGCGCTTCGCTCTTGACCCAGCAGCATCCGTTCTACATCGAGCTCGCCGACGCGATGAAAGCCGAAGCCAAGGCCAAGAACGTTGCGCTCGAAGTCTCGATCGCCAACCAGGACCTCAACAAGCAGCTCGCCGACGTCGAGGATTTCATCGTCAAGGGCGTCGACGTCATCGTCATCTCGCCGGTCGACAGCCAGGGCGTGCGCGCCGCGATCGAGAAGGCTGAAAAGGCCGGCATCAAGGTGATCACCGTCGACGTTCCGGCGAACGGCACGACCGTCACCTCGCATATCGGCACCGACAACTTTACCGGCGGCGTCAAGGCCGGCGAACTCATGGCCAAGGTCCTCGACAACAAGGGCAAGATCGCGGTGATCGACTATCCGACGGTCCAGTCGGTCGTGAACCGCGTCAATGGCTTCAAGGAAGCGATCGCCAAGCATCCCGACATGGAGATCGTCGCGATCCAGACCGGTATTACTCGCGCCGAAGCGCTGGCAGCCGCCCAGAACATGCTGCAGGCCAATCCGGATATCACCGGCATCTTCGGCTTTGGCGACGATGCCGCACTTGCCGCCGCCGTTGCCGTCAAGGCCGCGGGTCTCGAATCCCAGGTCAAGGTCATCGGCTTCGACGGCATGAAGGAAGCCCGTGACGCCGTCGACACCAACCCGGTCATGGTCGGCGTCATCCAGCAGTTCCCGGACCAGATGGGCAAGCAGGCGGTCGACACCGCCGTCAAGGTTGCCGCCGGCGAGACGGTTCCGGCAGAACAGCCGATCGTGCCCGGCGTCTACACCGCCAAGTAAGTCCTCCCAGGACCGCCGCCGCCTTCGCGCGAATGAGCAAAAATGTGTGCGGTTTTCCGCCCGCATCCTGCTCTGATCTGAAGGCGGCGGCACCCCATTGGGGTGCACGCTTCCGGCCTATGGTCGAAGGCGCTCCCCTCGGCTGACCCGAAGGAGGCCGCCATGCATGGTTCGACCACGGATATCATTCTCGAAATCGACAACGTCACGAAATCCTTCGGCCAGGTCGCGGCGCTGAAGGGCATGCGCCTTCGCGTTCGGCGCGGTCGGGTGCACACTCTGCTGGGCGAAAACGGTGCCGGCAAATCGACGTTGATGAAAATCCTTGCGGGGGTACACGAGGCGACCTCGGGAGAGATCGCTCTCGACGGCCGCCCCTACCGGCCGCGCAATCCACAGGATGCCGCCGCCCTCGGCCTTGCCATCGTCTTCCAGGAGTTGAGCCTCTGCAGCAATCTGACGGTGGCCGAAAACATTCTCGCCACCCGTGAGCCGCGTCGCTTCGGCTTCATCAACGACAAGGCGCTGGTCGCCAGGGCCCGCGCGATCGTCGCCGATCTCGGCCTGCCGATCGATGTCAGCGAGAAGGTCGGCAATCTCTCGATCGCCCAGCGCCAGCTGGTCGAAATCGCCAAGGGCCTGAGCCACGACGCCAAGGTGGTCATCCTCGACGAACCGACTTCGTCGCTCAGCGACAGCGAAGCCGAAATCCTGTTCGCCATCATCGCCCGGCTGAAGCAGCGTGGCGTCGCCGTCATCTACATCTCGCACCGCATGGAAGAGATCATGCGGCTCAGCGACGACATTACCGTCATCCGCGATGGCGAGTATGTGTCGACCCACGACCGCGACAGTGTCACCATCGAGGCGCTGATCGCGCTGATGGTCGGCCGCCGTATGGACGAGATCTATCCGCCAGCGGCGCACGAGCGCAAGGCGGACGCGGCTCCGGTTCTCTCGGTCGAAGATCTTACCCGCGACGGCGATTTCGAGAACATCTCCTTCAACGTCCGTCCTGGCGAGATCCTCGGCTTCTTCGGGCTGGTCGGCTCCGGCCGATCGGAAGTGATGAACGCGCTCTTCGGCATGAAGACCGCCAGCGGCACCGTCCGCTTCGATGGCGAGACAGTTCGCTTTCGCTCGCCGGCCGAGGCGATCGCGCGCGGCATAGGCTTCGTCACCGAGAACCGCAAGGAAGAGGGCCTCGTTCTTGGCCACAGCGTCAGCTGGAACATCTCTATGGCAGCACTCGGCGAATTCACCGGGCCGCTCGGCTTCACCCGCAGCCGCGCCGAGCGCGCAGCTGCCGTCCAGGAAGTCGGAAGGCTCGCGATCAAGACCCATTCGCTCGACACGCCGTCGGGGTCGCTCAGCGGCGGCAATCAGCAGAAGATCGTGCTCGCCAAGTGGCTGCTCACCCAGCCCAAGGTGCTGATCCTCGACGAGCCGACCCGCGGCGTCGACGTCGGCGCCAAGTTCGAGATCTACAAGATCATCCGTCAGCTGGCGGCCGAGGGAACGGCGATCCTGCTGATCTCCTCCGAGTTGCCGGAAGTTCTGGGAATGAGCGACCGCGTCGTCGTCATGCACGAGGGCGTCATTGGCGCAACCCTCTCCGGCACCGAGCTCACGCCCGAAACGATCATGGCGCACGCAACAGGATTTAAATCATGACACAGCAATCCGAAGCCAAGGCTGCCCTCCTGCGGGCGTTGAAACAATATGGCGGCATCCTGCTGTCGCTGGTGATGCTCTGCGTCGTCTTCTCTTTCCTCAACCCGCGCTTCATGTCGGTCGTCAACTTCATGAACATCCTGCAGCAGGTGGCCGTGGTGGCGATCGCCGCCTTCGGCATGACCTGGGTGATCCTGCTTGGCGAAATCGACCTTTCGGTTGGCTCGATCATCGCGGTTGCCGGCATGGTCGGTGCGCAGTGTTTTGCCTTCGGCCTCGGCTTCGCGCCGGCGATCGTGCTCACGCTTCTCGCCGGCGCGCTGATGGGCATGCTGAACGGCGTGCTGACGGCGAAGCTGTTGCTCCCTTCCTTTATCGTCACTGTCGCGACCATGGGCATCTACCGTGGCATGGTCAGCCTGCCGACCAACGGCGCCCCGGCGATGATCGAAAATCCGACCTGGACGGCGATCGGCACGGAAAGCTTGCTCGGCCTGCCCATCATCATCTGGGTCGTCGCCATCCTCTTCCTCGTCAACCATATCCTCTTGAGCAAGACGAGCTTCGGCCGGCGTGCCTATCTAACCGGCGGCAACCGCGAAGCGGCCGTCTATTCCGGCATTAAAGTCGACAGGCTGAAGATCACCATCTTCATGATCTCCGGCGTGATGGCGGCGATCAGCGGCGTGCTCTTGTCCTCCCGCCTGTTCTCGGCCCAGACCAATGCCGGCATGAGCTACGAACTTGACGCGATCGCGGCGGCCGTGCTCGGCGGCACCTCGCTCGCCGGCGGCGTCGGCACCATGGTCGGCACGCTGATCGGCGCGCTCATCATCGGCGTCATGAACAACGGCATGAACATGCTGTCGGTCCCGTACTTCTACCAGCTCATCGTCAAGGGCCTGGTGATCCTGATCGCCGTTTGGCTCGACGTGCGCGCCAAGCAGGCAAAACGCTGATCCCTTAAGAGCGGATGAGGAAAAGCGTGTGCGGCTTTCCGCCCGCATCCGCTCTGACCATCGTGATCCAACGAGTGACACACCCATGCATAAGATACTGACGATCGGCGAAATTCTCGTGGAGATCATCGCCACCGAAAAGGGCGACGGCTTTCGCCAGGCCACCCCTTTGATCGGCCCCTACCCCTCGGGTGCGCCTGCAATCTTCATCGGCCAGGTCGGCAAGCTCGGCCAGGCCGCCGCCATCATTTCGCGGGTTGGCGAAGACGACTTCGGCCACGTCAACCTCGACCGGCTGAAAGCCGACGGCGTCGATATCTCGGGGATATCCGTCGATCCGCTCGGCACCACCGGCAGCGCCTTCGTGCGCTATCGCGCTGACGGAAGTCGCGCCTTCGTCTTCAACATCCGCCACAGCGCCTGCGGCACGATCCAACTCGACGACGCGGCACGCGCGCTGGTCAGAACCTGCAGCCACCTGCACGTGATGGGTTCGTCGCTCTACGCCCCGAGCGTGGTCGAAAGCATTACCGCGGCGATCGAGATCATCAAGTCAGCTGGCGGCACGGTCTCCTTCGACCCGAACCTTCGCCCCGAAATTCTCGACAGCCCCGGCATGCGCGAGGCGCTGCAGACGGTGCTCGCGAAGACCGACGTGTTCCTGCCGAGTGGGCAAGAGCTCTTCCTGTTCACGCAGGCAAAGACAGAAGCCGAGGCCGTTGCCGAACTGCTCGCCACCGGCATCAAGGTCGTCGTCGTCAAGCGTGGCGCGGAAGGCGCCAGCTACTTCGACCGTGACACGACGCTGTCGCATCCGGGCTTTCCGGTCGACGAAATCGACCCCACGGGTGCGGGCGACTGCTTCGGCGCGACCTTCGTCACCTTCTGGCTGAACGGCGCGAAACCCGCTGAAGCACTGGAGTTCGCCAATGCCTCGGGCGCCCGTGCCGTCATGATTTCTGGCCCGATGGAAGGCGCCTCGACGCGAGCCAATCTCGAAACCTTCATCAGTACACGAAAGGGCTGACCGCCATGCAGCAGAACCTTCTGATCGACATTGCCCGCTGGTCCGAACGTCCCGGCCCGCGCGGCATACCCTCGGTCTGCTCCGCCCACCCGCTGGTGATCGAAGCCGCCATGCTTCGCGCGCTGAAGGAAGATGCCGCCCTGCTGATCGAGGCGACCTGCAACCAGGTCAACCAGGATGGCGGCTACACCGGCATGACGCCCGCCGATTTCACACGTTTCGTCGCTGGCATTGCCGATCGCGTCTCTTTTCCCAAGGACAAGATTATTCTCGGCGGCGACCATTTGGGCCCGAACCCGTGGAAACATCTGCCGGCGGACGAGGCGATGGCCAAGGCAGAGATGATGATCGAAGCCTATGCCAAGGCCGGCTTCACCAAGCTGCATCTCGACACCAGCATGGGCTGCGCCGGCGAGCCTGTGGCCCTGCCCGACGCTATCACGGCGGAGCGTGCCGCGCGGCTGGCGGCGGCGGCCGAAGCCGCCATCCGCGGGGAAGACGGCATTGCCCCTGTCTACGTTATCGGCACGGAGGTGCCGGTTCCGGGCGGCGCGCTGGAGGAGCTCGACACGCTGGAAGTCACCGCACCGGACGCAGCGATCGAGACCGTAGCCGTTCATCGCGACGCCTTCGAACAGGTTGGTGCTGCAGACGCCTTCAGGCGTGTCGTCGGCGCAGTCGTCCAGCCGGGCGTCGAGTTCGGCAACGAGAATGTCATCGCCTATGACAGGCAGAAGGCAGCAAGGCTCAGCGCCAGCCTGAGACAGCTCGACGGCATCGTCTTCGAGGCGCATTCGACCGACTACCAGACGCCGGAAGCACTGAGAGACCTTGTCGCCGACGGCTTTGCCATTCTCAAGGTCGGCCCCGGCCTCACCTTTGCGTTGCGCGAAGCCCTCTACGGCCTCGACCAGATCGCCGCCTTTCTCTTCCCGCAAGCGCGCAAGCAGACGCTGGCTGCGGTGACTGAAACGGTGATGCGCGAAGAGCCGGCGAACTGGGGCAAGTATTACCACGGCTCGCCGGAAGCCCAGCGGCTGCAACGGCATTTCTCCTATAGTGACCGCATCCGTTATTACTGGCCGCACCCGAAGGTGGCCGCGGCCGTCGAAGAACTGCTCTCGCTCCTCGATGGCGTAAGCATCCCCGAGACACTGATCAGCCAGTATCTCCCGGGCAGCTACGAGCGCGTACGCGACGGCAAAGTCGCTGCCAAAGCAAAGCCGCTGGCGATTGCTGCCGTCGACAGGGTTCTCGAGGATTACTTCATGGCCTGTCGCTAATAGCGCTAGGCCATATGTTCGGTGAATATTTCCGAGCCGGTACTGCCTATCCCCTCGAAATGAACCTATAAATGAAATCAAAACAATATGGGGTATTGCGGCCGTGGACAGACAGATCAAGACGATGGAGGATTTTTCAGAGTTCGTCGGCTTGTCGCGCCCCACGGTCTCCAAATACTTCAATGATCCGGGCTCTGTTCGGAAGAAGACCCGCGATGCTATCGAGGCGGCGATCAAGCAGTCGGGCTTTCGCCCCAACATCTTCGCAGTCAATCTCAACCGCCGCCGCACCAATATCCTTGGCGTCATCGTTCCGAACTCGACCGACCCGTTCTACATGGCCCTGACGCGCCGGATCGAGCACATTGCCAACCAGGCGGGTTTCCTTGCCTTCGTGCTGTCCTCCGACGGCCGGCCGGAGATGGAAGAGCGGGCGATCGAGACCTTCAAGTCGATGAACGTCGCCGGGGCCATCATTGCGCCGCTCGGCGTGCAATCGCATCACAAGACGCTGACGGCGCTCGGCGAGAGCATTCCACTGATCTATGTGGACTCGCCCCTCGACGACAGTTCCTCCTTCGTTGGTACCGACAACCGCCAGAGCTTCCGGTTGATGGTCGATTATCTCTGTCGCTCCGGCAGCCCGCCCTGCTACCTCGGCATGCCGCCGGTCAACAACAATGCAATCGCCCGGCGCGACGCCTATCTCGAGGCGATGCAGCAGTTGAAGATGGAGCCGGCGCTGGTCGAGACCACGCCGAACGCCTCCTGGGACTTCGAGAAATTCGGCTTCGATGAAACGCTGCGCATCCTGGGTGCCGGTGGTTTTCCGACGCAGACGGTGCTTTGTGCCAACGACCGCGTCGCCTTCGGCGTCATCGCCGCCGCCTTCCAGTCGGGCCTCAAGGTCGGGCGCGATGCAGATTCCGACCTGCGCGTCGCCGGCCACGACGACCATCCGCTGTCGCGCTACACCTGTCCGCCGCTGACGACGGTTGCTCAGAACTACAACGAGATCGGCCGGCTGGCGATCGAGCTGCTTCTGTTCAAGCTCGGGGAAACCTCCGACGACGGCGGTGCCTTCCCCGAGAATGAGCGCATTCTCTTGAGCGCCGAGATCATGCTGCGCGGTTCGGCCTAGGCCGATCCAGCAACAGCCGGAAGCAGTTTTCCGCCTGGGTTTCGGCCGTCTCGGAGGGACGGAGCCGAAGCGGGACGATATCGCCGCCGCGGTGTCCAGATAGCCATGTGCTCACGGTGGACGCGCAAAGGACACACTCTCTCATGTTGCTCTGCGCAAAATACCATCCTTTCATCGATGACGGAGCGCTTTAGTCCATCGTCTCGAAGTGCTGAATTTTTGCTTCATGGTCACCGCCCGCACAAACTGAGGGCTTTCTCAAGTCTGCGAAAGGCGATACAAATCCTCGGATAATAGTTCCTGTGCGCCGAGTTTTCGTATCAATGTCTCGCTCCACTCAACGTCAAATCGCCCGGACCGTGCTCATCGAGCGCGGAATAGCACGCTTGGCGGAGCTTCGGAACGCTGGTGTGACAGCGGCAACCATGAGCCGGATGGAACGGGATGGCGAGGTGCTGCGGCTTGCTCGCGGTCTCTATCAACTTCCCGATGCCGAGCTCGATGCCAACCATAGTCTGGCAGAGATCGCCAAGCGTGTTCCCAAAGCCGTTGTGTGCCTTGTTTCAGCTCTCGCATTCCACGGCCTGACCGATCAGCTGCCGAGACACGTGTGGCTTGCCATAGGCCGCAAAGACTGGGCGCCGAAACCAGATGGCACATCAATTCGCATCGTGCGTTTCACGGGAAGCCTACTCAACGAAAGCGTCGAAACCCATGTCATTGAAGGCGTTCCTGTGAAGGTCTTCGGGATTGCCAAAACAATTGCCGATTGCTTCCGCTATCGCAGCAAGATAGGCCTTTCTGTGGCGATCGAGGGGCTTCAGGAAGCGCTGCGGCAGCGCAAGGCCACGCCCGGCGACATTGCCAACCAGGCCGAACGTGGTGGTGTCGGCACCGTGATCCGTCCCTATCTCGAGGCACTGACCGCCAATGGCTAAGGAGATCAGAAATGTTGGCGCCTCGGTGCGGGCCCGCCTCCTGCAACTCTCCAAGGCAAGCGGACAAAGCTTTGACCTGGTTCTGACACGTTTTGCCCTCGAGCGGTTGCTGTTCCGGCTCAGCCAGTCACCCCATGCGGATCGCTTCGTGCTGAAGGGCGCCATGCTGATGATGAGCTGGTTCGAGGATCCGCACCGCGGCACGCGCGACCTCGACCTTCTGGGCTTTGGCAGTCCCGAACCGGACCTGATGCTGGAGACATTTCGGGAAATCCTGGCGCAAGAGGTTGACGATGGCGTCATGTTCGATGCCGACACCCCGTGGGTGGATTGCCTCCGCGAGAGCGGTCGCTTCGATCAGCGGCGCCCGGATCAACCTGACGATCGACATCGGCTTTGGCGATACGCTTGAGCCCGGGGCGGAGATGCTAGACTATCCTTCCATGCTGGATTTCCCGGCGCCGCGGCTGCGGGCCTATGCGCGGGAGACGGTCATCGCCGAAAAGTTCCAGGCGATGGTCATGCTCGGGCGTGTCAACAGCCGGCTCGCTTCGTCAGCATTTCACCCGCGCCTTCTCGATTTCACCGGCGAGCTATCGCCGGCAGTTCCGAAACCGGCCGGTGCTTGATATGGTCGCTTAGATCCGCGCCCATTCACGTGACCGACGACATGACCCACGATCCACGACTACACTACGACCGCAAAGATCTTGAACTGGTTCAAGAAACCAGCCCTGAAGACTTTCGGGAGTGGGTTATTCAGAAGATTGGTGGACTTGGCGGCCTTCCACGAGATCTGGTTGACCGCCTCCCCGACCCACGTGTGGAGCTAGCGCCATTGCTTGATGCAATGATCGCGGGGGATTCCTTATGGCTGTGTCGCACTAAGAAAATGGCGCCCCTCTACGGCAACGAGGGCATCGCCCTGGTTCGCGACGGCCGGCCAATCATCTACTTGCGTGCCTATAACTATTAAGCACTCTGTTGAAAGCGCAGACATCCCACGCTGAGGCAATGGCTCCCAAACGCCGACAGATTAAACAAGCCTCACGGAGTGCGCTCGTAGAAGAAAAGGCAGCAGCAGCACCGCAATCGTCGAAACTCCCGCCGCGCAGATGAAGAACGCCGAGTAGCCGAAACGCTCGGCGATCCAGCTCGCACCGAGGCCGCCGGCCGTGCTGATCAGGCTGTCCATGCACTGGAACAACGTGAAATCGACGCCCGCCTGGCGTGGATCGGCCCAGCCCATGAACTGCGCATAGAGCGCGACAAAGCCAATCGCCATGACGCCGGAGGAACTGGCGACGGCAAGCGTCATCACGAGCGACCGCGAGAGGTCGCCGGACGCGCCGACATAGGCGAAGGCGATGAGCATCGCCACCTGCAGGAGCAGCGCACCGACGAGCACTGCACCCGCACCGCAGAGCCGGACGAGCAGACCGCCGAAGAGCGCTCCGCCGAAACCGACGAGCATGCTGCCGGCGCCATTGAGCATGCCAACGGAGGCGAGGTCGAAGCCGTAGTCGATGAGGAAAGGGCCGAGCATGGCGAGCCCCCATTTCTGCGCGGAGACATAAATCGCCGCGAGCAGCAGACCTTTGCGCACCTCTGGCCGTCGCAACGCCGCTTTCAGCGACGGCACATGGCTGCGGGTTGCGCTCGTCAGCCGCGAACCCGGACCGAGCAGGAAGGGAAGGCCGAGCATCAGCACGACAGCTGCCATCGCCCAGACAGCGGGCGCCCAGCCGAGTCGGTCGACGAGAACGAGAAACAAGCCCGCGCCGATCGCCGAGCCGACATAGGAGCCGCCGACCTGGGCGGCATTGCCCCAGCCGTGATGTTCTTCCGCGAGCGTCTCGACCGCGTAACCATCGCAGGCGATGTCGACCGTGGAGGTGAAAAGCGCAATGAACACCAGGCAGACGAGCACCGGACCGAGCCGCTCCGGACCCAGCAGACCGACGAGCGCCAGCATGACGGCGCAGAGCGCGCCGCCGGTGACGACGATGACGGCCGAGCGGTTGCGGCCGGCCGCCGGCAGGCGAAAACGCTCAACCAGCGGCGACCACAGAAACTTCAATGCCCAGGGCAACACGGTCAGATAGACGAGGCCGATCTCGTCGAGCGGCATACCTTGCGTCCTCAAGACCGCCGGCAGGCCGAGCATCGTCAGCCCGCCAATCACGCTCTGCGCCACATAGAGCCCGCCGACTGCGAAGAAGATCGCAGCCGGTGACGGCCTTGTTGACGGCTTGGCCTCAAACACCATCAGAAGCGATAGCGCACACTGGCGACGACCTTGCGGCCCTCGTCGAAGTAGCAGAAGCCGGTGGTGCAAAGCTGTTCGACCTCGTTGAAGAGATTGGTCGCATTGAGCTGCAGACGCACACCCTCGAAGTTCGGATTTGCGGCACCGAGGTCATAACGCACCGACGCGTCGACGAAGGTGCGTGCTTCGTTGTTGAGGACGGGCGTGTGCACGTTGTCGCCGAAGCTCGATCCGACATAACGAACACCAGCGCCGACGCCGAGCCCTTCGAGGGGGCCTGACTGCACCTCGTAGTCGGCCCAGAGCGAGAACATGTGGTAGGGCGAGGAATTCAACTGATTGCCGAGCGTTTCGGCGGTCAGTTTGGTGATCTCCACGTCGTTGTAGGAATAGGAGGCGATGAAGTTCCAGCCATTGTCGAGCGACGCCGTGGCTTCGAGCTCGAAGCCGCGCGACCGGAGGTCGAGTTGGCGCAGAAGATTCAGGCCGGAAGAGGTCTCGTAGACGGTGGCGTTTTCCTGGTCGATGTTGAAGACGGCGGTAGTGATCGTCGCGTTCTGGCCGGGGATCTCATACTTGACGCCCGCCTCCCACTGCTTGCCGAGCGTCGGCATGGCTGCCGTGTCGGTGCCGCCGAGATTGATGATCACACCCGGATTGGAAACGAAAGCCGTACCGTAGCTGACATAGGGCATCATGCCATTCGGCAGGACATAGCCAAGCGCCGCACGCGCGGTCGTTTCGCTGTCGTCGCGGTTGAAACGGCTTCCGTCGACCGAATATTTGTTGTCCACCCAGTCGTGGCGCAGGCCTGCGGTCAGGCGCCAGGCGTCATATTCGATCTGGTCCTGGAGATAGATGCCGATACCGCTCTGCGACTGCTTCTGGGTGGAGGTCAGCTTCGGCACATAGGTGAAATCGTCCGTGAAGAGATCCGGCCCGCTGCCCTGCTTCGACGTATATTTCATGTAGCTGTAGTCGATGCCGGCGATGAACTGGTGCGCGGCGGCACCGGTGTCGAAGTCGAACTTCAGATAGGTGTCGCTGGCAACGCCGGTATTGTCCTCGACGGTCAGGCCTGGATACTTGGCGAACACCCATTCCTGCCGCGTCGAAATGTCGGAATAACGCAGCTTGTGAAAGAGCGTGACGCCGTCGCTGAGTTCGTGCTCCAGCTCGTAGCCGATGCGCCCCTGCTTCTGGGTGAAATCGTTGAAACGGGCGTCGCCGCCATAGGTCGGGATCGCGCCGATCGACTTGCCGTCCGGCCCGTAACGGTTGAGGTAGCCCCAGGTGCCTCCGGTCGTCGAATCCATATATTCGCCGAGCAGGGTGAACTTGGTGCCCTCGTCCGGCTGCCAGGTGAAGGCGGGCGCGATGAACAGGCGATCGTCCTTGACCGCCTCGATCTCGGTGCGCCCGTCGCGCGCAAGTCCCGTCATGCGGTAGAGCATCGTGCCTTCGTCGTCGAGCGGCCCGGAAACGTCGAAGGCACCCTGAACCCGTCCATAGGAACCGTACTGCACCTCGACCTCGCGCAACGGGTCGCTGGTCGGGCGCTTGGAAACGATATCGACGATACCGCCGGAGCTGCTCGCCCCATAGATCGACGCCGCCGGACCGCGCAATGTGGCAATCGCCTCGACGCCATAGGGCTCCAGCCGGAAGAGGCCGTTGGGGCTGGCGATCTGCCTGAGGCCGTCGCGGAAGATGCCGGTGAGCGTCAGGTCGATGCCGCGCACCTTGAAGGCGTCGAAGCGCGGTTCGGCTCCGTACTGGCCGACGCGGGCGCCGGGCGTGTAGTTCAGCGCCTCTTTCAGGTTCTGCGGTTTGAGATCCTGCAACTGCTTCTGGCTGATCACCGACATCGACTGCGGCGTCTGCATAACCGGCGTATCGGTCTTTGTGGCGATACGCGCCGATTTCGCGACATAGCCGTCGGTCTCGACGATGCCCTCGGCACCGGTCCGCTCACCCGTGGCGGTGATCTTTTCGAGCTCAGTGGTGCCGTCCTTGACGACGGCACCAGTGGTGATGGTCGCGTCCGACGGATCGAAGATCTGAACGGTCTTTTCGCCGACGATGCGATAGCGAAGCCCTGTCCCATCCAGAAGCGATGCAACCGCTGCTTCGGTCGCGATCGTGCCGCTGACGCCTCTGGTTTGCTTGCCATTGGTGAGCGTACTCGGATAGAGCAGGCGCAGGTCCGCTTGCTGGCAGAGTTTCAGAATGCCCGCTTCGAGGGATCCGGCGGGGACGGAGAACGCTCTTTGGGCCGTTTTCGTCACCGGCGCCTGTGCCTGCACTGCGTCCGTGCAAGCAATCAAAGAGACGCCGGCAAGTGCCAAGCGTGCGAAAGTACGGCGCCGTGAACCACGACCCTCAAAAAAGCTCATCCGAAATCCCCTACTCAACTCCTGGAGCGCCGACCGTTCCTTTGGGGCGGCACTGCCACTGTTGACTAAGAGCGTCGGGAGCTCGATCTCCTGACGTCGTTTGGAAGATTTTCTGCCTAACGCGACTGCACGACGACCATGAGCCCGGACCACCTCATCACACGCAGCGGCAGGCTCGTCTCCAGCACCCGCAGCGCGTCATCGGTGTCATGCAGATCGAAGATGCCGGAAACCTCCAACGCGCCCGCCGTCTCGTCGAGTAGCATGATGCGGCCGCGACGGTAGCGCTCGAGCGTGGCCAGCACTTCACGCAGCGGCCGGCGCGAGAAGACAAGCTTGCCATCGCGCCAGGCGGTTCCGGCAGCAACGTCCGCCTTCGACAGGGAAAGCCGCCCCTGCCTGTCGATCGTTGCCGTCTCGCCGGCGCCGAGAATCGCTTTGTTGCCGGATGCCTCGACCGCGACGCGGCCTTCCTCCACCTGCACGTCGGCTGCCCGATCGGCGCCCGCGGTGCCGACGGAATAGCGGGTTCCGAGCGCCGTCGCGCTGATGGAGCCGTCTTCGACCACGAACGGCCTGAACGGATTCTTCGCGACGGCGAAGAAGGCCTCGCCTCTAAGGAGCCGTACCGTTCTGCGGTTCTGCTCGTACCGGACCACAAGGGCCGTGTCGGTGTTCAGATCGACCTCGGTCCCGTCTTCCAGTGTAATACGCCTGACGTCGCCGACACCCGTATAGTAGTCGGCGCGCCAACGGTCGCCATAGGGCGTCGTCAGCGACAGGATCGCGACGCCGGCCACCAGACAGAGCCCGACGAAACCGCCGACCCGCCGCCGGCGCTGCGCGCGCAATTCGCTTAGCCTCCCTGCGGGAATAGGCACATCGCCCAAGTCGCCCCACAAGGCATACAATTCGTCGTAGGCCGCCTGATGATCGGGGTGCTCAGCCACCCAGCGGTCGAAGGCTTCGCGGTCAGCAACCGTCGCATCCTCGGACTGCAGCTTCGCGACCCATATTGCTGCCGCTTCCAGGATGCCGTCATCGATTGTCTGGCGATTGCCGCTCATTCATGCCTTCCGGTCGAACTGAAATGCCGCTCGGCGATCCGCTCCTGGAATCGCTCCCATCATCTTAGAGTTGAAAGCGCGGTTCTTCCTGACGTCCGCTCAGAAAATAATCTCGGCGCGCATTTTCCGGCATTCGAGAAGCGCGCGGATGATGTGTTTTTCCACCATGTTCCTGGAGATGCCAAGCTCGCTGGCGATCGCGCCGTTGCTCAATCCGTGCAGGCGGCTGAGGATGAAGACCTGCTGGCAGCGATTGGGAAGCCCTTCGATGGTGCGGGCCATGATCAGGAGGCACTGGCGCGCATTGACGATCCTGTCCTGGATCGGCCGGTCTTCGGCGTATTCCAGTCCTTCGCTGTCTTCCACGAACATCGCTCGTTCGCGCGCGGCTCGCTCAGACGCTACGCGCGCGACAGAACGGGCAACCTGAAACAGATAGGCTTGAGGATTCTCGATCAGGGTGGAGCGTGACGCCTCCAGCATGCGCATGAAGGTTTCCTGCGTGGCATCGACGGCGTCTTCGCGATTCCTGAGGCGGCGGCTGAAGAAGCGACGAATCCGGCTCTCTTCGCGCTCGTGGAGCCCCTGCACCATCGCATCGGTCATCAATCTGTCTTTCCAGCGCACGGCGTTGGCACCACAAGCGCGCAAGGCCCGGCGCTATCATTTATCTTGAATGCGTTACTCATGTTTTATAGGCGAAGCGGAGGCGCGCTGCAATGTGCGGACCTGCGGCACGAAGAACCGAAACCGCAACGGGGCCGGTGAAGCCCTATATTGGAAAAGAACTGTTGCACGGAGGCCACGGCAGCCGCGATGGCGTGAGTGCGACCGCCGGTGTCAGGTGCGTCCCGTGCTCGCCAGCACATTCCCGATGGAAGTCAGTTCCGAGGCGATGCGATCGATCAACAACCGCACGCGCCGCGGCTGAACGCTTGCCGGCGGGTAGACGATCTGCAGTCCTGTTTCTCCGGACGCGAAGTCCGCAAGCAACTCGACGAGTGCGCCGGAGGCAAGGTCCTCCGCGATATCCCAGACGGATTTCAGCGCGATGCCGTGGCCGGCACGGCACCATTCGGCTACCAACCCGCCGTCATTGGCAACGCGTCTGCCGCGCACCATGATCTTGTGTGGCTTGCCATCGACCTGAAAGGCCCATTCACGATCGAGATTGGCACCGAAGCGCATGACGATGCAGTCGTGACGGGAGAGATCGTCCGGATGTTGCGGCCTGCCCATGGCTTCAAGATAGGCAGGCGCCGCACAGACGGCGCGGCGGTTCTCGCCGAGGATGCGCGACCGAAGCGTGCTATCGGCCAGAACACCGTGGCGGATGGCGAAGTCCATGCCCTGTCCGACGAGATCGACGTAGCCATCGGTGAGGTTGAGATCCACGGTCACATCAGGGTGTTCGGCAAGAAAGCGATCGAGGATCGGCACGATGTAGCGCCGACCCATATCCTCGGGCGCACTCAGGCGGATCGGTCCGGAGATGGTACGGGTTCCCGATCGGATGCCGGCCTCCAGTTCTCCGGCCTCCGCCAGCAGGCGGCGGGCACCGTCCACTAGAAGGCGCCCCTCTTCCGTCAGGCTGATCGCCCGCGTCGTTCGCTTCAGCAGGGCTGCGCCATAGTGCGCTTCGAGTGCGGCCAACCGCTCGGAAACGGAGGCCGGCGACAACCCCTTCTCGCGCCCGGCGGCGGAAAGCCCACCCTTTTCGACGATCAGGAGAAACAGGGCGAGGTTGTCGAGCAGCATCTTTCGCTTTCTCCGAAATATAATTTTGGAACTAAGCCAATTATCCGGATGCGTCGCAATAGCTAAATTCCCAATCGAAAAGGAGGCGCGAGATGCAGCTCGACCACGTCACAATCCGCACAGGCGACATCGACGCAACGCGCGCGTTCTTCGAAACGGTCTTCGATCTCACCATCGGCGAGCGTCCGTCGGCCATCCGGCGCATCCCCGGCTTCTGGCTCTACGCCGAGGGTAGGCCGATCGTTCATATCATCGGCAGCTACGGCAACGGTTATGACCGTGCGGCCGAAGCGATCGACCATGTCGGCTTCCGGCTCGACAACTACGCGGCCTTTCGCGCCCGGCTAGACCGGCTTGCGATTCCCTATTCGACGATGGATCTCGCCGAGATCGGCGAACGCCGACTTTTCCTGCGCGCGCCCGGTGGTCCGCTGCTCGAAGCCGTCTTTTGCGAACCCATTCCCGTGGAGAATGACCATGACATTCAATAACAACACCGTCTCCGTCGTCATCGGTGGCACCAGCGGCATCGGCGCCGCCGTCGCCAGGGCGCTGATGCAGCGCCCCGGCCGGGTCGAGATCGCCAGCCGCGCCACCGGCCTCAACATTGCCGACAGCACAGCGGTCGCCGCGTACTTCCGCAAGCTCGGTCCGATCGACCACTTGATCGTCACCGCCGGTTCCGCCGCTCCGGGCGGCAAGATCAGCGATATCGATCTGGGCACCGCCAAGGCTACCTTCGACGTCAAGTTCTGGGGTTCGGTCGTGCTCGCCCGCGAAGCGGCCCGCTACATGCCTGCCGGCGGCACCATCACCTTCACCTCCGGGTTTCTCGCCCGTCGGACAGTACCCGGCACCTTCGTCAAGACGGCGATGAATGCCGCCCTCGAAGCCACGGCGAAGGTGCTGGCCAAGGAACTTGCACCGCTGCGCGTCAACGTCGTCAGCCCCGGGCTGACGCAGACGGAAGCCTATGCCGGCATGACCGGCGAGGCGCGCGACGCAATGTTCGACCGCGCCGCCGCAACCTTGCCCGCCGGCCGCTTCGGGCAGCCCGAAGATATCGCCAGCGGCTATCTCTTCGCCATCGATAATCCTTTCGTCACCGGATCAGTGATCGACATCGAAGGCGGCGCCCTCGTCAACTAACGTCGGCTGAAGGAAGGACGGCCGCGGGCAAGCTTCGACGGCAGCAAACTTTTCGGCGGTGGCATCGAGGTCTATTCTATCTATCCAGCATTGGAGACGCCGGATGAGCGCGCGATTGACGGAACGGAAGCGGACAATAGCCGCAGTCGACGATCGCGTCAGTCCTGATCCGATGCTTGACGTGGAGGAGCTGCGTGTCCGGCACCAGCGGCTGAAACCGGGCGCGACATCCGCATCCCGTCGAGACGACCGACCTTATCTGTGGACAGTGCTGACCGGTGGTTCCGCGCTCGCGCCTTCGGGCGACGGCAGGAGCACCGATACGGTCAATGGTGCCCGCGAGGCCCGTCATTTCAGCAATCTGTCGCGGGCCGCTGCCTTGGTGGACGACCCGGACCAATATCTGTGGCGCCGAGCCCGTCTTCGTCACCGCCGAATTCACTCATCGATTACAAGGAGCAACTGATGAAAGCCGTCGCCCTCACCCGTTATCTTCCGGTTTCCGACCCGGAGAGCTTCCTCGACGTCACCCTGCCGAAGCCGGTACCCGCGGGGCGCGATGTGCTGGTCGCTGTCAGCGCCGTCGCCGTCAATCCGGTTGACGTCAAGATGCGCGCGCCGAAGGACAAGATCGAGGAGACGCCGCGCGTCCTTGGCTGGGATGCGAGCGGCGTGGTCGAGGCGGTCGGGCCCGCCGTGACGCTGTTCAAGCCCGGTGACGAGGTCTACTACGCTGGCGACCTGACGCGGCCCGGCACCAACCAGCAATACCACCTCGTCGACGAGCGCATCGTCGGACGCAAGCCGAAGAGCCTCTCCTTTGCCGAAGCGGCCGCCCTGCCGCTGACGACGATCACCGCTTACGAAGCCTTCTTTGATCGCCTGGGGATCGACCGGGACGGTGCCGACCGCGGCCAGTCGATCCTGATCGTCGGCGGTGCCGGTGGCGTCGGCTCGATCGGCATCCAGCTTGCCAAACGCGCGGGCCTCACCGTTGTCGCCACGGCGTCGCGGTCGGAAACCATCGCCTGGGTGAAAGAGCTTGGCGCCGACCATGTCGTCAGCCATCGCGAGCCGATGGTCGAACAGGTCCGTGCGCTTGGTTTCAACCATGTCGACCACATCGCCATTTTCAACGACATGCGCCACTGGGACGCCGCCGTCGAACTGATCCGCCCTCAAGGCGGCATCGTCTCGATCGACAATACCGATGTGCCGATGCCGATGGCCGGCATGAAGACCAAGGCGGCCAGCCTCCACTGGGAGTTCATGTTCGCCCGGCCGATGCATCAGACGCCCGACATGATCGAGCAACACCGTCTCTTGTCCTTCGTCGCCGACGAGATCGATGCAGGCCGGCTGAAGACGACGCTTGCCGAGGTTCTGTCGCCGATCAATGCCGCAAATCTGCGCGAAGCGCATCGGCGCATCGAGACAGGCGCTGCCAAGGGCAAGATCGTTATCGAAGGCTTTGGCGACTGATGCCCGAGCAGGCGGCAGCAGTCACCGCCGAACGGCGCTGTCGGCCTGATTAAGCGAAATCGCTCGCCGCGACATAGATTGCTGCGAGCGCCTCGAACCCGACCTGATCTTCGGCATCAAACCGGCCAGGGCTCGGGCTGTCGAGATCGAGCACACCAAGCATCTTCCCGTCCTTGACCAGCGGCACGACGAGCTCCGAGCGTGACGCGGCATCGCAAGCAATATGCCCGGGAAAGGCATGGACGTCCGGGACCAGCATCGTCCGCTGTTGCGCGGCGGCGGCGCCGCAGACGCCTTTGCCAACCGGTATCCGCACGCAGGCGACCTTGCCCTGGAACGGCCCGAGCACGAGTTCGTCGTTCGAGCGCAGAAAATAAAAGCCAGCCCAGTTCAGATTCGGTACCAGATCGAAAACAAGCGCCGAGAGATTGGCGGCATTGGCGATGAAGTCGCGCTCGTCGTGCAGCAGGCCACCGAGCTGGCCGGCGAGTTCACGATAGAATTCGGGCTTGTCGGCGGTTTCGATTGTCTTCGAGGCAAACACGGTCCTACCTTTCAAATCTCGGCATCACGTCGCTTGGCCGCTCAACGATCATAGCGGCTCGCCAATGGCTGATCGCGGCATTTGCGACCATTGGCGCAGCAATATCACCATCCTCGGAGACAGCAAAATTGCGATCAGGCGATATTTCTAAATGCGATATATCGATACAGCCCGCCCCAGGTTCTCAGCCATCCGTTTCCGGATCGTCCTTCACCGTCGTGATGATTTCACCGAGCACCAGATGCAGCGCATCGCGGTAGCCGTTACGGGCCGAAGGTCCGCTCTCGGCCGATGTCATGACGACGGTCAGATCGAGGCTCGGCACGATGTAGAGCATCTGGCCGCCATAACCCCAGGCGAAATGCACGTCTTCACCGGCAATTCGGCGCTCAAACCAACCATAGCCGTAGGAGTCTCCGGAAAACCGTGAATTGGTGCGATGCTGCCAGGACGCTTCGATCCATGCCGGAGGCACGAGCTGCGCGCCTGACGCCGTGCGGCCGCCATTGCGGTAGAGTTCGCCGAAGGCAAGAAGCGAGCGGGCACTCATCGCCATCTGGTTGCCGCCGAGATAGATCCCCTGCGGGTCGCGATCCCAGGCTCCGATGCGGAAGCCTTCGAGCGGCCCGAGCCAGTCGTGCGCCAGGGTGAGGGTCGACTTGCCGCTCACTTTCGTCAGGATCGCGGAAAGAAGATGTGTGGAGGCGGTCGAATAGAGCATCTGGCCGCCCGGATCGTCATCGAATGGCTGCGCGAGCGCCGTGCGCACCCAGTTGCGGCTGGCGACCCAACGGCCGTAATTCGGTCCTGAAAGACGCCCGAGCCCGGCCTGCATTGATAGGAGGTTGCCGATGGTGATGTCATTGACGCGTGGGTCCGGCGAAGCGGGAAGGTCCGCCTTGAGGATCGGCGCGATCTTCTGGTCCGGACCTTCGAGCATCCCCTTATCGATGGCGATGCCGACAAGCGCCGAGATGATCGATTTCGACGCCGATTTGATGTTCGTCGCGTCCGTCACCCGGTTGCCGCGATAGCCGCGTTCCGCCAGGATCTCGCCGTCGCGGGCGACGATCACGGTCTTCAGCGGTTCGAGTTCTGTGCGCGATGCCAGTTCCTTGAGGAGAGCCGAAACCGGCGCCTGCACCTCGGCGGCAGCCGGCAGGACGAAGAGCGTCCAGAAGACGAACGTCGGGGCCAGGAGTGCCCGGGCGAAGACGGCGGTGGCAAATCTGATCATGGATCAGCATCTAAGACCGCCCGGCCCCTGCGTCATCCGCCGCGCCGCCATTTCACGGTGATTTGAAATCCGGGTGACCGCCGGGCCGCGACGCCGACCTCAGTCCGCCGGCTGCCTTGCAAAGGCCTCCACGAAGCGCCGCAGGCTTTGTTCGACGGATTCCGTGACTGGTGCTTGCGGATCGAAACTCCACCAGAGCAGCGCCCCCTGCCATTGCGCCGCCATCAGCAACCCTAGTCCTGGAGCCGCTGCGGGCAATCCCGACAGACACTCGTCAAGCACACCCGAAAGTACGTCGCGCCATTTGGCGCCCCGCGCGCGGAGCTTCGGATCACGTAGGTCTTCGCGAAGAATCCGGAGATCGTCGGCATAGGATTCGATGGCGCCATAGTCGCCGGAAAGGCCGATGAGCAGCGTAATGGCGCCCTCCGGTGTGCGAGGGACGGTCGCCACCAGTTCCGCCGTCTGCCGGTCGAGACCGTCCCAGGCCTGCGTCAGCGCACTCTGGATCAGTCGCGCCTTGTTTTCGAAACGCTGCACCAGCGTCGCGCCGGAGAGCCCGGTCCTGGCAGCGAGCGCGGCAAAGGTCAGTCCATCCGGGCCTTCGGCCCGCATCAACGCGAATGCGGCGGCCAGCACCTCCTCGTCGGGCATCGTTTTCGGGCGGGGCATCTTGACTCTCATTTATAACCGAACAATCATTTATATATCATGGTCGAAAGAGAACACCAGACGGCAACCAGCCTAAAAGAAGAGGAAAACATGTCTCTCGAAGGAAAAATCGCGCTCGTCGCCGGCGCGACGCGAGGCGGCGGGCGGGGCATCGCCGCCGAACTCGGCGCCGCCGGTGCCACCGTCTACGTGACAGGGCGAACCACGCGGCAGCAACAATCCGACTACGGACGGCCCGAGACGATTGAAGAGACGGCTGAGATCGTGACTGGTCTGGGCGGCAAGGGGATTTCCGTTCAGGTCGATCATTTGCAGCCAGCACAGGTAAAAGCACTCATCGATCGCATCCGCGAGGAACAGGGACGGCTGGACATCCTGGTCAACGATGTCTGGGGCGGTGAATTGCTGTTCGAATGGAACAAGCCGGTTTGGGAGCACAATCTGGAAAATGGCCTGAAGCTGCTGCGCCTCGGGGTCGACACCCACCTGATCACCGCCCACTACGCCCTGCCGCTGATGATCGAAAGGCCGGGCGGCCTGCTGGTCGAGGTGACCGACGGCACCGCCGAGTACAATGCCGAGAACTATCGATTGTCGCCCTTCTACGACCTTGCCAAAGTTTCGGCCAACCGCATGGCCTGGGCACACGCCAAGGATCTTGCCCCGCACGGCGCGACGTCGGTTTCGATCACGCCTGGTTGGATGCGCTCGGAGATGATGCTGGAGCATTTTCAGGCAACCGAAGAAAACTGGCTGGATGGGGCGAAGGTGCAGCCGCACTTCGTCATTTCCGAAACACCACGCTTCGTCGGCCGCGCCGTCGCGGCCCTCGCGGCAGATCCGGAGAAGGCCCGCTGGAACGGCCAGTCGCTTTCGAGTGGCGGGCTGGCTCAGGTGTACGGCTTTACCGATCTCGACGGCTCGCAACCCGATTGCTGGCGCTACATGCGCGAGGTGATGGAGGCCAACAGGCCAGCCGATGCCACTGGATATCGCTGAAGCAAGCCAGGCACTGCCGCTCGCGAAGAAACGCAATCCATCGCGATGGCCGTGCAGCAAACTTGAAACGGCGCGCCGCCTCCTATAGTCGGAGTTCCAGGCAAACCCAGCGCGCCGCCGCTCCTTATGCGAAGGCGGCGCTATCGAGTGTTATTGAAGATGGCATCGCGGGATCGTTATTCGAGAAAGCTGGAATGCGCGAAATGCGGAGCCTCCGGCTTCGCCGAAGCGTCTGAGAACGACAATGCCAAGAGCGGCAATCGCGGCTTTCTCATCGACGTCATGCCGAAAGGCTTTTCGACCGAACGCACCTCTCCCGATCCCGCCAAGCACATGGTCCGTTGCCGCTGCGGCAACGTCTTCGCCTTCAAACAGAAGACCGTCTATGCCCCCGGCAGCGAGCCGCGGGACTGACGCGCCATCGCAATCCGGCCGTCGGCGTTGAGAAAAAATTCACCATCTTGTCTCAACATCGACCCAATCAGCGGGCAGCTAAGGCGGCGCGCGTTCAAGTTTTGTTGATCGCGGACCCCTGCGGCAAAGGCTTGCAGCCAGAGCTGCCACCGCTTAATCGCTGACGTTGAAGCCGAGCCGACACGCGTTGTTTTGCGAATGACCGGCACCCGTACCGCCGGAAAGACGCTTGCGGCGAGAGTATTTCCAGGAGCCCGCATGCGGCGCGAGACAACAAAGAGCCTTTCTTCCGAAACACCCCAGACGGCCAAGTTTTTCGCGCAACTGCACCGCATGCGGTATGCGCTGGCGATCGGAGCAATGGCGCTTGTACTGTCAGGCTGCACGGCGCTCGATGCAGACGACGTGCGCGAACCGCCGCCGATCCCCGCCAAGCTCATTGCCGCCATGGCGAAGAACGGCAGCAAGCCGGAAAGCCCGGTACTGGTTCGCATCTTCAAGCAGGAAAGCGAACTGGAGGTCTGGAAACAGAACAAGCAGGGCCAATATGCGCTTCTGAAGACCTACCCTATGTGCCGCTGGTCGGGAAAACTCGGGCCGAAGACGAAGATCGGCGACCGCCAGGCGCCGGAAGGTTTTTACCATGTCTCCGCCGGCATGCTGAATCCGAAGTCGCAATACTTCCTGTCCTTCAATCTCGGCTATCCGAACCGGCTGGAGTCGGCGCTCGGCTATACCGGTGAAGCGCTGATGGTGCACGGCGCCTGCTCGTCGTCGGGCTGCTACGCCCTGACAGATCAGGGCGTCGGCGAGATCTACTCCGTGGTCCAGCGTGCCCTTGCCGGTGGCCAGGGCACCTTCCAGGTGCAGGCCTATCCCTTCCGCATGACGGCTGAAAACATGGCCAAGCACCGCGGCGATCCGAATTTCGATTTCTGGAAGAACATCAAGCAGGGCTACGACATCTTCGAGACGACGAAGCGCCAGCCGAAGGTTTCCGCCTGTGGTCGCCGTTATGTCTTCAACACCGAGTTCGCCGACGGCGAGCCTTCCGATCCGCTGGCCGCCTGCCCGCCCGCGGTATCGACACCTGACTCCGGGCTCGTTGCGAAGCTGCAATCGGAAGACGCGAAGCTCGCAAGCCTGATGGCAAGCGAGACGCCGGCCCCGCTCAACGCCTATGTCGACGGTGGCATGCATCCGAGCTTCCGGGCGCTTCTCGAGAAAAACGGTGCTGAAAAGCTGGCCGCGAAGATCTCGGGAACTAAGTATCCTATCAGCCGACCCGAAGCGGCGCTGGCGGATCCCTACGCCGGCCTGTAATCGTTCGTCGGCTGGCGACGCACAATTGACTTGAAAGGTCGGTTGCATCGCCAGAAGCGAACACAGGACCATCGAGGGTTCCATGCCTGAAAGAGAGATTTGCCGCCGCACCTTCCTGCAACTCTCCGCGGGGATCGCGGCTGCCGGTCTAGCGGGTTGCGCTTCGACCCGGCCGACCGTGACGCGCTCCTATGCGCCGGAGCCCGTCCCCGAGGCGAACGCCTTCCTTGCGGACATGTACGGCGAAAAGCCGAACGAACTTTATCCGCTGCCGGCCATTCCCTACGAGAAGATCGATCCCCGCTTTTACCGCCAGATGGTTGCCGATCCGACCGGCGAAAAGCCGGGCACGCTGGTCGTCGACGTCGGCAGCCACTTTCTCTACCGGGTCTACGAGAACGGCCAGGCGATGCGCTACGGCGTCGGCCTCGGGCGCGCCGGCTTTGCCTGGGCCGGCCGCGGCGTCATCCAGTACAAACGCGAATGGCCACGCTGGAAGCCGCCGAACGAAATGGTGGCCCGCCAGCCCGAGTTGCAGCAGTTCAGCATCGAGGCCGGCGGCATGGATCCGGGCCTCAAGAACCCGCTCGGTGCCCGCGCCATGTACATCTTCCAGAACGGCGAAGACACGCTCTACCGCATCCATGGCTCGCCGGAATGGTGGACCATCGGCAAGTCCGTGTCGTCGGGCTGCGTGCGCATGATCAACCAGGACGTGGTCGACCTTTACAATCGCGTGCCGAACGGCACGCCGATCGTCGTCACCGACCTGACCGGCGGCGGCATGGTACAATCGCAGCCGATGCCGGAGTCACAGCCACTTCCAGACCAGCAGCCGTTGCCTGAGCCGTCGGACTACATGCAGATGGGCCCGGACGGACTGCCGCCTCCGCAGCCCCTGTAAGGCGCCCCGTCCGGTTCAAGGCGTTACACCAGGCTGCAGCCTTACAGAACGAGAAGCGGCGTCTTGCCCCTCACCCGATCGTAGAGATCGATCGCGTCCTGCTGCAGCATGCGTACGCATCCGGCGGATGCGTTCTTGCCGATCGAGCGCCACTGCGGCGAGCCATGAATGCGGTAGAGTGTGTCCTGACCGTTCTGGAAGATGTACATGGCGCGGGCGCCGAGCGGATTGTCGAGGCCCGGATCCATACCGCCGGCTTCGATGCCGTATTTCTTGAGGTGCGGTTGGCGCGCGATCATGTCGTCAGGCACAGTCCAGCGCGGCCATTTCCGCTTCCAGTGGACCACGGCGCGCCCCTTCCAGGCGCGGCCCGCCGCGCCGAGACCGACGCCGTAGCGGATCGCGCGACCGCCCGGCAGCACCCAGTACAGGAACATCTTCTGGGTATCGACGACGATGGAATAGGGCGGCTCGCTGGTCACGTAAGCTACCTCCTGGCGCAGAAATTCCGGCTTGATCTCACCGTACTGGATGCCGGGAACGTCGTAGCCCTCGTCCTTTACCGGTGCATAGGCCTTTGCATAATCGAAGGTCTTCGCCGGTTCGACCGCTGCACCCGCCGCCTCGCCCGGCGGATTGCCGTTTCCGGCGATCGGTTCGATCAGCTTCGGCTTCGGTTCGGGTTTCGGGATCTGCGTGCAGGCGCTCAAGACGGAGCTGGCGATCACCGCGAGCAGCGACCGGCGGGACAAATTCATCGACACTTTATTCTATTCCAGGTTGGGATTTCAGGTGGAAATTTTTCCGAGGAGAGGCCCCAGGCTCTTGGGCCGAACCGTGACCGAAATGTGGTGAAAATCATTCTTTGGCGTGGATCGTCACCCACGGAAGGCACTCGCATTCGGAGTGTTGCAGAATTCCCGCGCCGCCACGGTTGCCCGTTCTATCCGATCGCCAGGTCACCCATTGTCGGATCTGGAATGACGACGATGGTGCTGCCGTCCCGCACCTGGTCGTAGAGATAGACGACGTCCTGATTGAGCAGGCGAATGCAGCCGGACGAGACCGCCTTGCCGATCGAATGCGCCTCGGGGGTACCGTGGATGCGGTAGAGCGTATCCTTGCCGTCCTTGTGGATGTAGAGGGCACGCGCACCCAGCGGGTTCTTCAGGCCCGGGGGCATGCCGCCATTGGCGATGCTGTAGGGAGCGAGCTTCGGCTGGCGCGCCACCATCTCGTCGGGCGGTGTCCAGCGCGGCCATTTGCGCTTGTAGGCGACGACCGCGCGCCCCGACCAGGCGAACCCTTCACGGCCGACGCCGATGCCGTAGCGCATCGCCCGTCGGCGGGGCAGCACGTGATAGAGATACTTCGCCGGCGTATCGACGATCAGCGTGCCGGGCCGCTCATCGGACGGATAGTCCACCTCCTGCCGCCAGAACTTCGGATCGACCTCGGCGACCTTGACTTCGGGGACCGGGAACTCTTCGTCCGGCATCGCAGAGTACATCGGCGGCACGGCCGATCCCGTCGTTGCCCGTACCGGTGCCGCTGCCGGGATCACCACAGGCGTCGTGCGTGCAGTCGCACAGCCGGTGACAAACAGAGAGGCCGTGCCGACGAAAAGGCTGCGGCGGGTGAGCGTGATGCCGGTCTTGTGATCGACAGTGGATGAAGAGAGCTCGTTTGATTCGGTCATATCGGGCATTCAACGACTCGGTTGTTGCAATGCCGCTTCACAGGGGAGTCCTACCTTAAGGCTGCCTTAAGGGAGCGCCTTAAGAGTTCGGCTCTCAAAAATGTGAGGAACAGCAATGCGAATCCTGATCGTCGAAGACGACGATATCCTCAGAGACGGCTTGAAGGTGGGCTTGGCGCTGGCCGGCTTCACCACCGATGCCGTTGGCACCTGCGACGCGGCAGCAACCGCGCTCGCCGCTAACAGCTTCGACGCGATCGTGCTCGACCTGATGCTGCCAGACGGCTCTGGCATGGATATCCTTAAGGACTTGCGTTCCGGTCAGAATGACACTCCAGTGCTGCTGCTGACCGCCCGTGACACGGTTCGCGATCGGGTGGCCGGCCTCGACACCGGGGCCGATGACTACCTGGGAAAACCGTTCGACCTCGACGAGGTGGCAGCACGGCTGCGGGCGTTGTCCCGGCGGTCTACGGGGCGCGCAACGGCTGCGCTCGAATGGGCGAGCTTGCGGCTCGATCCCGCTCGACAGTCGGTCGAACAGGCGGGCAAGCCGGTGCAGCTTTCCCGGCGCGAATACTCCATCCTGCATACGCTGATGGCACACCCCGGCGTCATCTTCTCGAAGACCAGGCTGGAAGACAGGCTCTACGGCTGGCAGGAGGAAATCGAAAGCAACGCCGTCGAGGTTCATATCCATCATTTGCGCAGCAAGCTCGGGCCTGGCCTGATCGAAACCGTCAGGGGCATCGGCTATCGGTTGGGCGGGGCAGGCTGATGCGATCGTTGCGCACGCGCCTCTTCGCCATTCTGCTGATCACGACGGGTCTTCTCTGGCTTTCGGCCACGGTCTGGATCTTTCTCAGCACCCGCGCAGAAGTCGAGCGGGTGCTCGACGCGCGGCTGATGGAGGCCGCGCGCATGGTGAATTCGCTGATCGTCAGCCCCGACATGTTGAAGGAAGAAGGCGACGCAGGCGCCAACCGCGTGACACAAAGCGTGACCAAGATCCCGCTGCTCGAGCATCCGCACTACGATCGCCAACTCTCCTGTCAAATCTGGTCGCTTGACGGCACGCTGATCGGCAAATCCGACAGCGCTCCCGACACGACCCTTGCGCCACACGCGATGGGCTTCTCGGAAACCGTCATCAACGGTGAGACCTGGCGGGTCTTCGCGGTTGAGAACGCCAGCCTCGGCGTGCGCGTCCTCGTCGGCGACAACCTGCGTATCCGCGACCGGCTGGTCAACGATCTGGTCAAGGGATTGCTGCTGCCGGCCCTGCTGATCATCCCGTTGCTCGCCGTCTTGATCTGGCTTAGCGTCGGGCGCGGGTTGGCACCGCTCAGGAAACTCGCCGGCGACCTCGCAATGCGCGAGGCCTCCGATCTGCACGCGATCGAAGACCTCGGCACAACCCGCGAAATCAGCCCGGTTCTGAAATCCCTGAATGGTCTCTTCGCCCGTGTCGCCGGCGCCCGTGCGCGCGAACAGAACTTCATCGCCTTTGCCGCGCACGAGTTACGCACCCCCCTGGCAGGCCTGAAGACGCAAGCCCAGGTCGCGCTCGCGAGCGACGATGGCGAAATCCGCGAAAAGGCGCTCGGCCAGATCGTCGCCGGGGTCGACCGTACCGGAAAGCTGGTGCGACAATTGCTGGACATCGCTTCGGTCGAGGCCTCAGAGAGCGCCAAACCAGCAGCCGGCTGCAATGTCGGTGAAATGCTGGCGGCCCTTCGGACTGAACTCGCCGGCCAAGCCTACCGGGTCGACGTCGCCATCGACGCGCAGCTGTTCGGTCTCAGGATCGGCATGGATCCGGACCTCTTCCGGCTGGCGGCACGCAACCTCCTGGAAAACGCCCTCAACCATTCGCCGCCGGGCGCAACGGTCTCCTGCAGCTGCGAGATAGAGGTGGACCACCTCGTCATCGCGATCGAAGACATGGGACCCGGCATCCCCGACGAGGAGATGCCGCATGTTACCGAGCGCTTCTTCCGCGGACGCTTCAAGACGGCGGTCGGCAGCGGCCTCGGCTTGAGCATCGTCGAACGGGCGCTGGACCGCACCGGCGCGGAACTCGAACTGCGCAATCGCCAAGCCGGCGGCCTGTCAGCGCGCATCGTGCTGCCGCCGGGCCTCGTGCGGTGAGCTCGCGCCAGAGCCGGACGTGCGGCTTTGCCCAACTGAGTGCCGTTCCGAAATTCCCGCGGAAAACCGTTTCACCCTTCGCGGCGCGGCCAGGACTCCCGGCAACTCAAACTAGCTCGAAAGGAGGCGTTGACCTCACGCTCAGGCATGACACGCTCAGGCGTGGGTCACATCGGTCATCCGCGAGGAGCAAACTCCGGGTGGCGCGAGCCGAGAGGAGACGAGTCATGGCAGGGAACGGTAGCTACAACGGAAAGTGCTTCTGTGGCGCAGTCGAGATCGAAGTGAGCGGCGACCCGGCCGCCATGGGCTTTTGTCACTGCAGCTCGTGCCGGACGTGGTCGGCGGGGCCAGTGAATGCCTTCACGCTCTGGCCGCCAGAGAAGGTCCGGATCGTCAAGGGCGCGGATAATTTCGTCGGCTATCAGAAGACCCCGACAAGCGTGCGCAAATGGTGCAAGGTCTGCGGCGGGCACCTGATGACCGAGCATCCGCTCTGGGGCGTGACGGACGTCTTTGCCGCCGTCATCCCGGCATTGCCGTTCAAGCCCGCGCTCCACGTCAACTATCAGGAGACCGTGCTGCCAATGAAGGACGGCTTGCCCAAATATCGCGATTTCCCACCCGCTTTCGGCGGCACCGGGGAATTGATCGGGGAATGAGTCAGGCCGCCGCCGAAGCGGCGTTCGCCAGGTAGTGCTGGAGGGCGGTGCGGGTGTTGACGAACAGGCGGTCGGGGCCGAGCTGATCGGCAAAACCGGAGGCCCGCACATAGGTGAGCACGTCCGGGTTCAGTTCGGCCAGCCACACGGTGACCCCGTGTTCGCTGATGCGACGCTCGCCTTCCATCATCATCTGCAGCGCGGAATACTCGATGTCGAAGACGCGGCTCATGTCGAGCACGAGAACGCGGGGCCTGTGTTTGGCGACCAGCATCTGCGCCTGGTCTGCCACCTGCTGGGCATTGGCAAAGAACAGGCGTCCCTCCGGCCGAAGAATCAGCAAGCCTTCAAATGTCTCGTCGTCAGGATGATCCCGTGTCAGCGGCCGGAGCCGATCGGTGCCAGGCTTGCGACCGACGACATGCACCTTCGGTGCCGAAGCCTGGCGGGCCAGCCCGATGAACGACAGGATGATCGCGATGATGATGCCTTGGAGCGTGCCGAAGAACAAAACGCCGAGGAAGGCCGCAAGCGCCCATTGAAACTCCATCCGCCTGACCTTGCGAACCGACCAGAAATCGGCCGGTTTGATGAGGCCAACCGAGTAAACGATGACGATCGCCGCGAGGACGGCCTGCGGCAGCAGGCCGAGCAAAGGCGCCAGGACGAGCATGGTCGCCGCCGCGGCCGCAGCAGTGACCAGTGACGCCACTTGCGAATGCCCGCCGACGGCACGCACGACGGCGGTTTGCGATGTGCCGCCACCGGCGCTCATCGCGCCGAACAAGGCACCGGCGAGATTTGCGGCGCCCGTCGCCAGCAACTCGCGGTTCGCCCTGATCGGCGGGTCGGAGGGAGCGGCAAATGCACGCCCGGCGGCGATGGTCTCGGTGAAGCTCATCAGCGCAATCCCCAGAGCACCGGGCAGCAGTTCTCGGGCAAGACCGAGGCTAGGCAGGGTGATCGAGGGCAGCGACTGCGGAATGAAGCCGACGATGGAGACGCCGAGCGCCTGGAGACCGGCAAACCAGGAAAGCGCAATGCCCGCCGCCACCGCCAGAAGCGGCGCCGGCGAATGCGGCCAGAGCCGTTCCATCGCCAGAAGCGCCACCAGGGCCGCAGCCGCGATCGCCAAGGTGAGCGTTGAGGTTTCAGGCAGGTGGCCGACGATGCTGAGGATATCCCGGAAGAAGCCTTCCTTGGTGATGTGAAGGCCAAGCAGCTTCGGCACCTGATCGAGCACGATGACCAGGCCGATGCCGGCCTTGAAGCCGATCAGGACCGGCGAGGAGATGAAATTGGCGACGAAGCCGAAGCGGAGAACCGAAGCGAGGATAAGAAGCCCGCCGGTCATCGCCGTCAGCGTCGCGGTTGCCGTTATCAGCTTGCCGGGATCGCCATCCGGGACGGCAAGGCCGAGCTGTGTTCCGGCGAGGATCGCAAGGGTGGTCGTCGACGAGACGCTCAGGACCCGGGAGGTGCCGAGAAGCGCGTAGACAATCATCGGCACGAAGGCGGTGTAGAGACCGACACTGACAGGCAGACCGGCGACCGTGGCATAGGCCATCGCCTTCGGCAGAACCACGGCAGCGGCTGTGAGACCTGCAATCACATCGAGCCGTAAACCCGTGGTGAAACCGCGACCGTCGCCGACAGGCGAGTGCTCGTTCGATGCCATCCGGACTGCCCTCTGACAGAAGCTTTCATGAAGCAATTCTAAAGCGATAACACTGGGCCAAATCGGTTGCAAGGAGCGCCCGAGCGGCAGATCGAATGTCGCTTCCGCTCTCCCAAAGCAGGCGCTGGCAGGTTGCGCGACTTGCGGCTATCTTGACGATGGCGATGGAGAGCCGAGAGAGGATCTCGGCGACAGACGCGAAGCGGGATCGTTGGCAGCACGGGCTTCCTGCCCGGCGAGATGGAGGATTGCGTGGCGGAATCTCATCGCAGGAGCCATTCGAAGAGAATGCGGCGCCTGTTCTTCTCCAATCTTTACCAGCAGCTTCAGGTGCTGTGGCCGATCTTCTCCGCGGTCTTGATCGTGATGACCGGGTCCGGTGTCGTCATCGGCCGCATCGAGGACTGGCGGCTCGATGAGGCTCTCTATTTTACCTTCGTCACCGGGCTGACGATCGGCTACGGCGACATCACGCCGAAACACTTGAGCGCACGGTTGCTGGCTCTGGTGATCGGTTTTTCCGGCATCGTCCTGACAGGCCTCGTCGCGGCCATCAGCGTGCAGGCGCTGAATGCAACCAGCAGGAATGAAATGGACGAACGCTGAGGAGAGCGAAGCGGCCATGCATGCCCGCTCTCCGGCGCAAGCCTACAGCGCTCAACCGGCGACGAAGCGTCCCTCGGATACGATCTCGGAGAGGGCCTTGCGCGGGCTCGGCTGTTCACGCTGCTTCAGGGCCTCAGGCAGCAGTGCCTTGTCGCCCTGACGGCCGATCGCGACCGCTGCCTCGATCCGGAAGTTTTCCGGCACTTCGAGTTCGGCGCGCGCGCGATCATAGTCGATGCCGGCCATGCCATGCGCCTGCCAGCCGGAATGGGCCGCCTGCAGGGCGAGAGCACCCCAGGCCGCGCCCGCATCGAAGGAATGGGTGTAGGAGGGCACCTCTTCGCTGGCGCCTGGCGGCAAGAGCGACGTTTTCGACAACACGAAGATGAGGGCCGAGGCTTCTTTTGCCCAACTGCGGTTGAACTCGTTTAGAAGGCCGAGCAGCTTCTCCCAGTCGCGCCCGCCACGGCGGGCATAGACGAAGTGCCAGGGCTGGGCATTGTAGGCGGATGGCGCCCAGCGGGCGGCCTCCAGGATTTCGAACAGGGCGGCCTCGGAAATCTCTTCGCCGGAATAGGCCCGCGGCGACCAGCGTTCGAGGAAGAGCGGATTGATCGCGTGGTCCGCGACGCGTGAGTTCACATGCAATGTCATCGGGGAGGATCCATTCATCGGCGACGCACGGCCGCCATTCGGGTTGGTCACTGGCGGCCGAAGCTTTCGTATCGGTCGCAACGACTTCTCAAGGTTGAGATCTCATCGGAGAGTTCGGCGATACGGTCCCTGAGCTCATTGGCCGTTCCGTCCTCGATATCGTCGAAACCGAAACAGTCCCGCGCCTCGTGCAGTTCCAGCCGCCCCTGCAAGACCTCGCGGATTGCGCTCAAGCGCTCATATTGCCGCAGCATACTCATCTCAGACCTCCTTTCAGCCGGTCGCCGCAATCCGCGCCGACCGGAGGGTGTTTCTGCCCGGCCCGGTTCCTGACCGAGCTTCTCCGAGATTATCCACGCAAATGGTAGATTAAAGGAATTCTGACCCAAAGAGCGTGCGAGGCGTGAAAAAACTGCACCGCCTTTGGTTCATGCCGCAAGTGCAAGCGGCGGGGAGATGAGTTGGGGTTGCCGACAACCCTGTCAGCCCGGTGGGATGGGGTGGACCTGGGCGATGGGAGGCCCGCCCAGGTCGGGAGACGTCAAGCGGTCGGCAGGTCCTTCGCGTCGGGGCGGTTGCCATCAAGGAAACCCATATCCCGCTTCAGATGATCCGACAGGTCTCTGACGTCGACGACATCAGGCGCCGGGCGCTTCCGGGCGAACAGAAACGCCAGCCAGGAGCCCGCGGAAAAATCGTTTGTCGACGAAAAACTACGTACTTGAATGGTTGTCATAGCCATCATCCTCTTCATCAGTCCGTCTAATGGACGGACCTTGAAAATGGTTATGAACCACATCACCTTCCAATCGAATTTCGCTCACCATACATAAGGCCATTTAATGCATAAGACACTTCCGCTCCCGCCATTGACGGCGATACGCGTCTTCGAGGCGGTTGCCCGGCATGGAAGCTTCACCAAGGCCGCAACCGAGCTCGGTATGACCCAGGCGGCGGTGAGCTATCAGATCAAGGTTCTCGAGGATCGTGTCGGCGCACCCCTGTTTTTGCGCCGACCGCGCCAGATCGCTCTGACCGAGGTGGGGCAACGGCTCGCGCCCGCCGTGACGCAGGCCTTCGAGCAGCTCAGCGAAGCCTACGTGACAGCGCGCGGCGGTGCCCAGGGAACGCTGGTGATCAGCACGATCGCCACCTTCGCCTCCAACTGGCTGGCGCGGCGCCTTGGCTCCTTCCAGATCGCTCACCCCTCGCTTGCCGTCCGCCTTCAAACCGAGCCCCACCTGGTCGACTTCAGCCGCGAAGAGGTCGATATCGGCATTCGCTCAGGCGGCGGCGGCTGGCCGGGGCTTGCGGCACACCGGCTCATCAACGCTGATTTCACGCCGATGCTCAGCCCGAGCCTCGCCGCAACCATCGGCGGGGTGAAGGAGCCGGCCGATCTCCTGCGTCTGCCGTTGCTCGATCCGGGCGACCCCTGGTGGGCCAAGTGGTTCATGGCCGCGAATGTGCCGGCCGAGGGCCTTTCGAGCCGTCCCGGCGCAAGCATGGGCGCACAGGTCTATGAGGGCAATGCCGCGACGGCCGGCCAGGGCGTCGCAATCCTGACGCCCGCCTTCTTTGCCGCGGAATTGGCCGATGGGCGGCTCGTCCAGCCCTTCGATCTCCTCTGCAACGACGACCAGGCCTACTGGCTGGTCTACCCGGAAACGCGGCGCAATTCGTCGAAGATCAGCGCCTTCCGTCAATGGATCCTGGGCGAGCTCGCAGCGACCTGAGCCAACATTTTTGCCTCGTCCCGGAACTCTCGGGCATCCCCAGGAGTTGCATTCCCGAAGCGCCCATAACGAGGGTAACGGGAGCGAACATGCAACGCGCGCCGACGGAACAGTTCCGTTCAGCCACTGAGAATGCCTGGTGGACTGTCCATCGCGGCGATGGACCGATCGTCGGCACCGCGATCCACAACGGGCATGCCATGCGCCGTGACGCCCGGGCGCTAGCGGCCCTGACGGACGAGCAAAGGCTACGCGAGGAGGATCCGTTCACCGAGTTCATCATCCGGGATCTCGCCAACCGCATCGTCGTCCATCGATCCCGCTTCGAAGTCGACATCAATCGTGCTCGTCCCGGCGCGGTCTACCTCCAGCCGGCTCAGGCTTGGGGCCTTTCCGTCTGGCGGGAGCCGCCATCGGCGGAGCTGATCGAGGCCTCCCTTGCCCTCCATGACGAATACTATGCCATGCTGCGGTCGATGCTGACGGCAATCGAGCGCCGCCACCGACATTTCATCGTTCTTGACGTGCACAGCTACAACCATCGACGTCAGGGGCCAGAGGCCGAACCGGCCGACAGCGCCGAAGCGCCCGAGGTCAATATCGGAACCTCGTCCATGGACCGGGACAAATGGGCCGACGTCATCGACACGCTGATATCGGCCGTTAGCGCCACCACCATCGCCGGCCAGCCGATGGATGTGCGCGAGAACATCGCCTTCCAGGGACGCGGGGAACAGACGCGCTTCATCCACGAGCACTTTCCTGATACGGGCTGCGCGATCGCGATCGAGTTCAAGAAAACATTCATGGACGAGTGGACTGGCAAGCCGGACCTCGAAGCGCTGCGGTCGCTGCGCACACTGGTCGGATCACTCGTTCCGGTCCTGACCGAGGCGCTCGCGAGGCAACGATGACGGACCAGAGACCCATGCAGACGGGCCCCAGCATGGAGTGGCTCGATGAGGCCATTATCCGACTGACGGATGGTCGCGCCGTGCGACGGGACTTCGGCGAGGGTGGACGGCTGCACATCGACCGCCTGCTTCCCTTCCTGTGCGTTCATATCGCCGCCGAGCAACCGCAGCCAGTCGCGCGCGACATCGCCCAGGCGAATGCCGCCTATCTGCTGGCGCCGAGCGTCGATATCGCCGCCGCAGTCATCGAACGGGTCGGCCGCGTGATCGAAGAACGACTGGGCATATTCATCGTTCTCGAATTTGCGGAACTCGAAAGCGACGATCCGCCCGCCAAGGACGCGCCTTTCCTGCCGCCGTTCCTGTTCGAGGTTGTCGCCGGGACGACCGGTGCCGAGCAGGTTGCTGCGAAAGCACTGATCGAGACAGCCGCAACGATCGAAGGAAAGTTCCGAACGCCCCATGTGACGCTCGTCGAGCGAAGGCCGGATGCGATCGCACGGCGGAAATCCCTGTCGATCGACTATCCACATCTCACCGTACGCTTCGCGCCGATCTATTGCGAGCCCGGCACCCGCCGCATCTATCCGCAATTGCGCGAGCGGCTGGTCGCAAGCGTCTTCGATGCCGGCCTTCGAGCCATCACAGCCTTCGCCCGCGCCAGGTCTGACGACTTCCGGATACCGACGCACCGTGCCCTTGGCCGGAAGGCCTTCGTCGACGCGGTCGTGCGCGCCGACCGCGGCATGGACGACATCGCATCAAGCTTCGATTTCCTGCTCGCGGTAACGCCGATCAACGCCGAGACCGCCTGGGCCGAGTTCGCGTCGAGCGGCTTTTCGCGAAGCCCTCGCCTGTACTATCGCCCGCTGACGCTGCAGATCGAAACGGCCAAGCGCAAACTCTTCACCCTCAATTTCGAGCATCTCGAAGATCCGCTGCTCTACGCCCTCTATCGCGAAAAGCAGCAGGAGGTCGACCTCCAACTCTCGATGATTTCCGCCCGCGAGACCCGCAAGTTCGTCGAACTCGGTCGCGCTCTCTACGGCCCGGTCGAAGACGAGCTTCTCGACGCCGCTTCCGACGTCCTTGCGAAAACCGCCGCCGATGGCGACACGTCGCCGACATCCGGCAACAAGCGCGGCTGCGACTACATAAGGGAGCGTGCGCAGGCGATGATATCAGCCTATCGGCGCCAATCGCCCGATTTCACCGCATCCGCCGAAATTCGCGACGATCTGCCGGCCGGCCTGCTCGTCTCACGTGGCCAATTGCTGATCGCCCGAAGCTCGGCACTCGACGCCGACCGCGTCGAGGCGCTGCTCAACCATGAGGTGGGCGTGCACCTGCTGACCTACTTCAACGGCTCGGCACAGGGCCTCAGGATTCTGCGCTCCGGCCTTGCAGGCTACGAGGGCATGCAGGAAGGGCTCGCCGTTTTCGCCGAATACTTGAGCGCCGGCATGACCGCGGATCGGCTGCGGGTGCTTGCGGCGAGAGTGGTCGGCTGCGCCGCCCTGCTCGACGGCGCCGAGTTTCCGGACACCTACCGGCTGCTCGTCGACGACCACGGTTTCGGCACCGCCGAGGCCTTCAACATTACGCTGCGCATCTATCGCGGCGGCGGACTGGTCAAGGACGCGATCTACATGCGCGGCCTGCTGCAGCTTCTCGACCACCTCGCCGACGGCGGCAATCTCGAGCCTTTCTGGATGGGCAAGATCGCCGCATCGCATTTCGGCGCAATCCAGGAACTCAATTTGCGCGGCCTCCTTGGTGCCGCAACCATTCGCCCTATTTTTCTCGATGACGTCAAAGCGCGCGACCGGCTTCAGCGAGCCGAGAGGGGAATGACCCCGCTCGACATGGTCGCAGACTAAAGCGCCGTGCGTTCAGATGAACGCACTGAGATCGCAGGATATGTTGGAGTCGGACCGCTAGGAAACCGGATGCGCATCGCCTTTCTCGTCAACTCGATCGAGGGTGAAGAGACGTTTTACGCGACGACGTCGCTGGCGCTTGCAGCGCTCGCCCGCGGTCATGAGATTGCCTACGTCACGCCTGGCGACTTCACCCTGAGACCCGACGGTCGGCTGACGATCCACGCCCTGAGCCTCGGCTCGGCGAAGCCGAACAAGGCCGAGGCCTTCATCGCCGCATTGCGAAGCGGCGCCACGCGGCGCGACATCCTGGACATTGCCGAAATCCAGGTTCTGTTTCTCAGAAGCGATCCGTCGGAAGACACCGGCCCTCGCTCCTGGGCCGCCCACGCCGGCGTGATCTTCGGACGGCTTGCAGCCGAACGCGGGACAATAGTCGTCAACGACCCCGACGGCCTGGCACGGGCGCAGAACAAGCTCTATCTCCAGGACTTCCCCGAAATCGTTCGGCCGACCACGCTGATCTCGAAGCATATCGAGGAGATAAAGTCTTTTGTCGACGAGCACCCCGGGGGCGTCATCCTCAAGCCGCTGCAAGGTTCCGGTGGCAAGAACGTCTTCAAGGTCAGTTCCAGCCACGAGACGAACCTCAACCAGATATTCGAGGTGGTTTCCGAGATGGGCTATGTGATCGCGCAGGAATATCTGCCGGCAGCGACTGAAGGGGATGTCAGGCTGTTCCTGATGAACGGGCGGCCGCTCAAACGTGGCGATACCTATGCCGCGGTTCGGCGCGTGCCTGCGGACGGCGAGTTGCGGTCCAACATGCATGTCAACGGCAGGCCAACCACCGCGGTGATAACGCCCGAAATGCTCGTCGTCGCCGAACAGATGCGTCCCAAGCTGGTGCGCGACGGCATGTTCCTTGTCGGGCTCGACGTGGTCGGCGACAAGCTCGTTGAGGTGAATGTCTTTACCCCCGGGGCCCTGCCCGAGATCGCCGAACTCACCTCGATCGAGTTCAGTGAGGATATCGTGGCGGCGCTTGAACAGAAGCTCGACATCAAGCGGGCCAACGGCGGCACCCTTTCAAATCGCGAGATTGCTACCCTCTGACCTGCACTCAGTGCCTGCGGCAGACCAACCTGCCCGGAGACCGGGGAAATTCTGCCCTTCGCACTGTCAAAGCCCCGCTCGCGCGGTATAAGCGCCACGCAGCCCGGGGATCTTGGTGCTCCCAAGCGAAGATCACTGGCTGCCGCCGGCGCGTCCAATTGGACGTCCTCCCAAGGCCCAAGATCCGGCGCCAACGACATCATGAGGTTAAACCATTGGCAGGTATCATCACCAAGGGCTCTGAGCCCGCGCGCGCGGTCTCATCCGCGTCATCGGACGCCACGGGCTATCGATTTGCCCTCTTCGCGCTCACCTCACTGTTCTTCATGTGGGGCTTCATCACGTGCCTGAACGACATTCTGATCCCGCATCTGAAGAACGTCTTTTCGCTCAACTACACGCAGTCGATGCTGATCCAGTTCTGCTTCTTCGGCGCTTATTTCATTGTCTCACTTCCTGCCGGCGCGCTGGTCAAGCGCATCAGCTACAAATGGGGGATCGTGCTCGGCCTCGTCATCGCCGCAGTCGGCTGCGCGCTCTTCGTGCCGGCGGCAAGCTATCGCATCTATGCGCTGTTTCTCGGCGCTCTCTTCGTGCTGGCAAGCGGCATCACGCTGCTGCAGGTCTCGGCCAACCCCTATGTGACCGTGCTTGGTCCGCCGGACACGGCCGCGAGCCGCCTGACGCTGACCCAGGCCTTCAACTCCCTCGGCACCACCCTCGCCCCGATGTTCGGCGCGACGCTGATCCTGTCGGCTGCGGTCGTCGCGACCGCCGACGCGACGCCGGAGCAGCTCGATGCTCTAAGGTTCGCGGAAGCGAGCGCGGTCAAGATGCCCTACCTGCTCCTTGCCGCCACCTTCCTGCTGCTTGCGGCGCTTTTCGCCGCCCTGAAGCTGCCGACCGTCGAAGTGCATGACGAGATCGAGCCGATCACCGACGGCAAGTCGGCTTGGCACTATCGGCACCTGATTCTCGGTGCGATCGGCATCTTCGTCTATGTCGGGGCGGAGGTCAGCATCGGCAGCTTCCTCGTCAACTTCCTGAACCAGCCCGACATTGCCGGCCTCTCCGAAGCCGATGCCGCGCACTATGTCATGTATTTCTGGGGCGGAGCGATGGTCGGCCGGTTCGTCGGCGCGGTTGCGATGCGTTTCGTCGACGACGGCAAGGCGCTCGCCTTCAACGCGGTCGCAGCGATCGTGCTGCTGCTCCTCACCGTCTTTGCCGGCGGCAGCGTTGCCATGTGGTCGGTCCTGGCGATCGGGTTCTTCAACTCGATCATGTTCCCGACGATCTTCAGCCTGGCGCTCTACGGTCTCGGGAAATACACGAGCCAGGGCTCCGGCGTCCTGTGCCTGGCGATCGTCGGCGGCGCGCTCCTGCCGCTGATCCAGGGCGGGCTCGCCGACACGGTCGGCATCCATCTCGCCTTCCTGATGCCCGTCGCCTGCTATGCCTATATCGCCTTCTACGGCTTGAAGGGACACAGGCCGACCTGATTATGAGAGTCCGCACTTCGCCGCCGCGGCGGCGAAGTGCCTTTTGCCGGAATAACGCCTACAGCGACTCGTCGACGATGACGACAGGACGCCCCATCGAGCAAGCCTCGACACGCGCCTCGACGCGGTAGACGGAGCGCAGCATGTCCGCGGTGATGACCTCATGGGTCGGACCGCTCGCCAGCACCGAACCGCCGCTGATGACGATCGTGTCGTCGCAATAGCGCAGCGCATGGTTCAGGTCGTGAAGCGCGATCAGCACCGCCATTCCCGATTGCGCCGACAGGCGTTTCATGAAGCCGAGCACCTCGATCTGGCGGAAGAGATCGAGCGCCGAGGTCGGCTCGTCCATCAACAGCACTTCGGGCTTACGCACCAGGGCCTGGGCAATGGAGACGAGCTGGCGCTGGCCGCCGGAGAGCTCACCGAGGCCGCGAAAAGCGAGATCGGCGATCCGCAGTTCTGAAAGCACCCGATCGATCTCCGAGAGTTCGCTGTCCTTCACCTTCCAGCCGGAGCCCTGCTTGGCCGACAGCAGCACCGATTCATAGACCGTGAGAACGGCATTGGCGCCGGTATCCTGCGGCATGTAGCAGATGCCCTCGGCTCCCTTGGCGGTGTCGGACAGATGGACGGTTCCGGGCCCGGACGTCAGGCTTGCGATGCGCTTGAACAGCGTCGACTTGCCGGCTGCATTCGGACCGATCACCGCCGTCAGGCCGCCGCCTCTGAGCACACCGGTATTGACGTCGGACAGCACTGTTCGCCGGCCATAGGTCGCGCCGACTTTTTCCAGCGTCAGGCTTACCATGCGCGCCTCCTGTTGGTGAAAATCAGCACGAAGAAGAAGGGCACGCCGACCAACGCGGTGATGACGCCGATCGGCAGCACGGCGCCCGGGATGAGCATCTTGCTGACGACGGAGGTGACCGAGAGCAAGAGCGCGCCGCAGAGCACCGAGGCGGGAAGGAAGAAGCGCTGATCTTCGCCGACCAGCATCCGGGCGATGTGCGGCGCGACGAGGCCGACGAAGCCGATCGTGCCGACGAAGGAAACCGGAATCGCCGCAAGCAGGCTCACCGTCATCATCGCTTCGAGCCTTAGCCGGCGAACATTGATGCCTAAGCTCGCCGCCTTGTCGTCACCGAGCCGAAGCGCCGTTAGTGCCCAGGCGTGCCGTGCAAAGAGCGGCACGGCGAAAACCAGCACGGCGCCGGTGATCCAGACCTTCGGCCAGGTTGCCTTGGTGAGGCTGCCCATCGTCCAGAACACGACTGCGGCCAGTGCCTGTTCGGAGGCGAGATATTCGAGCAGCGACAGCGCGGCATTGAAGGTGAAGACGAGCGCGATGCCGAGCAGCACGATCGTTTCCACCGTGACGCCGCGCATGGTAGAGGCGAAATGGATGAAGAGTGCCGCCAGCATCGCCATCAGGAAGGCGTTGATCGGCACCATGTATTGGACTGCGACCGGAAAGACCGCGACGCCGGCAACGAGGCCGAGGGCTGCGCCAAAACCGGCAGCGGCGGAAATCCCGAGCGTGAACGGGCTTGCGAGCGGATTGGCGAGGATCGTCTGCATCTGTGCACCCGCGACTGATAGCGAGGCGCCCACCGTCACCGCCATCAGCGCGATCGGCATGCGGATGTCCCAGATGACCACCCGAAGCTGGTCGCTCACCGTCTCAGGCCGAAACAGCGCCGTCAGCACGTCGGCAAGCGGATAGTTTGCTGGCCCGAGCGCCATGTCGACTGCAACCGACGCAAAGAGCGCGCCGATGAGGCAGAAGATCAAGACCAGACGGCGCAGAACAAGGGCGCGGTAGCGCCCTTGTCCCTGAATGCCGGAAATATGGTCGGTCATGGCAACCATCATTCACCCCCCTTCGCAAGCGAGACGAAGTAACCCGGGCGATAGGTCACCGGCAGGAACTTCTCATGAAACTCGCGGAAGGTCCGATCCGGATCGATGTCGGCGAAAAGTTCGGGGTGGAACCATTTGGCGAATTGCTGGATCGGCACGAACTCGTAGGGCGCACCGTAAAACTGGTGCCAGACCGCATGCACGTTGCCCTCCTTCACCGCCTTCAGGCCGGGGAAGCCCGGGCGCTGCATCAGGCCGCGCAGCCGCTCCTCGGCCACCGCGGCATCGGCGCCGCGGCCGACGCTGACGAACTGGTTGAGATCGGATTCCGCCGACCAGTTGCTGCCGGTGATGATGACATGGTCCGGATCGCTGACGATGAGTTGCTCGGGATTGAGGTCACCGAAGGTGCCCTTGATGACGTCCGAACCGATATTGTGGCCGCCGGCCTTTTCCACCATCTCGCCGAAATTGGCCGGGCCGAAGGTTCGGCAGCAGGCGAATTCGCCGGTGATGCCGGGCGAGCGTTCGATGAACACCTTCGGACGCGCAATCGTCCCGGCCTTGGTCAGGCGGTCGGTCACCAGCCCGATCTGGGCGTTGCGGTATTCGATGAATTCGCGCGCCCTTGCTTCGGCGCCAAAGAGCTGGCCGAGGATTGCGACGGATTTTTCGCTGTTGGCCGCCGGATCGACGCGGAAATCGACATAGACGACGGCAATCCCGGCAGCCGCGGCCTTTTCGATGAAACCCGATTCCTCGACCGCATCTCGCGCTTCGAGGTTCAGCGTCAACACGTCAGGCTTCAGGGCAATGGCCGCTTCGAGGCTGAAATCCCCCGTCGGGATATAGCCGAAGCGCGGCAGTTTCTCGATCTCGGGGAACCGCTCGACATAGGCGGCGTAGGAATCCGGATCCTTCTTGATGAGATCGTCACGCCAGCCGACGATCGTATCGAAGACGTGCTCCCCCTTCAGCGCCGCGGCGATGTGAATCTGTCGCGCCTCGCCAAGCAGTATCCGTTTGGCGGGAAGCACGACTTCGACCCGACGGCCGGTGACGTCGACGATTTCCGCGGCGCCGGCCGGCAGAGCCGCCAACACGACCGCCGCAAGCATCGCGGACGCGATTTTCCTGAAGATCGACATTCTCATACCTTTCGATCGCAGCGCCGGCGGCCTCCTGTTCAGCCAACCGCCGATGCACTTACTTGCTGGTCGTCAGCGAAACGAAGTAGCCGCCCTTGTAGGGAAGCGGCAGGAAACGCTCGTGCAACTCCCTGAACGTCGCCTCCGGGTCGAGATCGGCGAAGAGGTCGGGATGCAGCCACTTGGCGATCTGCTGGATCGCGACGAACTGGTAGGGGTTGTTGTAGAACTGGTGCCAGATGGCATGGACCTGCCCGTCCTTGACCGCCTGCACGCCGGTAAAGGCCGGGCGCCTGGTGAGGTTTTCGAGCTTGCGGGCGGCTTCTTTTTCATCGGCACCGTAGCCGACGCCGACCCAGGCACCGCCCGGCACATAACCCTGCCAGTTGCCGCCGGTGATGATGATCTGCTCCGGGTTTGCGGCGATGATCTGTTCCGGATTGACCGTGCCGAAGGTGCCGGGAATGATGTCCTTCGCCATGTTCACGCCGCCGGCGAATTCGACCATCTTGCCGAAATTCTCGTTGCCGAAGGACATGCAGCAATCGTCGGAGTAGCCGCCGGCCCGCTCAACGAAGACGAGCGGCTTCTTCGGATTGGCCTTCGCCAGCACGTCGGTCACCTTGGCGATGTTCTCGGCGCGGAACGTGATGAACTTTTCGGCCTTTTCTTCCTTGCCGAGAAGCTTGCCCATCACACGCATGCTCGGCTCGGTGTTTTCCATCGGCTTTTCGCGGAAGTCGACATAGACGAGCGGGATGCCAACCTTGGCGAGCTTTTCGATGTAGCCGGCCTCCTCCGTCGCCGTCTTGGCATCGACGTTCATCAGGACGACATCGGGCTTCAGCGCCACCGCCTGCTCGATGTCGAAGGTCCCGTCCTTCATGCCGCCGAAGGTCGGCAGCTTGGCGATATCAGGGTATTTCGCGAGATAGGCGGCGTAGGTTTCAGGATCCGCCTTTGCCAGGTCGTCGCGCCAGCCGACGACGCGCTTAAACGGGTCATCGCGGTCGAGGGCGCCGAGGAAATAGATCTGGCGCCCTTCACCGAGGATGAGGTGCTCGACCGGCACATTGACCTCAACGTCGCGACCCGTGACATCTTTCAACGTCACGACATCAGCGAAGGCTGCCGTTGAAAAAAGCACGCAAAAGCCCGTGGCGGCCGCGGCCACCCTGTTGAAAAGCTGCATTGTTTTCTGCTCCGCTGGGAAAATCGACGCGATCTAATGTTTCATGACTTTATTAGTCAACATTTATCTTTTAGAACGCCTCCAAACAGGGCGAGCGGTATCGATATGAGCGATGTAACGGATCGGCAGAACTACAACCTGCGGGATGAAATCAAGACCTATTGGTCGGAGCGCGCCGCGACCTTCGATCTGTCGCCAGGACACGAGATCTTCTCGGAGGACGAGCGCGCGGCCTGGCACAGGCTGCTTCTACGCCATCTCGGACCGGGCTCCGGCCGCAGCGCGTTGGATCTTGCGAGCGGCACCGGCGTCATCTCCCACCTGCTCGACGATCTCGGCTTCAAGGTACAGGGCCTGGACTGGGCCGAGCCAATGCTCGAACGCGCCCGTGAAAAGGCCCGCAAGCGGGGTCGTTCCATTCGCTTCGGTCTGGGTGATGCCGAAAATACCATGGAGCCCGATGACCACTACGATGTCGTCGTCAACCGGCATCTCGTCTGGACGCTCGTCAATCCGGCCGCAGCCTTCGCGGAGTGGCTTCGCGTTCTCAAGCCGGGCGGAACGCTGCTGATCGTCGATGGCGACTTTGTGAATACCAGCGCGCTCGAGCGGTTGTTCTCGAAGCTCAGCGCCTGGGGACAACGCCTCGGCGTGTTCAAATCGGAACCGCCGAGCGGCTCATCACAGATGCTGGCGACGCATCGCAGCATTCTCTCGCGCGTTCACTTCTCCGAGGGCGCGCGCGCCGAGGCCGTGGTCGATCTTCTGCAGAGGGCCGGATTTGTCGATATCGAGATCGATACCGATCTTGGTGAGATCCATCGCGCCCAGGCGAGGAACTGGAATGTGTTCAAAGGTCTGGCGCGGCAGTCACAGCACCGCTACGCCATTCGCGCCGCAAAACCGTAGCTGTTCCGTCAATCCGCCGGAGCATCCGAAATCTAGCCGCCGACGCGTTCGGCGAGACGCCGCAGACCTGGAATGTCCTTGAGCGTCAGCTTCTGCCGACCGCCCTGGACGAGGCCCTGGCCTTCCCAGGCGCTGAGGATGCGCGAGACCGTATGCAGCGTCGTTCCCGTCATCTCAGCGATATCCTGGCGCGAGATCGGGAAATCGATGCGGATACCGCCGCCATCGGGCTTGCCGGCCTGCTCGGCCAGCCGCAGCACCGTATGGGCGACGCGGCGCTCGACTTCCTCCGTCGACATTTCGCGGATACGGGTATGCGCCTCGTCGAGACGCTGGCCGATCGTATGCATGGCATTGACGGCGAGGTGGGGGTTCTTCTCAACGAAGACGTTCCAGAGCTCCGTCGGCCAGGCGAGAACGAGGCTCTCGGTCGCCGCCGTCGCGGTTCCCGGGTAGTCGCTGCGCTGGAGCGCACGGGCAAAGCCGAAGAGATCGCCGGGATTGACGACCCGGACGATGATCTGCTGCCCGTCCTTGGTGACCTGGGTCACCTTCAGCCGGCCATGCAGCAACAGGAAGAAGAAATCGGCCGTCGCGCCCTGTTCGAACACGGCTTCGTTCTGCGGAACGCGCCGCACCGTGGCGCGCGTCAGCAGCGAATCCAGTTCCGGGTCGCTCATCTTCTGGAACAAAGGGAGCGATTTGACGAGTGTGCGATCGAGTGCAGCCACTTTGGCCCTACATCCTGCCGTTTGAGTTGCCCTGATCTAGCACGGCCCAGGACCCTACAAAAGGACCAGAGCGCCGCACGACCGGTCAGACGCACAAGGGTCGCGGCAGCACCTCGATTGTCACATGTGTTTTGCCCCTGGACCGGCGACGACCCAAGGGCAAAAGCATGTATCGGAACCTATGCCCGCTAAGGCGTGAGAGCCTTGGCGGCTCTACCGGCCGCGCCATCTCACCCAGCGCCCAGGAGCCGGCGTTCGAAGGCATAGAGGAAACCCGAATACCAACGACCGTCGCGCACCAGCCGAAAGCCGAGATTATCCGGCGGTACGCCCACGGCGCAGCCGCCGCTTTTCGGGTCACGGATGAAGAAGCTCATCGACGCCCGGTGCTTGCCGTTGACGACGAAGATGCCACAGGCCGGAGACTCTTTCAGTACCTCGCCGTCTTCGCCTATGGTGACGCGGCGGTGGCAGGTCTCGGTCCATTCCCAGACATTGCCGTCCAGGTCCGCAACCCCATACTCGTTTTCGCCGAAAGCGCCCGATGGCTGCGGCATCGGGTTCTCTGCGCGCTGCCGGCTCGCTTCGCGCTCGTAGTCCGCCAGCCAGCGCAGCGCCGGATTGTCCTTGGTGCCGTCGATCCCGAGCGCATCGTCCGGAAATTTGGAACCGGCGGCAAAGGCCCATTGCTGGTCGGTCGGAAGGCGCCAGACCACGCCGGTCTTCTTCGTCAGCCACGCAGCATATGCAGTCGCGTCGGTATAGTTGACCCCGGTCATCGGCACACCCGGCAGGCCCGCACCATGCCCGCCTTCCGGCTGCTGGCAGGCGCTGTCGGCAACGCAACGTTCATAGTCCTGACGCGTCACCTGGTATTTCATGATCTCGAGCGGTTCTTTAAGCGCTGCGACGACGATGGGCGCATCAACGGCAAAACCGTTCTTCAGGAAGTGTCCCTCTGCCCGATAGCTCATTTCACGCGGCGCGATCGTCACGGTTACCGGCGCCTTGACCGACAGGTCGACGCCGTCCTTGAGATCGTCGAACAGCCCCACCTTCGCCGAAAGCACGCCGCCGATTGCGGCCAGAAGGACGGCCGGCGCTGCGAGCGACAGGAGCGAAATCGCAGATTTCTTTTTGCTGGGCATGGGAGGTCTCCGGGGGAAACGGCACGCGCTGGCAGGCGCGTGCCCTCGTTCGCGTGTGGGGTCGCTGAGACCGCGGCCCCACGGTTACCTTGCTTCAGGCTACATCGACGCCGGCTTGACGATCGAGGTCATGAGGTCGTCGTTCCATTCGCCGGTGACCTTGAAGTGGCCGGCAGCACCCAGCTCGAACGCCTCGATCAGGTTGTGGTTGACATAGGCGTACACACCCGGCTGGCGGAAGGTGTAGAAGGCAGCGCCCGCGGTTCCGCCAGGAATGAGCCAGGTTTCCTGGTCGAGGTCCGGCGGATTGCGGAACTTGCCGGTTGCCCAGACATAGTCACCATGTCCGCCGATCAGGTGCGGCCGCGTATCGCGGTTGGCCTGCGAATGGACGACGAGCACGCGCTCGCCCACGGCCGCGGTCAGGGCATTGTCGCCGGTCAGCGCACCGACCGCGCCGTTGAAGACGATGTGGGTCGGGGTTAATGTGCGCATCGCCTTTACCGCATCTTCATAGGCTTCGCCGGGGGTCTCGTATTTCTTGTAGTGCCCGGCCTCGTCCTTCGGCACGTAGAAATCCTGCTCGCCGACATAGTAGATCTTGTCATAGGTCAGCGGCTGGCCCTTTTCGTCCTTCAGGCCTTCACGCGGTAGCACCATGATGGCGCCGTTCATGCCCGAGGTGACGTGCCAGGGCACCATTCCTTCAGGCGCGCAATGGTAGACGAAGACGCCGGGCTTGGTGGCCTTGAAGCGAAGCGTCGTCTCCTCGCCCGGGTTGACCTGGGTCAGCGCGCCACCGCCCAGAGCGCCGGTCGCGGCGTGAAAGTCGATGTTGTGCAGCAGCGTGTTGGTCGCCGGGTTGATCAGCCGCAGCTCGACATAGTCGTTCTCATGCACGATCATCAGCGGGCCAGGCACCGAGCCGTTGAAGGTCATCGCGTGGATCTCGGTGCCCTCACGGTCGATCACCAGCTTCTTTTCCTCGATCGTCATGGTGAATTCGACGACGCGTGGTCCGGTCTTGGCGACCTGCTCGTGGGCATGTACGAAAGGCGGCTTGACGAGATCGACCTTCACGCGCGGCAGGGCCGAGACATCGACGGGGGCAGCACCCGCTGCCGTGGCGGCGCCGGCCGCCTTAGCCTGCGCGGTATGGAGAAGCGGCGCAACCGCGCCCGCCAGGGCAGCACCGGCAAGCATCGTCCGGCGGGTCATCTGAAGTTGTTCAGTCATCTTGCTCTCCTTCGGCGCACTCCAGCGGCCGGGATTGGCCTTCTGCGAAACGCGCCTGTATTCAACGAGTTAGGGTGGGCGACGCCGACTTGGGCGGCCTCACCTCCGGTCTCGACCACCGGTCCCCCAGCAGTCACAAGAGAAGTAGAACCAGAGACGAATCGCGTCTTTGTCTTGGAACAAATCCTTTCGCGGAGAGCGCATTTCTTTGCCGCCGCATGAACACACATGGCGAAGCGGGGTAACGGTACTTGCGTTTTCGCAAAGAGCGCCTCCGAAGCCATTGATAGATCAAGCCTCATCCGCAATCCCGCAAGCACGCACGACGAGGACGGTGATCATGTTGGACAGACTCATAAGACCGAAACCGAGCGGCGGCATTCCGCGCGGGCTCTCGACCACCGGCCCGGTGCTCTTCTCCTACGGTTTCCGGCCGTTCTTTCTGGGCGCCACCCTTTGGGCGATCGGCGCCATGGCACTCTGGATCTCCGCATTGATTCTCGGGATCAACCTTGCCGGCAACTACGGCGCCGCTCATTGGCACGCTCACGAAATGCTGTTCGGCTTCTCCTCCGCTGTGCTCGGCGGCTTCCTGCTGACGGCGATCCCGAACTGGACCGGCAGGCTGCCGGTTTCCGGTCGCCCGCTCGCCACCCTCTTCGGGCTCTGGGTCGTCGGTCGGGTCGCGCTGCTGTCGAGCGGTGTCATCGGCCTGCCCGTGGCCGCGGGTATCGAAGCGCTGTTCCTGCCGGTGCTCCTGCTGATCTGCGCGCGCGAGGTGATTGTCGGCCGGAAGTGGAAGGACCTAAAGGTCATCGGCGGGCTGGTGCTTCTGTCCGCCGCCAACATCTGGTTCCATCTCTCGGTTCTCAGCGAGCTCGACGTCGATGCCGCAGCGCGGCTGGCGATTGGCGCCTACACCATGCTGATCATGATCGTCGGCGGGCGCATCGTGCCAAGCTTCACGCGCAACTGGCTGAACAAGGTCGAGCGCACCAATTTCCCGGTGCCCTATAACCGCTTCGACACGGCGGCGATCCTGATCGGCGTCGCGGCGCTTGCCGCCTGGACCTTCGCACCTGTTCACATCGTCACCGCGGCGATCGCGCTCGTCGCTTGCGCTTTCCATACGGTGCGGCTGTTCCGCTGGCACGGATTGGCGACCTGGCCGGAAAAGCTGCTCTTCGTGCTGCACGCGGCCTATGCCTTCGTGCCGCTCGGCTTCCTCGCGATAGCAGCCGGTGCGATCGAACTTCTGAGCGAATACCCGGTCATGCATGTGCTGACCGTCGGCGTCATAGCGTCCATGATGCTCGCCGTCATGACCCGCGCCAGCCGCGGCCACACCGGCAGGCCGCTGGTCGGCTCGGCGCTCACCAATGCCTCCTATGTCGCGATCATGACCGCAGCACTGATCCGTCCGCTGGCAGAGGTGCTGCCTGCGCACTATCACTACCTGATCGCGCTTTCGGGTGCGTTGTGGATCGCCGCTTTCGCGCTGTTCACAGTCGAATATGGGCCGATGCTGGTGTGCGAACGCCGGTCGCTTCGTGCGTCATCCTGACGGCCCGTTCGAACCCAAAGCAAAAGGCGCCGGATCAGCCGCGCCTTTTTTCCTGCAAGACCACTCTCAGAAGATGCTGCCCTGCGCGAATTCGACCGCACTGTCAGCCATCATCTCAGGGGTCCAGGGCGGCTCGTAGGTCAGGCGCACTTCGGCGTACTCGACACCCGGCACATACCAGACGCAGTTCTGCACCGCTTCCTTGAGGAAGGCCGTCGCCGGGCACCCCTTGATCGTCGTCGTCATCGTGACGCGGGCAATACCGCCTTCCTGAACGTCGATGTCATAGATCAGGCCGAGATCGACGACGTTCTTGCCCATTTCGGGATCGATGATGATGCGCAGCGCATCGCGGATCTTCTCTTCGAGATCCAGGGTTTCAGGCGCCGGCATGCGTACGTCCTCCGCCGATGCGAATGAGGATCCGGTAGGTCTCGCCGGTCGCATCGAAATTGCCGGCCCATTTATGCCCGCGCTTGGCGAGCTCCGGATAGAGGAACAGCGGTTCGCGCGCGAGCAAGGCGAAGAGCACTTCGCCCTCTGTCATCTTCTCGGCGGTCGCCAGAATGCGCACCATCGGCTCGGGCGGATCGAGATCGGTCAGGTCGAGCTGGCGGCTTGGATCCGGCCAGGTGTCCAGATCCGTTTCGCCGGCCGAAAGCCGGATCCCGTCGACCTCTCCTTCGGGCGTGAACAGAACCTCCCAGTCGCCGTTGTCGAGCGGGCGGTCCTGATGCGTGAAACCGCGTCCGGCCATGACGCTGAAGAGCGGAACGGGCCTGAAGGTGGCAATCAGCCTCAGCGCCTGGCCTGGCGCCAGGCTATCGACAGCATTCATGATGGCCTGAAACGGATCGCTGCCGCCGCGTAAAAGCGGTCGAACGTCGAGTTCAAAGGGATCTTGGCTCATGGGAACCTCCGTGAGGAATGGATGGCAGAAACAGGCCTGGTCGAACAAGTCCGCCAGGCAGTCGAAGTTCGGCCGGAACATTGATCAGCCGCCGTGTTCGCACGAACTCCAGGATGAGCGCATTGACGGCAATCAACTGGCCGAGGCTCGCAAAGCGAAACAGGATCGCGCTACCGATCAGCAGGGCCAGCGTCGCGACCGCAACCGTCAGATAATAGAGCCGAAACCAGCGAAGGGCTGCGGCCTCGACGACGAGGTCCTGGACCCGCGGCGTCGGCATACGCCCGAGTGCCGGCCCATAACATTCGAGCCAGGTCATGAACGGCACGATCTTGTAGAGCTGGGCGAGCCCCATGCCCGTCAGCCAGCCGAAGGCAACGAGATAGGTGACGGCTCCGGTGCCCGCATCGAGACACCCGAGCGCCAGCAGCGCCACGAAGAGCAGGCTCGCGGCGATCAGGGACGCGAAGGCGCCGATGCTGGCGCGGCTGTTGAGCTCGATCGCCTTGCGTCGGCGCTGCCGATAGATGCGCAGGATATCGCCGACATAGATCGCCACCACCGCAGCGCCGGAAGCGACGGCAAAGATGAGAAGCGGCACACGGCCGAATGTGCCCACGAGAATGACAGGGACCGCTGCGGCCAGAAGGCCGAGACAAAGCGTACCGAGCACGAAGACGAGCCGACTGCTTGCGCGTTCCTTGTCCGGCGACAGCATGAACATGCTCAAAAGCCGGTAGCTGACGCCCATGGTGGTGAAGCTCAACCAGCCGCAAAGGCCCAGGGAAGCATGAAGTGACAGTCCGTCGATCGTCAGGTCGATCGCGCCTTCCGCATCGATCAAGCCCGAAAGTACACAGGCATAGACGCCGCCGAGCAGCATCGTGGCGAAGAGCGCAGCGAGACCGACCGCGACAAAGCGGGCCGGGAGCGGCAGCGGGCGCGCATGCCAGAGTGTCGCCGCGAAGTCGAAGCCATGCACTGAGAACCCGACAATCGAGAACGCCGCTCCGAGAGGAAGCAGCGTCACCGGAAGATAGATCGTGCCCGAGAGGCTGACGAAGCCGAGCGTCAGGCTGGCGATGCCGCCGATGAGCAACAGAAGTGCCGGTAGAGCGACGCTAGGGAAGGACAGCGGCCGGCCGACGAGAACCGGCACGAATTGCAGCAACGCACCGGTCATCAGCAAGCTCAACCAGCCCAGGACAACGATATGGACGAGCGCCAGCGTTTCCGGCGCCTCAAGGGCCGAGACCGGGTAGCCGTAGCCGAGAACCATCATGATCTCGCCAAGGACGAGAAAGATCAGCGCGGCCGCGAGATAGGACATCGTCCAGCGGGATAGCGTGGCTGCGAACATGGCGGTTCATCCCCTAGATCACGATGGGTTTTGGCCGAGCCGATCAAAAACCAATAAACGTGATCGATTCTCGTAAGTTAGAGCGGGATGTGAGCGGAAGACCGCCCAGATTTTTCTTCGTCCCGCTCTTGAGGCGCACCGACGGGGCTCAGTGCCCGCCGCAGCAGCAATCGCAGCCGGAGGATTGTTGCCGGCCGATTTCGACACGCCAGACATCAGGTCCCTGCTCAAGATATTCCCAGGTGAATTCGCCCGGATAACGCGTTTCCAACTGGTAGTGCAGCGGACGCGGGTCATGATCGTTGATGATGATGAAGGCGCCGCCCTCGGCAAGCGCGTTCAACATGCCGAAGATTTTGGGATGGCGCTCCACCGGCGGGATCGTCCGCACGTCGATGAAGGGCTTGTCGGTCTCTGCAATGCTCATGGTCATCCGCTCTAGTCGCCGTCGTTGCTTGATGATCCGGGAAACGCCGGCGCACACGCCCCGGATTTCCGCAACCTAACGACGACCGCACCGCGACATTTTGTCGAAGCGCAAACAAATCCCGGTTTGCCCGAGACCACCCCCCGTCCTTGACTTTTCGCAAAGAGTTACCGGGCCACGCAGCCTAGAAGGATGCATCCATCGCCACCCAGATGAGGACGAAATGTTAGCTTCCGCGCTCCTGAAATACGGTGAAATGCGCCTGCCGCGCTACACGAGTTACCCGACCGCGCCACGCTTTGCCGCAGCGGTCGACGAGCAAACCTACGGCGCCTGGCTGAAGGCGATACCAAAGGGGCAGGATGTGTCGCTCTATCTGCACATCCCTTTCTGTCGATCGATGTGCTGGTATTGCGGCTGCCACACTACGATCACCAAGAAGGATGATCCGATCCTCGATTATCTCGACGTGCTGAGAGACGAAATCCGCATGGTCGCCGATACCGTCGGACGCCCCTTGCCGGTGGCGGAAGTGCACTTCGGCGGCGGTACGCCGACAATCATCGAGCCGCGCGAATTCCTGGCGCTGATGACATTGATGCGCGAACGCTTCGCTCTCACTCCGTCGACCAACGTCGCCGTCGAGATCGATCCGCGCCGGTTGACGCTCGCCATGGCCGAGGCGCTCGGCGAAGGTGGCGTGCGGCGCGCAAGCCTCGGCGTGCAGAGCTTCGATCCCGTCGTGCAGAAGGCGATCAATCGCATTCAGAGCGAGAAGCAGACGGCCGAGGCCGTCGGCCATCTGCGCAGGGCCGGCATTGGCGGGATCAATTTCGACCTGATCTACGGCCTGCCGCATCAGACGGTTCGCTCCTGCGTCGAGACGGTCGAAGCGGCCGTGGCGATGTATCCGGAACGGTTCGCCGTTTTCGGCTACGCCCATGTGCCAAGCTTCAAGAAGCACCAGCGCATGATCGATGAGAAGGCACTGCCCGACAGTAGCGCCCGCGCCGAACAGGCGACGGCGATCAGCGAGGCGCTCGTCAAGGCCGGCTACCGGCAGATCGGCCTCGATCATTTTGCCTTGCCTGATGACGATCTCGTCACCGCCCAGGCAGCCGGACGGCTTCGCCGCAACTTCCAGGGCTACACGACCGACAATTGCGAGACGCTGATCGGTTTTGGCGCCTCGGCGATCGGCCGCTCGCGCGACGGTTATGTCCAGAACGAGGTACCGCCGGGTGTTTACGCAAGCCGCATCGCCTCGGGCCGGCTCGCAACCACGAAGGGTTACCGGCTGACCGACGAGGACAGGCTGCGTGCCGTGATCATTGAACGATTGATGTGCGATTTCAGCGCGGATATTTCCTCAATCGCCGCGGCGCACGGCCGGGACTGGCAGTCGCTCATCGAAGGCAACGGCAAATTGGCCGAACTGCAACAGGACGGTGTGATCGATATCGCTAATGGCGTCATCACGGTCAGGCCCCAGCACCGCTTCGTCATCCGCGCGGTGGCGGCGGCCTTCGATGCTTATATCGATGAAACTCAGCGAGTGCACAGCAAGGCTGCTTGAGGGCTCTTTCGCCAGGAAGGCTCGGCCATTGCCGAGTCTTCTGTCACAATAATCAACGCAGGCCGGAGCGCCGCCGTACTGCTCCGGCTCACCCCTCTTTATCTCCTCACATACGTCCGGGCATCGCGTCTTGGGTCCTCGCCTCAGGGGCGAGGGTGATTGCGTTTGGGCTGCCTCGCATTAAAAGCCGATCGCTTCACGGTTTTCAGCGACCACCAACACTGGCGAATGCGGGAGCCTTCGCGCCGATACAAAGTCAACCGAGCGCCCATTCTCTCCGTCATTATCGGGCTTGCCCCGAGCATCCCGATGCAGCCCCTGCTCACAGGGGCGCCGCGAACGCGAAGTTTGGGGATCCGCGGCTCGAACCCGCGGGAGACGATGGGCGCCCGCATACCCTGACCTTGAACCCAAAAGGCCCGACGATTGCCGGGCCTTTGTTTCCTGACTGGCTGACCGCCTCACCCGACCAGGTTGCGGTAGATCGCCGGCAGCGCCGCGGGTAGCCGCGAGATGTTGCCCACGACCGCGTAGCCGTTCTGGCCGAACATGGCGGGCACGTAGGACTTCGCCTCGCGATCGACCGTGACGGCAAAGGTGTTGATGCCGCTCCGTCGCGCCTCCGTGACCGCCCGGCGGCTGTCTTCAAGCGCGAAGCGTCCCTCATAATGGTCGATGTCGTTGGGCTTGCCGTCGGTCAGTACCAGGAGAAGCTTCTTGCGGTTCGGTTGCCGGCGAAGCTCGGCCGAGGCATGGCGGATGGCCGCACCGATGCGGGTGTAATAGCCGGGCTTCAGCGCGGCAATACGCGCCTCGACCAGCGGTCCCATCGCCTCGTTGAAGGCTTTGACCGTTTCGACCCGCACCCAGTCGCGCCGTCGCGACGTGAAGGTCAGGATCGAGTGGTTGTCGCCGCAAGCGGAAAGCCCGTGCGCAAGGATGAGCAGAGCCTCTTTCTCCACGTCGAGCACCCGCCGGTTGTCGGACCAGGAGTCGGTCGACAGCGACACGTCGACGAGGATCGTCACCGCTAAATCGTGCACCTGCGGCCGACTCATCAAATGGATGCGATCGCTACCTTGGCCGCCGGCGGCGAGGTCGGTGCGGGCACGCACGACCGCGTCGAGATCGAGATCGGCGCCGTCGAGTTGGGCGCGTAGCATCTCATGCCGCGGGCGCAGCACTTCGAACTGGCGTCGCACGCGGCGGATCAGGCTCTTGCTTTCATCCGTGAGTTCAGGGCGCTCTTCGTGGCCGGAGGCGGGCATCGCCAGCACGCGGCAATGGTCTTTGAGATATTGGCCTGTCCGGTAATTCCATTCGGGATAGGTGAGCTCGGCCGTCAGCGGCGTCGGATCGACCGCTTCCGGCGGCAAGTCGAGATCGAAGCGGAAGCGCGCCGAGGGCCGCCCCTTGCGCTCGCCGAGCGTCATGTCGTCGAGTTCCTCGGCAGCCTTGCTGTCGTGGTCGTCGCTGTCATCGCCGGGGCGGTCGACATTGACCATCTCGGCCATGGCCAGGATCTTCTCGAAGCGGTTGAGAATGAAGGGGCTGCGCTCGCCCTTGCGGTTTTCTGGGTTTTCGCGAACGGCGATATGGCGTTCGACTTCGGTAACCGCGGCCTGAGTGCCCGGCGTCGCGGCAATATCCTCGTCGCGGGTGGTCGTGGTTTCCGTACGCAACAGCGTGTCAGGCCAGAGCGGCATCGGCAGCATCGGCAGGTAGCCGGGTGGTGCGCGATGCGGGAAGATCACCGGCAGCGTCGCATCCGCCTGACCTGCAGCCTTGCGCAGGAGGCGCAGGATATGGTTTTCGAGATGTTGCTCGATCGTCGGCAACGCGCCCCGCTGCCGCTCGGCAAGCGTCGCTTCCGCCAGGCGCCGATAGCGCCGCCGAAGTCCCGGAAACCGCTGGAACACCTCCTCGACCGTTTCCTGGGCGCGCGACACGAGCGCCAGGTCGCGGCGGAGCGGATCGGTTTCACTGACGGGGTCGACCGGCATCGTTGCCATGTATGCAACCAGCCAGTGATAGAGATCCCGGTTGAGGTCCTTCGTCGGAAAGATATCGATCTCGCCGGGCAGCATCAGCGATGCGTGGTCGCGCGCGGGCTGCACGAGCTTCTCTTCGCCGAGCCCCATGCGCTGCCGCCACCGCAATCGATGGGTCGAGGTTCGACCACGGGCCGGCACGATCTGCACAGCCGCCTCGCCGCCGTGTCCGCGAAAGGAGACGCCGAGCACCGGCATCATGTCGGTGAGCTTCACCGCTTCGTCCGGATAGCGCCGCCAGGTTCTGGTGTTGCCGACGAAACGGTGCCACGCCCGTCCGACGGTCTCTTCGAGCTCGAGGAAATCAAGCATGGCTCACCTCAGGCGATCAGCGAGCCGGCCACTTCGAGAAGTGCTGCGCGTACATCCGGTTCGTCGGTGAGCGGTTCGATCATCGCAGCCCGCACCGCGTCCTTGACCGGCATGCCGGCATCGATCAGCGAAGCGCAATAGACGAGCAGCCGGGTCGACACGCCTTCTTCCAGGTCATGCCCCTTGAGGGCGCGCAGCCGTTGCGCGAGATTGACGAGCGGCGCCACCTGGCTTTCCAGCAATCCACTTTCCTGGGAAACGACGGCGATCTCCTGGTTCTTCGGCAGGAAATCGAATTCGATCGCCACGAAGCGCTGCCTGGTGCTGGGCTTCAGGCTCTTCAGCAGGTTCTGGTAGCCGGGATTGTAGGAGACGATCAGCATGAAGCTCGAGGGGGCTTCGAGCAGTTCGCCGGTGCGTTCGAGCGGCAACATGCGGCGATCGTCGGTTAGCGGATGCAGGACGACGGCGACATCCTTGCGAGCCTCGACGATCTCGTCGAGATAGCACACGCCGCCGTCGCGCACGGCGCGGGTCAGGGGGCCGTCGACCCAGACGGTGTCGCCACCCTTCAGGAGATAGCGACCGGTGAGGTCAGCGGCGGCAAGATCGTCATGGCAGGAAACGGTCGAAAGCGGCAGGCCGAGCTTCGCTGCCATGTGGCTGACGAAACGGGTCTTGCCGCAACCGGTCGGTCCCTTGAGGAGCAGCGGCAGCTGCCGCACCCAGGCGCTTTCGAACAGCGCGCATTCATTGCCGGAGGGACTATAGGCGGGGATATCGAGTGCCGCGCGACTGACGGCAGTTTGGACTGGGCTCATGGCAAGTCTCCATGCTGAAAATTCTTGGGGGTCCCGGCGCGGGGAACCGCGCCGGCTGATTGGTCATTCGGCGGGCTGGACCACGCCACTGAGCTTCTCGCTGCGCTCCCGGCCGGGCACGAGAACCGCCCAGATGAACATCAGCGCCGAGATCAGGACGACGGCACCGGAGCCGAGGCGGATCCAGTAGAACAGCGCAAGCTGATCCTGAACGTCCATGTAGCTTTCGCCGAGCACGCGCTGCAGGTGCGCCTGGAGAACACCGGCGAAGGTCAGCGCGAAGGTCATGACCGACATGGCGGTGCACATGATCCAGAAGCTCGTGATCGACAGCCACTGGTTATAGGGGGCGCGGCCGCGGATCTCCGGGATTGCATAGGCCATGACTGCGAGGTTCAGCATCACATAGGCGCCGAAGAACGCGAGGTGTCCGTGGGCCGCGGTCACCTGGGTACCGTGAGTGTAGTAGTTCACCGAAGACAGCGTGTGCAGGAAGCCCCAGACGCCGGCACCGAAGAAGGCCATGACCGAGCAGCCGATCGACCAGAGGAGGGCTGCGCGGTTCGGATGCTTGCGGCCGGCCTTCCAGGTCATCACGAAGGTGAAGATCACCATGGTGAAGAAGGGTGCGACTTCCAGCGTCGAGAACAGCGAACCGATCCACTGCCAGTAACCCGGCGCACCGATCCAGTAGTAGTGATGGCCCGTGCCGAGAATGCCGGAGAAGAGCGCCAGGCCGACGATGACATAGAGCCACTTCTCGACGACTTCGCGGTCGATGCCGTTGAGCTTGATCATCAGGAAGGCGAGCACCGATGCCATGATCAGTTCCCAGACGCCTTCGACCCAGAGGTGGACGACGTACCACCAGTACATCTTGTCGAGCGCCAGGTTGATCGGGTTGTAGAAGGCGAAGAGGAAGAAGATCGCCACACCCCAGAGCCCGAAGATCAGGATGTTGGTAACGGTGGTCTTGCGGCCTTTCAGCACCGTCAGCGTGATGTTGTAGAGGAACATCAGCGCGACGATGACGATGCCGACCTTGATCGCGAAGGGCTGTTCGAGGAATTCGCGGCCCTCGTGGATATGCATGAGATAGCCGACGACGGCGACGGCCGCGGCGATCAGGAAGATCCAGAACTGCGCGATGGCGATCTTCGTGCTGTAGAGTTCGGTTTCCGCTTCTTCGGGCAGCAGATAATAAGTTGCACCCATGAAGCCCATGAGCAGCCAGACGATCAGTGCGTTGGTATGGACCATGCGCACGATGTTGAAAGGCAGGAGCTCGGAGAGCGTGTTGGGCAGGACGTAAATGGTACCGGCAAGCACGCCGAACAGCACCTGGGCGAGGAACAGGCCGAGCGCTCCGTAAAAATAGAGCATCGCGACCTTTTGGGTTTGGTATTTCATGGTGTCACACTCCGATCGCTTCACAGAGCATCCCGCCGATTGGCGGATAAGATGCTCTGAATTCAAAGAAGGGCGTCCTTAGTGCGTTCTTTGAACGCACGGCGCCCTAGCCTGCCTCGTTCGGCGGCCAATCCTGGGTCTTGATGCGGCTCGTCCATTCCAGGAAGTCGGCGAGGTCGTTGAGTTCCTGTTCAGTGAGATTGAACTGTGGCATCTGCCGCCGTCCTTCGATGCCGGTCGGCTGGGCGGCCATCCAGGCCTTCAGCGTTTCGCGGGCGCCATCCGGATCGGCCTCGCCGCCGAAGCGCTTCCAGACGTTGCCCAGCTCGGGTGCGAAATAGGCGCCCTCGCCCAGCAATGTGTGGCAGTTGATACAGGAGTTCTTTTCCCAGACGTGTTTGCCGCGCGCGACCGAGTCGGTCAGCGTCGTTTCGTCCGTCGAGGTCGTCCGCATATAGTAGTGGCTGTGGGCGGTCAGCCCGACGAAGATTGCGAAGAAAAAGAAGGACCCGCCGTAAAAGACGTTACGGGCCCCGGTTTTGGTGAGGCGTTCTGCCATCACGTGGTCCTTTCGATTTCAGATGGCCGCAACGAGCGCGGCTGGCTGATCTGATCCCCTCCCCGTGTGGCGTCGGCAACAATCGGGGCCACCCCATGTCTAGGGAAATCGGCAGCGGCTTCTTTGCGTTTCGGCAAACAAGTCGGCGGGTGACCTCAGATGAGGAGAACGGCGCCCAGCACCAGTTTCGCGGCAGCGAGCAGGACGAGTGCTGCGGGCCAAATCAAAAGACCCAGGCGGAGAGCAGATGGCGCATGGCTGAGCCCCATGAAATTGAGCGCGACGAACCGGCTCTTGACGATGGCGAGCCCGAGCAGGACGGCGATGACGACCACCGTCGGCCCGGCGACCGCCATCAGCGCCATGCTCGAGATCACGATCGCGGCGAGCACGAGCCAGGTGTTGAACAATTGTCTGGGATTGCGGTCGGTCATAGCACTTACACGAGATAGACGAGCGGAAACATCACGATCCAGACGAGATCGATCACGTGCCAGAGCGTGGTGATGAGCGCGACGTTGCCGGGAGCCGGCCGCCAGGCGACGATGAACAGCACGAGGGCGCCGAAGACCACGTGCAGCAGGTGAAAGCCGGTAACGAGGAAGTAGAGCTCGAAGAAGGAGCCGAATGCGGGATCTCCGGCGACACCTGCTTCCGCGCTGTATTCAAAGAGCTTGATCGCGACGAAGGCAAAGCCGAAGAGCGCGGCATTCACCAGCGCCCGCCGACGCTGCCCGAGCGAGGCCCGAGGCCTTGTCGCCAGGGCTGCCTGCCAGCCGCTGGTCAGGAGAACGAGCGTGTTGATGCCGGCAAGCAGCGGATCGAGATGCGAACGAGCGACAGCAAACGCATCCGGCTGGAGGAGGCCGACAACGAGAAAGCCGACGAGCAGGATGCCGAAGGCAGCAAGTTCGCTCCAGACGAGTACCCATAGCAGCAGGGTGTCCGTGGTGTCCTCTTCCGCCGCTCCGGCAATCGGATAACTGCGGGCATCCATGTCAGCGCCTCCGTCAGGTCTCATGGGTTGGAGCGGGAAGCGGCCGGAAAACAGCACGCGTTTTTCATCCCGCGTCAAAAACTCGAGGCTTGAGCTAGGCGCGAGCGCACACCGTGTCTTTGCGATTGAGCAAAGAAGGCGGCAGGGGGCCGCGCTATTGGCGGTGACAAAGGAGCCCTCCGATGACAGACGCACAGATCGGCCTTTCCGTTGCCACCCCCATCATCATCGTCTTCGCCCTCGTGCTCTATCGCATGGGCGTGCTGCAGCGCGGCGCGACGCTGTCGGCGATCCTCTCCTCCGTCGCGATCGCCATCGTTCTCTTCCTCGACCGCTGAGCCCGCAGCGTCGCCGACGCGATCGGATGCCGGAGACCCCGTGGAGTTCGCCCCTTCGTGCCGGGCGGTGCCGATTGAAGCGACCTTTCGACACTGCTAAAATTCGTTTCTTCCGCATCCAAACAGGAGCGGTCCCGTGACCGAAGTAGGCGCGGGGCGATACTACCATTCGCACCGCAGACAAAGTCGGTCAGGGTATGCCTCCTTGAGAGGACGATCACGGCATCGAGGCGCTGAGCGGAAGAAATGCCCTCTCACAAATGCGACCGCTCAAGAGGAGGATTGGAGGGATGGTCGACCAATGGCTGTTCAAGAGCGAGACCTACGACAACTGCAATTGCGCCATGAATTGCGGCTGCCAGTTCAACCTGCCGAGCACACGCGGCTACTGTCAGTCGGCCTTCGTCGGCAACCTGGTTGAGGGCTACTACGGTGATACGCCGATCGCGGGCCTCAACTGGGCAGCGATCTACAAGTGGCCCGGCGAAATCAAGGACGGAAACGGCCGACGCCAGATCGTTATCGACGAGCGCGCAAACCAAGCTCAACGGATCGCGCTTGAAGCGATCATCTCCGGCGAGGCCGGCGAGCCCTTGAGCAATCTCTTCTCCATATTCGCGTCCACATGCTCCGAATTTTGCAAGACATTGTTCCTGCCGATTCAGCTTGAAGCGGACTTGGAGCTCAGAACCGCCAGGGTGGAGATACCCGGCGTCATGGTGAGCCGCGGCAGGCCGATGATCAACGAGTTTACCGGTCAGCCGTTCCACATTGCGCTGGCGCGTCCGAGTGGCAGCTTCGAGTTCACCTATGCAGAGATCGGACTCGGTACGACCTCGATCACCGGGGATATGGAGATGGCGTTCGACGATTCATGGGCACATTTTTGCGTTCACCACTTCAACCAGCATGGTCTGGTCCGGGAGAGATCGAGGCTCACCGCATGGCTCGAGCGCATGAGCCCGCGTCCGTGATCCACAACAAATCCGGCAATCGTCATGCGCTCACGAGCTTTCGTCCATGATGGTCACTTTCTCAGAAAACCGATATGGCAAAAGTTGTAATAGCGTAGCGTGAAGAGTCTCAATAGAAATCTGGTGAAAGTGTCAATAGCATGCTGGTGAAACCATCAATAGCGTCCTGGTGGAACTGTCACTACGCGTTGGACTTCTCGGTCCAGACCTGGTCCTCGATGCGCTCTGCCGCGCCCTGCCAGTAGCCGCAGAGGTTCTCCGAAGCGGCGAGGGGTCGCGCCGCAGACTTTGAGAAATGTCAAAGATGGCCGCCTTCAGCGGGTGTAGTTGAGGCATCAACGCCCAATGGAGCAGGTTCTATGCAGCAGCGATTTTCTGAACACCACGAGCTGGGACAGGCTTACCGCGACCTTCTTTCTCTGTGTGATCGCCTCGAGACGCTTGCCGATTCCATTCCGCGCCGCATCGACGCCGCGAGTTGCCGCGTGATCATGGCGGAACTGCCGGAAAAGCTCAGGCGGGTCCATGCGCTGGAGGAAATGATCCTGTTTCCTGCAGTCGAAGACCAGCGGACTGGCGAAGATCGCGGCGCCTTGATCGCGCGGCTGCGCGCCGAGCATGACCAGGACGATCGGGCCGCTATCGAACTGGTGCGCGTGCTGAGAGCAGTTCTCGACAACAGGGCATCGCTCAATTGGGACGCGATCGGCTATATGTTACGGGGCTTTTTCGAAACCGTTCGCCGCCATGTGGCAACGGAGCGCCTGCTTCTATGGCGCCACGGGTGAGGCGACCGACATGACCTACTTTCTCCTCGCCTTCGTCGTCTTCCTCCTGCTCCATCTCGTGCCGGCCTGGCCGGCGCTTCGCCAGGGCCTGATCGACCAGCTCGGCCGCTCGACCTATTTCGCGGTCTATTCGCTGCTCTCCGTGCTCGCCCTCGGCTTCGTCTTTCACGCGGCGCTGCAGCTCGATTTCATCCCGCTCTGGGACCCGGCCGCCTGGCAGGCCTGGGTGACCTTCGTTCTGGCGCCGCTAGGGATCTTTCTCGTGCTGGCCGGCCTCTTCAGCGAGAACGCGCTGTCGATCTCGATCTACCAGGGAAACGAACGGCCCGGCGCCATCGTGACGATCACCCGCCATCCGGTGCTCTGGGGCTTCCTGCTCTGGGCCGCCGGCCATATCGTACCGAATGGCGACCTGCGCTCGCTCGTGCTTTTCGGCGGCTTCGCGCTCTTTTCCGTCGGCGGTTTCTTCATGCTCGAAAAGCGCGCCCGCCGGCGTCTCGGTGAGGGCTGGCGGGCAGCCTCGAAGGGAACATCGGTCTGGCCCTTTGCAGCGGTAATCCGGGGCGAAACCCGTTTGCGCGCCGACCCCGTCATGATCGTCGCCGCCTTTGCGACCGTCGCGATTGCCGTCTGGCTGCTGCTCGGCGGGCACGAGGTCCTCTTCGGAGCCGACCCCCTGCTCCAGGCTACCGTGCTCGACTAGAGTATTTTTGCAGTCAGGTGGAATTACCTGACGTCGTGCTAATTCAGCAAAAACAATGGGTTACGGCGGCGGCACGAACGCATGTGGGCGCATCCCGCTCTAGACCATCGGCGTTCAAAAAGGGGACCTCTGAATGTGACGTGAGCCGTGGTGGCCAAGACCGCGGTCACGGGAACTGGTATGTTGCCTTCTGCTGTCGGCGCTTTGCCCGGATTCCCTGTTGGAGGTACCGATGTCGCTTGTTTACCGACCCGCGCAGGCGGACGACTTGGCTGCGACCGATGCTCTGGTGGTTGCCAGCATCAACGATCTTACCGTTCGGCATGGCTTCGGCCCGATGGCAACCGCCAGCCCTCCCAGCTTTCAACTGTTTTCGCTCAAGGACGATCCGGACGGCCTTTGGATTGCAGAGGACGGTGGGGATATTCTGGGCTTTGCGTGGAGTTGGGTTTGTGGGGATGTCTGGTTCCTCGCCCAGCTATTCGTCGATCCCGCCCGGCAGGGCCATGGCATCGGAAATCAGCTATTGGAACGCACCCTGGAGCACGCGCGGAAATCTGGAGCAGCGCACAAGGCACTCATCACTTTCACTTTCAATCGTGTCTCGCAGGGGCTTTACATGCGACACGGCCTCTTTCCCAGGATGCCGATCTACTTTTTCAACGTCTCGCGCGAACGGGTGGCGTTGGCATCGCCGGAGCCGCCGCTGCGTGCAGTCGCAATCGACGGCGACGCTGCGACCATGACAAAGCTTGCCGAGATCGACGCCCGCGCCATAGGCGTCTCGCGGGAGAAACATCATCGCTACCTGCTCGGCGACCCGGCAACGGAAGGGGTCTTGCTCTATGCTGGCGACGTTCCTGTCGGCTACGGCTATATCGGTGCCAACGGGCACATCGGTCCTCTCGCTGTCACGCGACGTGACGTTCTTCGAGATGCGTTTGCGACGGCGTTGAAGCTGGCGGCAAATGGCTCCGCTGCGACGATATCGGCGTTCCTGCCAGGTACATGCGACGGCGTCTTAAGCCTCGCAGTTAGCCAAGGCATGCGGATCACCTTTCCAATGCTATTGATGGCGTCGCCCGGCTATGGCGACTGGACGCAGTATTTGCCGCGAAATCCCGGGTTCATGTGATCAGTTTTCTGCTGACAGAGTTTTCGCGGAGCGGCTCCGCCTTTCCCGGAAAATCTTAGCCTTCGCCTTGCCAGGCCTTTGCCAATGGGGCGATCGGCAACGCCAGGAGATCGATCGCACGGGCCGCCAGATGATCGACAATGGCCTCGATGGTTTCAGGCCGATGGTAGAAGGCCGGCACCGGCGGCATGACGATCGCCCCCATTTCGGTGACGGCGCACATGTTGCGCAAATGGCCGAGATGCAGCGGCGTCTCGCGCGCCATCAGTATCAGCCTGTGCCGCTCCTTCAGATGCACGTCGGCGGCACGAACCACGAGATTGTCGGCCATGCCACTGGCGATCGCCGCAAGCGTGCGCATGGAGCATGGCGCGACGATCATGCCTGCCGTCGAGAACGACCCGCTCGCAATTGCCGCGCCTATGTCTGCGTGGTCATAGGTTCGCGCGGCCTTACGCAACAAGGACGGAAGCGCTTCCGCACCAACTTCGTGTGCGAGTGTGCGGTTCGCCGCAGGCGACAGGACGAGATGCAGCTCGACGCCTTCGATGTCGCTGAGCCGCTCAGCAATACGCACGGCGATCGCGGCGCCGGAAGCGCCGGTGACGCCGAGTACGACCTTCATCCTGTTCATCGCGTCAGGTCTCCAAGCCCGAGATCAGTCCAGATCGCGTCGACCCGACCGATGACCTCCGGCGACATCGCCAGAACACGCCCCCATTCACGATCGGTTTCGCTACCGATCTTGTTGGTGGCGTCGAGCCCAAGCTTGCCGCCGAGGCCAGGGCGCGGCGAAGCGAAGTCGAGATAATCGATCGGCGTGCCCTCGATCACGGTCACGTCGCGGCTGGCATCAAAGCGAGTGGCAAGCGCCCACATCACGTCGGACCAATTGCGCGCGTCGATGTCCGGGTCGACGGCGATGATCAGCTTGGTGTAGCTGAATTGCGGCAGCATCGACCAAAGCCCCATCATCACGCGCTTGGCCTGTCCCGGATAGCGCTTGTCGATCGAAACGACCATCGCCCGGTAGGAGCAGGCTTCGAGCGGCAGCCAGAGATCGGATATCTCCGGAAACTGTTTGCGGACCAGCGGTACGAACAGCCTGTTCATCGCTTCACCGAGCCGCGAGGGCTCGTCCGGTGGCCGGCCGGTGTAGGTCGAGAGATAGAGCGGGATCCGGCGCATGGTGATTGCCGACAGGCGCATGACCGGGAACGGCTCGATCGAATTGTAATAGCCGGTGTGGTCGCCATAGGGGCCCTCTTGCGCCGTTTCGGCTGCCGAAACGGTGCCCTCCAGCACGATCTCGGCATTGGCCGGCACCAAAAGAGGCACGGTCTTCGCCGTGACGAGCGGCGTCCTGCCCCTCCTGAGCAATCCCGAGAAATTCAGTTCGCTCAATCCGTCCGGCAGCGGCATGACGGCGGCAAGGATGGTCGCCGGGTCCGCGCCGATGACGACCGCGATCGGCATGTCCTGACCCAAGCGTTGCCACAGGCGATGGTGGCGGGCGCCGCCGCGGTGGGCGAGCCAGCGCATGATCACGCGATCAGGGCCTAGCACCTGCATGCGGTAGATGCCGACATTGACATCCAGTGGATCATCCGGCGCACGCGTGATCACCAGCGGCCAGGTGATGAGCGGCGCCGGCTCGCCGGGCCAGCACCATTGAACCGGCAGGCGGCCGAGGTCGATTTCCTGACCGCGCCACACGATTTCCTGGCAAAGCGCACGCGCCACCTTTCGCGGCCGCATGTACATCGCCGATCTCAACAGCGGCAGCCTGTCCCAGGCATCGCGCAGGGATTGCGGCGCTCGTGGATCGCGCAGTTCCGCCAAGGCGCCGGCAAGCGCATCGAGTCCTCCCTGCATCAGGCCGAAACCACGTTCGATCCGGCGTTCCGACCCAAAAAGATTAGCAAGAAGCGGGATGGGCTGCACGGCACCAGAGGCATCGACCGGTTGCTCGAAAAGAAGCGCGGGCCCGTCGGCCGCGAGCACGCGGCGGTGGATCTCGGTCACCTCGTGCACCAGCGAAACGGGTCGCGAGATGCGCTTCAGGTCGCCTTCACGTTCAAGCGTATCGACAAAATCCCGAAGCGTTGCGAAGCCCTGAGATGGGCGAAAGGTCCTGTTCATGGAGCCTGTTTTGTGGCGGCGAATGGCCCTTGTCTTTGATGTGGCGCAAACAACCGCCGGCGGCGGGCGTCTAGCATGCGCCGCATCGTCCGATTCCGTCGCTCCGCAGCCCGCCCCACAGGTAGTAAATGACCCTTCCGCTCGCGATCACCGCACCCCTCAGCTTCGTTCCCATCGTCGCCATCGAAAGCGTGGTGCAACGGGTCTTTGCCCGCGTGATCGCGGCCCATCCCGGCCTCTTCGATCGCCTCGCCGACCATGCCGCCAAGCGCTACGCCTTCCTGCCGTCCGATCTGCCGATCAGCTTTCTGGTCGAGCCGTCGGTGCGGCGTATCTCCGTCCATCGCAAGGAGCGCGCGCCCGCGTCAGACGCCCGCATGGAAGGCGAATTCGTCCTGCTGCTGGCGTTGCTCGAAGGGCGCATCGATGGCGACGCCGTCTTCTTCTCCCGTGATCTCACGGTCAGCGGCGACATGGAGGCGATGCTGGCGCTGCGCAATGCCCTCGACGATTGCGAAATCGATCTACCAATCGATCTCGCGCGCATGAGCGGGCCGCTCGCGCCACTCATACGCCGCGCCGGGGAGGAGATCCGAGAACGCGCACTTGGCCGCGTTCTCAAGGAGGAGGCTTCCCAATGGAACTGATCTGCCCCGCCGGCACGCCGGCCGCCTTCCGCGAAGCCGTCGATGCCGGCGCCGACGCCGTCTATTGCGGCTTTCGCGACGAGACCAACGCCCGGAATTTCCCCGGGTTGAACTTTTCGCGAGAGGAACTGCGAACGGCCATTGCCTATGCCAAGCAGCGCAAGGTGATGACCTTCGTCGCGATCAATACCTTTATGCGCGCCGGCCAGGAGAAGCTTTGGCACCAGGCGGTGGACGACGCCGTGGCACTCGGTGCCGATGCCGTCATCCTCGCCGACTTCGGCCTGATGGCCTACACTGTAGAGCGCCATCCGCAGCAGCGGCTGCACGTCTCGGTGCAGGCCTCCGCCTCCAATGCCGATGCCGTGCGGTTCCTTGTCGAGGCTTTCGCGGCAAAACGCATCGTGTTGCCGCGCACGCTGACGATTGCCGACATCGCCCGCCTTGCCAAGCAGATCGATTGCGAGATCGAGGTTTTCGCCTTTGGCGGGCTCTGCGTGATGGCCGAGGGGCGCTGTTCGCTGTCCTCTTATGCCACAGGCAAGTCGCCCAACATGAACGGCGTCTGCTCGCCCGCCAGCCACGTGCGCTACCGCCAGGACGGGCGCGAACTCGTCTCCGAGCTCGGCAACTACACGATCAACCGCTTCCCGGCCGGCGAGGCCGCGGGCTATCCGACGCTCTGCAAGGGGCGCTTCGACATTGCCGAGGAACGCGGCTACGCCTTCGAGGATCCGGTCTCGCTTGACGTCATGGATCATATCGATGCGCTGCGCAGCGCCGGCGTCAGCGCACTGAAGATCGAGGGACGACAACGCGGCAAGGCTTATGTTGCCGAAGTCGTCTCGGTCATGCGGCGGGCGCTGACCGCCGGCGCCGCCGAACGGCCCGCGCTTGTATCGCGGCTGAAAGCTCTGAGCGAAGGCCAAAAGACGACAACAGGCGCCTATGAGAAGCGCTGGAGATAACCGGCCCATGACCACGTCCATCAGCCCATCCAAACCGGCCTTGAGCCTCGGCCCGGTCTATTATCTCTGGGACGGCCCCAAGTGGCGCGACTTCTACTTCCGCATCGCCGACGAAGCGCCGATCGCCCACGTAACGATCGGCGAGGCCGTCTGCTCGAAGCGACTGCATTTCATCGAACCGCATATCGGCGATGTCATCGAACGGCTGGAAAGCGCCGGCAAAAAGGTGAGCCTCGCCTCGCTGGCGCTCGTGACACTGGAGCGAGAGAGCCAACTTGTACGCGGACTGGTACGTGACAGCGCCCATCCGATCGAGGCCAACGACCTATCCGCCCTGCACCTGCTTGCCGGCAAGCCGCATTCGATCGGACCGCTGGTCAACATCTACAACGGCGCCACGGCAAGACTGCTGGCATCACGAGGGGCGGCGAGCATCTGTTTACCGCCGGAGCTGCCGATGGCATCGGTGCGGGACATCATTCAGGACAATCCCGGCGTCGCTTTCGAGGTCTTCGCCTTCGGCCGCGTGCCCTTGGCGATCTCGGCGCGCTGCACCCATGCCCGTTCCAAGGGCCTGATCAAGGACAACTGCCAGTTCATCTGCGGCGAGGACACGGATGGCCTGACCGTCGAGACGCTCGACCGCCAGCCCTTCCTTGCTCTCAACGGCGTGCAGACCATGTCGCACACTTGCCAGGCGCTGATGCAGGAACTCCCTGAACTGGCCGCCGCCGGGGTCTCCCGGATCCGGCTGTCGCCACAGGATTGCGACATGGTCGCAGTCGCCGAAATCTACGACGACGCGATTGCCGGCCGGCGCACCATCGGGGAAAGCCTGGTACGGCTCGAATCCGTCTATCCGGGCATCCCGTTTTCCAACGGCTTCCACCACGGCCAGACGGGAGCGGCGTGGGTCAAGGTACCGATTGCCGGCGAAGCCCCGACTGCATGAAAGCGTCCGTGCTCTCAGCCAGTTAGAAACCAAGCACCACCGCGCCTCCGGTGAGCCCGGCGCCGGCCGCCGTCAGCAGCAGTTTCTCGCCGCGCTCAAACGGCCGCTCTTCTCGCTCCAACGATAGCGAGAACGGGATCGTCGCGGCGGAAGAGTTGCCATAGTTCGCGATCGTGCGCACGGTTCTTGCTGGCGCGATGGCAAGACGATCGCAGACGGCGTCGAAGATCCGGGCATTGGCCTGATGCGGCACGAAGCGGCTGATCTCCGACGCAGTACAGCCTGCGACGTTCATGGCGCGGACGGCACACGTCGTCATCATCTCCACCGCCCGGGCAAACATTTCCCGCCCGTCGCGCATCGTCATCAGGAAATCCTCGGGCGGCATGCCCGGCGAGAATGGTTGGCTGCTGCCGCCGGCGGCGATCGAGATCAGATCGTAGCCGCTGCCGTCGGCGGCAAGATCAACACCAAGCAAGCCGGTCCGCGGATCATCGGAAGGCATAACGACAACGGCGCCGGCCGCGTCGGCAAAGAGAACGGCGCTTGCCCTTTCCGCCGGATTGATGCGCCGGCTCAAAATGTTGGCCGCCACCACCAGCACAGGCTTTCCCTGCGAACGGACGAAGCCATCGGCGAGTGTCAAGGCGTAGAGGAAGCCCGAGCATGCCCCGGCCAGATCGATCGCGCCCGAACGGCCTAGCCTGAGCCGATGGGCAAGAAGCGGCGCCGAAGGTGGCAGGAGATGATCGGGCGTCGAGGTCGCGAGCAAAGTCAGGGCGATATCGTCCCGCGGGATGCCGGCATCATCGAGTGCCGCCGCACCGGCTCTCGATGCAAGTCCCGTCAATGTCTCGCCAGCCTCGACCCAACGCCGCTCGCGAATGCCGGTACGGCGCTCGATCCAACCGGGATCGAGACCGAGCTGCGTTTCGATCTCAGCATTTTCAACACGCCGCGCCGGCACCGCATGGCCGAAACCGACAAGGCGGGATGAGCGCGCGACGCTCACAGCCGTCCTGCCACGAATAGCGACGCCGCCTCGTCGATCGCGTCATAGGCCCGGTCGAGATCGGCATCCGTGACGCAATAGGGCGGCATAAGATAGATGACGTTGCCCAGCGGGCGGATCAGCAATCGGCGCTCGCGGAAGAACGCCTTGAGTCGCGGGCCGGCCTCGGAGAGATAACCGGCGGCTGGAACCTTGAGATCCAGGGCGGCAATCGTACCAAGCTGGCGAGTATCGCTGAAGCGAGGATCCTCGGCAAAGCGCGCCACGTGCCGACGCTGCCTCTCGGTCAACGCGTCGATGCGTTCCCGCACAGGCTCCTTTTTCCAGACGGCGAGATTGGCGACGGCTGCAGCGCAGGCGATAGGATTGGCCGTATAGGAACTCGAATGGAAGAAGGTCTTGCGTCGATCCGTCGAAAGATGTGCCTCGAAGATCTCGGCCGTCGAGAGCGTCGCCGCCAGCGGCAGCGCGCCACCGGTCAGCCCTTTCGAGGTGCAAAGGATATCGGGCGTGATGCCAGCCTGCTCGCAGGCGAACAGGCTGCCCGTCCTTCCCCATCCCGTCATCACCTCGTCGGCGATCAGCAGGGCGCCATGCCGTTCGGCGATCCGTCTCAACTCGGAAAGGACCGAAGCCGGGTAGGTCCTCATGCCGCCCGCACCGAGAAGCAGCGGTTCGATCAACAGGGCCGCGACCTCGCCGAAGGCGCAGGCCGCCTCGAAGGCATCCAGCGTCATCTGCTCTTTACCCGGCTCCGGAAACGGCAGCCGATCGACGGCGAAGAGCAGCGGCGCGTAAGGCGCATTGAAGACGCCCCTTTCTCCCGCCGACATCGTGCCAATCGTGTCGCCGTGATAGCCATGTTCGAGAACGCAGATGCGGTTGCGCGGCCGGCCGAGATTGTGGAAGAAACCAAGTGCCATCTTCAGTGCGACTTCGACCGCCGTCGAGCCGCTGTCGGAATAGAACACATGGGCGAGGCCGGGTGGCGCGATCTCGATCAGCCCGCTCGCCAACTCCTCCGCCGGCGCATGGGTATATTCAGCGAAGATGAGCTGGTCGTAGGTTTGCGCGGCAGCACGGATCGCTTCCATGATGGCAGGATGCCGGTGGCGGTGGGTGATGACCCACCAGGACGAGATCGCATCGAGGATCGCCGACCCGTCGTCGTCGATGAGATAGGCGCCCTCGGTCCGGACGACGCGTCGCATCGGCGGCTCCAGGGCATGCTGGGTGAAGGGGTGCCAGACCGGGGATCGTCTCATGCCGTCACCCCATGGAAGCAGTCGATGTCGAAGTTTTCGCGAAAGGCCTGTTGCAGGCGATCCGGTGTCAACGGATCGAGCCGCGGCAGCCGGCCAAGACGCCGAACCTCCCCCAGTTCTGCAATGATCGCCTCGCTGTCCGCCTGCTCGTCGCCGATGAAGGCGACGCCCAGGACCGGGATAACACGGCGGCGCAGCGCCTCGAGCGACAACAAGGTGTGATTGATCGTACCGAGCCCGGTGCGGGCACAGAGGACCACCGGGATTTGCCAGCGCGCAAACACGTCGGCGAAGACCACCCGCTCGGTGAGCGGCACCAGGAGCCCACCCGCCCCTTCGATGACCAGCGGTCGATTCGCTGCCGGCGGAGAGAGCCCTTCAGGCAAGATCGTCACGCCATCGATCCGCGCCGACAGGTGGGGCGAGGCCGGCGTCATGAGTCGATAGACCTCGGGCAATACCCGTTCGGGTGGGACCCTGCCGAGCCGCGCTACGACTTCGCTGTCGGTTTCGCCGTCTAGCCCCGACTGCACTGGCTTCCAGTAGCTGCCGGAAAGCGCATCGGTCAGCGCCGCAGAGAATATCGTCTTGCCGATGCCGGTGTCCGTGCCGGTGACGACGAAACTGGGCATCATGGCCGCTCCTCCGCCATTGCGAGCGCCAAGCGCTCCAGCATATTCGCGATCGTCGGACGGTCGACATTCAGCGTAATCGCGATCCGGAGCCGCGCGGTCCCCTCTGGGACGGTCGGCGGACGGATGGCCCTGATATCGAAGCCTTCTTTGCGCATGCGCGCGGCAATCCGTACGGCGCAACCGTTGTCGCCGATCGGCACCGGAAGGATCTGCGAGCCACTGCCTTCGATGCCGAGGGTGTCGGTGAACGCGCGATTGGCGAAGGCCCGGAGATCATCGAACGCTGCTCGACGCCGAGGCTCATCTACGAGCGTCACGAGAGCCTCCCGGACGGCGGCGGCAATCAGCGGCGAAGGCGCCGTCGAATAGATGAAGTTGCGGGCACGGTTGACGAGATAGTCGCACAGGACCGCATTTGCGCTGATCAGCGCACCGGAGACGCCGAGCGCCTTGCCGCAGGTGTGGAGCACGACGAGATTTTGTCGGCCTTCCAATTCTGCGGCCAAACCGCGGCCGTCCGGTCCAAAAACCCCGGTCGCATGCGCTTCGTCGACGACCAGAAATCCATCATGCCGCGCGGCAAGTGCCGCAAGATCCGCAAGCGGCGCCCGGTCGCCGTCCATCGAATAGAGGCTTTCGACGGCGATCCAGGGATGCCCCGTGCCGCCGCGCTTGCGCCATGTGCCGATCGCATCGGCGAAGGCGTCGACGTCGTTGTGCTTGACCGCGACCGCGCCGGCCCTGCTTGCGGCGATACCCTCATGGGCACTCGCATGGATCAAGGCGTCGTGGACGATGATGTCGTCGCGCTGCGGGAGCGTCGAAAACAAGGCGGCATTGGCCGCATAGCCGCTGCCAAAGAAGAGTGCCCTCTCCGCGCCAAAGAAGGCGGCCGCCTCCGCCTCCAGCGCCGCGTGTTCCGCATGGTTGCCGCGCAGGAGCCGCGAACCGCCGGACCCGACCGGCACGCCGCGCTCGATCGCAGCGGCAATCGCGGCCTTCAACCGCGGTGACCCGGCAAGCGCCAGATAGTCGTTGGAGGTGAGGTCGATGCCGCCCCCGGCGACAAGTCCGCGGCGGCGCCCCTTGCGTTCGAGGCCGTGTAGCGTCTTCTCGTGGCGAGTAATGAGGCTCGCGGTCATTCGGCGTCCTGCTTTGCGGCAAGCGCCATCGGCTCCAACCCGAGGCGGCGGAAGAGGCCCGCATCATGGTCCTCGCCCGGGTTGTCGGCGGTCAGCAGCGTCTCGCCGACGAAAATCGAATTGGCGCCGGCGAAGAAACAGAGCGCCTGCATCTCGTCGCTCATGTCGGTGCGGCCGGCCGAGAGGCGGACGTGGGACTTGGGCATCAGGATGCGCGCAAGCGCGATCGTACGGACGAAGTCGATCGGATCCACCGGTGCCGCGTCGGCGAGCTTCGAGCCCGGGATCGGGATCAGCATATTGATCGGCACGCTTTCGGGCGGCACAGGCAGATTGGCGAGCGTCACCAGCATCGATACCCGGTCTTCAACGGTTTCGCCCATGCCGAGGATGCCACCGGCGCAGACCTTGATGCCGGCGTCGCGGACATTGGCAAGCGTTTCCAACCGGTCGGCAAAGCTGCGGGTGGTGATGATCTCGCCGTAGAAACGCTCCGACGTATCGACATTGTGGTTGTAGTAATCGAGCCCGGCGTCTGCGAGCCGCTCGGATTGTTGCGGCGTCAACATGCCGAGCGTCATGCAGGTCTCCATGCCCAGCGCCCGCACGCCGCTAATCATGGCGACAATCGCCTCCATGTCGCGATCCTTGGGGCTGCGCCAGGCGGCACCCATGCAGTAGCGGGTCGCACCGCCCGCTTTTGCCTTCCGTGCCTCGGCAAGGACCCGTTCGACCTCCATGAGTTTCGATGCCTTGAGTCCGGTCGGGTAGTGCGCCGACTGGCTGCAATAGCCGCAGTCCTCAGCGCAGCCGCCGGTCTTGATCGAGAGCAGCCTGCTCATCTGGATCGCGTTCGGATCGAAATGGACGCGGTGAACGGAATGCGCTCGAAACAGCAGATCGTTGAAGGGCGAATGATAGATTTCTTGTGCTTTGGCCAATTCCCACGCGGTTTCGGCGGGCTTGGCGGCAACCGAAGTCGGCTCGATCGTACTTGCATCCAGCATGCGCGTTCATTTCCCTATTCGCAGCAAGGCATAATAGATAGAATCTAATATTATCTATAATTTCTTTCGAAGTGAACCCGGGCAACCATTCAAAAGGAGAGACTCGACAAAAGCGCAACCATAGAGCGAATAGACAAAAGCCGAGCTCGACGTCGTACGGGTGATAACTCAAATAATTTCCATGATTTAGAACCACAGCGCCTACAGCAGAAGGCAGGACGATAAAAAGTGAAGGCCCGCTATCCTGCCTCCGTGAAGCATTCGAAACCCGCTGTCCGTCCACTAATCAGCAGTGAATCGGCAACACCGAAATGTGCGGCCACCTCAATTTTATAGATAATTTTGGTCCGAACCCGATTCGAACGGCCATACGCGATGTGCGCGACGGCGGCTCTTGACAAAATCTGGTCCAGCCCGTCAGTCTTGAAACATTCACCAGGGGTGTCCCGGCAAGGGGCTGAGATTCTGCTAGGCGGTTTGCGCGGCGCAGTGACCCGTTGAACCTGATCCAGTTCATACTGGCGTAGGGACGGTGCAGACATCGCTGCCGTAATCGTCGCGTTCGCGCGGACTGACTTCGGCAAGGCGTCCTTCCTTCCCTTCCGGTTCGAACTGGGTCTCCAATCATGGAGCCTCGGCAATGCGTATCTTCACCGCGACTTTTCCCACAACACGTCCCGCTGGCCGCGACTGGGCGCATTGACCATGCGCGCCCTCATCAAAGGCGCCGGCGTCGTGGGGCTGGCCTGCGCCCATGAATTGACCGCCCGAGGCGTCGAAGTGACGGTTGCGGAACGGCAGCCAGACTTCTCGGGGGCCGCGTCCTGGTTTGCCGGCGGCATGCTTGCGCCCTGGTGCGAGCGCGAGAGCGCCGAGGAACCGGTGCTGACACGCGGCATCGCCGCCATCGATTGGTGGGATCGGGTGCTTCCCGGAGAGGTATCGCGCAACGGCACCCTCGTCGTCGCCCCGCCACGCGACGCCGGCGAACTCAAACGCTTCGCTTCGCGCACCTCCGGCTTCGAGTGGCTCGATGCCGAGGCGCTCGCAGTGCTGGAGCCGGCGCTTGCCGGGCGCTTCCGGGAGGCGCTGTTCTTTCCGGGCGAGGCGCATCTTAACCCGCGCCGAGCGCTTTGCCTGCTGAGGCAAAAGCTCGTCGAACGCGGTGTCGCGCTCATCGGCGAGACGGATCGCGACGGCGCCTACGATCTAATCGCCGACTGCCGCGGCGCAGCAAGAATCAACAGCACCGCCGGATTGCGTGGGGTGCGTGGCGAGATGCTCTACCTGCAGAGCGATGAAGTGGAATTGTCGCGGCCGGTTCGTCTCATCCACCCGCGCATCCCACTCTACATCGTGCCGCGCGGCAATGGCCTCTTCATGTGCGGGGCCACCATGATCGAAACCGATGACGGCGGTCCGATCACCGCCCGCTCCCTGATGGAATTGCTGAATGCCGCCTATGCGCTGCACCCTGCCTTTGGCGAGGCGCGCCTTCTCGAAACCGGCACCGGCGTCCGACCGGCCTTTGCAGACAACCTGCCGCGCATCAACCGCGCCGGAAACACCATCGCGCTCAACGGGCTCTACCGCCACGGCTTCCTGCTTTCGCCGGCTTTGGCCGAGGAAGCGGCGGACCTTGCGCTTGCCTGGAACCTGAAGGGAGACGCCGCATGAAATTGATTGTCAACGGCGAGGATCACGACCTCGCAGTCACGACCCTTGCCGAGCTTCTGGCGACACTCGACTTCGAAGGGGATTGGCTTGCTACCGCCGTCAATGGCGAGCTGGTGCACCGGGCCGACCGTTCGGCCCATTCCCTCAACGATTGCGACCGGATCGAAATTCTCTCGCCGATGAAAGGAGGCTGAGACATGCTGACGCTTTACGGACAGGAACTGCATTCCCGCCTGCTTCTGGGCACCGCCCGCTACCCCTCGCCTGCCTCCCTCGAAGACGCGGTTCGTTCGTCGGCAACCGAGGTCGTCACAGTCTCGCTTCGTCGCGAAACCGCCGGCGGGAAACAAGGCGGCGCCTTCTTCGAACTGATCCGCGCGCTCGGCGTGCGCGTGCTGCCGAACACCGCCGGCTGCCACTCGGTGTCGGAGGCGGTGCTGACCGCCAGGATGGCCCGCGAGGTGTTCGGCACGAACTGGATCAAGCTCGAAGTCATCGGCCATCAGGATACGCTGCAACCGGATGTCTTCGGGCTGGTCGAGGCGGCACGCATCCTCTCGACCGAAGGCTTCGAGGTCTTCCCCTATACGACCGACGACCTGGTGGTCGGCGAGCGCCTTGTGGAAGCCGGATGCAGGGTGCTGATGCCCTGGTGTGCGCCGATCGGCAGCGCCAAGGGGCCGCAGAACATCTCCGCCTTGAGAGCTATGCGGGCCCATTTTCCGGATCTGCCGCTGATCGTCGATGCCGGCATTGGCCGCCCGTCGCACGCAACGGCGGTGATGGAGCTCGGCTTCGATGCGGTTCTGCTCAATACTGCCGTCGCCGGAGCGGTAAAGCCGGCCCTCATGGCCTCCGCTTTCGCCCGGGCGATCGATGCCGGACGCGATGCCTTCGAGGCAGGTATGCTCGAACCGCGCGATTTTGCCGTCCCTTCCACGCCCGTCATCGGAAAGGCGGTGTTCGCGTGAAGCTCGATCCCTTCTACCTCATCGTCGACAGCGCGGCATGGATCGAGCGGCTGGTGCCGCTCGGCGTCAAGCTGGTGCAACTTCGCGTCAAGGATCGTCCGGATGCAGAGCTTCGCGACGAGATCCGCGCGGCCAAGGCGATCTGTGACCGCCATGGTTGCCAGCTCGTCGTCAACGACTACTGGCGCCTCGCGATCGAAGAGCGCTGCGATTTCGTCCATCTCGGCCAGGAGGATCTCGCCGACGCCGATCTCGCTGCGATCCGCGCCGCGGGCCTGAAACTCGGCCTCAGCACCCATGACGAGGCCGAGCTGGAGACGGCCCTTGCCGCCGGGCCCGACTACGTCGCGCTCGGGCCGATCTATCCGACGATCCTCAAGCAGATGAAATGGGATCCGCAGGGGCTGCCGCGCCTCTCCGCCTGGCGGGAGCGCGTCACGCCGCTGCCGCTCGTTGCGATCGGTGGGCTCAATGTCGACCGGATTGCCGGCGTCTTCGAGCATGGCGCCGACAGTGCCGCGGTCGTCACCGACATCACGCTGAATGCCGATCCCGAAGGGCGGACGCGCGAATGGATTGCACGCACGGCGCGCTGGCGATGAGCCTGCCTGACATGGCAGGTGCTACGACCTCATTTCAGGCGAACGCCAGTTCCGCGAGCCAGGCGCTATCGAGGCCGCGCTTGCGGCAATAGGCCATAAGCCGGTCGCGCGTTTTGCCTGGCCGATCGAGACCAAGAAAGCGGGAAGCGTTTCTCCAGAGGATGTTCTGCTGATGCTCGTCGCTGACGCTGGCGAGCGTCAGCTGCTCGGCGATCCGCGAAACATAGGCGTTGTAATCCTTCTCGAGCGCCATCATCGACCAGTCGGTCCCGAACATCAGATGGCGGGCGTCGGGATCGTAGGCGGCCAGCCATTTGTCCAGCAATTGACGGATCTCGGCGTGAAGAGTTTTGTCGTCGCTGCTGACCAGCTCACTGAGATAGCTTAAATCCGCAAAGAGGTTCGGGCGGCGCTCGTGGTCGATCGTTCTGCCGATGATCTCCTCCCAGCTCGGCGGCCCGGAAAACTTGTCCTGGGGACAAGAGACCATGACGCCCGTCGGTGCCCCGGGGCGCAGGATTTCGTCAAAGGCACCGAAATGCGCCAGGTTGATCCGCAGCTTGTCGTATTGGTTCGTATCGAGCAGATCCTTCCAATAGGCAGGGCTTGCCAGATTGCCATAGCCACAGCCTGCGCCAATGCTGTTTTCCGCATGCGCCATGATCGGCACGTCGTTGTCACGGCACCAGACGTAAAGACGCTTCAGCGCCGCATCGATCGCCGGGTCTACGTTGCCCCAAGCCTTGAAACCCATTGGCGGGTAGACCTTAACGCCGATGAAGCCTTTTTCCATGATCGCATACTGGACATTTGCCAGCGATGAGCCTGGCCTTTGCGCTTCCCGGTGCGGATCGAAGCCGACGAAGCTGTGCATGCGGATGCCGTGCTTCCTGGTGACGATCTGCTGGACCTCGTCCATGACGTCGATCTGGTCGCGCTGCGGCGATGATGTCCCGTGGAGCGACTTGTCGAAGTCCAGAATGCTCGGCGTGATCAGCGAAAGCCGGCATTTTGACGCAAAGATCTTGACATAGGCTTCCGCCAGATTTTCGCGGTAGTCCTGCATCAGCCGGACGAAGGAAAGATAGGTTCCGATCTGGTCGTGCGCCTTCGCGTTGTTGGCAAGGGTATCGGCCTCCTCGTCACTCATGCCGCCGGAGCTCCGCTGATCCAAACGTCTCTGGAATGTTTGTGGCAGATTGGGCGTGCCGCCCAGCTGGCGCAACAGACCGTCATAATCAGGGGATTGACCAAAGCTGCGCCTCGAAAATGTCGAGCGTTGTTCGTTGGCGCGCGCGACCAGATCCTTTATCGCGACGCGCAATTGCTCATCCCTGCGCCGTGCGAGCTCGGCGTCTGAGAGACGCCGCTCCCTTTTTCTTAGAACGGCAAGTTCATGCTTGGCTTTGGGCGCAACGTCACCAAGGGCGGTAACGAGAAAGACCACCAAGGCATTTTCCAGCCCCTTCGCCTCCTGCGCGTTTGAAGAGAGCCTTTTTTCCGGCATCTTTTCCCGCAGCGCCACGTAGCGAACCAGACCGTCCACCGGCACATCGGCCGCGTTGAAGAAATGGCAATGGACGTCGATGATCGGATGACTGAGATTGCAGGCGCCGGGCGAAGGCAGATGCCGGCATCCGGAAAGCACATTGGCAAAAACGCCCGCCGAAACCAGCCGCAAGAAATCGCGGCGCGCCACTGCGGCAACCGGACCAGCCCAGTCGACCCCCATCGTCCCCTCCTGTTGCGAGACCCCCTCGAACAATCGGGCAAACATTACTCCGTCCTGCCACCTCGCGAAACAGGTATTTACTTGCCGTTACTGGAGGATCGAAGATCAGCGTGAGTCGTCTTTCAGTCAGACAGGAGGCGTGTTACTCTAAAATCTTGGGGAGAATTTTGCGTGGTTGGTGGCGCCGGCAAATATGAGTTCCAACGTTACCTGTCCGGAGCCCTGGTCCAATGGTCCTCCCCGGCAGCGACGGAATCGGCTGCCCCGGCACGCGAAGACTTCCTCGGCGCGCTGCTTTTCGCCGACATCTCCGGCTTTACGCGCCTGACCGCTAAATGGTCCGAAAGTGACCGCGCTGCCGGCGCCGAACGCGTCAGCCTGCTTCTGAACGCCTTCATGGGCGAGCTCATCAGCCATATCGAGGAGCATGGCGGCACGGTCTTGAGTTTCGCCGGCGACAGCCTGATTGCCGGCTGGCGAGCGTCGTCTGCCGAAGGGCTCGAACAGACGGCCTGGCGCAGCTGTTATTGCGCCGAACGGATCCGCGAGCAAATCGGCGGGCCGGGCAATCTCGAAGATGCCCTTCAGCTGCGCATCGCCGTCGGCGCCGGCGCCATCACCCTGCTGCATCTCATGCCCCGCGCGGACCAGCGTTGGCTGATCGTCGGAGGCGACTGCCTGGCCCAGGCCGATCATGCCGGCCAATTGAGCGACGCCGGCGAGATTCTCGTTTCCGATGCCGTGTGGCAGTTGATCGGCAAGCGGGCCAAGGGCGGGCTGAACCGCGAAGGGACAGCGCGCCTCGATAGCATCGAACCCTGCTCGACCACGAAGGAAGCGCCCCGTACCGAGCCGGGCGCCGCATCCGAGCGGCTCGAGGCCTATCTCCCCCTTTCGCTGCGCAGCCGCCTGCTCTCACCGCTTTCGCAATGGCTCGCGGACCTCAGGACCGTGACCGCGCTTTTCGTGCATATCGTCGGCCGCGACCTCGATACGGATCTCGACCGGTTGAACAAGCTCGTGGCGCGCTCGATCGCCGTCGTCGGCCGCACCGGCGGAGAGATTCTGCACACGGCGCTCCATTCGGGCGGGCTCGAAGTCTTCGCCGTCTTCGGCCTGCCCGGCAAGAAGCACGCCGACAATGCGCGCCGAGCGATCATCGCTGCCCTGCGCCTGTCGAACGAACTCGACGAACCGGATCTCGGCCTGTCGGCGGGCGTCTCGACGGGCGAGAGCTTCTGCGGCGCACTCGGTACGATCCATCGCGCCGACTACACCGTCGTCGGCGCTGCCGTGAACATGGCCTCACGGCTGGCGAGCGTCGCCGCAGGCCGCATTCTCGTCGACCAGGCAACGGCGAAGGAAACCGCCGGCCAGATTGCTTTTTCCGGTCCCTGGACACTTGCTGTGCCCGGCATGCGCGGTGGCGTGGTCGCGTTTGCGCCGATTGCCGAGACCGTCGCGACGATCGACACCAAATCTCCCGTTCTTTTCAACCGGGCCGCCGAACTCGCGGCACTCAACACCTATGTGGAGCGCGCGGGCCGAGGACAGGCCGGGGTGATGATCGTCAAGGGTGATTCCGGCGTCGGCAAATCGGCTCTGCTTCGCGCCTTCGTCGAAACATGCCGTGACCAAGGAAGCCAGGTTCTGGTCGGCCATGCCGACGATATCGAGAGTGACGTACCTTACTTCGCCTGGCGTGGGGTGATCCGCGACCTGCTTGGCATCGGCGACCTGCGCGGCGCCAATGCCTCGGATCAGGTGATGCAGTTCTTCGCCCATCGACCCGAACTCGCTCATCTGGCACCGCTGCTTAACGATGCCATCAACCTCACTTTGACCGACACGGCCGAGACCCGGGCGATGTCGGGCGACGGGCGGTCCCACCGCTTGCGTGAATTGCTGCGCGATCTCATGACCGACAGCCTCTCCTGGGGGCGCGGTCTCGTCGTGCTCGAAGACGTCCATTGGCTGGACGAGGCATCCGGCCAGTTGCTCGGCCGCCTGGTTTGCGGACCGGCGCCGATCCCCGTCGTCGTTTCAACCCGGACGGCCAGGACGCAACAAGACCTGACGCGATGGACCGGACAACACCACAATGGTGCGCAGACACTCGAACTCCTGCCGCTCGATTTCGAGGGCACGATTTCACTCGTACGCGCATCGATCGGCAGCAGTTCCCCGGCAGATGGCTTTTGCGAAGCGGTCTATGCGCAGTCGGCCGGGAACCCGCTGCTCATACACGAAATCTGCCGGATGATCGGCGAACGGCGATTGCCGAAGACCGCAGAGACTCAGGCACCCCTGTCACTCCCCGAAACCCATTCGAACGAAGCGACCTTGCTCAATACGGCCAAGGTCACCGTGATCGCCCGAACCGATCAGCTCCCGGCCGAGCTCCAGGCGCTCCTGAAGATCGCAAGCGCCATGGGCGCGACTTTTTCCGCCGCGGAACTCCAGGCGCTGCCGCCGATCAGGAAGTCCGCCCTGGACATCGAGGCAAGCATCGGGCGGCTGCAGGCGGCCCATCTGGTCAAACCCATGGACGACCGCCCGGGGCGTTTCACATTCAGCCACGCCGTCATCCGCCAGGCCATCTACGACAGCATGCTTTCGGAACAGCGGCGTGAGGCGCATCGTGCGATCGCGCAGGCGATGGAAGAAAGCAGACAGCCCGACAATGCGGAAAGCCTGCCGCGCATCTTGAGCCATTGGGAGCGTGCCGGCGAGGCGGCACTTGCATTCAACTATATGGACCGCGTCGCCGAACTGCGCCTGCGCCAGTTCGACAATGCCGCCGTTGTCGACCTGATCGAGCGCTTTTTCGAGACTGCGCGCGATCTCTCAATCACGATCACGCCGGCACGGCGGGCGGCCGCCTGTTTTCTGCTCGGCGAAGCCAATCTCAATCTCGGCCGCGCCGAAGCTGCTCGGCATGCCTATGAGGAGGGTCTGCGGCTTTCCGGCCTGCCGCTTCCGCGCACCTCGGTCGGCCTCGCACTGCATCTGCTTCTCGATCTTGCAGAACAGGTGTGGCGCCGGCTGACCCATGGAGACAAGGACTGGATCCTGGAACGGGAGATCTCGCGATCGCCGTCCGATCCTTTCCTTCTCGCGGCAAAGGCGCATGAGGACCTGACGCGTATTTACTACTTCACCAGCGAGAAACTGCGGCTGATCCATGCGACGCTTCGCGCGACGAACCTTGCCGAAAGAAACAAATATGTCTCGCCGACGACCGCCACCAATTACGCAAGTCTCGGCGCCATCTGCGGCGTCATCCCGCTGCACAAGCAGGCCGAGCACTACAGCCGCTTGGCCGCCGCCCTTTCGGAGCGCGTCGACCAGTTGGGAACGCGCGTGCGTGTCGACCTCCTGTCGGGCATGTACCAGATCGGCATCGGCCATTGGCGCGAAGGCAAGCAGGCGTTCGAGGCCGGCCTCAACAATGCCTCGACCGTAGGCGATTTGAGGCGGTGGTGCGAAGTGGCCGTTGGCCTCGAGACGATTTCCGGTCCCTGGCTGCTGACCTCCGCTTTCGAAGGCGTTGCCCCCTGGGAGATCCTGGTTCAGCGGATCTGCGAAGAGGGCCGCAGGCGCGGCGACATCCAGGTGCTTGGCTGCGGTCTGCTTGGCCGTCTCAGGGGTCACACGGCCCTTGGCCGATGGTCTGCCATCGACGCCGATCTCGATGAGCTCAAGCAGATCATCACAGCAAAGGCCGACGGGCTGGAACTCGTACATTGCATCGAGGGCGCGTCTCTTCTGGCGGAGGCCGCGCGACGGCAGGGTGACACGGGCGCGGCAAGAGCCTGGTTCGAACGCGCGTTCTCCTGGTGCCAGACGCTCAACCCGGCAATGAAGACGCGAACCCTGCCGGCACTTGCCCGCCTGTTCGACGTGGCGAGCGATCCGGACGATGGCGACCCGGCTGCGGCGCAGCTTGTCCTCAGAAAGCTTGAGCGCTTCGCGCGCGTCTATCCTATCGGTCGCCCGGCGGCAGCGCTCGGCGAGGCGACGCTGTATCTGCATCGCGGCCAGCAGCGCCGCGCCGAGCGGGTGGCACGATACGCCTTCGCGGAGGCGATCCGGCTGGAGATGCCGGCCGTGGCGCTCGCTTCGTTGCACCATCCAGCCGGGCCGAAGGATGCGGCGGCCTGGCAGGCATTGGAGACAATGTTTGCCGTTCGGCAAAACACCTGGAGCGAGGTGCTCCAACTCGATCAGGCCGAGTTCCAGACCCATCTTCCGATCGTTGCGTTCGAGGGAGGCCATGCATGAACCAGTTTCGAGTGCCCCGCGTCCTGATCGTGCTTGCCCATTTCGACGAGACCAGAAATCCGCAAGGTCGCCCCGATTTCATTCCGCAGGGGATCGGCCACCTGTTCCTGGCCGGCGCCTTTGCCCGCAATCGCGTGCACCTTCGCGCCTACAGCGAATTTCACGACGGGCCGCTCGTCGACGAGACGGCTTTTGCGGAACTGGACATGCTGGTGCTGACCGGGGTCACCGCCGCCTTCGACCGGATGCGCCACCTGACTGCCTATGCCCGCACGAAATCGCCAGGCTGCGTCGTCGTCGCCGGTGGACCGGTCGTCCGCAATCTGCCGGTTTCGAGCGCCGAAACCTTCGACTACGCCTGCGACGGCGACGTCGAGGAGATGCAGGCCGTGATCAAAGAGGTCTTCGGGGAATGGGCGGTCTCCGAAACGATCCTGCCACGTTTCGACCTCGCCAATTGGGGCGGCCCGGTCAGTTACGTCGAGACGAGTCGCTACTGCAATTTCAAGTGCAGTTTCTGCGCGCTCACCGCGGAAGGTCGCCGCTACCACCGCTACGATCTCAGCTACATCGAAGCACAACTTCGCAATGCCCCGCCCAAGAAATACGTGCTGTTCATCGACAACAATTTCTACGGCAACAGCAAGGACGCCTTCCATGCCAAGCTCGAGCTGATCCGGTCGCTTTGGCGCGCGGGTCTGTTTCAGGGTTGGTTCGCGCTCGTCACCGGAGATTTCTTCCGAGACCCCGACAACCTCAAAGCGGTGCGCGCCGCCGGCTGCCTCGGGCTTTTCAGTGGCGTCGAGACGCTGAACGAAGCGCAGTTGAAGCGCTATCAGAAGAAGCAGAACCTGGTGGTGCCGCAACTGGAAGCCATTCAGACCTGTCTCAAGGCCGGCGTCGCCTTCCAATATGGACTGATGTTCGACCCGGCAGCGCAGACGATGCAGGCGATGCAGGACGAACTGGCCTTCATCACCGGCGAGAGCAGAATGCCATTGCCGGCCTTCCTGAGCCTGACGATCCCGCTGCTGGGCACTCCGCTCTTTGACGAATGCGCCGCAGAGGGTCGCTTCCTTCCTTCTGCTAAGCTGCGCGACATGGATGGGTTCACACTGATGACCCGCCCCCTCGACAACCTTGACGATGTCGCCCTGTTTGCCCGCAAGCTGTCGCGCCTCGATGGCAATCGCGCCCTAATCCTGCGCCATTGCCTCGGCTTCTACCGCAACTACCGCCGCTCGCTTTCGGGCCGGCAGATGATCCATCTGCTTGCCAACAGCCTGCGACTTGCCTTGCCCTCGGTCATGCATCGCCATGGTCTCCCGATGCGCTCGGGGAGCGACGACAATCTCACCTATGTCACGACGACGCAGCCGCTCGGACCGCTCTACACGCCGGCCTTCCGGGTCGGCGAAGGCTTCCGCTCGTATTTTGCGCCGACGATGATCACCGACGCCTCGGGCGCGCTTGACGAGACGATTGCCCGCAATCTCGAATTCCGCGCCGGCCAGCGGCGGCGGACCGGTACCGGCATGGAACACGCCCCTGGCTGAAACACTCCGGCAACTGCGTCAATGTGCCCTCGTCACTGCAACCTCCAGTGCGTGAAGTTGGGTCGGGTTGGTAAGATTGGATTCAATCTTTTTGGGTAAGCTTCCGTTAGCTATTCACACCTGTCGGCCGGCGATTGCCGTCGACCTTGTTCTGCGTACGGGTGCCCATGCGTCTTTCAGCTGCGACCGCAATCATTTTTGCCGGCCTTGTTTCGGGTTGCACTTCCAGTTCGAGCCTGGACACCATCGCACCGCGGCCCTCGCGTGAAACGACCAGCTCCGTCGTGCTTTCGGCCGCACCGGTACCGGCCGCCAATGTCGGCGCAAGGATCTCCGAGGTAACGCCACCCCAAACCGTCCAGTCCGCACCGCCGCAGGAGATGCTCGCCTGGGCGGGCCCGGTTCCGGAGCCTGAAGCCTTTGTGCCAGCGGCCAATACGACGACGACAACCGCGACCATGGACATGCCCGTCCCCGGCGCTCGGCCGGTCGCCTTCGTGGCCCCCGACAATCCGGTCACACAGACGATGCCGCAGGGGCGCTCTCGGATCTACGGCCACCGTTTCCGCGACGCCAAGCCGATCAATTTCGGCCGCGCCAAAAATCCGCGCAAGATGGCCGTCCACGGCGTCGATGTTTCGCGCTGGCAGGGCGAGATCGACTGGTCGAAGTTGCGCACCCAGGGCGCAAATTTCGCCTTCATCAAGGCGACGGACGGCGGCGACCATCTCGACCCGATGTTCAAGAAGAACTGGCGCGCCGCCAAGGCAGCCGGTATGCGGCGCGGCGCCTATCACTTCTTCTACTGGTGCCGCACCGCCGGCGAGCAGGCGGACTGGTTCATCCGCAACGTGCCGCGCGAACCCGGCGCTCTGCCGCCCGTGATCGACGTCGAATACAACGGCGAATCCAGCTGCAAGCGGCGCCTGTCACCCGAACGCGTGCGCGAAAAGATGCAGGTGTTCATGGACAAGCTCGAAGCGCATTACGGCCAGCGTCCGATCATCTATACGGCGCCGGACTTCTATGCCGACAACCTGCAGGGCGCATTCCAGAACTATCCGTTCTGGCTGCGCGCAGTGGCGCAGCATCCGTCCAAGGTCTACCCGAACCGCAAATGGCTGTTCTGGCAATATTCGGGCTCCGGCCTCTCGCACGGCGTCGACGGCAAGATCGACCTCAACGTTTTCCACGGCAGCGAAGACGAGTGGTATGACTGGCTGGAAGCACGGGCGAACTAAGCTGCAGCAACGGACCTCGAATAGCTCCGCTACGGCACGTTTCCCTAGATCGTCGCCGATTTAAAGATAAAACATGTAGCAACTCAACGTGCTACAGCGACCGTTGCGCGCCTGATAAGGCGCGCGGCGCTCGTTGCGCCTTCACCGCCCCTCTTCGCGGGCCAGAAAGAGCAGCGTGCCGCCGAGTTCGGAGATGACGATCTGCCTGTCGTCCCACACGAGGACGGAGACCGGTCGCGTCAGCCCATCGACCACCGTCTCCCGGCTGCCCGTCGCATTATCGAACAGCAGCAGCCGGCCACTGGTTGCTCGAAACCCCTGTTGTTGGTCGTATACGCCGTGTTCGAGGATGAGCATCCGTCCCTTTTTGTCGAAGGCAACAGCGACCGGTGCATTCAGGCCGTCAACCTCCGGCCGCAGCTCCGCACCCTCGCTTTTCTCCGGAATTGAAACGACCTTCCCGGCACCGGCGAGGAAAGGGAAACCGCCGAAAAGCGCAACATAGAGACGCCCCTGGCGAAGCGTGATCCCGGTCGGCACCGCATCGACCTCGTAGCTCCCCTTGTTGAACTCCGTCGGGGAGAGTGTTTCCAGCGCGGCCGCCTGTTGACGAAGGCGGCGAAAGCTCATGAGCGTCTGCTTGCGACCGTCGGTTCCAAGTCGTTCGACGCTGTTGCGCGCAGAATCGACGACGTAATAGCCATCCACGGCGGTGACGAGGTCGAACGGATTCCAGAAGTCGGCGTTGATGACACGGCGCCTGCCGGCACCGTCAATCGCGATGAGGGCGTGATCATAGGGTCCGGCATCTGTATCGGCCGGCGTCCATCCTTGGGCGACGACAAGCTTGTCGCCGACACGAAGCACCCGATAGGGACCGGTCGGGTCGCCGATCACGTCGAGGCCATGGGGAAAGACCGGACCGAACGCTTCGAAGTCGCCCGCAGGCATCCGCCGGTAGAGCCGGCCACTGGCAAGATCGGTAACGAGAAGGGCCTCGCCGTCGCGAGAAAGGCCGCCGAAGGCAGCACCGGCCTTGCTGAAGCTTTCAAGCCGGTAGCCCGGGGCGACCGCCGGCTCGGCAGCGGTACCTGCTGCGAGAAGCAAGAAGGCGACGAGGATCGTCATCTGCCGGAACGGACGCATCGGAAACCGCCATTCCCCGAGAACCGGAAGTTGGGATCATAGGCCAAACGATAGGTTGTGGTAAGATGTGTGGGATCGCTGTTCCAGGCCCCGCCGCGCAGCACGCGATACGATTTGGCGCCGCTGCTGGCGGCCGTGCCAGCATAGGGCGCATAGAGATCGCTCGTCCATTCCCAGACATTGCCGACGAGGTTGAGTACTCCTTCGCCGCTTGCACCATCGGCAAACGACAGGGCGGGGGCAGTCATCGGATAGCCGTCGCTCACGTCGCCAGCGCAGCAAATCGCGGCGCCGGCGTTGGCGCGGCGGCCATCCGCGGGCGCAGTACCCCATGGAAACGCCTGCCCCTCGGTCCCGCGCGCCGCCCTCTCGTACTGCTGCTCCGAAGGGAGAGTGAGGCCATAATGACGGCAAAAGGCATCGGCGTCTCCCCAGCTTACCCCGACCACCGGATAATCGTCCAAACCGAGAATCGGATGCCCCGCGTAGAAAGCGGGACGATGGCCCGTCGCTTCCACGAAGGCCCGATATTGCCGATTGGTGATTTCGGTGCGGTTGATCGCAAAGGCGTGGCCCGACACCAGGCGGCGCGGGCGTTCGTTTTCCGGGCCGTCGTCACGGCCGAACACGAAAGTGCCGGCGGGAATGTCGATAAGCGGATTGCCGGCGATCGGACCGTCATCGGCGGTGGTCGCCCTCGCCGCAAAAAACGTGAGCGCGATCGCTAGAACCATCATTCGGAAACTAGAAGTCGACACGACGCTGAGACTCGCCATCGAACAGAAACACCCGATCGGCCGCGACCTTGATGCCAATCGGCTGGTCGATCTGACCTGCGAAATTCTTGTCTGCCCGCAGGGTCAGCAATTGGGCGCCGAGCCTGAGGCTGACAAGCGTGTTCTCTCCGGTGAGTTCGACCGAGTAGATTGGAGCGACCAGATTGGCATCGTGACCCCCGGCTCCCGTCGCATGGATGTCTTCTGGGCGAACGCCGAGAACCGCGCGGGGAACGCTTGCCTGGCCGAGCCCGCCGACCCTCAGCGCAGCGCTCGTGAAGATGCCGTCCCTCGCCTCGCCCGGAATGAGGTTCATCGGCGGCGAGCCGATGAAGCCGGCGACGAAAAGCGTACGCGGATCGCTGTAGATGTCCCGCGGCGTACCCAATTGCTCGATCACCCCCTTGTTCATGACCGCCACCCGATGCGCCAGCGTCATCGCTTCGATCTGGTCGTGCGTGACGTAGATCGTCGTGACCTGGAGCTCATGCTGGAGATGTTTCAGCTCCGAGCGCATCTGGGTGCGCAGCTTCGCGTCGAGATTGGAGAGCGGCTCGTCCATGAGAAAGACGCGCGGCGTGCGCACGATCGCACGGGCAAGCGCGACGCGCTGGCGCTGGCCGCCCGAAAGTTCCCTTGGCAGACGTGACAGCATGGTCTCGAGTTCCACCCGACGCGCGACTTCGGCGACGCGCCGTTTGCTTTCCTCGGGTGGCACTTTGCGGATCTTGAGAGGGTAGCCGATGTTCTGCTCGACGGTCAGGTGCGGGTAGAGCGCATAGGACTGGAAGACCATCGCGACGTCGCGATACTTCGGCAGGACACCATTAATGCGTTCCGCATCGATGTAGATATCGCCGGAGGTCGCCTCCTCGAGGCCAGCGACCATGCGCATCGTCGTGGTCTTGCCGCAACCGGAGGGGCCAAGCAGGACGAGAAACTCCTTGTCCCGGACCTCCAGATTAAAGTCGGCCACCGCGACGAATTCGCCGAATTTCTTGGAGACGTTGTTGAACGTCACGGACGCCATGGTCTCACCCCTTGACCGCCCCGAGAGACAACCCCCGGACCAGATGCTTCTGAACGATGAACGCGAAGATGACGATCGGCACGCAGGCCATGAACCCGGCGGCGCTGATTTCCCCCCAATAGGTCTTGTACTGCGTCACCCGCCCGGCAATGCCGATCGGCAGCGTCTGCGACTGCTCGGTGAGCGTGATGATCAGGGAAAGCAGGAACTCGTTCCAGGAGATGATCAGGCAGAAGATGGCGGTGGCCGCGAGCCCTGGACGCGCCAGCGGCAAGGCGACATGCAGGAAGGCGCCCCATCGCGTATCACCGTCGACGATCGCCGCCTCTTCCAATTCGACAGGCAAGTCCTGGAAATAGCTCTTCATCATCCAGGTGGCGAACGGCAGGTTGAAGGCGGTGTAGGCGATGATGAGCGCCGACTTGGTGTTGAGCATGTCGAAGGCGTTGAAGAACAGATAGAGCGGGATGATGCTGACGATCGGCGGCATCATCCGCGTCGAAAGAATCCAGAACGAGATCTGCTTGCGCCATTGCCAGGGATAGCTGAATCGCGCCAAGGCATAACCAGCCATCGTGCCGAAGCCGACAGAGATGATCGTGGTGCCGACCGCGACGAGCAAACTGTTCAGTGCGTAGCGCAGGAACGGACGCTGGATGAACGCTTCGTCATAGTGCTTCAAGGTCGGGTTGCGCGGCAACCATTCGGGCGGCACGGCGAAAATGTCGATGTCGTATTTGAACGAATTCACCGCGATCCAATAAACGGGAAACAACGTCAGGATCAGCGCGACGAGGATTGTCAGATAGGCGGCCAGGCGGAGAAGCATTTCGCTGCCACGGCTGCGAGTTCTTATCGTCGCCATCGTCGCCTCACTCCGCCAGCCGCATGCGCTTCATGAACCAGGTGCTCAGCACGATCGTCACGAATAGCACGAAGAGCGAGATCGCTGCAGCGTAGCCGGGATCGGCGAAGCGGTAGGCGACCTGATAGATGTACAGGCTCAAGACTTTCGTTCGATCCGCCGGACCTCCCCCCGTCAGGATGAAGACCAGATCGAAGAGACGCAGCGCATCCATGACGCGCAAGAGCACGGCAATCGCGATGACCGGTTTCAGGAAAGGCAGCGTCAGATCCCAGAACTGCCGCCAGGACGAGGCGCCGTCGAGCGCCGCCGCCTCGTAGGGCTCGATCGGCAGACTTGCCAGCCCCGCCAACATCAACAGGAATATGAATGGCGTCCACTGCCAGACATCGGCGACGATGATTGAGAACATCGCCAAATTCACGTCGCCCGCCCAGGCCTGCAATGGAAGACCGAGACGGAACATGATCTCGTTCAGGACGCCAAACTGTGGCTCATAGATGATCTTCCAGGTGATCGCGACGGCGATCGGCGGCAGCATCATCGGGATCATCAGGACGGTTTTCAGAAAGGTCAGCCGGCGGATGAACTTATCAAGCAGCAGCGCCAGGCCCAGTCCGAGCAAGAATTCAAACGTCACCGCCACGATCGTGAACACCGCGGTGTTGCGCAGCGCGACGTGAAACTGGGCGTCGGTCAACAGCCGCGCGAAATTGCCTGAGCCGACGAACTCCCAGGGCAGATCAGGATTGGGGCTGATCCTGTGGACCGCCGCATAGAACATGTAGAAGCTGGGAAAGATCGTCAGTGCCAGAAGGACGATCATCGTCGGCGCAAGCATCAGGTAGCGCAGGTGACGCTCGGTCCAATGCTCGAGCGCGCCACCTCTGGGCGGCGCCATCGGCATGCCTTTGTCGGGCCTCAACATTGGCTCCTCCCGCAGGCGCTACTGCATGTGTCCGTAGCCAATCAAGGATGCAAACATGCAGCAATTCAAAATGCGACAGCGACCGTTGCGTCTCTGATAAGAGTCGGGCGCTTTCGCTACTGACGTCGGATGCGACCCCACCGGTCGGTTCCGGTGCGGCCGCAAGAGCAGAGCCTGTGGCCCTACCGTTATAGGCGTCCGCCTATTTAAGCCCGGTGATTTCTTCGACCGCTTTCTGTGAGTTCTTCAGCGCCTCCTCCGGCGTGATCGTGCCCGCGACTGCCTTGGAAAGCTCGATCCCGAAGGCATTTTCGATCTCCGGCCACTTCGGATGGCGCGGCCGTGGCGTCGAGGCCTGGATCGCCTCCATCAGCACCGGGTAATGGCGGAATTTCTCCTGCTTGGTCAGTTCCGGATCGGTGAAGACCGAGGTGCGGACCGGCGGATTACCGCGCTCGGCGGAGATCTTGATCTGCTCGGGCGAGGTCGCCCAGATCATAAAGTCGAAAGCCTCCTGCTTGTTCTTGGAAGCCGACATGATGCCCATGGTCCAATGGCCGATTTCGGAGCTGCCCGGTTTCGTGCCCGCCGGAATCGGACTGTAGGATATCTTGCCGACCATTTTCGATTGGGTCGGATCCTCGAAGGTCGCAACCCAGTTCGGCCAGTTGATTGACGACGCTGCGGTGCCGGCGGCAAGCGCAGTGCCCACCTCGTTGGCGTTATAGCTCTCGATCCCCTTTGGAGAAACGTCGCGGAGCGCCATGAATGTCTTCATCGCGGCCGCGCCTTCCGGCGTGTCGATCGTCACCTTCGTACGATCCTCGTTGAACATATTGGCGCCATAGGACCAGAAGATCGGCATGAAATCGGCGACGACCGGGTTACCCTGGCCGCCACGGAAAACGTAACCGAAATAGCGACCGCCGCCTTCTTTGGTCAGGGCCTGGCTCGCCTTCAAGACGTCGTCCCAGGTCTTGGGGGCGTCAACACCGGCTTCCTTGTATTTCGCGGCGTCGTAGAAGAACATCTGCGCGTTACCCACATAGGGCAGGCAGACATAGGGACCCGTATTGTAAGGGTTGCGGCATATTGCCAGCGACTTCGAAAGGAAATCGGTGTCCGGCCCCTCTAAGCCCGCCTTCTTGAAGAATGGCGTCAGATCCTCCAGATGTCCGTTCTCCGCGAAAAACGGAATCCATGGGTCATCCATCAGGATGATGTCGAACACGCCGGATTTGGTCGCTCCTGCATTGGCGCCCTGCTCAAACACATTGGCGTAAGGCGCCTGCACGATCTCCACCTTCGTGCTCTTCATTTTCGAGTAGTCGGCGGCAGCGGCCCTTAGGCCGTCACCTTCACTGCTCGATGGCACGAGGATTGTAAAATCGGCCCATGCAGCCCCGTTGATCGCAAGCGTAGATGCCGCGGCAGCCAAAACGAGAAACAGTTTGCGAACCATTGTACACCTCCCAATCCGAGTTGTTGGTCAAAGGCCACTTCGCAATGGACCCGACCTTGCCCGGCATGGTGGAGACGCTGCCTCGACATCCACAAACGATTGAACAACAAGATGAAATGGAGGCCGGCATCTCCTTAGCCGGCTGTTGCTCCCGCGATGAGTTTATCACATCAAAAGGCTTATTCAGAGAGGTTGCATTAGTATTTACTGTTATTTAGATCGCGCGAGCGCCAATTCGACAAGGCGCTCATACGCCCATCCGTCGTGCTCCGCCTGATGCGGTCCAGGAATCGCTGGTATCCGGGATGCTCGATGAGCAACCGCCGGCCAAGGCCCGACAGGAAATCGACATCCTCCGCATCCAATGCCAGCCTGTTGTGGAGCTTCATGATCCGCCGCGCCAGTGGCGGGTCGACGATATCGGTCAAGGCCAGCCGGATGACATCGACATCAAGATCGCCGCAGCCTCGCCTTGCACCACCCATGCCGCAACGCCATTTCACGAATTTGTTGCGCCAGGCGGGCAGATGGTCGCGCAAGGCATCGAAGCTTTGGAGGTTGGGGATGTTGATCATCGCGTCGATGGCCGCGACGATCGCATCCGGCGCCTTGGGGCTGTCGACGGTTTGCGACAGATCCCCTCCGATGCGGGTCGAGGCATCGACGACGATGACGATCAGGTGCCTGAGGCGCAGGGCCCGTTCCTCTGGAATGGGTTCGGGCGCCGACCGCCCCATTAGATGCAGCAGGCTCTGCGTTCCGACGCCATCGACCAGACCACCGTCGTAGAGCTTGAGATAGTTGAGATCCTTCGCCGTTTCGTAGCGCCTGAGTGAATCGGCGTATTCGCGCGCGACGAGCGAGCCCGGCGGCTGCGATCGCGCCGCCTGTGCGCGCTCCGGCAAAGCCTCACAGCCGGTCCGGAAGTTCTTTAAGGTCAGAGGCGCAAACACCACCGGGACTGCGGCCGAGGCGGCGACGGCATAGGCGAGCGAATAGTCGTCGTAGCTGCTGCAAATGGCGGTGAAGGACGCTCGGTCGAAGATGAACGGCGCGCGGTTATAGAGGTCGGTCGCATGGATCACCAGGCGCGGGTGACCCGGGCGGGCAACGGTGCCGAGTGTCGCTCCCTTGAACAGGTTCGCATCGAGCCACGCAGGAAAGCCGGATAGATCGTTCACCCCGCCGCGATAGCCGCGCAGGATATTCGCCGGCGAAAACGACATCCTAAGCGAGGCCTCGACGTCGCGCCCGAGGAAACGCTTGCGAAAATCTTCAAGGCCCGAACGGCCATATAGGGCGAAATAAGAGGCAAGCACCGCGCCGCCGGAAACACCGGCGACGACAGCGACATCATCCGCAAGACGACGCTCCCTTGCGGCCGGTGATGGCTCTTCCGCCAGCGCCGACAACACGCCGTAGCCGAAGGCGGCAGAGCGGGCACCGCCTCCGGAAAAGGCAAGGACGATACCGGTGTCGCCGGCATCCGAGACTGGCTGCTGCCGGGGCACTGCTCCGGTCGTCAGCTCGAGCCGCGTGTTGGTCGGCGTCACATCCGGGCCGGCGCAGCCGGCCGCAGCAAGTGCAAGCGCCAGCGCTCCACGCCGCAGAAGCCGCCTTGTGTGCGCAACCACAACCTGCCGCACGGTGTGGCGGCGAGCAGCCCCTTCTCCGTTTTCCTTGATTGAATGTCGCTTTCGTTTGCTGACCTTCATGCGCCCTGATCCAGGTTGGCTTTGCCCGCAAGAATTGACGTTCGCGAGCAATTGCCGCCCAGCCTAAGGATCTACATTGAGACAGCATGTCATGAGCGACATTCGCAACGAAAGATTGTAAGGCAGCGGCGATCGGGATTACTTTGCGGCAGGATGACAGGTTCCCTCAATGAAGCGCCGCTAGGATCGCGCGCGTGAGCACACTGTAGGAGGTAAAGCGCATTCATGCGGGTCTTGCTGGTCGAGGATGAGAAGGAACTCGCGGGAGCGCTCAGGGCGGCCTTGAGCCATCACCGGATGATCGCCGACCACGCGCGCGACCTCACCGAGGCCGCCTTGATCCTGAACGATGCCGTCTACGACGTGGTCGTGCTGGATCGAAAGCTGCCCGATGGTGACGGGCTCTCGCTCATTCCGGTGATCCGGTCGCGCGGCAACAATGTGCCGGTGCTGGTGCTGACCGCGCTCGACGATCTCGCAGAACGGGTTGCCGGTCTCGATGGCGGGGCGGACGACTATATCGGCAAGCCCTTTGCCTTCGAGGAACTGCTGGCGCGGCTGCGGGCGCTGGCGCGGCGTCCCGTGCCCGTGCAATCCGATATCGTCACCGTCGGGCGTCTCTCCTTCGACCTTGCGCACTGCGAAGCAAGTATCGCCGGGGCGCCGCTGAAGATGCCGCGGCGCGAACTTCTGGTGCTCGAGACGCTGACCCGGCGCATGGGCCGGATGGTGCTGCGCGCCGCACTGATGGAAGCCGTCTTCGGCCTCGATGACGACATCCAGTCGAACGCGCTCGACACCCATATCTCGCGCGTTCGCCGCAAGCTTGCCGATGCGAATGCCGGAGTGATCATCAACGGCATTCGCGGCGTGGGCTATCTCCTCAGGGAAGATTCATGAGCGGCAGAGCCCCGCATTCGTTTAAATGGCGCCTCGTCGGCTGGCTGGTGCTGTTCGAAACGGTCGCGACGCTGGTTGTGATCGCCATTGCCGTCGGGCTGCTCTGGGTGACCGGCTATCTCATCGACGGGTACGAGAACGGCAATGTCGACGTGTTGAAGGATGCGATCACACGCAACGCCGAGGGTAAGCTCGTCCTTCAAGAAACGCCTGACCTGATCCGGCTGCGCCAGCGGGCAGCAAATATCTGGTTCATCGTACGCGACAAGCAAGGACAGAGCCTCGCCGAAGGCAAGGTGCCCGAAGCCTTCGCCTTTGCGATCGCCGGCCTCGAGCACATGAACGACGCCCGTTTCAGGCTTTCGCCGGACAAGAACGCGCGCCCCGAAGCCGTCGTCAAATGGCTCGAGTCGCCAGCGGGCAGCGTCCAGATCTTCAGCGGCACCGAGGGGGAACTGACCTTCGGCCGTCTGCTGCTCAGCACGACCGGCGCCTTCCTCACCATCTTCGTGCCGATGTTGTTGCTGCTCGCCTTTGCGACCGTGGTGGTCACGCCCGTCGTCGTACGGCGAATGTTGTCGGGCCTCTCCCATGCGGCCTCGCATGCGGCGCATATCGAATACGACCAGCGCGGCATCCAGATGCCGGTCGCAGGCGTTCCCTCGGAATTCCTGCCGTTGGTGAGGGCCGTCAACGATGCGCTCGAACGCCTCGACGAAGGCTATACGAGGCACAAGCGTTTCCTGGCCCAGGCCGCCCATGAGCTGCGCACGCCGGTCGCCATCCTTGGCGCCCGCATCGCCTCGCTGCCACCGGGACCAGACAAGACCCGCCTCAACGAGGACGTGACGCGCCTTTCAATCCTGGCAGGTCAGCTTCTCGACCTCGAACGGCTCGATGCCCAGAAGGACGAATTCAGGCCCGTCGATCTCGCGGCCCTTGCCGAACGGGTGATCGTTGCGCTCGCACCGCTTGCCTTTGGGGCCGGCTACGAGGTGACCTTCGAGGCGGATCGACGTCCCGTGATTGTGACAGGGGACGAAGCATCTCTGGAGCGGGCGCTCACCAATCTCGTGCAGAACGCCATCGACCATGGCGGCCGACGGGGCACGATCATGGTCAAGGTCGACCCGCAAGGCGCGATCGATGTGTGCGACGACGGCGACGGCATCCCGCGCAGCGAAACGGACCGGATCTTCGAGCCGTTCCAGCGGCTTCGCAAGGACGGCAAGGGGGCGGGCCTGGGCCTCAACCTGGTGCAGAAGATCGTCCAGTTGCACGGCGGCTATGTCGACGTCGCCCGCTCGCCGTCCGGCGGCGCCTGCATGCGCATCGTGCTGCCGCAAGAGGCGACGACTTCGGCTTGAAAAGAACAAGCCCCGGAACCTGCTGCCTGCTTTGCCCTTGAATCGGCTAGGACATAGGGAGAAAGACATGAGGTTCCGGGGCTCGACGCGACCTGACCGGGAGAAAATGTCAGGCCGCCTGGACCTTCTTCGACACCCGCGCCCATTCCGGGATCCAGTCGCGATGGGCTGTGAGCAGATCGTCGACGAGCGACCAGATCTGGTCAAGGTCGAGTTCGGCCGCCGTGTGCGGGTCCATCATCGCGGCGTGGTAGAGATGTTCACGGTTTTCGGTCATCAGCGCCTGCACCGTCAGCTCCTGGACGTTGATGTTGGTGCGGATCAGCGCCGTGAGCTGCGGCGGCAGATCGCCGATGAAAGTCGGCTGGATGCCGGATGCGTCGACCAGGCAAGGGACTTCGGCGGCGCAGTTCTGCGGCAACGAGGTGATGCAGCCATTGTTGCGGAGGTTGCCGTAGATAACAGAGGGCTCGCCGGTCCAGACCGAGTTCATGATCGAGGAGGCGTATTCATGGCTTTCGGCCACTTCGATCGTCTCGGCCTCCTTGAAGGCGGCCGCCTGCCCCTTCCAGCGCTCGATCTGCTCGACGCAGCGTTTCGGATATTCGTCGAGTGGAATGCCGAACTTCTCGATAAGATCGGGCCGGCCATCCTTGATGAAATAGGGGGTGTATTCGGCGAAGTGTTCCGAGCTTTCGGTGACGAAGTAGCCGAGTCTCGTCAGCATTTCGTAGCGCACCTTGTTCGGGCAGCGCGGGTTCCAGTGGCTGGGTTTTGGGAAACGGCCTTCGCGGTAGCCGCGCACGAGATCCGGATAGAGATCACGGTAGCTGCCGTCTGATTGCTTGTGCTCGAATTTGAGGAAGAACGCCATGTGGTTGATGCCGGCCGCGCGGTAGCGGATTTCCGAAACCGGGATATCAAGATCGCGCGAAAGCTCATAGGCCGTGCCCTGGACCGAGTGGCAGAGGCCCACCTGACGGATCGTCGGATATTTCTCGGCGATCGCCCAGGTGTTGATCGCCATCGGGTTGACATATTGCAAGAGGATGGCGTTGGGGCAGACCTCGAGCATGTCCTCACAGATCTTCCACAGATGCGGCACGGTGCGAAGCCCGCGCATGATGCCACCGACGCCGAGCGTATCGGCGATCGTCTGGCGCAGACCATATTTCTTCGGCACCTCGAAATCGGTGACGGTGCAGGGCTCGTAGCCGCCGATCTGGAAGGCGACGACGACGAAATCGGCACCCTCCAGCGCCTTCTTCTGGTTGGAATGAGTCTCGATAGCGGCCTTGACGCCGAGCGAGCGCACCAGCTTGCCGGCGACGATTTCGCTTTCGCCGAGACGTTGAGGGTTGACGTCCATCAGCGCGATGGTCGCGGCTGACAACGCCGGGCGCTGCAGTACGTCGCCGATGATGTTCTTCATGAAGACGGTGGAGCCAGCGCCAATAAAGGTGATCTTGGGTTGTCTGGTCATGGATTGCCTCTGCTTTCTGGTGTCATGCGGCCACATCGAAGGCGGCTTTCACAAGCCGTTCGGTGTAGGCGGTCTTGGGATTGGACAGGATTTCGCTCACCGGCCCCTCCTCGACTATTCTGCCGTGCTGCATCACCACGACCCGGTGGCAGAGCGCGCGCACGACCTTGAGGTCATGGGAGATGAAGAGATAGCTGAGGCCTCGCTCATCCTGCAGCTTGCGCAGCAGTTCGATGATCTGGGCCTGGACGGAGAGATCGAGCGCCGAAGTGGGCTCGTCGAGCAGGATGAATTCCGGCTCGAGCGCGATGGCACGGGCGATCGCTATACGCTGACGCTGGCCGCCCGAAAACTCGTGCGGGAAGCGTGACAGGATGTTGCCCGGCATTCCGGCCGCTGTCAGCGCATCGACCACCCGGTCGAGCCGTTCCTTTCGATTGGCACCAATGCCGTTGACGACCAGCCCCTCCTCGATGATCTGGCCGATCGACATGCGCGGATTGAGCGAGGCGAAGGGATCCTGGAAGACGATCTGGATGCGCGAACGCAGCGGCCGCATTGCGGTGCGGTCCTTGTCGTGGATCGGGATCCCGTCGAAGAAGATCTCGCCACCATCGGCATTGAGCAGTCGGATCAGGGCCTGGCCGAAGGTCGTCTTGCCCGAACCGGATTCGCCGACGAGCCCGAGCGTCTCATGCTTGCGCAGATTGAGGCTGAGCTTGTCGACCGCGACCAGCTCGGAAAACTGCGAACGGAACAGGCCCCCCTTCTTCAGCATGAAGGAGACCTTCACATCCCGTCCGTCGAGGACGATCGGCGCATTGTCCGGTAGCGGATTGGCGGCGCCTGAAGGCTCCGACGAAAGCAGCCGCTTGGTATAGGGGTGCAAGGGGTTGGCGAAGAGCGCCGCGGTCGTGTTGTGCTCCTTCACCTCGCCATATTGCATGACATAGACATAGTCCGAGAACTGGCGCACGACCGTCAGGTCGTGGGTGATCAGGATCACCGCCATGCCGAGCTCGCGCTGCAGGTCGCGGATCAGATTGAGAATCTGCGCCTGGACGGTCACGTCGAGCGCCGTCGTCGGCTCGTCGGCGATCAGCACATCCGGATCGTTGGCAAGCGCCATGGCAATCATCACGCGCTGCCGCTGGCCGCCGGAGAGCTGGTGCGGATACTGGTTGAGCCGGAGCTCGGGATCGGGGATCTTCACATGGCGCAGCAGTTCGAGCGCGCGTTCGGTCGCTGCGCGGCGGCTGATCCTGCGATGTGCCCGGATCGCCTCGATGATCTGCGCGCCGACCGTATAGACGGGATTGAGCGAGCTCATCGGCTCCTGGAAGATCATCGCCAGCCGATCGCCGCGGAGCGCCCGCCGCTCGCGTGACGAGAACTTGAGCACATCCTTGCCGTCATATTCGATACGCGATTGCCGGGCGATCGTGGCGCGCTTCGATAGAAGCCCCATGACGCTGCGCGCCGTCACCGATTTGCCCGAGCCGGACTCGCCGACGATGGCGATGGTCTCGCCGCGATAGAGCTGGAAGGACACGTCCTTCACCGCTTCCACCGTGCCATGCTCGACCTTGAAGCGGACAGCGACGTTGCGCGCGTCGATGATCGGCCGGCCGTTCCGTTCCAGAAGATCCTTTCTCTCGGCGGGAGCGGCGGAGAGGACGTCGATAGTTCCTGTCATGAGCATCCTCCTCAATAGGGGTCGATCGCATCGCGCAAGCCGTCGCCAAGGGCATTGAAGGCGAAGACCGTGACAAGCACGAAGGCGACGGGCGATAGGATCCAGGGATAGGACCCGATGACGGAATAGGTGGACGTGTCCTGCAACATCAGCCCCCAGGAAATCAGCGGCGGCTTGACCGCAAAGCCCAGAAACCCAAGGAAGGATTCGAGCAGCACCACCTGCGGGATCGAGAGCGTGACCGCGACGATCACGTGACTCATCACATTCGGCAGGATGTGCTGGAAGATGATGCGCCGGTCGCTGGCGCCGACAGCAATCGCCGCTCGCACATAGTCGATGCGGGCGAGCGCCAGCGTCTTGCCACGCACCTCGCGTGACATCTGCGCCCATCCAAGCGCTGACATAACGATGATGACGAAGGCGAGGAAGACATTGGTCGGCGCCGTCACCGGGATCAGCGAGGTCAGTGCCAGGTAGAGCGGCAGTTGCGGGAAGGCGAGCACCAGCTCGACGAAGCGCTGCGTCCAGACATCGAAGCGGCCGCCGAAATAGCCGGATGCCATGCCGACAGTCGTGCCGACGACGGTGACGATCGAGACGACGACGAGGGCGATCATCAGCGAGATGCGTGATCCGACGAGAATGCGCGACAGCACATCCCGGCCGAACTTGTCGGTGCCGAGCAGATGCACCGGCGAGCCGTCGACCGCGCCGAAGAAATGCCGTTCGCACGGGATCAGGCCGAAGAGCCGGTAAGGCGCCCCTTTGACGAAGAAACCGAGGACCTGCGGGTTATCGTAATCAGGGCCGATGATCGGCTGGAACGTGATCGGGTCGAGCTCTGCGCCCTCGGTCAAAGGGTAGCTGCGCGGCGGCAGGACGAAATTCCCGTCCTTGTCGGTGAAGCTGATCGCCTGCGGCGGCGCAAAGGCGACGCCCGTGGCCTTCGGATCGACCGGCGACAGGAAGTCGGCGAAAATTGCCATGAAGATCAGCAGGCCAACGAGAACCAGGCCAAGTATGCCGGTCCAGGAACGCTTGAGCCGGCGCCAGACGAGCGCCTGGTAGCTTTCGTTATGATGCTCCTGTTTAGGTTCGACGGTGAGCGGAAGGGCTGTCTCAATCTCGACGGTCATGCGTGGGCTCCTCCCAGACGCACGCGCGGATCGAGCGCGGCCAGCAGCATGTCGGCGATGATATTGCCGAGGATGAGGGTGGCCGAAAGCACCAGCATGAAGGTGGCAGTGACATAGACGTCGCCCACCCACATGGAGCCGACGATGGCCGGTCCGACGGTCGGCAGCGCGAAGATGATCGCCGTCTCGATTTCGCCCGTCAGCATATAGGGCAGCACCACGCCCTGGTACATGATCAGCGGATGCAGCGCGTTGGGAACGGCGTGGCGCAGAACCACGGCACCCTCGCTCAGGCCCTTCGCGCGCGCCGTCTCGACATATTGGGCGTTCAGCGTGTCGAGCAGATTGCCGCGCATCACCCGCATATTGTAGGCGAGGCCGCCGAAGGTGGCGATCGCGACGACCGGCCAGACATGCTTGACGAGGTCGACGAACTTGTCAAAGGACCAGGGCGCACCGCCGTAGCGGGCCGAGTGGAAGCTGTTGATCTCGCTGACATTGAAATGGAAGACGAGGACATAGACGATGATAAGCGCCATCAGGAAGCGCGGCACCGTCATGCCGAGGAAGGACACGGTCGAAAGCAGGCTGTCGATCCAGGAATATTGCCGGGTTGCGGCGATGATGCCGAAGGAAATGCCGATGACAGACGCGAGGATGTGGCAGACGAGCGCCAGGGCCAGTGTGCGCGGCAGGCGCTCGCCGACGACATCGGCAACCGGTTTGTTGTAGTAGAGGCTGTGTCCGAAATCGCCGCGCGTCAGGATGCCGGTCATCCAATTGACGTATTGCACCGGCAGCGGCTTATCGAGGCCATGTTCCTTGCGATAGGCCTGCGCCTGAGCTTCCGCTTCCTCGTAGGAAGCGCCACCCTGGTTGATGAGCTGCGAGCGGATGTAGTCGCTATAGTCACCGGGCGGCGCCTGGATGATGGCAAAGGTCGCCACGCTCAGGACCAAGAGCACCGGAATGGCAGAGGCGATGCGGACAAGCAGAAACCTGAACATGCCGTTTCCTTCTGTCGGTTGGGGTGATGGAGCGCTCCTCCGGCCTGCAGCCGGAGGAGCGGCTTGGCGTTAATTGCTGAGGCCTTTCTCACCGGGCTTGCCCGGAAGCTGTTCAGCAAAGAGCTCGAAGTCACCCTGCTTGTCGGCGGGCACGAAGAGGCGTTCACGCATGATCGTGTCCTCGGCCCAGTTGAACATGAAGATCGGCGCTCCGGTCGGTACGTTGGCGAAGCGCTTGTTGATGATCAGTGCGCCCGGATATTCGGTAAGGCCCACCGTATCGAGATGCGTCGTCGCGACCTTCTGATACTGCTTCATCAAGTCCGCACGCTCGGCATTGTCATTGGTGGCAATGAACTTGTTGATGATGTCGACGAGTTCCTGTTCAAACGGCATCAGGTCGAGCTGGCCGCCCTCCGGTGCGCGGTGGTGCCAGCTTGTGCGCGGTCCGGCCGCCGCAAGCTGCGGCGTGTTCTGCACGACCGAGGCGTATTCCGCCGCATTACGATGAACCATCCAGTCGAACTTGCCGGCATAGTTGGCGGCATCACGCTGCTTGCCGTCAAGCGAGTTCAGCACGACGCGAAGGCCGATCTTCTCCATCTGGCCGATCAGGCCTTCGGCGAGGTTGCGGTCGGTGTTGTAGCTGTTGTCGATCAGAAGCACGATCTCGACATCGCGCCCGCCGGCGGTACCGGCCGGGAAATTGACGAAGCCGTTGCCGTCGGTGTCCTTGAGCCCCGCCTTTTCGATCAGCGCCTTCGCGCCGTCAAGGTCGTAGGGATAATAGACCGTCGACTGCCGATCATAGAAGCTCGTGCCGGAGGAAAGACCACCCGGATAGATCGCCGTAAACGGTCCCTTGACCAGCGCCTCGCCGAGCTTCTTGCGGTCGACGGCCATGGTCACCGCCTTGCGGAAATCCTCGTTGCGGTTGAGCTCGCGCACGGCCTGGGCGCGTTCGTCCGGCTCGCCCCAGCCATTGGCCGAGAAATTCATGTGCAGATTGTAGCCGATGAGGCGCGGACCGAAGGCAAGCCGCGCGGGTGCCGTATCCTGGGCGGCACGTTTCAGCGACTCGACGAAGTTTTCCGGCTGCTCGAGGTTGGAAAGATCAGCGGAGCCGGCGATAGCCTGAACGTCGCGGTCGGCCCAGGTCGAGAGCTTGTAGTGCAGCTCGTTGATATAGGGGAGCTGGTTGCCGGCTTCGTCGACCTTCCAGTAATACGGGTTACGGCGCAGCACGATGATGTCATCGGGACGATAGGCGACCGGCACCCAGGCGCCCATGACGGGAATGTTCATGTATTCCGGCGGGAATGCGTTCTTGTACTGGTCGTAGGTCGTACCCGCATATTTTGGATGCTTGGCCTTGAGGATATGCGACGGGCCGGGGCAGAAGGTACCATAAGCCATGGCGTAGAGGTGCTGGCGCGGGAAGGCCTCCTTGAATGTCCATTCGACCGTATACTGATCGACCTTCTTCAGAGTCGTGCCGACGCCGAAGGTCTCGGGCGTCGCCCCGTTCAGCGGCGTCACGCTCGGATCGAGAACGTTGTCCTCCCAATAGAACATCACGTCATCGGCATCGAAGGGGTCGCCGTCGGACCACTTGGCGCCCTCTACCAGATGCATCGTCAGCTTGTGACCGTCGGCGGACCATTCCCAGCTCTTGGCAAGGTTCGGCAGCGGCTCGACGTCCTTGGCTTCCACTTGGAAGAGCGGCGCCGTGCGGGTCAGGCATTCGGACATGCCGATGTCGATGCCGCCCCAGCCCTGGCTCTGACCGGCCGAGTAGTTCCAGCCCTCCGGCCGGCCACCGATGACGTGGCGCAGCGTATCGCCATAGACGCCGACGCCGTCGGGCATGTTGCCGGTCTTGAAGACCATCGGCTCCTTGGGAAGGCGCTCGGCGACCGGTGGCAGCTTGCCGGTCTTGACGTATTTCTCGGTGACCCAGGCCGGCTCCTTATATTCCGGCAGGGCCTTGAACTCGGCGATCGAGTCGCGCGGCACATAGGTGATCTTGCCCTGCGCCGGAAATGGCGGCTGCTCGGGCACGACGGTTGGTTCGGACGCCGCCGCCTGAAGCGCGAAGGTCGAGATGCCGACGAGCAGCAAGCTCGCCATCTTCGTCAGTCTGTGGCTGGTCATTGGCTCAGATTCTCCCTCTTTCGCCGCGCCGGAGCGCGGCCTCCTCCTTAGAAAGTCTGCAGTTGCGCAGCACCGGCCGGCGTCTCCTCACGCGGACAAGTGCTGCAAAAAGATCAGCCCGCTACGCGGGCCTGCCGCTCGGCGCGCAACTCGTCGAGCGAACGGACCTGGCGGCGTGCGGCACCGCTCCACTCACGCGTCTTGACCGTGGCGCAGCTCAGGCGCTCCTTGGCGCCATCGATCGCATGGGCGTATTGCGGTAGCCATTGGGCCTGCGCGACGATCATCTCGTCGACCATCTGCCAGACTTCCTCCGGCGTGCAGATGGCGCCGACCAAGGGGTCGTGCAGCATTGCCAGCTTCAAGAGGTCGAGATCGCCGGTGACTGCCGCATGCACCGACATGCGCTGGACATTGATCGAGGCGAGGCAGGTCGCGGCGCAGGCCTCGGGCAGCGTGATGCCGGAGACCATGTTGATGCCGAAGCGGTCGACGAAACCGGGGGATTCGATGATCGCATCCGCGGGCAGATTGGTGACGACGCCGGTGTTTTTGACATTGAAGTGGCCACGGTAGACCCGGCCCGTTTCCAGCGCCTCCAGGATATGGCTCGCATGCTCGTTCGAGCGCTTCTTCGGGTCGAGCGGCAGACCGGCTGCTTCCAGGAACTGCGGAAACTCGGTTTCGAACCAGTTGCGCGTTTCGGTCGAATACCGGAGATAACCGCCGGTTTCGCCGTGGATCCAATCCGACATGTCGATCCAGCGGGTGATTTCCTCCGGGCGCTTGCGATACCAGGGAAGGTACTCGGAGAGATGGCCGTTGCTCTCGGTCGAATAGACACCGAAGCGCTTCAACACGTCGATCCGGAGCTTTTCCTGTTTGGAGAACACCGGGTGCGCCTCGAAGGCGGCGACCAATTCGTCCTTGCCGATCTTGCGGCCCTTGAGCCTGACATCGACGAACCAGGTTTGGTGGTTGATGCCCGAGCAGATGTAATCGAGCTCGCCCTCGCCGGCGCCGAGGATTTCGGCGATCTGCTCACCGCCGTGCTGGACGCCGTGGCAAAGACCGACCGTGTCGACCTTGCCGTATTCGATCGCCGCCCAGGTGTTCATCGCCATCGGGTTGGCATAGTTCAGGAACTTGGCCCCCGGTTCGGCGACGGCGCGAATGTCTTTGCAGAAATCGAGAATGACCGGGATATTGCGTTGGCCATAGAGGATGCCGCCGGCGCAGATTGTGTCGCCGACGCACTGGTCGACTCCGTATTTCAAGGGGATGCGGATATCGTCGGCATAGGCTTCGAGGCCGCCGACGCGAACGCAGCTGATGATGTAGCGCGCACCTTCCAGCGCTTTCAGCCGATCGGTCGTCGCCGTTACCTTCGTCGGCAGGCGGTTGACCTCAACGATCCGGTCGAGGATCGCCTTGATCATCTCCAGATTGCGGGCGCTGAGATCGGTGAGCGCGACTTCGATGTCGGTGAGCTCCGGCACGGCGAGAATGTCGGTGAAGAGCTTCTTGGTGAAGCCGATGCTGCCGGCGCCGATGATGGCGATCTTGAAACTTGCCATGCCCTTTTCACTCCTCCTGGACTGCGCCCCTTCATAAGAAGGGTAAAATCAATTCACGGAATCGCCCCGCCGCTATGGGCAACTTCCGCGTGGTTACGGCTTTTGGCTCAGCCGAAAGAACCGACCATTGCGCGATTGGTCGTCATTATGTTTATAATTACCGACCCCGCCAGAGCGGTATTGTGCTTTCATGGGTAATTTTATGCTGCAAGATTTGATCACTAACGGGCCGGTCATGCGGACCGTTTCGCTGCCGCGGGGACGCCAGAGCCTGCACACCATGCCGACCAGCACCGGCTACGAAATCCGCACCAACGCCACCTATGACTGGGATGGAAGAAAGCGCGGCAACACGCCGTTTACCGTGCTGCAGCACACGATCGCCGGCGCCGGAAATCTGCGCTACGAGAACCGCAGCTATCGGGTGCGCGAGGGCGAGACGCTGCTGTTGCTCGTGCCGCACAATCACCGCTACTGGCTGGAAGATAACGGGCGATGGGAGTTCTTCTGGATTTCGATGAACGGCGACGAGGCGCTCCGCATCCACCGCGCCATTCTCGCCGTCACCGGACCTGTGCTGAGGCTGCAACCGGAAACCATCGAGCACCTGGCCGATTGCAGCCTCAGACTGATCCGTGGCGGCGAGACGCCTGGACGGGCCTCTGCGATCGCCTACGAGGCGGCGATGGCGCTTTATGACGACGTCTTTGGCTCGCACCCGGTGTTCAGCCACGAGCACAGAACAATGCATCGGGTCGTCGACCACATCATGAACAACCTTCAGCACCCGCTGCCTGTCGAGGAACTGGCGCACATCTCGGGCCTGAGCCGCGCCCATTTCTCTCGCGTCTTTGCCGCCAGCGAAGGCATGGCCCCGGCCGAATATGTGTTGCAGAAGCGATTGCAGAGGGCCGTGAAACTGCTGACGAAAACGGCGAGCCTGCCGGTCAAGGAAGTGGCCATCCTCTCGGGATTCGAAGACCCCAATTACTTCGCGAAGGTCTTCCGTCGTTCCTTCGGCTTGAGTCCGACCGAATTCCGCACGACCGGGATGTATGCAAGCGTGCCGGCGGGCTCTGTGGAGAGCCCGCCCGCAGACACGATCCAACAGCCGGACCGGGCGAAGCTGGCATAGCCACTTCCGTACTCATTGCACCTGGGACCCGCTGCCAGCCCCGGTGCTTTGAAAGGGCAGCGGCGCTCACGCATTGAGGACGTCCTCAATGCGGATCGCGTGCGATCGCTCGCGGCAAATGTTCCTCATCGGTCTTGGGCAAACAGCATCGCTGAAAGAGGTAAAAGCTGTGCGATCTCCTACGGAGGCACCTATTCATATGCGCCGAGTAATCCAGGCTCCCCAGAACAGGCTCGAGAAAAAGCGCTGCGGCTTTTCGAACCCCGCTGCGATCAACAGGGCCGCCACGGCGTCCTCGGATTCGGGTGGGTCGGCACCTTGCAGGATCTTGCCGAGCTTGGCCTTGATCTCGTCGCCACTTGCGCCGCTCATGCGCCAGCGCTCCGCCCAAGCCGCCATCATCAGAGGCTGCGAGGCATAGGCGTAGTGGTTTCCCGCCAGAATCAGCGGCGCTCCCCTCTTAAGCCGCGTAGCGATGTCGCGAAGGATCGACTGCTTGGCGTCCTGGCCGGGAAGGTGATGTAATACGCCGATGAGAGTCGCTGCATCGAAAAGCCGGCCAGCGGGCAGGTCTGCGACGACACCCAGAACCGGTTCCGTGCGTTCCAGAAGGCCCGCAGCCGCCACGCGCGACAAGGCCAAGTCCAGCATGGAACGCGATGGATCGACCGCAACAAAGCTCCAGCTCGGCTCGAGCCTACCGGCGGCGACAATTTCGCTCGCCGTGCCACCGGCGCCGGCGACCAGGATGGTCGCGCTGGAACCGGCTCCGAGGGACGCGGCAAGCATGCATGCAGCCAATTCGTGACAGGCGTCATAACCGGCGAGCGCGATTCTGCTTTGTTTTTCATATTCGGCGGTGCGTGAGGCATCGAATTTTTCCGCGGTATCCACGGCTTCCCTTTCCAAATTTTGGAGGGCAGCGCCGCTCCCGTTGCACATGGGGCTCAGAGTCGCATAAAAGCGATCATTATTTTGAGTAAAAGCATGATCGAAACGCCGACGTTGCAAAAGAAACATGATCGATTGACCGCCTTCCTCAAGGCCTTTGGATTGCGTGCGGTCACCAGCGCAGACGCCGCTGGCAGCAGCTCTGCCAACCTTTTCGTGGTCGGTGATGGCGATGGCGAAGGTCCCACGCATATCTTTTTCCGGGTCCTGGGCGGCCCCTTGCAGCGAAGCGGCCTTGCCATTCTTGCGGCCGCCAAGATCGACTTTGGCGGAGCGGCCAATCCACTCGTTGGCGCGCTGCCTGAAGAGCTGGTCTTCTCATTGGAAGAGCAACCACAGATGCGCGGATTGGCCGACATCTTGGTCGCCGAGGTGGAGAACAGCCGATGTGGCGGAGGGACCGTAAAGGACCGCATCTGTGAGATCATTGTCGTAGTGGCTGTCCGGCGAGCGATTGACCAGGGAACAGTCAATGCGGGACTATTGGCTGGGCTTGCCCATCCGACACTTCATCCTTGCCTGGTCGCTATGCATGACGACCCGGCGCGCCAATGGCGCACTGACGTCCTGGCTCAGCTTGCCGGCATGTCCCGCAGCCATTTCGTCACCCTCTTCACGAACGTGGTCGGAATGACGCCGACGGCATATGTAACCGCATGGCGCCTGGCATTGGGGCGAGCCGCGCTCGAAGCAGGCAGCAGCGTGAAAACGGCGGCGGCGCGGGTGGGATTTGGCAGCGCCGCCGCTTTCTCGCGAGCGTTCTCGCGCAAGTACGGTTACCCGCCAGTGGGAGCAAAAAGGACAACTGAGCCCCGGCCTGCCTGACCGTTCAGATCGCTCGATCCATGTGGAGACCAGGAGTGGCAAGAGCGAACCTACCGGTTGCGATGATCGAGCAATTTCAGCGCCCTACCCGGACCGGGTTGTGGATTTCGCATGCGCCGCTCACGAGAGCTTCGAATTTTGTTCACCCTCGGCAAAGATGGACATGCTTCGCGCTCAACAATGAGCCTCAGGCTGATCATTCTGGAGTGGAAGTGGGATCTCCTCGCTCTTTCGATCCACCTCAGTAATTGGATGGCAAAAGTTGACCGCCGTTTCAGCCGATTGGTTAACTGAACGACGGTAGCCCGCCCCGACGTGATCGCGCATCGTCAAAATCGGACGTTGGGTTTATCCTGCTGGGTGGGCTAGACTGCGACAAGACACATGAAGCGGTGGGAAGCGTCATGAGACGGAACGGGACATACTCCAACGCATCTACCACCGTCGCTTTCGTCGACCTGGCCGGGTTCAGTGCAATTGCCGATGTCTATGGCGACGCTTCTGCAATTTACATACTCGAACTTTTCGAGAACATGGTTCGTACTTCTCTTAGAGATTACCAGCCGCCGCTCAAATGGATTGGCGACGAGGCGATGCTCGCCTTTCCGGATCCAGACCTGGCAATTCAGGCACTTGGCACGTTGTTGCAGGCATGCCGGAAGGATTCGCGATTGCCCCTGACGCGGGCTGGCGTAAATCACGGACCGGTCATTCGCAGGGATGAGGACATTTTCGGCTCCACGGTCAATATCGCAGCCCGTGTTGCCGCTCTTGCATCCCCGGGCCAGTTGCTCGCAACCCGCCCGATCGCCGAGGCCGCTCAAGCAAGAGGCGTCATGATCAAGAGCCTCGGTCCTAAGGCACTGCGCTCCGTGGCAAGCGAAGTTGAACTGTTTGAGATCGAGCTTGCACCGTCGGCCGACCCGGGATGGGTCGATCCGGTTTGTAAAATGCATGCGCCCTATTCAGCTTACAAGCGCGCAGCTCGTGAAGGCCTCTGGTTCTGCTCACCGCTCTGCGAGGATGCGTATAGAAAATCACCACAGACATACGCGCTCAAGGTGAAGATCGCTAAGGAACAATGATGACTCGGAGACTATTGGTCTGGCTTTCTCACGGGGAGGGAAAGACCGGTAGCTATGTCACCAACCTCGGATCGACCACAACGACGCCGGTGCCTTCGAAATCTCTGACATTGCGTGTCACGACGGTCATATCGTGAACCAAAGCGGTCGCGGCAATGAGCGCGTCGGCTTCGTTGCGTCGGTCTGGAATATGCAGGTGTGCGCAGCGAGTGGCAACCATATCGTCAACCGCCAGGATACGACCTGCAAACTCCGGTCGGACTTGGCCATCTAGCCAAGAGCGCAACCGAGCGCCCTGCGCAGCGTCTCGGCGCCGTACGCCCAGCACTCCTCGCTCCAATTCAAGAATCGTGATGGCCGAAATGAAGAAATGCGCCGCATCTTCGCGTCCTATCCACTCTACCACGTTGGCATCAGCTTTGCCGTCGCCGACCTTGCGCAGTTCCGAAATGATGTTTGTATCCAATAGGTATTTCAAGACAGGTTTACTTCGCGCGACCCGATTTCGACGCGGCGCGGTTCAAACTCGATCTCCGAGAGCCCAGGCATGGCAAGAGCCTCGACAAGGCTGCGAGGCCGGCCGCTCAAACGTTTGAAGTCATCGTAGGTCATGAGGACATGGGAAGGTCTGCCGCGGTCCGTGATGATAACAGGACCGGCTTTTGCCGCCTTTTTGGCACGACTGACATCATGATTCAGTTCTCGACTGGAAAGGGTCGTAATGCTCATGGGTCACCCCACATGTGGGTACTAACCTACATGTCGCATGGAAGGTTAAAATAACAAGCCCAGCATTTGCTCGACCAATACTCGGCGCTAGTCCATTCCGGTCAATACATGACGATCCTGGTCGAGCTGCAGAGGCTGCAGCTTGGTTTCGGTCCGTCTGGTTGCGGTCAATCTGGCGCACACGCTCTCCGGGGACAGCGCGCATGGTCGTCTGCGCAGGACTTCATCACGCGGTATCCGGCAAGGGTCCCAAACGCTGGCGATTACCCGGCCAGTTGCTGGGGAAAAGCCTGCACTCTCGGAAAGATCAAACCGAGATCGGCATGCATTGCCTGGGCAATGACGCGAAAATCGCGCTCGCTGAGGGCAAGATGACCAAAGCGGAGCTTCTGATCCCAGTTGCGGTTACCTTCGGCAAATTCCAGGCTGTCCAGCCATGGACGAACTGGAGCTTCTATGCTGTCGGCCCAGTCGATGTCGTCGTGGTGCGGGGCAAAGCCGCTCATGCCGAAGAAATAGGGCAGGCGCTCTCTGACCACACCGATGGCGGTAAAGCATGGGAGAGGTCCGCGCCCTCGGAAGGCGGCGTTGGGTGCGTAGCCAACAAAACCGTCGCCCGCCTTCATACGCGCCAATGATTGAACTTTGCCGTAGCCGAACTGCGAGAAGCCGCCTTGCGATGCATGTTGCCCGTCATCGCCGGCAACCACGCCGATCCAGAAGTTGCGCTCGCCCGGTCTGCTTCCCGCGCCCACCTGAAACATATCCTGCGCCGACATCGGTCATCCCTCGATCTCTGATCATGGGAACACTTTACGCGCGACCCCTGCCAGATTCTGTCAGCATTGCCGCAGCGACATGCCGCCTCTGTCCCGTTTTGCTCACAATCAGCTGTCCGAAGCCGGTGAGACCGGCTCCCATTCGCCAAACAACGTCACGCCCGTGGCCTTGGCGAGCGCGGCCGATGCATGGTTGTCGAGCTGGCAGCGGTACTGCGGCTCATACCCCTTTCCGAGAGCGTACCGACTGATGGCGCGCACGACGCCGCGTGCATGGCCCTTGCCGCGGTGCGTCGCCAAGGTCAGCACGCCGAGATCCGCAAGCCGGCTGTCACCTTGCCAAGGATACATGCTCGCAGCACAGACCAGCCGGCCGTCCTCGAAAGCACCGAACACGCTCCAATGATCGAGCTCGACATAGGCAGCATCCAGATCTTCCACCGACGCGGACGATTGGAATTCAGCGAAAACCGCCGCATCCTGCGGCGTCAACAGACGAACGAGTCCCGGAGACTGCTCCTCGATCAACGCCGGTTTTTCGGCTTCCGCAAAATAGAAGAGGTAGTCGGCGTCGTGGAGAGTGATGCCCGCCTCAAGCAGCATTTGACGGAAGACCGGCTCGGACAGGCTGCTCCGACCGGATAGTGCCAGTTTTTCGGAGAGCGCAGGCGTGACGGCAGCCATGCCCCTCCCGTCGGCAGTCCTCAGCACCATCGCCGCGCCGTCCTCATCCAGATCGGGGGTAATCGCGATGGTGAAGCCGTCGTCACCTCGAACGACATTGCCGCTCGAAAACGTCGCCTGCCAGTAATTGGTAACCGTCGAGGAAAATAAGGGCATGGAGCCAAACCTTGTCGAGCGCGCGCAAGCTCTTAATCGGCAGGAGCGACGTCGCTTTAATTGGATAAACTAGTCAATTAATTAAAAGCGAGATCGAAGTGCAGGAAGACGATGGCGCAAAAAAGGCCGCGCAAAACAAAAGCGCCCGCAGGAGATGCAGGCGCTTGGGCAATTTAGTAAGTCTTTGTAGATCGCCTTAGCGGGCGAAGGCCGTGCGTGCGACGCGGTCGATGTCGGCGCGTTCGATGCCGAGGTCCCGGAGTTCCCGGTTGGACATGCGGCCCAGCTCGGTGACCGTCTGACGATACTTGCGCCAGTTGTTAAAAGAGCGTGCGATATTCATCTTGATCCCCCTTTCAATGGGCTTTCGAAGCCTGGCAGCCAGTCCGTGGCGCCTCGTTTCGCTTCGATGAACACCTTATAGCTCAGGGCTTTGGTAAGTTGCAGCGCTCAAAAGTCAGCGCTCCCATGTAGGAAATGCATGGGTCGTTACGACGGCTGCCGAGCCCCCTTCTGCTCGCATCAGATCAGCAAGAATTACCGCAACGCCATCCGGACGGGCCAAACCGCGCCGCGGGTGACCGCGAACAAGGCGCCAGCGGCCAATGCACTGCGTCTGAATATGTAAGCCTCGCACAATCGTTGACACGGAAGCTGTTGATCCGCGCGACGGAGACAAGTATTTCTTTTGTCGACAAAGGATTCTGAGATGACCGACACCGACAACAGCCCCACCCCCGAACGCAAGCGCGGCTCCGGCGTGAAGATGGTCTATGACCTCTTGCGCGACGAGATCCTCGACCTCGTGTTGCCGCCCGGCAGCCCGATCGACGAGGTGCAGCTCGCCGAACGGCTGAAGATGTCCCGCACGCCGATCCGGGAGGCACTGGTGCGCCTTGCCGGCGAGGGACTTATCGACACGTTGCCGAACCGTTCGACGATGGTCGCCAACATCGACTTCCTCAATCTCAATCCGTTCTTCGACGCGCTGGTGCTGATGTACCGGGTTACAACAAGGCTTGCGGCGCAGAACCATCGCCCAGAAGACCTGCCGATTATTCGCGGCTTCCACGAGGATTATGCGGCGGCCGTTCAATCGCGCGACGCGCTGACGATGATCGCCACCAATGCCGCTTTCCATGCGGCAATCGCCGAGGCCGGCCGCAATCCCTATTTCACCAGCCTGTTCCGCCGGTTGCTCGACGAGGGGCGGCGCATCCTGCGTCTCTATTACCAGTCCTACGAGGAGCAGTTCCCGCAGCGCTTCGTCGACGAGCACGCGGAAATCATCGCCGCGATCGCAGCGCGCGACGTCGAGGCGGCGGACCGTCTCGGCAAGGCTCATGCCGAGCAGATCGTCGAGCAGGTGCAAAAACTTTTCGCCCGCAACAACAAGCTCGATATCGCTTTGTAGCAGGCTTTGTATTTTTCTTGTCGACAAATAAAATACAAACGGCTATTGTCTGGATCAAAGGCAAGGGCGCGCGTGCACCGTTGCCCCAAGCCAAAGCCGAGAGGAGTTTCAGATGAAGGCTCAGATTTTCACCGGCGTCATCCCGGCGCTGATGACCCCCTGCAAGGAAGACCGCACCCCCGACTTCGACGCGCTGGTGCGCAAGGGCAAGGAGCTGATTGCTCAGGGCATGTCCGCCGTCGTCTATTGCGGCTCGATGGGTGATTGGCCGCTCTTGACCGACGCGCAGCGCATGGAAGGCGTCGAGCGCCTGGTCAAGGCCGGCATCCCGGTCATCGTCGGCACCGGCGCCGTCAACACCGCCTCGGCCGTTGCCCATGCCGCCCATGCCCAGAAGGTCGGCGCGAAGGGTCTGATGGTCATCCCGCGCGTGCTGTCGCGTGGATCGGTCGTCGCCGCACAGAAAAACCACTTCAAGGCCATTCTGTCGGCTGCTCCGGACCTGCCGGCTGTCATCTACAACAGCCCCTATTACGGTTTCGCCACGCGCGTCGACCTGTTCTTCGCGCTGCGTGCGGAACATCCGAACCTCGTCGGCTTCAAGGAATTCGGTGGCGCCGCCGACATGCGCTATGCGGCCGAGAACATCACCAGCCGTGACGATGGCGTCTCGCTGATGATCGGTGTCGACACCGCGGTCTTCCACGGCTTCGTCAACTGCGGTGCGACCGGCGCCATCACCGGCATCGGCTGCGTGCTGCCGAAGGAAGTCATCCACATGTGCAACCTGTCGCGTGCCGCCGCCGAAGGCGACGTCGACGCACGTCAGCGCGCGCTCGAGCTGGAGCAGGCACTCGCCGTGCTCTCCTCCTTCGATGAAGGTCCGGACCTCGTTCTCTACTTCAAGCACATGATGGTGCTGAAGGGCGACAAGGAATACACGCTGCACTTCAACGAGAGCGACGTGCTTTCGGAAAGCCAGCGCGGCTACGTCGAGGCCCAGTTCAAGCTGTTCAACACCTGGTACGCCGAGTGGAGCAAGCTTCCGGGCGCCGTCCAGAAGTACAAGGCCTGATCGCCCGTATCGGTCACAAGAGAAAAGGCTCTCCGGTTGGAGGGCCTTTTTTGTTTGGCGGCTTCGCTTATGCGCCGAAGGAGCGCTGCATGGGTGAGCCGCCGCTTACGCGACGGCGTCGAGCCCGAGCGAGAGAAGCCGGTCGAGCTGTTCCATTTCGGCCGTGTTGAGCACGACACCGTCGGCCTCCGACTTGGCGCGTGCGACGAAACGGCGCTGCGACGGAAGGCGAGCACCCTGACCGACGATCGCCTCGAATAGAGCCTCCGCGCGGGCAAATGGATTGCCCGGCCGGCCGGCTGCAAATTTTTCCGGCGAAAAGGCAACGATCAGCTCGCCATGGAAGGGTGCCAGCGTCGTGGTACCGAGGTAGTCGAGTACTTCCGGACTCGTCAGGTCGCCGATCATGATGCCGGCGAGGAGCTCGATCATCGTGCCGATCGCCGAGCCCTTGTGGCTGCCGAAGGGCAGCATGGCGCCGGCGAGCGCTGCTTCCGGATCCGTCGTCGGATTGCCCTCGGCATCGATCGCCCAGCCCTCCGGCAAGGGCTTGCCGGCGCGGCGGTGCAGCTCGATCTCGCCGCGTGCGGCAACCGAAGTCGCGAAGTCGAAGACGTAGGGCGGCTGGTTCTTTCGTGGCCAGCCGAACGCGAAGGGGTTGGTGCCGAGCAGCGGCTTGTTGCCGCCGGTCGGTGCAACAGTCGCGTAGCTCGGGCACATGACGAGGCCGGCAAGCCCTGCTCCCGTCAGCCCCTCGACTTCGGGCCAGAGCGCGGAGAAATGGGTGCAATCATTGATGACGAGCGCGGCAAGACCGAGCGAACGGGCACGTTCGGCGAGAACGGGCAGGCCGAGTTCGAAAGCCGGGTTGGCGAAACCGCCCTTGGCATTGACCTTGACGATCGCGGAACCTTCCTGCGCATCGAGTTCCGGCACGGCATCCGGCTTCACCTTGCCGGCCTTGACGGTGCGAAGCGCCCCTTCGATGCGGTAGATGCCATGCGATTTACAGGCATCCCGCTCGCCGGCGACGATTACGCGGGCAAGTGCGCCGGCCTGGACGGCGTTGAGCCCCGCCTTGAGGAAGATCGCCTCGACGCGCTCGAAAAGCGCTGCGATCGTCAGGGTGTTGGTCTCGCTCATCTCTCTCTCCCTCTCAAATGCTGCGCCTGATCCGGATGAGCCAGTCAGGCGATTGATGTTCTGCATACATATAGTATACAAAGATCCCACGAGTGCAATTCAGCCATGATCCCCTCTGCCACAAAAGGCAATCCGGGATCGAAAGAAAGGATCCGCAGATGGCCTTCACCCCCAAAGGAAAACACCTGGTCGCCGGCGAATGGCTCGACGGAGCGGGCACCTTCGCCTCGGCGCCCGCGCACGGTCCGGTCCATCAGTTTGCCACCGGCACCGTCGCACTGGTCAATCGCGCCGCCGAGGCCGCCGAAGAAGCCTTCCTGAGCTACGGCTATTCGAACCGGGCTGAACGCGCCGCCTTCCTGCGTGCGATTGCCGATGAGATCGAGGCACGCGCCGAGGCCATCACCGAGATCGGCAGCCAGGAAACCGGCCTGCCCGAAGCCCGCCTGCAGGGCGAACGCGGCCGTACAACCGGCCAGCTCCGCCTTTTCGCCGACCACATCGAGAAGGGCGAGTATCTCGACCGCCGTTTCGATGCGGCTCTGCCCGAGCGCCAGCCGGCGCCGCGCCCGGAGATCCGGCTCATCCAGCGGCCGATCGGCCCGGTCGCCGTCTTCGGCGCCTCGAACTTCCCGCTCGCCTTCTCGACGGCCGGCGGTGATACCGCTGCCGCCCTTGCCGCCGGCTGCCCCGTGGTCGTCAAGGGTCACTCGGCCCATCCGGGCACTGGTGAAATCGTTGCGCAAGCCGTCGAAGCCGCGATCCGCAAGACCGGCATGCACCCGGGCGTGTTTTCGCTGATCCAGGGCGGCAGCCGAGAGGTCGGTCACGCACTCGTCCAGCATCCGCTGATCAAGGCCGTCGGCTTCACCGGTTCGCTGGCCGGTGGCCGCGCCCTGTTCGACCTTTGCGCCGCGCGTCCCGAGCCGATCCCGTTCTTCGGCGAACTCGGCTCAGTCAACCCGATGTTCCTGCTGCCGGAAGCACTGAAGGCACGGGCCGAAACGCTCGGCCAGGGCTGGGCCGGCTCGCTGACCATGGGCGCCGGCCAGTTCTGCACCAATCCCGGCATCGCCGTCGTCGTCGAAGGCGCTGACGCCGATCGCTTCACCACCGCGGCCGTCGAAGCTCTCGGCAAGGTGGCGCCGCAGACGATGCTGACCGACGGCATCGCCAAGGCCTATCACGACGGGCAGGCGCGCTTTGAAAGCCGCAACACCGTGAAGCCGCTGCTGACAACCGAATCCTCGGGCCGATCCGCTTCGCCGAATCTCTTCGAGACTTCAGGCGAACAGTTCCTGGCCGACCATGCGCTCGGCGAAGAAGTCTTCGGACCGCTTGGCCTCGTCGTCCGCGTCGGCTCGACCGCCGAGATGGAACAGCTTGCCCGCGGCTTCCAGGGTCAGTTGACCACCACGATCCATATGGATCCGGCGGACCTCGAGACCGCCCGTCGTCTGCGTCCGATCCTCGAGCGCAAGGCCGGCCGCGTGCTCGTCAACGGCTTCCCGACCGGCGTCGAGGTGGTGGATTCGATGGTGCATGGCGGGCCCTACCCGGCCTCGACCAACTTTGGCGCGACCAGCGTCGGCACGATGTCGATCCGCCGCTTCCTGCGTCCCGTTTCCTACCAGAACATGCCGGAAGACCTGCTGCCTGAGGATTTCCGGAGTTAAAGCCGGGTGCGAAAAGTGCGGGCGACCTTCCGCCCGCATCCTGTTCTCACCAATGAGCCACGACAGATCGCTGCGCTGGGAACCCATTTGACGAAACAAATGGGAACCTTGCGCACATCCTGCGTTATGAACTTATACTTTTTGTATACTAATTGTATTTTTCTATTGATTTGCGCTCGCTAAAACGAAATAGTGGCTCAGCCTCATACGGCACTCATTTCAGGGAGAGAGAGAATGAAGACTTCGGTGCTCGCACTCGGCCTCGTTGCGGCCGCTGCTCTGACCAGCCAGGCCCATGCCGACAAGCTGGATGACGTCATCGGCTCGGGAACACTGCGTTGCGCAGTCGTGCTCGACTTCCCGCCGATGGGTTCTCGCGACGAGAACAACAATCCCATCGGCTTTGACGTCGACTACTGCAACGACCTGGCCAAGGCGCTCGGTGTCACCGCCGAAATCGTCGAGACCCCGTTCCCGGAGCGCATTCCAGCTCTGATGTCGGGCCGTGTCGACGTCGGCGTTGCCTCGACTTCGGACACGCTCGAGCGTGCCAAGACCGTCGGCATGACGATCCCCTACTTCGCCTTCGAAATGGCCGTGACCGCCAACGACAAGTCGGGCGTCAAGTCCTTTGAAGACATGAAGGGCAAGGTTGTCGGCGCCACCGCAGGCACCTTCGAAGCGATCGCGCTCGAAAAGCAGGTCAAGGAATGGGGCGCCGGCGAATTCCGTCCGTACCAGACCCAGGCCGACGTGTTCCTCGCGCTCAGCCAGGGCCAGATCGACGCCACGGTTTCGACCTCGACGGTTGCCCAGGCCAACGTCAAGGGTGGAAAGTTCGCCGGCATCTCCGTCGTCGGCAAGGCTCCGTTCGACACCGACTACGTCGCGCTCTTCACAAACCGCGAAGAATACGGCTTCGTCAACTTCCTCAACCTCTTCATTAACCAGCAGGTCCGCACCGGCCGCTACGCAGAACTCTACGAAAAGTGGGTCGGCGGCGAACTCCCGGACCTAACGGCTAAGGGCGTTTACCGCTAATCTGGCCGTCCATCTGGCGGCGCGAGGCATGGCCTCGCGCCGCTATTCGTTTCCGCAGAGGTGAGACGAACAATGTTCAGTTATACCTTCCATTGGAACCAGGCGCTGAAGGCTCTGCCGCAGATGCTCGATGGAGCGTTGGTCACCTTGCAGGTGGCTCTGCTCTCGATGGTCATCGGCCTAGCCCTGGCGCTGGCGCTGACGGCCTGCCGCCTGTCCGGCAATCGCATCCTCGGTGGTTTTGCCACCGCCTGGGTCGAGATCGCCCGCAATACGCCGGCGCTGTTCCAGATCTACATGGCCCATTTCGGCCTCGGCAATTTCGGCATTCATCTGAGCCCCTATACGGCGCTGCTCGCGGGGATCGCCTTCAACAATGCCGGCTATCTCGCGGAAAACTTCCGTGGCGCCCTCAAGGCCATTCCGGATACCCAGACACGTGCCGGCCGTTCGCTGGGCATGACCTCGGTGCAGGCCTTCCGCTACATCGTGCTGCCGCAGATGCTGCGCATCGCCTTCCTGCCGGTTACCAACCAGATGGTCTGGGCGATCCTGATGACGTCGCTCGGCGTCACCGTCGGCATGAACACCGACCTTGCCGGCATCACGCAGGAACTGAACGCCCGCTCGTTCCGCACCTTCGAATTCTTCGCCATCGCCGCGGTGATCTACTATGTCATCGCCAAGGTCGTGACGCTCGGGGCACGCCTGCTCGCCGCGCGCATGTTCCGCTACTAAGGAGAGGTGAGAGATGTTCAATACCGCCCTCACCCTCGCAGATCTCGGCTTCCTGCTCCAAGGCGCCTTGATGACGCTTGCGGTCACCGCCGTCTCGGTCGCCGCCGGCACGGTGCTCGGCATCGTCTTCGGCGTCGTGCGCAACCAGGTCGGCCCCTATTGGGGCGCACCACTGACCTTCGTGCTGGACGTCTTCCGCTCGGTGCCGCTGTTGATCCAGCTCGTCCTTGCCAACGCCTTCCAGGCGATTGCCAAGCTTGGTTGGGCTCCGTTCACGACCTCCTGCGTGGTGCTGTCGCTCTATACGGCCGCCTATTGCACCGAGATCGTACGCGGCGGCATCTCCTCAGTACCGCCGACGACGCGCCGCGCGGCCCGTTCGCTCGGCATGACCTGGTGGCAGGACATGCGCTACATCGTGGCACCGCTTGCCACCCGCGTTTCGCTGCCGTCCTGGATCGGCCTGACGCTCGGCGTCATGAAGGACTCGGCCCTCGTCCTCTGGCTCGGCCTGATCGAGTTGCTGCGCGCCTCGCAGGTGCTCGTCACACGCCTGCAGGAACCGCTGCTGATCCTGATGATCTGCGGCGCCATCTACTTCCTCATCAGCTTCCCAATCGCCCGGCTCGGCGGTTACCTTGAAAAACGGTGGTCCAATGATTGAGATCCAAAACGTCCGCAAGTCCTTCGGTTCGCTGGAGGTTCTCAAAGGTATCGACCTCACCGTCAACAAGGGTGAAGTCGTCACTGTCATCGGCGGCTCCGGCTCCGGCAAGTCGACGCTACTCACCTGCATCAACGGCCTCGAGCCGATCGATGCCGGCCGCATTCTGGTTGATGGCACCGAGGTCCACGCCAAGTCGACCGACCTCAACAAGCTCAGGGCCAAAGTCGGCATCGTCTTCCAGCAATGGAACGCCTTCCCGCACCTGACCGTGCTCGAAAACGTCATGCTGGCGCCGCGCAAGGTGCTCGGACTCTCCAAGGAGAAAGCCGAGGAGATCGCCGTCAAGCAGCTCACCCATGTCGGCCTCGGCGAAAAGCTCTCGGTCTACCCGACCCGCATGTCGGGCGGCCAGCAGCAGCGCATGGCAATTGCCCGCGCACTCGCCATGTCGCCGGAATACATGCTGTTCGACGAAGTGACCTCGGCACTCGATCCGCAGCTCGTCGGCGAAGTGCTCGACACGCTGCGCATGCTTGCCTCCGAGGGCATGACGATGATCTGCGTCACCCATGAAATGAAGTTCGCTCGCGAAGTTTCCGATCGCGTCGCCTTCTTCCACAAAGGCGTGATGGCGGAAATCGCAGCACCCGAGGCACTCTTCGGCGCGCCGAAGGATCCGGAACTCAAGAAGTTCCTGGCAGCAACGCACTGAGCCGATCATGAAGGATGCAGTTCAGCCTGACGTCATCGTCATCGGCGCCGGCGTTGTCGGCCTTTCTGCGGCGATCGCCGCCCAGGCACGGGGACTTTCCGTCACCGTTCTCGACCGGGAAGGTCCGGCAGCCGGAGCCTCCGCCGGCAATGCCGGGGCCTTCGCCTTCACCGACATCCTGCCGCTCGCTTCGCCCGGCATCCTCAAGAAGGCGCCGAAGTGGCTGCTCGACCCGCTTGGGCCCTTGAGCGTCCCCCCGGCCTATGCGGCGCAGATCGCCCCGTGGATGTTCCGCTTCTGGCGCGCCTGCTCGCCAGGCCGTGTCGCCCATTCGACGACCGCGCAGACGGCGATGATGGACCTCTCCAAAACGGAGCTCGAACCTTTCCTCGCTGCGACGGGCACGCTGCCGATGCTGCGCAAGGAAGGCAATCTCCAGGTCTATGAAAGCGAGGCCGAACTGAAGGCCTCGCTTCCCGGTTGGAAGGCCCGGGCCGAGCACGGCATCGAATTCCGTCATATGGGTGCGGCCGAAATGGCCGACATCCAGCCCGGTCTGGCGCCGCGCTTCACTCATGGCACATTCACCCCCGGCTGGTACTCGATCGCCGATCCGAAGCTCTATACGCTGGCACTTGCCGACCACTTCCGCGCCAAGGGCGGCAAGATCGAGCGTGCCGACGTTACGGCTTTGAAGCCGGTCGAGGGCGGCGTGGAGCTGACGGCGGACGGCAAGACGCGGCGTGCTGACCAAGTCGTGCTCTCGGCTGGCGCCTTCTCGCACCAGATCGCCCGCACGCTCGGCGAACGCATCCCGCTGGAAACGGAACGTGGCTACAACACCACGCTTCCACAGGATGCCTTTGACCTGCGCACGCAGGTCACTTTCGGCGGCCACGGCTTCGTCGTCACGCGGCTTTCAACCGGCATCCGCGTCGGCGGCGCGGTCGAACTCGGCGGCTTGAAGCTGCCGCCGAACTACCGCCGTTCGGAAGCGATGCTGAAGAAGGCGCAGACCTTCCTGCCCGGGTTCAAGAGCGAAGGTGGCGTACAATGGATGGGCTTCCGTCCGTCGCTGCCCGATAGCTTGCCGGCGATAGGCCGGGCCCGCGCCACCGGCCGCGTCGTCTACGCCTTCGGCCACGGCCATCTCGGGCTGACCCAATCGGCAGGCACTGCGCGGCTCGTTGCCGATCTGCTGACCGGCCAGCGTCCGGCGATCGATATCCAATCCTTCTCACCTCAAAGGTTCTGACAGAGCATCGACCATGGCCACCTATACCTTCTCCTGCATCGACGGCCACACCTGCGGCAATCCAGTCCGCCTCGTTTCCGGCGGCGGACCGCGGCTCGAAGGGGCCAACATGCTGGAGAAGCGGGCCCATTTCCTGCGTGAGTTCGACTGGATCCGCACCGGCCTGATGTTCGAGCCGCGCGGCCACGACATGATGTCCGGCTCGATCCTCTATCCGCCGACGCGCGCCGATTGCGATGTGGCAGTGCTCTTCATCGAAACCTCCGGCTGCCTGCCGATGTGCGGCCACGGCACGATCGGCACCATTACCATGGCGATCGAGAATGGCCTCATCACCCCGCGCGAGCCCGGCAAGCTCTCGATCGACGCACCGGCCGGTAAGGTCGACATCACCTATCGCCAGGAGGGCCGCTTCGTCGAGGAAGTGCGCCTCACAAACGTGCCCGGCTTCCTCTATGCCGAAGGGCTGACGGCGGAGGTCGAGGGCCTCGGCGAGATCATCGTCGACGTCGCCTATGGCGGCAATTTCTACGCCATCGTCGAGCCGCAGAAGAATTTCCGCGACATGGCCGACCATACGGCCGGCGAACTCATCGGCTGGAGCCCAAAGCTGCGCGCCGCGTTGAACGCCAAATACGAGTTCGTCCATCCGGAGCACCCGGAGATCCAGGGCCTCAGCCACATCCAGTGGACCGGCAAGCCGACGCAGGCCGAGGCGCACGCGCGCAACGCCGTTTTCTACGGCGAAAAGGCGATCGACCGTTCGCCCTGCGGCACCGGCACCTCGGCGCGCATGGCCCAGCTTGCCGCCAAGGGCAGGCTCAAGGTCGGTGACGAGTTCGTGCATGAATCGATCATCGGCTCGCTGTTCAAGGGCCGCGTCGAGGCAGCGACCAAGGTCGCCGAGCGCGATGCCATCATTCCTTCGATCGCCGGCTGGGCCCGCATGACCGGCATCAATACGATCTTCATCGATGACCGCGACCCCTTCGCCCACGGATTTGTCGTAAAATGACCCAATCGATCGCCGCCCGCAGCATTCTTACCGGCTCCGCCGACGGCCCTGTCATCGCCACCGAGGAGGCGCTGAGCTTCTGGGGTGGGGTCGACCCTGCTACGGGCCGGGTGATCGATGTGCACCATCCACTGCATGGCCTCTGTCTCACCGGCGGCATCCTGATGATGCCGTCGAGCCGCGGCTCCTGCACAGGTTCGGGCGTTCTGCTCGACATGGCGCTGACCGGCCGTGCACCCGCCGCGCTGGTCTTTTCCGAAGCCGAGGACGTGCTGACACTCGGCGCGCTGATTGCGGCTGAGATGTTCGGCAAATCCTTGCCGGTGCTCAGGGTTTCGCGCGAAGCCTTCAAGGCGCTCTCGCAGGCAAAGACCGCGCGCATCAGCGATACGGCAATCGAAGCCGATGGCATGACAATTCCGGTCGCTCCGCCGGCAACGACGGCGCTCGACCTCACCGACGACGATCGCGCTATGCTCGACGGTCGTGACGGCATCGCCGTGCAACAGGCGATGCGCATCATCGCGGCGATGGCGGCGCAGCAGGGTGCGGAAAAGCTCGTGGACGTGGTGCAAGGCCACATCGACGGCTGCATCTATGCAAGCCCGGCGAACCTCACCTTCGCCGAGAAGATGGCAGACATGGGCGCCAAGGTCCGTGTGCCGACGACGATGAACGCGATTTCGGTCGACCGTGCCAACTGGCAGGCACAGGGCGTACCGCAGAGCTTCGGCGATCCGGCTGCAAGGCTTGCCGACGCCTATGTGCGCATGGGCTGCCGCCCGACCTTCACCTGCTCGCCCTATCTGCTCGACAGCGCGCCGAAGGCGGGCGAATCCATTGCCTGGGCCGAGTCCAACGCCGTCATCTTCGCCAACACGGTGCTTGGCGCACGCACGGCAAAGCATCCTGACTTCCTCGATCTGTGCATTGCGCTCACGGGACGCGCGCCGCTGTCCGGCGTCTATCTCGACGAACATCGCAAGGCGAAGCGCATCATCGACGTGGAACTGCCTGAGAACGTCGACGATGCCTTCTGGCCGCTGATCGGCTACCTCGCCGGCAAGGCCGCTCCCGACCGCATCCCGCTGTTGCGTGGTCTTGCATCGGCAAAACCTTCGCGCGACGACCTCAAGGCGCTCTGCGCCGCCTTCGGCACGACCTCAGCATCTCCCATGCTGCATGTATTGGGCGTGACCCCGGAAGCAGAAGGTACTGCAGCGAAGGACGCTGACCGCACGAAGATCACGCGCGCCGACATGGCCGAAGCTTGGTCTCTCCTGAACCAAGGCCCTGCGGAAGTCGAGCTCGTCGCCATCGGCAGCCCGCACGCTTCGCTTGAGGAATGCCGCGCGCTGGCCGAAGCCTTCGACGGTCGGAAGCGGCACGGCGATGTCGCCGTCATCGTGACGGCCGGACGTGACGCGATCGCCGAGGCGACGGAAGAAGGGTTGCTCTCGCGCCTTGAAGCAAGCGGCATTCAGGTGCTGCCCGATCTCTGCTGGTGCTCGATCTCGGAGCCGGTCTTCCCGACGAAGACCCGGGCGCTGATGACCAATTCCGGCAAATATGCCCATTACGGACCCGGCCTCTCCGGCCGTACCGTTCGCTTCGGCAGCCTTGCCGATTGCGTCGAGGCGGCGCTGACGGGTCGCGTGCCGGCGCGATTGCCGGCCTGGCTGTCCTGACGACTTTGCCGCGGGTCTACTGCATGTCTCCTTTGATCGTGCCGATTAAAGGACAAAAACATGCAGAAAATCAAAATGCTACAGCGCCGCCCACGCTCCGTGCTGCTGCTATGCTCGACGCCGGAGGCTGTCGCATCGAGCCCCATGGACAGTGCCCCGACGCACGTTGCGGGACCACCACCCCGTCGCGGCTACTGTCCGAAGAAAAAGAAGAAAAACGTTCCGCCAGCGCGCCAGCACGACCATCCGGATCAGGATTTCGTGAGCCTGTGGTCACGATCTTTCAATCATTGAAAGCAACCCCTTCGAGAATCAGAAGAAAGCGAGTAATCTGAGGGAACATTGCGCATGGGACGCCGTTTATTCGAATGAGCGAGCCGATAAGCAGCGATCCCCGTCTCAGCCAGCGGCCGCGGGAGAGCATGATGCAAAAGAGTGAATGCGATGTCTTTGATCTCTTCTCGGAGATCTACACGAGTGCAGCGCAGGAAGAAATCAGCCTTCAAGAATACCTTCTCGCATGTCGCGACGACAAAAGCATGTACGCCACCGCGCAGGAGCGGATGGTCACTGCCATCGGCAATCCGACCCTGATCGACACCAGCGCGGACGAACGTCTCGGCCGCATCTTTTCAAACCGTACCGTCAAGATCTATCCATCCTTTGCCGACTTCTACGGCATGGAGGATACGATCGAACGGATCGTCGGTTACTTCCGCTACGCCGCCCAGGGGCTTGAGGAGCGCAAGCAGATCCTCTACCTGCTCGGGCCGGTCGGCGGCGGCAAGTCATCACTCGCCGAACGTCTCAAGAAACTGATGGAACTGCAGCCGATCTACACGCTCGCAGTCGGCGGCAAGATCAGCCCGATCTTCGAATCGCCGCTCGGTCTCTTCCATCCCGACCGCATGGCCGATCTGCTCGAAGACAAATACGGCATCGCACGGCGGCGTCTCACTGGCCTGATTTCTCCCTGGGCAACGAAACGGCTCGACGAGGTCGACGGCGACATCTCCAAGTTCAGCGTCGTCAAGCTGACGCCTTCGCGCCTGCGCCAGGTCGCGATCGCCAAGACCGAACCAGGTGATGAAAACAACCAGGACGTTTCCTCGCTGGTCGGCAAGGTGGATATCCGCCAGCTCGAACACTACAGCCAGGCCGATCCGGATGCCTATTCCTACAGCGGCGGCCTCAACCGCACGACGCAAGGCCTGCTCGAATTCGTCGAAATGTTCAAGGCGCCGATCAAGGTCCTGCATCCGCTGCTGACGGCGACACAGGAAGGCAATTACAACGGCACGGAAAACTTCGGCGCGTTTCCCTATCAGGGCATCGTCGTTGCGCACTCCAACGAATCCGAATGGCTGCAGTTCAAGAACAACAAGAACAACGAGGCTTTCCTCGACCGCATCCTGGTGGTCAAGGTTCCCTACTGCCTGCGCGTCACCGAGGAACGGCAGATCTATGAGAAGCTGCTGCGCGAAAGCGAGCTCACCAAGAGCCCCTGCGCACCGGAAGTTCTCGAATGCCTTAGCCGCTTCACCGTATCGACACGCCTTGCCCGCCACGAGAACTCGCCGCTCTACACCAAGATGCGCGTCTACGACGGCGAGAACCTGAAGGACACCGATCCCAAGGCGAAGTCCGTTCAGGAATATCGCGACGCCGCCGGCGTCGACGAGGGCATGACCGGCATCAGCACCCGCTTTGCTTTCAAGGTGCTATCCGAGACCTTCAACTACGACACCAAAGAGGTTGCGGCCGATCCCGTGCACCTCATGTATATCCTGGAACAGGCGATCCGCCGTGAACAGTTCCCGAAGGAGACCGAAGCGAGCTATCTCGACTTCATCAAATCCGAGCTTGCCACCCGTTACGCCGAATTCATCGGTCACGAGATCCAGAAGGCCTATCTCGAATCCTACAGCGAATACGGCCAGAACCTGTTCGACCGCTATATCGCCTATGCCGACGCATGGCTCGAAGACCAGGATTTCAAGGATCCCGACACCGGGCAGATCCTCAATCGCGAGATCCTCGACAGCGAATTGTCGCAGATCGAAAAACCGGCCGGCATCGCCAATCCCAAGGATTTCCGCAACGAGGTCGTGAAGTTCACCCTGCGCGCCCGCGCCAAGAATCATGGGCGCAACCCCTCCTGGACGAGCTACGAGAAACTTCGCGACGTGATCGAGAAGCGCATGTTCGGCCAGGTCGAAGACCTGCTGCCGGTCATCAGCTTCGGCTCGAAGAAGGACAGCGCCACCGAGAAGCAGCATGCCGAATTCGTCCAGCGCATGACCGAGCGCGGCTACACCGAGCGTCAGGTCCGGCGGCTGGTCGATTGGTACATGCGGGTCAACAAGGCGGGCTGACGATGCCGAAGCAGGGGATTGGTATATGCCGAATTTCATCGACCGGCGGCTCAATCCGAAGGACAAGAGCCTCGGCAACCGACAGCGATTTCTGAAACGGGCCCGCGAAGAACTCAAGCGGGTCATCAAGGAACAGGTCAAAACCGACAGGATCATCGACGTCGATGCCGCCCATGGCGTGCCGATGCCGACGGATGGCGCCACTGAGCCGACGTTCCAGCCGGCCCGTGGCAGCGGCGAACGCAATTATGTGCTTCCAGGCAACAAGGAGTTTTCGGCAGGCGACCGCCTGCCGAAGCCGGAAGCAGGTGGGGGCGGAGGCGGCCGGGGACGTCCCGGGACCGGAGAAAGCGAAGACGACTTCCAGTTCGTCCTTTCACGCGAAGAGGTGCTCGATCTTTTCTTCGAGGATCTGGAACTGCCCGACATGGTCAAGCTCAGCCTCAAGGAAACGGTGTTGTTCAAACCGCGTCGCGCAGGCTTCGCTACTGCCGGCACGCCGACCAACATCAATGTCGGGCGGACCATGCGCAACAGCTTCGGCCGACGCCTGGCGCTGCATCGACCGAAGGAAAAGGAGCTGACCGCCATCGCCGAGGAGATCGCGCGACTGGAGGCGACGCCGGAGCTTTCACCGAAAGACCGCCAAAGGCTCAGCGAGCTTCGCAGCGAACTGGAGAGGATCGAGCGCAAGCGACGTCGCATTCCCTATGTCGACCCCGTCGATATCCGCTTCAACCGCTTCGAAGCGCAACCGCTGCCGAACGCCAACGCGGTCATGTTCTGCCTGATGGACGTCTCGGCCTCGATGGGCGAACGCGAGAAGGACCTCGCCAAGCGCTTCTTCGTGCTTCTGCATCTGTTCCTGAAGCGGCGTTACGAACGCATCGACATCGTCTTCATCCGCCACACGGACGAAGCCCGCGAGGTTGACGAGGAGACGTTCTTCTACAGCACCCAGAGCGGCGGCACGGTCGTCTCGACCGCGCTCGAGGAGATGATCAGGGTCATCGAGGAGCGCTACCCCTCGCAGATCTGGAACATCTATGCGGCGCAGGCCTCGGACGGCGACAACATCATCGGCGACAGCGAGCACTGCGCCGCGCTGCTCCGGGAGAAGCTGACGAAGCTCTGCCAGTATTACGCCTATGTCGAGATCATCGACGAGCGCGAGACGGAAATCTTCGGATCGACGGACAATGGCACCGCGCTCTGGCGCGCCTATCGCACGGTGGATGGCGAGAAGGCGAATTTCCAGATGACCCGGATCGCCAAGCCCGCGGACATCTACCCGGTCTTCCGCAGGCTCTTTGCCCGGCAGCCGGCCACACGCACCCGGAAATGAGGGACGACCGGATGGCTCGACGTGCGACTTCAGGTCTCCTGTTCCAGGGCTCGGACTGGAATTTCGTGACGCTTTCCCGTGCCTATGACGCGATCGAGCAAGTCGCGCTCGAGGAAATGGGCCTTAACGTCTACCCGAACCAACTGGAGATCATCACCTCGGAGCAGATGCTCGACGCCTATTCCTCGGTCGGCATGCCGCTCATGTACCAGCACTGGTCTTTCGGCAAGCGCTTCGCCTTTGAGGAACACCACTACCGCAAGGGCCATCGCGGCCTTGCCTATGAGCTGGTGATCAATTCCAATCCCTGCATCACCTATCTCATGGAAGAAAACACGATGGCGATGCAGGCGCTGGTCACGGCACACGCAGCCTTCGGCCACAATCATTTCTTCAAGAACAACTACCTCTTCCGCCAGTGGACCGATGCCGGAGCCATTCTGAGCTACATGGATTTCGCCAAGAAATACGTGGCCAAATGCGAGGAACGGCACGGAACCGCCGCGGTCGAGGCGATCCTCGATTCCGCCCACGCGCTGATGGACCAGGGCGTCTTCCGCTATCGCCGGCCGCCGCGGCTCTCCTCCGAAAAGGTTCGGGAACGGGCACGGGAACGGCTGGAATATGAGGAACAGACCTATAGCGATCTCTGGAGGACGCTGCCGCAGACGGCCGAGAGCCATGACCCGGCCGACGCCGAGCGGGACGCTTCCGAGCGCAAGAAAGTGCTGAACCTGCCGGAAGAGAACCTGCTTTATTTTCTCGAGAAGCATAGCCTGATCCTGGAACCGTGGCAGCGGGAGCTACTGCGGATCGTTCGGGTCATCGCACAATATTTCTATCCGCAGCGCCAGACGAAGGTCATGAACGAAGGCTGCGCCACCTTCGTGCACTACACCATCATCAATCGGCTCTACGACCAGGGCCGGATTGGCGAGGGCCACATGCTGGAACTCCTGCAGAGCCACTCCAACGTCGTCTTCCAGCCGGATTTCGACGACCGGCGCTATCCAGGCATCAACCCCTATGCGCTCGGCTTCGCAATGATGCAGGACATCCAGCGGATCGCCACCGAGCCGACGGACGAGGATCGCGACTGGTTCCCTTCCCTTGCCGGCAACGGCGACTGGATGGAAACGCTGCGCGACGCCTGGGCCAACCACCGCGACGAATCCTTCATCTTGCAATACTTGAGCCCTGCGGTGATACGCAAATTCCGGCTGTTCCACCTCGCAGACCGTGCGTCCGAGCGTTTTGTCGAGGTCGCTTCGATCCACAACGAGCGCGGCTATTCGGCCGTTCGCTCTGCCCTCGCCAACAGTTACGACCTCGGCGCCAACCAGCCCGACATCCAGGTGATGGACGTCGATCTCCTCGGCGACCGGCATCTTCGATTACAACACAATGTGAAGAGCGGAATCCTGCTCGAGGAAGGCAGCCGCGACGCGACGCTGCGCCATGTACGCCACCTGTGGGGCTACGAAGTCAGCCTCGCCGGCGTCGACCCGCAAACGGGGCGCACAGTGTATGAATGTTCGACGGCAAAAAACGCCTGAGCAAGACGTGAACTGGCTTTTCGCCGCTGGTGCCGGCCAACGCGCCCGGGAGGGCCATCAAAACGGGCATCACAAGAACTCAGGGCAGGCATTAGAATTATTTGGTCTTGTGACGGCCTCGATGGCTTGCGAGGCTCCCCAGCGCGGTGAAACCGCTACGCAGAGCGGAATCCGGCCTACGCCTACTGCATATCTCTTTAAATCGACTTCGATTTAAGGACAAAAGACATGCAGTAAATCAAAGTCCTGCAGCGCCGCGCGTCTGATAAGATGCGCGGCGCTGCAGAAGGAACAGATCTTCGGCTTCAGCCTGCGAGCACCTCTTGTGCCGGAGGCGATGGCAAGGTCGCTGCCTCCTGCGCCGCCGCGGCGGAGAGCCACTCGCCAAACGCCTTCATCGCCGGAGTGATGGGCCGTGATTTCAACCGTGTCAGCCAGTAGCTTCCCATAGAGGTGTGAACGTCGAACGGCTGTCGGATCGTGCCGTTCGACAACAGCCGCGAGAACATCAGCGGCGGCGCGAGCGCGACGCCGATCCCCTGGGCCGCCGCCTCCATCATCGCCAGCGAACTGTCGAAGACGATGCCTTTCAGCAGCGGCGCCGGATAGGCAATGCCAGCCGCGTCGAACCAGTTCACCCATTCATCGGCCCGATAGGACCTGAGCAGCGTTTCGTTCAGGAGATCGGCGGGTGTCTTCAGCCGATCGCCGATCTCAGGAATGCAGAGGACGGAAAGCGGTGCCTCGAACAGCCGGGTCGCCTCGATATTGTGCCAGGAGCCGCCGCCGAAGCGGATGGCGAAATCCAGGCCTTCCGCTGCCATGTCGACCCGATTGTTATTGGTCGAAAGCCGAACATCGATGAACGGATACGTGGCCTGGAAGTCGGCAAGCCGCGGCAACAGCCAGCCGACGGCAAAAGTGCCGACCGCGCCGATCATCAGCACCTCGCGAATATGTCCAGCTTCGAAGCGCTCGAGCATATCCGCCATCCGGTCGAAAGAATCGCGCAGCACCGGCAGCAATGCCTCGCCCTCTGCCGTGATCATTAGTCCGCGCGGCAAACGCTTGAACAAGGTGACGTTCAGTCGGCTTTCGAGCAGCTTGACCTGATGGCTCACCGCGGCTTGCGTCACGCAGAGTTCGATCGCCGCGCGGGTGAAGCTTAGATGGCGCGCCGATGCCTCAAAGGCGCGCAACGCATTGAGCGGAAGATATGGCCTGACCATGAATGCCCTAAATCATCTAATGGGTCTCGCAAATAAACGTGGTTTGTTGCTCCAGCACAATCCCTTTACGGTGAACTTCATCGACTGACGCCGCTGTCGCTCGGCAGCTCGGGAAGATGCTGCTGATCGCGCCGCTTATGGGGATCGGTCCCATGTGTCGTCTTGCCTGGCCATAGCGCCCGCTCGCATCGTCGCCACAGCCGGCATCTCGGATGCCGGCGAATCCAAATGCCGTTCCAGATTGGCCGCGCGCCGCACGGGCATCCGTGCCGGCCGGGCTTTGCTTTTGCCGCAAAGGTCCATTTCGCCGTTATGAAGTTCATCGCAAGTCTGCTTGGCACATCCCTCAATCTCGCGACCGTCGTTGCGCTCGCAGCGGCCGCCATCGTCGCGGCACTGACGCGACATCTGCCCGATCACCGCACGCTTGCCGATTGGGAACCCGCGGTCACCACTCGCCTCTATGCCGGCGACGGTACGATGGTCGCAGAACTCGCGCGCGAACGCCGGCTTTTCCTGCCGATTGGCGCGATCCCCGCGCGTATCCGCCAGGCATTCCTTTCGGCCGAGGATAAGAATTTCTACCTCCATCCCGGTATCGACGTTGCGAGCATCGGCACGGCTCTTCTGTCCAATCTCGCCAATTACGGTTCCGGCCGGCGCATGATCGGCGGCTCAACGATCACGCAGCAGATCGCCAAGAATTTCCTCTTGTCTTCCGACCGCACGGTTGAACGCAAGCTGCGCGAAGCGATCCTCTCGCTGCGGATCGACCAGACCTATTCCAAGGACCGCATTCTCGAGCTCTATCTCAATGACATCTATCTTGGGCGCGGCGCCTACGGCGTGGCACAGGCCGCACTCACCTATTTCGACAAGCCGGTAAGCGAGCTCTCGGTTTCGGAGGCAGCCTTCCTCGCAGCCCTGCCGAAGGCACCCAACAACTACGATCCCGATCGCCAGGCGGAACGCGCAATGGGCCGCCGCAACTGGGTCATCGACCAGATGCGTCAGAATGGAGTCATCGATGCCATGACTGCCGCCAGGGCATCCGCCGCCCCGCTCGGCGTCCAGCAACGCCAGCCTTCGTCCGCGATCTCGAGTTCCGACTATTTCACTGAAGAGGTCCGCCGCCAGCTCAATGGCCAATATGGCGAGACCGCCCTTTACACCGCCGGCTTTTCGATACGCACGACGCTCGACCCGCGATTGCAGGAGGCTGCGATGAAGGCACTGCGCAGGGGGCTCATCGCCTATGACCAGGCGAAAGGCTACCGCGGCCCGGTCGCCAGGCTCCCCGCAACCGAGGACTGGGCTTCCGCGCTCATCAAGCTCCGGCCGCTTTCCGACGTACCGGAATGGCGGCTGGGCGTGGTCTTTGCCGCAGGGAACGCGGACGCGGAAATCGGGCTCCGTCCCGAGGCCGCACCGTCAAACGGGACCACTGCGGCAGAAACGATCCGTCTCGACCAACAGGGTTTCGCCTGGGCGCTCTGCCGCTCGATCAAGGCAAAACGGAACTGTGCCACAGGGATCGACAGCGTCCTGTCGCCCGGCGACGTCGTCTATGTCGAGAAAAAGGGGAACGGCTATGTCCTGCGGCAGCCGCCGCTGGTTCAGGGTGCACTCGTGTCCATGGATCCGAACACCGGCCGCGTGCTCGCGGTCGCCGGAGGCTTCTCCTACGCCCAGTCGGAATTCAACCGCGCGACCCAGGCCTATCGCCAGCCGGGATCGTCGTTCAAGCCCTTCGTCTATGCCGCGGCGCTGGACAACGGCTATTCGCCGACGACGCTCGTGATGGACGCGCCGATCGCGCTTGCCGACGGCGCCGGCAGGACATGGAAGCCGAAGAACTATGACGGGCGCTTCAGCGGTCCTTCGACCTTGCGCGTGGGGCTGGAAAATAGCCGCAACCTGATGACGGTGCGCCTCGCCCGCCATCTCGGCATGGATCTCGTGGCAGACTATGGCAAGCGCTTCGGCATCTATGACGACCTGAAACCATACCTGCCGATGTCACTCGGCGCCGGCGAAACGACGCTCTTGCGGCTGGTCTCCGCCTATGCCGTCATCGCCAATGGCGGTAAGGCAGTTGCGCCCTCGATGGTCGATCGTGTCCAGGATCGCTATGGCCGCACGATCTTTCGCCACGACCAGCGCCGCTGCGACGACTGCAACGCCTCCGACTGGACCAGCCAGGAAGAGCCCGTCCCGGTCGACGATCGCGACTACGTGCTCGATCCAATGACGGCCTATCAGGTGACCTCGATGCTGCGCGGCGTCGTCGAGCGGGGGACGGCCAGGAATGTCGGCACCCTCGGCGTACCGATTGCCGGCAAGACCGGCACCACCAATGACGAAAAGGATGTCTGGTTCGTCGGTTTCACCCCGAACATCGTGACTGGTGTGTTCCTCGGCTACGACACGCCGAAGCCGATGGGCTACGGCGAAACCGGCGGTGGCCTCGCCGCACCCATCTTCATCGATTTCATGAAAGTGGCGCTGCAGGGACGTCCGGCGGCAGATTTCCAGGCGCCGGCAGGCATGACGGTCGAGGCAATCGACAGGAAGAGCGGCCAACCGGTGCCTGGGGACACGCCCGGGGCCATTCTCGAGGCCTTCAAGCCGGGAACTGCGCCCTGCGCCGGCGGTTGCCCCGTCATCGACGGTTTCGAGACGGCGAGCACGTCGGCAACCGCCGACGCCGACCTCTCGCCCGAACTGCGTGAAAAGCTTCTTACCAACGGCAACGGGCTCTACTGACATGACACGCCGGGTTCAGCTCCGCCCGGATCGTCGCGGCAGGTTGCTCTTCGTCATCGGCGCTTTCGCGCTCGTCTTCGGGCTCATGCTCGCGCGCCTTGTCCAGCTTGGCGTCGCAGACTACGAGCGAACCGGCTACATTCCGCCCCCACCCAGCCTCGGCCGTCCATCGATCCTCGACCGAAACGGCGATCTCCTGGCGATCGACGTGCCGAGTTCCGGGCTCTATGCCGAACCCCGGCTGATCGTCGATGTCGACGAGGCCGTCGAGAAGCTGACCGCGATCTTCCCCGACATCGACCGGCGTGACCTCTATCGACGGCTGAAGAGCGGCGCGGCCTTCGCCTGGATCAAGCGTCAGGTAACGCCGGCGGAGGAACAGGCGGCCTGGAACGCCGGCATTCCGGCCATCGGCTTCCAGCGCGAGAAGCAGCGCTTCTATCCCAACGGCTCGCTTGCCGCGCACGTGCTCGGCACCGTCGACATCGACAATATCGGCATCGCCGGCATCGAGCGCTGGATCGAGGCACAGGGGCTGGAGGTCTTGCGCCAGAGCGGCATGGATCTCTCCCACCGCAACCTCGAGCCGGTGAGCCTCACACTCGACATCCGCATCCAGCATGCGCTCGAGACCGAGCTTCGCAAGGCGATCGTCAAGTTCAGCGCCAAGGCGGGAGCCGGGCTGGTGCTCGATGTCAGCAATGGCGAGATCCTGGCGCTCGCTTCCTACCCGGACTTCGACCCGAACCTACCGGTCGACGCGCTGAAACCCGACCGCATCAACCGCATCGCCGCCGCTACGTTCGAGATGGGCTCGACCTTCAAGGCACTGACGACGGCAATGGCGCTCGATTCCGGCAGGTTCACCCTTCGCTCCGTCGTCGACGCCAGCAAGCCGCTCGCCTTCGGCCGCTTCCGCATCAACGACTACCGCGGCCAGTATCGGCCGCTGACGCTGCCGGAAGCTTTTATCTACTCGTCAAACATCTCGATGGCGAAGATGGCGATCGCGATCGGTCCCGAAAACCTGCGTACGTTCCTGACGCGCTTCGGCCAGATGTCGCGGCTGACGACGGAACTGCCGGAAAGCGCCCATCCGCAACTGCCGCGGCGCTGGGGAGAGATCGACACGGCGACCGCCTCCTACGGCCACGGCATCGCCGTCACGCCGCTGCAGGCGAGCGTCGCGGTTGCGGCGCTCGTCAATGGCGGTCGTCTCATAAGGCCGACGCTGATCAAGGGTGCGCCGCTCGAAGATCGCCTGCTGGCCCACGACCTGATCAAGCCGGAGACCGGCGAGGCGCTGCGCTATCTGCTGCGGCTCAATGCCAAGATCGGCTCGGCGAAAAAGGCGGAGATCAAAGGCTATTTCATCGGCGGCAAGACCGGCACGGCGGAGAAGGTGATCGGCGGCCGCTACTCAAAGGAGCTCAACGTCACATCCTTCATGGGCATCGTTCCAGTGGACAAGCCGCGCTATCTGCTTCTGACCCTGCTGGATGAACCCAAGGGCCTACCGGAGACCTACGGTTTCCGCACGTCGGGCTGGAACGCGGTACCGCTTGGCGGCGCCGTCTTCGAGCGTATCCTCCCGATGCTTGCGCTGATGCCCGATTTCGAGATCGCCGATGTCGGCTTTCCCGAGATCAGCAGCCAGGGGGTCTTCGGTTCCCAGCTCTTTCCGTCATCGGCTGGCGCGGGCGAGCGCGACAGTTCTCCGATCGACGGCGCGCTTTGATGCGCCATCCCGGAATGCGGCAACGCCCCCGCGTTTTCCGCGAGGGCGAGCGCAAAGGCAAACAAAGGTTAGACGATGCTTACCTTTCGATCATGCGATTCCAGCGCTTATTCCATTCCTGCCGGTTCTGGTTGATCGCGTCCCAATCGAGAACCTTGGCGGTCTGCATGTTGGCCTTGAAGGTTGCAAGCTTCTCGTTCGCCGCATCCGTGCCGGCCTTGGCATTGATGTTCGACGGGATGATGTTGCCATGGTCGAGCGCCAGGCTCTGCGCCTCGGCCGAAAGCAGGTAGTGAGCGAGCTTCTGGCTGAGTTCCGGTTCGCTGTTGTTGGCGATCACGCATTCGGTGACGGCGAGCACCACGGAGCCTTCCTTGGGCTGCGCGTATTCGACCGGGATGCCCTTGTCCTTCAGGTTGTTGACGGCCGTCGGGGTCAACGGGAAGATCGCGGCCTCGCCGGTTTGCACCATCTCCGAGATCTTGGCCGAGCTCGGGATGAACTCGATGACGTTCTTGCCGATCGTGTCGGAGAACTTTTCGAAGCCGGGTTCGACATTGGTCTCGTCGCCGCCCTGGATGCGGTTGAACATCAGGAAGGCGTGCAGGCCGAAGCTCGATGCGGAAGCCGACTGGAAGACGACGGCGTTTTCGAACTTCGGATCGGCCATGTCCATCCACGAGGTCGGCGCCGGCCAACCCTTCTCGTCGAAAAGCTTCTTGTTATAGGCGAGTCCGGTCATGCCCATATCGACGCCCACGGCCATGTCGTCCTTCAGGCGAGCGGCCGGCTGAATCTGGTCGAGCACCGGATCGGCGGCGATCTTCTGGCAGAGGCCTCCGCCGATCGCGCGTACCATCACGCCATCGTCGAGCAGCATGACATGCATTTGCGGATTGTCCTTGGCGGCGGTTGCCTTGGCGAGAATGTCGGCCGAGGTGCCGGGCACGACGACGACCTTGACGTCGTTCGCCTTCTCGAAGGGCGGCAGCACGTGTTCGGTATAGGCGCGCTCGAAGTTGCCGCCGTTCATGCCGATATAGAGCGTCTTGGTTTCTGCGGACGCAGCGTTGTGCTGCAGGACGAAGGCCAGGGCCGCGAGTGCGGTGGTTTTGGTAAGCCGTTGGTCGAACATGGTATTCCCCTTTCTGTTTACAACGAGGCTGCAGTCTCGGCCGTCACCTTGCGGAAGCGGCCAATGGAAAAGGCTTCAATGGGCGTGGTACTCCGCCCCTTTGTGACGAGTTCCGAAAGCACCGCGCCGACGGCGGGCGCGGTCTGGAACCCGGCGCCGCAGAAGCCGAAGGCGTGGAAGAGGCCTGATGTCGTTTCGCTCGGGCCGATCACCGGGTTGCCGTCGGGCATCTCGGCCTCGGTGCCGGACCAGAAGCGGATGACTTGGGCATGGGCGAGGTGCGGAAAGAGCGCGATGGCGCGCTGCATGACCGAGGAGGCCGCGGTCACCGACGGGCGCGAATAATCGGGGTCGGCCAGCGGCAGGCCGCGGCCGCCGCCCATGACATAATTGCCGCGTGCCACCTGCCGGCCATAGAAGCTGCCGCCTTGCTCGCCCATGCTGACAGGCAGGCGTAGCGGCAGTGGTTCGGTCACCACCATCGACGGATAGATCCGGGTGAGCGGCACCGCTTCGCCGAACTGGGCCGCGAAACGATCGGACCAGGCGCCAGCGCTGTTGACCAGTTGCCGGCAGCGGATCTCGATGCCGTCGCCGGCAAGGATCTCGAAGCCGTTGCCGGTCGCTACGACGTCGCGCACCGGCGTCAATTCCAGCACTGCCACGCCGGCGCGCTCAGCGGCTCGGGCGAAGGCGGGCGCAACGAGACGCGGATTGGCATGGCCGTCCTCGGGGCAGAGCGACGCGCCGACCGCCTTCGCCGAAAGCCAGGGAAATCGAAGCTCCAACGCCGAACCAGCGATGAGTTCGAGGCCAAGGCCATAGTCCCTGACCGTCTCGGCATAGGCTTCGAGCTTGGCGAAATCCTTCTCGGTGCGGGCAAGCTTCAGATGGCCGGAGCGCATATATTCGGCATCGATGCCGATCATCGCCTTCAGTTGCGGCCAGATGCGGTGCGCCCGCTGCGAAAGGGGCAGTTGCTCGGGAAGGCGACCCTGCCGGCGTACGCCACCATAGTTCACGCCGCTGGCCTGGGCACCGCAATAGCCCTTGTCGACGAGCGCGACGGAAAGCCCGGCCTGGCGCATCGCGAGCGCTGCGGAGCTGCCGACCAGCCCGCCGCCGATGATCGCGACGTCGACGGAGATACGCCGGCTCATGAACGCCCCTCCGTTTCAAGGCCATCGCCGAAGCCGAGCGGGATCGGCTTGACCGGCGCCTGTGCACGCAGACGGCCGACCTTACCTGCGGAGGTACCGCAGGTGCCGCTCAAGAGTTCGGCCGCGGCAGCGGAGCACATCCGCCCCTGGCAGCGGCCCATGCCGACACGGCTCAGCGCCTTCAGCCGGTTGATCTCGGTGAGGGACCCGCTCGCAATGGCTCGGCGTCCTTCGGCAATGGTGATCTCCTCGCAACGGCAGAGCGTCGTTTCGTCCGGCACGCTCTCGAACCAATTGTGCGGGAAGGGAAAGGCGCGTTCGAGGATATCGCGCTGACGCAGGATCGCGTCTCGCGCCGCTACCAGGCGCGCCGCATCCGCCGCCGATGCTTGCCCCCTATCCTCAAGAAGGGCCATCGCCGCGAGTTCGCCCGAAACCTCTGCCGCATCGGCGCCGGCAATGCCGCTGCCGTCACCGGCAACATAGACATCCGGCCGGCTCGTGCGGCCCAGAGAGTCGCGTTCCGGCAGCCAGGTACGGTCGCGCTCGTCGAAGCGGAAACGGCAGCCGGCAAGGTCGGCAAGCTGGGTTTCCGGACGGAGCGCAAAACCATAGGCGAGCGCGTCGCAGGAAATCGTCTCGCTCGCCACGCCCATGAGCGTCCGCCGGCGGAAACGCAGACCCTCGACTTGGCCCTTGCCGAAAACCGCCTCGGGCCTTACGCCGTAATGGATCCTCACACCGGCAAGCTGGAGCTGCAACCCGTAGAAGAGGCCGAGCCCGACGATCCGGGGTGCGCTTACGGCAAGCGACAGCAGGTGCCGCTTCGATGCGAAGGGCGCTGTATCGAGGACCGCTTCCACCTGCGCGCCGGCCTTCATATATTGCCAGGCGACGAGATAGAGCAGCGGCCCGGAGCCCATGAACACGATGCGATCGCCAATCGTGCAGCCCTGCGCCTTCAATGCCGTCTGCGAGGCGCCGAGCGTATAGACGCCGGGTGTCGTCCAGCCCGGGAAGGGCAGCACGCGGTCGGTCGCACCGGTACACAGGATCATTTGCGAAAAGCCGATCTGCCGATGCACACCCGACGAGAGAACATCGAGCTGATTGCCACGCTCAGGCGGGGAAACATTCCAGACGAGCGTTTCGGGCCGGTAGTCGATTTCGGGCAAGAGCGCCTCGAAGCTCTCGTGCAGCTTTCTTGCTTTGCCGGCTTCCGAACCATAGCGGCTGCTATAGGAACGCCCGTCCTCGATCAGCGGGCGGCGATAGATCTGGCCGCCGGCGCGCTGGCCTTCGTCGAGCACGATCGGCCTGAGGCCAGCGCGGACGAGGCGCTCAGCGGCACGAATACCCGCCGGTCCGGCGCCGACGATGACCGGTTGCAGCGGCTCACTCATGGGCCGCCTCCGCCATCGCGCTGAGATTGGTGATGAAGGCCATGCCCGGCTGCAATGCCGTGCTGCAGGCCCTGACGCGGCTGCCATCCGCCAACATGACGTAACAATCCTGGCAGGCGCCGATCAGACAGAAGCCCGCCCGGTCCTCGCCGCTGAATTCGCTCGTTCTCAGGCGGCTGCTGACCGAAAGGATTGCGGTCAGCACCGTGTCGCCGCGGCGGCCGGTTTCGGGCGCTCCGTTGAGCATGAAGGGCACGGGTGTCTCGTCCTGGCGGTAGCGCCGCCGGAGCAACGGATGCATCGACATCAGATCTCAGCCCTTGCCCACAAGAAGCCGGTCGAGACCGAAGAGGCGATCGAGAATGATCATCGTGACGGTGGCAAGCGCGATCATCAGCGTCGAAACGGCCGCCATCATCGGATCGATGGATTCGCTGGCATACATATACATGCGCACCGGCAAGGTGACGGTCGACGGCGAGGTGACGAAGATCGACATGGTCAGCTCGTCGAAGCTGTTGATGAAGGCGAGCAGCCAGCCGCCGCTGATCCCCGGCAGCATCAACGGCATGGTGATCCGGCGAAATACCGTCCACTCCGAAGCTCCGAGCGTGCGCGCCGCATTCTCGGCGTTGCGGTCCATGCTGGTCAGAGACGCAAGGATCAGGCGCAGCGTATAGGGCGTGACAACGATCGCATGGGTGGCGACCAGCCAGCCGAAGGAACCGCCCATACCCATTAGCGAGAAGAGACGCAGGAAGGCAACGCCGAGAACCAGGTGTGGAATGATCAGCGGCGACAGGAACAGGGCATTGAGCGCTTCGCGGCCGCGGAACTCGTAGCGGGTGATCGCCAGTGCCGCCGGCACGGCAAAGAGCGTCGAGATCGTCGCCGCAAGGAGAGCGAGGCGGACGCTGTTGCCGAAGGACGACATGAAGTCGCCGTGATGGAAGACCGCCTCGAACCAGCGCAGCGAGAGCCCATTCCAGGGCATCGCCAGCGTGTTTTCCGGCGTGAAGGCCACGAGGCAGACCACAACCATCGGCGCCAGCATGAAGACGACGACGAGGCTATGGAAAGCGAGAGCAATGGGTCCGTTTCTCTGCATGGCTTCAACCCAGCTTGCGCTTTGCCTGCCGCTCGATGAGGCGGTTATAGGCAAGCATGATCACGAGATTGGCGACGAGCACGATGATCGCGATGGTCGCGCCGAGCGGCCAGTTCAGCTCGATCAGGAATTCGTCGTAAACGAGCGTCGCCGCCATCTTCAGCCGCCGGCCACCAAGCAGACCGGGAATGGCGAAGGAGCTTGCCGATAGCGCAAAGACGATCAGGCTGCCCGAGAGGATGCCGAGTGCTGCCTGCGGGAAGACGATGCGGCGCAGAGCCGTGAAACGTGAGGCGCCGAGGGTGAGTGCTGCCGCCTCGACGGTCGGGTCGAGCTTCTGCAGCACCGTCCAGACGGGGATTACCATGAATGGCAGCATGATATGCACGAGGCCGATGACGATCGCCGTTTCGGTATAGAGCAGCTGGATCGGATCGAGGCCGACGATCGCGAGCGCGCCGTTCACGAAGCCGTTCTTGCCGAGCAGCATGCTCCAGCCGAAGGTGCGTACCACGACGGAGACGAGCAGCGGGCCGATGATCACCAAGAGGAAGATCGACCGCCACGGCTTGCGCATGTTCGAGAGGACATAGGCCTCCGGCACGCCGATCAGCACGGCGATGACCGTTGTCAGCAGCGCCAGGCGCAGCGTCCGCCAGAAGGTCGAGAGATAATATTCGTCCTGCAGCACCGTCAGGTAGTTGGCGAAGGTGAAGTCGCTCTGGATGCCGGCCGTATAGTCGTATGTGTTGAAGGAAAGAATGATCGTCAACAGCAGCGGCAGCAGCACGAGGCCGATGAAGAACAGGGTCGCCGGTCCGGAAAGGGCAAACGGTGCCAGCAGACGCGGCTTGATGGCGGAAGTCTGAGCGCCCATCATTTGGCGGCTCCCGCCAGAACACGACAATCGCCATTCTGCCAGGCGAGCCCGATGCTTTCCCCTTCCATCGGCGGCGGCGCGCCGAGATTGGGAACCGCGACGGCGAGAACGCCCGCCGGGGTCTCGGCGCTCACCAGCCATTGGCTGCCCATGAAATAGCGCGTCGTCACCTTGCCCTGAATCTGGCCTTCGCCGGGCACGGTCAGCCGCAGCTTTTCCGGACGGATGAAGACCGAGACCTTGCCCTCCGGCTCACGGCGATCGGTGTTGAAGCGGATCGGCGTGTTGTCGATACTGATCGACGCACCCTTGCCGTTGAAGGCTGACGTCGCGCGCAGGAAGTTCGACTTGCCGACGAAGGACGAGATGAAGTCGTTGCGTGGATGTTCGTAGAGTTCGTAGGGCGTGTCGACCTGGGTGATGCGTCCTTTCTCCATGACGACGACGCGATCACTGATCGACAGCGCTTCCGCCTGGTCATGGGTCACCATGATCGTGGTGATGCCGACGGTCTGCTGGATACGACGCAGTTCGAACTGCATCTCCTCGCGAAGCTGCGCGTCGAGGTTCGACAACGGCTCATCGAGCAGCAGCACCGGCGGATTGATGACGAGGGCGCGGGCGATCGCCACGCGCTGGCGCTGGCCGCCCGACATCTCACGCGGATAGCGATCCGCCAGCGCCGAGAGATGAACGAGCGCCAGGATCTCCTTGATGCGCCTGTCGCGCTCCGCCTTGGCGACCTTGCGCATTTCCAGGCCGAAGGAAACATTCTGGGCGACGGTCATGTGCGGGAAAAGCGCGTAGCTCTGGAAAACGACGCCGAGCTCGCGTTGCGGTGGCGGCAGGTGAGTGATGTCGCGGCCGCCCATGGTGATCGCGCCGGCCGAGGGACGAACGAGCCCGGTGATCATCTGCAAGGTCGTCGTCTTGCCGCAGCCGGAGGGGCCGAGCAGCGAGATGAACTCGCCCTTTTCGACTGCGAGGTCGAAATCGTGAACGGCCGCAACCGATCCATAGAACTTGGAGACCTTCTCGAGGTTCAGGAAACTCATGCTCACTCTCCCGTGGGTCGCTGCCCCCAGGGATCGCCTGCCCCGTTTTCTTGTCGGCGATCCCGGCGGCGACGACACGTCGTCAACCATCAAACCTCGCTTCAGGCGACACGATCCGGCGAAGACGCGGCTTAGCGTTCGCGACAGCCGGGATCGGCTATCCACGTTGCGCACGCTCACCCCTGAATAAGGCTTGTGAATTAACTCCAGGAAATTGACGAAAAACACAAACGCAATTTTCTATTTCGGATTTTTTTGTTAGAAAAATCCGATATACGGAATCCTGTCATGTGAATTTCGAAAGAAGAACGCAAATGTCGGAATTAGAGAATGCCGGAAGTTCCAGCCTCTCCAAGGCGATCCACATCCTGAAAGACCTCGCGGAGAACGCGAGCGAAGGTGTGCGGGTGATCGATCTCGCGCGCAGGCTGAATCTCACCCAGCCATCGGCGCATCGACTGTTGAAGAGCCTGATTGCCGAAGGCCTCGTCGAGCAGATGCCGGAAGGAAAATCCTATCGCCTGTCGCTGGAGTTCTTCTCGATCGCATCGCAGGCACGCAGAAGAGAAGGCATCCTCGACATCGCCAGGCCGTCGCTACTGAGGCTGTCCGCCACGTTCAACGACACCGTCTTCCTGCTGGTGCGCAGCAACTTCGATGCGATCTGTCTCGACCGTGTCGAAGGCCCCTTCCCAATTCGTTCCTTTACCGGCGACATCGGCGGCAAGGTGCCGCTCGGCATCGGCCAGGGCAGCATCGCCATCCTGGCCCACCTGCCGGAGGAGGAACGTGAGGCGATCATCAAATTCAACATGCCGCGCATCATGGACCGGGCCGCAATCGACGAGGTGGACCTGCGGATCAAGATCGAGGAGGTTCGACGCATCGGCGCCGCGCAGATGAATTTCGAGATGATCGAGGGCATGGCAGGTCTCGGCGTCCCCGTCCTCGACCGCAACGGCATCGCGGTCGCCTCCTTAAGCATCGGCACCCTGGCGTCGCGCCTGACAGAAACGCGAAGCGGCACCATCACCGATCTCTTGAAAGCCGAAGCGCAGGCGATCAGCAGCAAGCTCAACCCCTTCGACCCGACACTGCGCTATCCGGCTTCGGCCCTGCGTGCCGCGCAGAAGGGCGGTTGAGGACGCACTCGCCGCAGCCGCTCACGCCTCGAGGAAGGCGCGGGCAAAGCCCGGTTCGGTCACCTCGATCGATCCGTCCGGAAGCTTCAGGAAGCGCTCGATGGCGGTGCCGTAGGTTCGCATCCAGCCGTCGAGCATCGCTGCCGCACCATCGAGATCGCCAACCTCGTAGCGCTGCAGCGCCTTGTGCATCACCTTGGCGACGCTCAGGCGCAGTTGCAGCAGCATCATGGCCGCAGCTTCCGGGTCGGGCGCATCGAGGGTTCCTTCCTCGTGCCCGCGCCGCAGCATCTCCGCCACCAGGGGCAGGCTGACGGCGAGAAGCGCTTCGTCGATGCGGTGGTAGAGAGCGACGTTCTCGGGTTTGAAGAGGGCGTTGAAGGTGTTCTTCAGTTGCGGCGCCAAATCGAGCTTCAGCCGCCGCGAACCGGCGAAAAGCGCATTCAACTGCCCAACCGCGTCAAGCGACGGGTCTTCGAAGAGCGGCTGCAATTCCTTCAGGTTCCGCTGCGCCAGCCGGGTGGCGACCGCCTCCAGCAACGCCTCCTTGGAGGCGAAATAGTGGTAGAAGGCACCCTTCGAGACATTGGCTTCGCGGATGACGTCGTTGACCGTCGTGTTCTCATAGCCGTGCTGAAAGAACAGCCGCTCGGCGCAATCGATCAGTTCGTTCGATCGGACTTCCGGCGATTTCTTCGTTCTGACCATAAGCTCTCCCAAAACAGCGGCTTGGCACGGGGCTCACTGTGCGGTCCACGTCGCCCCGACAGCAAGAAGGACACGCATCCTTGAAACAGACCGACCGTCGGTCTATTTATATCGAACGGACTGGAAGCATTCAAGGAGAGTCTCGTGCGGATGGCTCGTTATGCAATCGGAGCGGCGGTTATCGTCGCCATCGGCGCGGCCGGCTCCTGGTATCTGTTTCGTCCGACACCCGTTTCCACAATCGTCCCGAAGCGTGGCGACGCGGCGGAGATCATCTTTGCGGATGGCGTCGTCGAGCCGCGCACCTGGGCGAAGGTTACACCAACGGTCTCCGAACGGATCGTCGAACAATGCAACTGCGAGGGCGAACGCGTCGCCAAGGGCGATGTGCTCGCCCGTCTCGACGACACCGAGGCGCGGGCAGCCCTCGGCGAACTCCAGGCGCGGTTGACGCTGGCGCAGGAAGAGTATCGGCGGAAGCTGGCGCTCTCCGAGCGCAGCACGATCAGTGAACAGGAAGTCGACCGGGCACGCAGCGAACTCGGCCAGCTCGAAGCCCTCGTCGCTGGTCGTCAGGCGCGGCTCGCAACCTATGTGCTGAGAGCACCGAGCGCTGGCCAGGTGCTCCGGCAGGACGGCGAGATCGGCGAGGTCGCAGATCTCGGCACGGTGCTCTTCTGGGTCGGGGAACCGAAGCCCCTGATCGTGACGGCCGACGTCAACGAAGAGGACATTCCGCGCGTCGAAGTCGGTCAGCGCGCGCTGTTGCGATCGGATGCCTTCCCCGACCGAAAGCTGGAGGCAACCGTCGACAGCATCACCCCCAAGGGCGACCCGGTGACGAAGACCTATCGCGTCCGCTTCCGCCTCCCCGAGGACACACCGCTTCGGATCGGCATGTCAACCGACGTCAACATCATCGTGCGGGTAGCGCATGACGCCTTGATCATCCCGACCGTCGCGCTGGAAGGGACGAAGGCCGTGGTGATCGACGGCAATCGTGCCAGGATCCGCGATTTGAAAACGGGCATACGCGGCGCGGGCGGTGTCGAAATCCTCTCGGGACTGGAGGATGGAGCGCGCGTCGTCTCGCCCTTCCCGACCGGCCTTGCCGATAATACGCGCGTCAAGGCCACGCCTGCCCCAGGGAAATGAGTTCGCCATGCGCCTCATCTTCGACATTGCACTGACCCACATCTCCGGCCGGGGCCGGCAGACGATCGTTGCGATGCTGGGCGTGGCGGTCGGCGTTGGCTTTTCCATCGCCATGGCAGCCCTGATGCAGGGTGGTCAGGACGATTTCGTCCGCCAGCTCGTCGACACCATGCCGCATGTCCAGATGACCGACGAGCAGCGCACCGCGCGGCGGCAGCCGGCGGAAGACTTTTTCGATACCGCCGCCATTTCCGGACTAAGACCACGCGATGACCGCCGCGGCATCATAAATCCCACCGCGGCGCTTTCCTGGCTCGATGGCTGGATTCCGGGCCGTTTTGCCGCGACCCTCAAGGCGCAAGGCGTCATTCGCTATTCCGGCCAGGAGGTCGGCGCCGCCGTCATCGGCATCGATCCGCAGGCAGAGCCTCGCGTCTCGCCGATCATCGACGACTTCAAGGCAGGCAGCTTCGCCGCACTTGCCGCAGGCGGCAACAATGTGGTGATCGGCGATACCATGGCCTCCCGGCTCGGCGCCAAGCTCGGCGATACGATCACCGCCGTCTCTTCCGAGGGTCTCAGTCGCCGCTTCAAGATCGTCGGCCTCTTCCATACCGGCACCACGGCGCGCGACGAAGGCGAGGCCTATGTGCTGCAGAAGAACGCGCAGATCCTCTCAGCCCGACCGAACGCGATCAACGAGATCAACATCAAGCTGAACGATCCGAACGCAGCGCCCACGGTAGCGCGCCGCATCGAGGCCGAGCTCGGCTACAAGGCGGTCGCCTGGCAGGAGGCAAACGAGTCGATCCTCGAGGCGCTCGTCGTGCGCAATGTCATCATGTACACGGTCGTTGCGGCGATCATGCTGGTCGCAGGCTTCGGCATCTTCAACATCATCTCGACGATCACGCACGAGAAGGCGCGCGACATCGCCATCATGAAGTCGCTCGGCTTCACCGAGACGGACATGCGCATCCTGTTCGTGCTCGAAGGTGTGGCAATCGCCACGGCCGGCACGCTCCTCGGCTGGGCGCTCGGCTTCGCAATGGTCTATGCGCTCTCGCTCGTGCGCTTCGAGATATCGGCAACCGGCCAGGAAATGACCCGGCTACCGATCTCCTGGAGCATGCTGCACTATCTTATCGCCGCGGCCTTCGCGCTCGGATCGGCAGCCGTCGCCGGCTATCTGCCGGCAAGGCGGGCGGCCCGCGCCAACCCCGTCGACATCATCAGGGGCGCCACATGAGCACGCTGATCGAAGCAAGGGAGTTGACACGCGTCCTCAGGGAGACGGTGCCGGTGACCCTGGTAAAGGACATCTCTCTCAGTATCGGCGAACAGGAATTCGTCGCGGTCACCGGTCCCTCCGGCTCGGGCAAATCGTCGCTTCTCTATCTGCTCGGCCTCCTCGATCGACCGACCGGCGGCACGCTCATGATCCGCGGCCGAGACACGGCCCGGATGGACGAGGGCGAGCGGGCCACCACGCGGCTTGCCAATATCGGCTTCGTCTTCCAGTTCCACTTCCTGCTGCCGGAATTCACTGCGCGCGAGAATGTTGAGATCCCCATGCGCAAGCTCGATCGTCTTCGGCGGCACGAGATGCGCGAGAGGGCAAGCGACCTGCTTGCGGCACTCGGCCTTGCCGATCATCTCGACAAACGGCCAGACCAGCTCTCCGGCGGCCAGCGACAGCGCGTGGCCGTGGCCCGCGCGCTGGCCAACGATCCGCCGCTGATCCTCGCCGACGAACCAACCGGTAGCCTCGACAGCAAGAGCTCCGAACAGGTGTTCCAGATTCTGGAAAGGCTGGTGCGCGAGCAGCGAAAGACCGTGGTGGCGGTCACCCACGATCTCGACATGGCCTCGCGCATGGACCGGCGTATTGATCTCATCGATGGACGCCTGACCACGGAGACGGACAAGGCAATGACCAGGGGCGACAGCGCGGCCCCGGAAACCTAGCCGCCCCGCGACGAACGGGGTCAGCCGAGGCCGAAGAGGATTTCGCTTTCCGTCAGAACCGAAAGCGAAACGTCCTCGATCAGAATGCCCTCGGCATCGGAACCGTTGAAGGCGACGAACACGCCGTCGGCCGTATCATGCGCGGCAGCGAGAAAATCGGCATAGCTGTGAATGCCGGTGGCATCCTGGGCTTCCTCGGAAAAGGCGATCCGGTCGCCCTGCCAGCGGGCGAAGTCGACAACGCGATCAAGGCCTGCGTGGCCGGAAGTTTCCGACGACCAGAGAAACGTGTCGGCGCCGCTGCCACCCGTCAGCCGATCGTGGCCGTTGCCGCCGCTCAGAAGGTCATTGTGCGCACCGCCGTCGATGATATCTGCACCGTCACCGCCGAAGAGCTGGTCGTTTTCCGTGGCGCCGTATAGCGCGTCGTTTCCGCCGCGCCCGTCGAGGATGTCATTGCCGCCCAGCGAATTGAGCGTGTCGTTGTCGTCGGCGCCGCGCAACACGTCGGCATAGGGCCCGGTCGTGATGTTGAAATATTCGACATTGGCGAAGGTCAGTCCGGTATGCGTCACACCGCGTGCCGCATCGAAATCCGTCGCTTCACGCAAGCCGCCATAATTGAGGGACAACAGATCCCGCCCTTCACCGCCATCGGCCTCACCGAGGTAACGGGCATTGATGGTGTCGTTGCCCGCGCCGCCGCGCAGGATCGACGCGACGCCAAGGCTGCCGCTGTCAGGAACGGTATCCTGCAGCCAGTCGTCACCTGCGCCGCCATCGAGCACGTCGCTGCCGCCGTCATTGGCGAGCCTATCCCGGCCATCACCGCCAAAGGCCACGTCATCGCCGGCGCCCGTCTCGATCATGTCGTCGCCGGCGCCGGCATCGATGGTGTCGTTTCCCCCCTCGCCATCGAACCGGTCACGCCCGGCGCCACCTTCGAGATGATCGTTTCCGGCGCCGGCATCGACCCCGAGAGAGCCGAGATCACCCGCGATGACGCGGTCATTGCCGCTGCCGAGCACAAGGCTCACCTGCTCAAAGCCGCGCAGCACTGTGCCGGTCGAAACCTTGCCAGCAGCAAAATCGACGGTGAGATCGCTCGTGCGCTCCCTCTCGCTGATAGCGAGCCAGTCCTCGCCCGCACCGCCATCGATCTCGGCGGAGTAGAGTGTGGAGATGATCCCATCGCTGCCGTCGCCCCCAAAAAGACGGTTGGCACCGGACCCGTCGGTGATCATGTCGTCGCCCGCGCCGGCATTGACGACATCGTTGCCACCGGCTGTCTTGATGAAGTCGCCAAGCGCACTTCCCATAACATGGTCGCTTCCGCGTCCGGTCATCAGCTCAACCTGCTCGACGTCCTGATGCTGGACGAAAAGGTGCCGCTCCGCCGGCGTCCCGTCTCCAATGATGCCGTGACCATTCTCCAGGTTGAACACGACCGGAGCAGCCGAGCCAGAAAGATCGACGACCAACGTATCGTCTCCGGGGCCCCCGAAGACGGTGCTGCCCGTCCCGACAAGCACGAAACGGTCAGTTCCATCGCCGCCGTCGAGACGATCGTGACCGCCCGTATTGGTGATGGTGTCGTGTCCCGCGCCCGCATTGACGACGTCGTTGCCGGCACCGGTCGAGATCCGATCGCCTCCGTCAGTCCCAATGATCCTGTCGTCACCGCTGCCGGCGAAGAGCCGCAACCACTCGATATCGTGAAAGAAGATGTGCCGGTTGGCGGCGTTCGGGTCGCCGATATAGCCATGGCCGCCGGCGCCGTTGAAGACCATCCGGTCAGCGCTTTGCGAGAAGTCGACGACGAGAGCGTCATAGCCCGTGCCTCCCGTAACCGCGCCGCCGGTCCCGGCGAGAGTGATCTGGTCATCACCGGCGCCGCCGTCGATCCGGTCGTAACCGCTCGCGCTCGTCAGGATGTCGTTTTCAGTACCACCATCGACAAAATCGTCGCCTCCGCCGCCATCGATCGTATCGATACCGGGAAGGCCCCAAATGTAGTCGGTTTCCTCCGAACCTTTCAAAACATCGTCTGAGTACGAACCTGCGATCTTCGCCATATCGCCATCCACTTCGGCCGATTTATATCAATACCCGCGCTACCACGTATAAATTTAACTAGAACGGAATGTATTCGAATAAAGATTCAAAGCAACAGTAAATAAGTTTGCCAAATATCGGCAATTTAGTTTGAAATATATATTAGATATCACAGCAACAATACTGCAATCCAGAATTGGCCGCGACGGTCGGGTGGAACCGCAAAAAGGGCAGCGCGTGAACGCTGCCCCAGGGGAGAGATTATTGCAGTGTGGATCAGTTGACGATCTGCACCACTGTTCTCGACTGCGGTTCCACGATCACCCGCTGGTGGTTGACGACCGCATAGGCGTAGCGCGGGTTGTCCGGAACCGGCGTCAGGACGACGGCCGACGGGATCGGCTTACCGACCACGATCCGTTCCTGAACGACGACAGACGGCGGAGCCGGCTGCTGCGTGACATAGGTGACCACTTCCGGCGGCGGAGGCGTCAGCGCTCCACCGAGCGCGCCACCCACCACGGCGCCGACACCGGCACCGATCGGGCCACCGACGACAGCACCCGCTGCCGCACCACCGGCCATGCCTGCGGCCGTACCGGCTTCCCTATTGGTATCCTGAGCAAAGGCGGAGCCTGCCATTAGAGCAGCAACTGCCGCCGTGATTACAAGCTTCTTCATGATCTCATCCTTTCGTTCGATCATCAACTCAACGAAAGGGATAATAAAATGTTCCAGGTTGCGGTTCCTGCTTTTGCATCACGCTTGATAACTTTTGTTAATAATTTCGGGAATTCTCGAGCCAGATGTGAAGTATGCCTATCGCTCACCAGAAACTGAGACAGATACTTTGGATTCGCAATGACCTTACTCTCATTTTTCGACCGGCGTGCGTGGACTCATTTCAAAGCGCCGGCCGTCACTGAGTCGCGAGCGGGTTTCCGCCGCTCGGGATGCGCTTGCGCATATCCTACACTCGCGCATGTGAGCATAGGCGGCCGCCTGGCGTCATGGAATACAGACAGCGAAGCTAAGAACCAGCATCGGTTGGCGATCGGAAAATGCTGATGACCAAGTCCGCCAAATCCTCAAAGGATAACCGACACGGATTCCCGTGCCGTGATTGAAACGCTGCCTCTAAACGGAGATCAAAGGGCCGCGCTCATACAGATTGCAAACCGCGTTTTCGAAAAGGTCGTGGATCGGATCGAGCCCGAGAATGAAGCCCTGACCCGTAAGCTGTGCGACCCTGGCGACTGCATCGACAACCATTTTTCTGGGACGGGATGTTGCCGCTGACACTGGATTATGCCGATTACCTCATCGACGCGTTCCTCTGGTACCATATGGTGGATATAGCTGTGGAGGCCGGTAGGCAGGCCGAACAGCCAGCGCCTTGAACTGAACGACGTGCATTTAACCTACTCGTTTTTCCGGGTTTTTTTATCCGCCTTGCCGCGGTCCTCTCGCCATCTGCCTTGACAGACTGCAGGCGAGTTATAATGTTTTTGCAGGGCCATTATAACCGAGCGAAGTTATAATGAGTTCGCGCAAACATTATAACCGAGGCCGTCGAGGAAAATGAGAGATATAGACCTTGTATTCCGCACCATGTTCGCGGAACTCGCCCAGCAGACCCTTGATGCGCAATGGCAATCGGACTTTCCGCTCGAGGGCCGCTTTGTCACGGTCCCCGTGAAGGGCAAAGACTATATCTATTTCGACATCCCTACTCCCGAGGGCAAGGACAAGCGGAGCTATGTTGGCCCCGCAGCTGATCCAGAGATCGCAGCGCGTGTCCGGCGACATCGCGAGATCAAGGACAACATCAAGGAGCGGCGACGATTGGTGTCCACGCTTATTCGCTCGGGCGGCATGTCGGCTCCCGATCGGTTCGCCGGCGATGTCACGAAGGCGCTCGCGGATGCGGGGTTCTTTCGCCTGCGTGGTGTTCTCGTCGGCTCGGTTGCCTATGGCTGCTACTCGGGCGTTCTTGGCGTCAGGTTGCCCACGACGGCAATGCAGACGGGCGATGCCGACCTGGCTATGGATTTCGCGATCTCGCAGGAGGTCGATGACAGCCTGCCGCCGATCTTGGGTATCCTTGAGGCAGTCGATCCCTCGTTCCGGGCCGTTCCTCATCAGGCCGACAAGGCGCGCGTGACGGCGTTCGTCAACAAGACCAATTACCGGGTCGAATTCTTGACGAGCAATCGGGGATCGGACGAGTATACGGGCAAGCCTTCCCCCATGCCTGCCCTCGGTGGTGCGTCAGCGGAAAACCTGCGGTTCCTTGATTTCCTGATCTACGAGCCTGTGCGAACGGTGCTGCTCCATCGGGAAGGCGTGAGCGTCAATGTCCCCGCTCCCGAACGGTATGCCGTCCACAAGCTCATTGTGGCCTCTAGGCGGCTCACGGACGCGCTTGGGCGAGCGAAACGGGACAAAGACCTCCTGCAAGCAGCCATACTCTTCGAGGCCATAATCCAAACCCGGCAGGGCGACGTCTTGGCGGACGCATACCAGGAGGCATGGGATCGAGGGGCCTCGTGGCAGGAAGGCCTTGCGGCAGGCATCGCCCTGATGCCTGACAAGGGCAAGGAGGCGCTAGCGGACGCCCTCGGTGTGGAAGTGAACGATCTCGGGAAAGGGTAGCGACATGACCGCGGAAATAGTGCCCGCGGACTTCCCCGGCCTTGCGAGCCTGTGCTGGAACAGAACCCGACACGGCCCATCGATCGCGACATTGCATGGTCGCTGTATCGCGCCAACTGACGGTTCATCTACCAAGACGAACTGACGCCTTAAGGTCGAATTCGGAGAGGGAGAACGGCTGCTCGGGACAGACGGCCCGCCGCCTCCGATGGCTGGCCGTGAGATCACACCGGCGGAAGCTGCCGAAATCCTCGGTATTGATCTCGATCTGTTGGAGCGCCGGGTCAGAGCCAGACGCCTCTTGCGCCGTGAGATCAACGGCAAGATCACCTTCAGCCTCGCTGAAGTGCTGTCCTTGAGGGAGGACGAGGATAGGAAGCTGGTCGATTCCTGCAAGGATCAGCTGATGGATATCCGCTCAAGCGCGTTCGCCAACCATTTTCCTTACTATTCGCCAACCGAACTCGAGAAGTTCGCAGGCATGGGAACCGCCCTCGACATGCCGTTGGGTGGCTTCCCGAGCGCGGCTCTCGACAACTACGAATTCGACGCAACCGCGTGGAACCTCGAACGCAGCAAACAAGGAATATCCGATCACGACGATCTCATTCGTTGTCGAAGGAGCGGAGGATGGCTTCTCCGTTCGGCAGTATGCAGCCGTCTTCAGCTGCGAGCTGGACGGCCTCAAGGCCAACGCACAAAAGTCTTCTATCTGGATTGAGTTGCGAACGCTGTGAGTAAATCGCCGGGCCGCTTGCGTTTCTGACGGCCCGGCAGAGCATGTCGCGTAATGCAAGCAGTTCGGAATTACGACATGCGCGATATCAGGAACTTAGGGCAAAAGGAGCGAACCTGAACGATCGCGACGCATCTTAGTCGCGGGGCAACCTGCCAAGAAGCAGTTTGTTTCCTTCCCTGTTTCCGCAGCGCGAGCATTTGAGCGTTTGACCAATTGAATTGAGGTGGATGCCCGATCCGCATGTGCTGGCAACCAGCCGACGATCAACCTGCCCCTGATGCCGGCACTTTGCGCATTTTGCCACGAGCACATACCATTCCGGCAGCAGTTCCAGCGTCGAGCCGTAGTCGGCAGCGTTTTCGCGCGGCATCAGATCGATACTTCGACGATGCCTCATAATCAGTCCTCTCGAAGCTTCGTCCGATCCCTATCGCGCAGGCAGCCGCGGCTTATGAAAGGCTCCGACAGCCGGCGTCCCGGCCAACGTGCCAGCATCGTCGTCAGAGCCGCAATCCGAAGAGTGACCGTTTCTTCGATCACCGAGCAGAACCATCGAGCCGCAGGGAAAGCTGCACCCCGCCGCGCTTCAACCGCGGTAGAGGCGGCGTCATGTCGATGCGCCCGAAGGTGCGCTTGCGCCACTCGGCTTCGCGTTCCCGCTTCTTCCGGGCGGCTGCGACGGCAGCCATGGCGCGTTCGATCACTTCTTCCGTATGGGTCATGGTTTCTGTCCGGTTCATGGGAAACCTCCATTTGTTCACGTTATGTTCTTATTTTAGCACTCCCATGTCAACTCCCTTCGCGCAACCGGCCGAATCGCAATCGCCGTGGCTCGACGATTCACGCTCCCCTCAGCGGCCGGCAGACAATCAGTCCTCCATCGCCAAGGCACCAACAGTCAAAAGATATGCCTCTTCCAAGAGACCGATTTCCCTTGTTTTTCAATATCAACGGGCTGGTCGCGGGACCTGCCTCATTAACCTTCGCATTGCCGAATTAACCTTTTGTTAACCATTTCCTCGGTACACCGAAGCAACGGAAAATTTACCAAGATGAACGACGTGTTAACTGAATCCCGGCCGATCCGCCTCAAGGGGCGCTCCTTCCTTGCTCTAGCGCTAACCCCCGAGCTGCCTCTCGAGGACTGGCTCACCCGGCTCGACGATCTGGCTTCCCGCTCCGCTGGCTTTTTCCTGCGACGGCCGGTCGTGCTCGATGTCGAAGGGCTCGACATCGATCGTTCACAGTTGCGCGAACTCGTCGATCAACTGGGCAAACGCAACGTCCGGATCATGGGCATCGAAGGCGCACGCCAGTCTTTGCTCGGCGCCGATCTGCCGCCGGCGATGAATGACGGGCGTCCGGCAGCCGACTACGAAGCAAAGATGGCGGAGCAGGCCGAAAGAGCGGCCGAGGTCCCGGAGACGGCAACACAAGCCGTCATCACGGCCGAGCCGCTTGCCGCCAAGGCAACGCCATCGATCGTCGTGACCCAGCCGGTGCGCTCCGGCCAATCGCTGTTCTTCCCCGAAGGCGACGTGACGATCGTCGGTTCGGTCGCCTCTGGCGCGGAGGTCGTGGCCGGCGGCTCGATCCACATCTACGGCGCGCTGCGCGGCCGGGCGATGGCCGGCACCACGGGCAATGCGTCTGCGCGGATTTTCTGCCGCAAACTCGAAGCGGAACTGATTGCGATCGACGGCTTCTACAAGACGGCCGACGAGATGGAGCCAAACCTGCGCGGCAAGGCCGTGCAGATCTGGCTCGACGGCGAAGCGCTCAAGGCGGGAACTCTCGGCTAGGGCGAGACGAGGACGAGTGCGGGCGGCAGCCGCCCGCATCCCGCTGATGACTTGGGTCAATCCGGCCGAAATCATCAGGACGCAGGCGAAGGCGCAGGCGAAGGCGAAGGCGAATTCTAGATACTTGGAGAGACGAATGGGCAAGGTAGTCGTGGTTACATCGGGCAAAGGCGGCGTCGGCAAGACGACGTCCAGCGCCGCATTGGGCGCCGCCCTCGCGCAGAATGGCGAGAAGGTTGTCGTCGTGGACTTTGACGTCGGTCTTCGCAATCTCGACCTGGTCATGGGCGCGGAACGGCGCGTCGTCTATGACCTGGTCAACGTGATCCAGGGTGAGGCCAAGTTGTCGCAGGCACTGATCCGCGACAAGCGCCTGGAGACGCTCTACCTGCTGCCAGCCTCCCAGACCCGCGACAAGGACAATCTGACGCCGGAAGGTGTCGAGAAGGTCATCGCCGCCCTTCAGAACGCCTTCGACTGGGTTATCTGCGACAGCCCCGCCGGCATCGAGCGTGGCGCGACGCTGGCCATGCGCCATGCGGATATCGCCATCGTCGTAACCAACCCGGAAGTCTCGTCGGTGCGCGACTCCGACCGCATCATCGGCCTGCTCGATTCCAAGACGCTCAAGGCCGAGAACGGCGAGCGCATGGAAAAGCATCTGCTACTCACCCGCTACGACCCCCTTCGCGCCGAGCGTGGCGACATGCTGAAGGTCGACGACGTCTTGGAGATCCTGTCGATCCCGCTGATGGGCATCATCCCGGAAAGCGCTGACGTGCTGCGCGCCTCCAACGTCGGCTCGCCGGTCACGCTTGCAGACAACCGTTCAGCCCCGGCGCTCGCCTATTTCGATGCTGCACGCCGGCTCAAGGGCGAAGCCCTGCCGATCACCATTCCCGGTGAGAAGCGCAGCTTCCTTGGGAAAATCTTCGGAAGGAAGGCGGCATGAACCCGTTCCGTTTCTTCTCCCGCTCCCAGTCAGCTCCGGCCGCCCGCGAACGGCTGCAGGTGCTGCTGGCCCATGAGCGCGCGTCCGCCGGCGATTCCGATCTCGTCACCAAGCTGCGCGACGAAATCCTCCAGGCGATCTCCAAGCACATGCAGATCGACGATGAAAAGGTCCGCGTGACGATGGAGCGCGGCGCCCAGGTCTCGACGCTCGCAGTCGATATCGAGATCCCCTTCGACGCCAAGAAGGCGGCCTGACGGCCGCCTCAGACCGCTGACAAACCCGTCGATATTTTCGGCGGGTTTTGTTTTTGTTTGTGGGGGGCATCGAGCGAAGGTGGCCGGTCGGGTTCGAAGGGCACGAGCGCGGCGGCTTGGCTCACGCCAGCGCTGGTTTCGGCGCTTTGGTCAGCGCCAAGGCGATCTTCTTGATGTTCTGGGCGGCTGCGGCCAGCAGGCATTGGCATGTGACTTTGACGAGGCCGCGGAAGCGGGCATAGCGGTGGCCATGCAGTTGCTTGGCGTCGGCGAAGGAGCGCTCCACCGTCTCCTTGCGCCGCTTGTAGACCGCCTTGCCCCAGGGGGTCAGCCGGTGGGCGTCGGTGCGCTCGCGCGCGTCGGCCCAGACATGGCGGGTGACGGTGCGCACGGCCTTGGCGTTGCCGGTGCAGGAGGCCAGCAGCGGGCAGTCGCAGCAGGTTGTGGGATCGGAGGTATAGTGGCGGTAGCCGTTGCGGTCGGTGGTGGCGTAGGTCAGAAGCTGACCCTCGGGGCAGCGGTAGCCATCCTGCCCGTGGTCGTAGACGAACTTCGACTTGCGCATCATGCCGGGCCTGGGCGGCGTCGGGTTGCGGTAGCCGGTGACGCCGTGGATGGCGCGGTCTTCCAGCCCCCTGGCGATACCGGCGGTGGCATAGCCGGCATCGAGCCCGACCGCCCCAACCGCGAAGCCGAAGCGGTCGCGTTGGCGGTCCAATCGGTTGAGATAGACGATCGAGTCGTGCACGTTGGCCGGTGTGGCAAAGGTGTCGGTGATGATCGCGTGGCGGCCGTCCACCGTGCGGTGATCGAGATAGAAGAAGCCCTTCGGCTTGCCCTCGCGCACCATGTAGCCACTATCGGGGTCGGTGCGCGACACCTTGGTCTCCTTCACCTCGGGTTCGCGCTCTTTCTCCTTCAACGGCTTCTGGCCGTGCAAGGCGCGTTCCGCATCGATCGCCCGGTCGAGATCGGCCCAGTAGTCGGAGCGCGACTTCTCGATCATCTGCAAATCGTATTTACCCTTGTTGGCATTGGCCTTCAGATGGGTCGAGTCGGTATAGAGCACCGTACCATCGACCAGCCCATGGGCGATCGCTTGGCTGACGATGTGGTCGAAGATGTCTTGCGCCACCGACGTATCATTGAAACGCCGCCGCCGGTTCTGCGACAGCGTCGAGGCGTCGAACACCCCAGCGGTCAGCTTCAGCCGCAGGAACCAGCGATAGGCGACATTGACCTCGATCTCGCGCACCAGCTGGCGCTCGGAGCGGATGCCGAACAGGTAGCCGATGAACAGCGCCTTGAACATCAAGGTCGGATCAAGCGGCGGACGACCGTTGTCGGCGCAATAAAGCCCGGCAACCCGATCATGGATGAAGGAAAAGTCGATCACCGCATCGATCCGACGCAGCAGGTGATCCTTCGGGACCAGCTGTTCCAGCGTCACCTCAAGCGCGGTCTGTTCGGGGCCGGGTTTCTTCAACATGACCCAAGGAATCAAAAACCCCCGGCAAACGCCAGGGGTTTGTCAGCAGTCTGAGGCGGCCTGACGGCCGCCTGTTCCATTTCGCCGACGACGGTCGCCCGTTTTGCGACCGTCCTCGGTTTCGACGATTTCCGTGACCTGAAGGTGTTCTTGCAACGACACCTGCGAAATACGCTGATGGTCTCCGTCTCACCGTAGAGCACGCCCGCGCTCAGGCCGCCTGTTGCGGCAGAGGCCCGACATAGATGGAGCGCGGCCGGATGAGCCGGCCTTCGAGCGCCTGCTCGCGGGCGTGGGCGACCCAGCCGACAGTGCGGCCGATCGCAAAAACGCCGGTAAAGGCCTCGCGCGGGAATTTCAGCGCATCGAGCAGAAGCGCGGTATAAAACTCCACATTGACGTCGAGCGGACGGTCTGGCTTGCGCGCCTTCAGGATGGCGAGGGCCGACTGTTCGACCGCTTCGGCCAGTTGAATACGATCGCGGTTTACCGGGTCGGCGGCGATCAGTTGCCTCAATGCGCCTTTCAGCGCGTCGGCACGGGGGTCGCGGACACGATAGACGCGATGGCCAAAGCCCATCAGTCGCTCGCCGCGGTCGAGTGCTCGGGTGAGCCAGGTTTCCGCATTCTCCGGTGTTTCGATCGCATCGAGCATGTCCAGCACCGGACCCGGCGCGCCGCCGTGAAGCGGCCCCTTGAGAGCGCTGATTGCAGCGAGCACCGAAGATGTGAGGCCGGCTTTCGTGGACGCGACCACACGTGAGGCGAAGGTGGAGGCGTTGAGGCCATGGTCCGAAATCGTCACCAGATAGGCATCGAGCGCCGCCACTTCTTGCCTCATCGGCACCTTTGCGCCGAGCATCGCCAGGATATCGGCGGAGTGCGACAGCGACGGCCTCGGCGCAACCGGGCTTTCACCCCTTTTCAGGCGCAGCGCAGCCGTCAGGAAAACGGCCGGGGCGGCAAGCAAGCGCAGCGCCGTGTCGAGATCATCACCATCCGGAAGCCGGGCGATCAGCGCGCGCATGATGTCGACTGGCGGCAGCTCCAGTAGCGCGTCGTCGATCGCACCGGCATGGGCGAACACCTCTGCGCGCTTCTGCCCAAGGCGCCGGACAAGCTCGGTGCGATCCGGAGCAGTCCCCACCAACCCGTCGACCAGCAGGGCCACGACATCTTCATAGCTTGCGTAACCCACCAGGTGATCGAGCGATACGCCACGAATGATCAATTCGCCGGCCTCACCGTTGACATGGGAAAGCTGCGTCTCGGCGGCGACGACGTCTTCAAGTCCGTTCTTCATCATCAGTTTCTCCTTTACGCGAAGGATGATCCGACCTAGACCTATTGACGTCAATCTTGATGCAATTGATCAATATGAAGACACTCTGGATCACCGCCGAAGAGGCGCTCGCCCGGCTCGGCAGCAAGCGGCAGACGCTCTATGCCAATGTCAGCCGCGGGCGCATTCGCGCCAAGCCCGACCCGACTGATCCGCGCCGCAGCCTCTACCAGGTAGACGACGTGCACCGGTTGGCCGAACGCCATGCCGGGCGGCGGCAGGCGGCGGTCGTTGCCGCCGAAGCGATCCGCTGGGGCGAACCGGTTCTGCAGACAACGATCTCCAGTATCGCTGGCGGACGCTTATTCTATCGCGGTCGCGATGCGGTCGAACTCTCCGGCGACGCGACATTGGAGGAGATTGCCACACTGCTTTGGCAATCATTCGAGACAGTGACCGTTCCCGCCGGTGACCATGGTGGCAGTCAATCGCGCCTGACCACAACATTCGGACGCCTGGCTGCACGGATCGAGAGCGACCTACCGGCACTCGGGAGACGGCCGGCGATACTGAAGGCCGAAGCCGCCGAGGTGCTTGCTACCGCCGCGGCGGGGCTGGCGCCGTCACGAGAACCAATGCCGCTGCACCAGCGGCTGGCACTGGGCTGGGGGCGGCCGGAGGCGGCGGAACCGATCCGCAAATGCCTGGTGCTGACCGCGGAGCACGAACTCAATGTTTCGGCCTTCGCGGCCCGGGTCACGGCCTCCTCGGGTGCTGCGCTTTCCGCCGCCACCCTCTCGGGGCTTGCCACGCTGACCGGGCCGAGACATGGCGGTGCGTGGCTCAGCGTCACGCGCCTGGCCGAACAGGCGGCGACGAGCGGCGTCCGCGAGGCGATCCGGGGAATGCTCTCCTCGGAGGGCGTGGTCAGGGCCTTTGGCCATCGCCTTTATCCCGATGGCGATCCGCGCGCCAAGGCGATCATGGCGAGCTTCGATGTGCCGGCGCTCTACATCGCGTTGGCCGAAGCCGGTGAAGAGCTGCTCGGAGAGCCCGCCAATCTCGACTTTTCGCTGGCCGCGCTGGCGGCGACATACGACCTTCCGCTAGACGCGCCCCTCGTTATTTTCGCGCTTGCGCGCACCGTCGGCTGGCTCGCCCACGCGATGGAGCAAGTGGAAAGCGGTGAATTGATCCGCCCCCGCGCACACTACGCCGGCTCGTAAGCCGCCATGCAGCGCAAGCATACAAGTCAATCCTCCAGTAAGCCGCACGCACTCGCATAAAGAAATCCGCAATACACGCGCAGATCGACTTTCATTACACAAAATTAATGAACGCCAACCTCGGATAAACTTCGAGGTAATATTACACGATATTAACGTGACGACGACCCACGGCAGCATTACCTTCGAGCCGAGGCTGAATATTGCCGGCGACCGCTTTGGCCGCGACGCGACAATAGGAGACGGCCTCGCAGGGAAGCTCCTCCCGCTTCCCGAGTTGAAGGAGAAGCAGATATGCGCTCGCCCCTCAAGACTACTGCCATTGCAACTCTTGCCCTCGTCGCTTTCGCCGGTGGTGCCTTTGCGGCCGATCACCACGACTTCGGTCGCGACAATGACAAGGGCGCCTATACCGGTGATTATTACCAGGGCATTTTCACCCAGGACGACATGACGGCCCCGGCCATGCCGGCCTACCGCGCACCCGCTCACATGGCGTCGTCGCGGCTCGACCGCGTTCTGCACGAACTCCGGGTCGACAATCATCGAATCCATGCCGATCGCGAACAGGGCAAGCTGACCGCGGCAAATTACAGGAAGCTCGAGCGGGAAGACGGCGCAGTGCGCGCCCAGGCGGTCAGGACCGCCGCCGCTCATCACGGCATGCTGCCGACGCAATCCTATGCGCGGCTACAGAAGGAAGTTCGGCACCTCGACCGCGACATTGCCCGAATGGCCTGATCGGCCGGCAGACCCGTCTCACCCGGCTTGCGGGTGAGCGTATCGACGGCGCCGGGTTCGCTCATCGAGCCCGGTCCCTCGGCAATCAAACACAAGTCTTGCACGAAGCCGATCGAAGCAACGAGCCGTGTTCAGCGCCCATGATGGGCACTCGGTGGGGATCGCTCGGCTTTGGCAGCGAAAGGAACAAGATCATGTCAAACAGTCTGAAGAGATATCGTGCTGCCGCCCTCCTCGGCGCAGCCGTCATCATCGCGCCCTTGTCCGTGGCAAGCTTCGTGGGCCACGACGTGGCTGCGGCCGCCGCGCCCGGCGCTGCGGTTGCTGTTCCGGCCACATCCGGCGGCTCCTTCGCCCCGATCGTTTCGGCGGACAAGCCGGCGGTCGTCACCATCACGACCGTGATCAAGGCCGACAACGACGAAACGTCACAACTTAGCGGAGACTCGCCCTTCGACGAGCAGTTTCGCCAATTCTTCCGCGACCAGGGCATTCCGCTGCCGGGCCAGGCGCCTGAGCGGCGCCCGACTCAACGGGCCGAAGCGCTCGGCTCTGGTTTCGTCGTAACGTCCGATGGCTACATCGTCACCAACAACCACGTCATCGACAAGGCGTCGAGCATCACGGTGACCCTCGACGACGGCACGCAAGTGCCCGCCAAGCTCGTCGGCGCCGATCCAAAGAACGATCTCGCTGTGCTGAAGGTCAAGCCGACGAAACCGCTTGCCACCGTCGCCTGGGGTGATTCCGACACTCTCAGGGTCGGCGACCAGGTGCTGGCGATCGGCAACCCGTTCGGTATCGGCACGACCGTGACGGCCGGCATCGTTTCGGCGCGTGGCCGCGATCTCAACAGCGGTCCCTATGACGACTTCATCCAGATCGACGCGCCGATCAATCGTGGCAATTCCGGCGGACCACTGGTCGATGCCGAAGGCCGCGTGGTCGGCATCAACACCGCCATCTACTCGCCCAACGGCGGCAGTGTCGGCGTCGGCTTTGCTATTCCCTCCGATCAGGCCCAGAAGGTGGTCGCCGAATTGATGAAGGACGGCTCGATCCAGCACGGCTTCATCGGCGTCGAAATTCAACCGGTGACCGCTGACATCGCCGATGCGATCGGCTTCCACCAGGCAGAAGGCGCGCTTGTCGCCGGCGTCAACGGCGGAACGCCAGCTGCCAAGGCGGGCCTCAAGGCCGGCGATGTCATCACCGCCTTCGGCGGTAGCCCGGTCAAATCACCGCGCGATCTCTCGCGCATGGTTGCCGACCTCGCGCCCGGCACGTCGAAGAGCCTGAGCGTCTGGCGCACCGGCAAGACCAAGGATCTCTCGATCACCGTCGGCAGCAATACTGCGGATCGGCAATAGCGGCGAGCCGCGATCACGACTGCCCGGCTGCCTCGCGGCCGGGCAATTTCCAGCCGGCATTTAGCCGGCCATCGTTTCAACCCGGCTCTGCTCCCGCCAGGCCGCGGGACTGAGAGCCGTCACCCGGCGGAACTCGCGATTGAAATTGGATTTCGTCTGAAAGCCGGCTTCGAGCATCGCCGAGGTCACCGGCATGTCGGTCTCGCGCAGCAGACGGCAGGCCTCGGCAATCCGGAAATCGTTGATGTATTGCGACACGTTCTTGCCGGCCAGCCGATTGACGGCGGTCGATATCTGCCGGGCCGGCAGGCCCGCGCGCCGCGCCAGGCGCGAAAGGGTCAGGTTTTCGTCACGGGCCAGCTTCTGGCTGACGAGTAGATGGTCGATCCGATCCAGGATCTCGCGATCTTGCGGCACCGATACCGGTTCCTCTTTGACGATCGCATTTGCCGCCGGAAACGCTCGTGCGCGGTCCGCGACCATGGCCGTCACCCCGATGAAGAGCAATCCCAGCATATTCGCGTTGCTGACGATGAGGCCGACGTTTGCGCCTTTCGTCCATTCAAAGTCCAGAATGATCGCAAGATCGAAGAGCGCCGACAGGCAGAGCGAGAAGGCGGCTATGACCAAGGCGCGGTGTGCTGCGACGGCGCCTTCGAAACGCGCTTCGTCAAGGGCGTCTGTGCCGGTGCGGACCAGATTCAAAAGCGCCAGTGCATAGCCGACATATTCGACGATCAGCGCGAAGTCGATATATCGCGGCGTCATCAGCACCAGTATGAGGACGCCGATCGTCGGCGTGGCGTGAAGCCACGCGCCGCCGACAATGCTTCGCTCGTCGCTGCGGATCAGGCTGTGGAAGCTCGCGAGCACCAGTGGCGGTACGCCGCTTGCAAGCACCGGCAGCGCAAACCGCAGTGGCGCAAGGTCGTATCCCCAGCGCAGGCCGACGACCACCGACTGGAGGGCGCAAAGCGCCACCAAAGAGAGAAAGGCCCAATTGCGCTTCGCGGGTTCGTCACCACGCAACGTGAAGACCAGCAGGATCAGCAACAGCAGGGCGACGACGAAAGGCAACGGCAGAAAGATCAAGAGCGAGTCCTTTGGCGGGCAAACAACCTGGCAAGTCATGGCGCAGATCGCGATTCGGGACGACCTGAATCACGATCAAGGACGCGGAGAGGCGCAAGGCCGGCGACGATCGGCCGTCTTTTTCAACCCAGCGAGATGCCCATGCCCCTCCTCCAGTTTCTGTCCGCCGCCGTCTTCATCCTGGCTGTTGTCACCCCCGCGCATGCCCATGATGTCGGCGTACGCGAAATCAGCGTGCCGGCGCCCGAACGGGGTCGGAATGTCTTTGTCACAGTCTGGTATCCGGCTGGCGCTGGCGGCGAGACTATGCTCGTCGGCGATAGCCAGATCTTCAAGGGAACAGAGGCCGCAAGGAACGCCCCCTTGCTCCCGGGACCGTTCCCCTTGGTCGTCGTATCGCACGGCTCCGGGGGCCGTGTTGAGGCGATGAGCTGGCTTGCAACCGCGCTTGCGAAGGCCGGTTTCATCGTCGCCGGCCCCAACCATCCCGGCACCACCAGCGGCGACTCGACGCCCGCCAACACGCCGAAGATCTGGGAACGCACGGCCGACCTTTCTGCCGTCATCGACAGGCTCACCGGCGACGGCGAATGGAACAGGGTTATCGACGCCAATCGGATCGCCGTGCTCGGGTTCTCGCTTGGAGGCTCGACCGCCATGGAGATATCCGGCGCGGAGGCGAGCCTCGAGGCCTATGCCCGCTACTGCGACAGCTACAGGAAATGGGATTGCGCCTGGTTCGCCGGCGGCAAGGGCTATGTCGACGACATGCCGGTGAATGTCGACAAGCTCGATCTTCGCACCCTTGACAAGGCACGCTTCGAACAATCCAACCTCGACCGGCGCATCAAGGCGGCCGTACTCGTCGATCCGGGCCTGGCTCAGGCCTATCGGGACGAAACCCTGAAGACGATTGAGATACCGATGCATTTCATCAATCTCGGCGGCGCGGAAACCATCCCGCTGGCCGTCGCCGCAAAGCCGCTGGCGGCCCTGACGCCGAAGGGCTCCTATGCCGCAATCGCCGGGGGCGACCATTTCAGCTTCCTGCCGGAATGCAAGGACGGCGCGAGCGAACGGTTGAAGTCCTTTGGCGAGGTCGATCCGATCTGCGAACCGACCGAACGCGCCCGTGCCGACATCCACGCCGATATCATCAAGCTTGCCAGCGAGGCATTGCAGCAGAGCCTCGGCGATTAGCGGCTGGTGAAATCGCAACGCGAGCGGCGATACGCATCGCCGCCCGGCCAGGCAGATCCGCCTTCCGCCGCCCTCTTCCGAACCCGATGCCGCAGAATACAAAGGCTTACAAAAGCGCCGCCCGGCCGACACACCGCCAATACACGCCTCCGCTGAAATGAGCGTGCTTTCAACGACACACAGGCGACCAACTCTCGGAGGATCTTATGAAAACCACCCGCCTCTTCGCCGCCGCATTACTGATCGCCGGCAGCGTGACGACGCTTCACCTGGCACAGGCCCAGCAGATGCAGGGCATTCAGCGCACGGACCTGATCAAGAACGAGCTCAGCGTGCCCGGGCACGAAGCCGTGCAGGTCCGCGTCGACATCGAACCGGGCACGACCTCAATCAAACATTCGCATCCGGGCGAAGAGATCGCCTATGTGCTCGAAGGTTCGCTGGAATACCAGCTCGATGGCCGTGCGCCGGTGACGCTTCAGGCGGGACAGGCGCTGTTCATTCCAGCTGGCGTTGCCCATGTGGCGAAGAACGTTGGCACCACCAAGGCGTCTGAACTCGCGACCTACATCGTCAGCAATGACGCGCCGCTTCTTGTTCCCGTCAAGTAGATCGGCGCGGCGCCATGCGAAGGCGCCTTCAGGCATGAAGGAATTCGAGCAGCGCCGCGTTGAACCTGGATGCGGACTCGACGTTGACGATATGGCGACCCGGCAGCGACAGGTGCCGGCCCCGCTGCACGCGCGTGGCGATATTTTTGAGGTCCGCCGGTGGGCAGACCGGATCCTCCTCGCCGGAAATCGCCAGCAAGGGATTGGCGATCTTTGCGATTTCTTCCTGCAAATCCGCAGCCGCCAGCGCGGTGCAGCCGCCGATGTAACCATCCGTCGAGGTGGCGCCGAAGCTCTCGATGACGCGATCGACGACATCACCATGGCTGGCTGCGTATGCCGGACTGAACCAGCGCTCGGCCGTGGCGGCGGTCAAGCCCTCAAGGCCGCTCGCCCTGACGGCTTCGATGCGCGCGGCCCAGCCCTCGGGCGTGCCGATGCGGGCCGCCGTCGCACAGAGTACGACCTTGTCCAGCCGCTTACCCGCGTGCACCCCGAGCCATTGTCCTGTCAGCCCGCCGATCGACAGGCCGCAGAAATGCGCCTTTTCGATCTCCAAGGCGTCCAGAAGGGACAGCACGTCATGGCCGAGATCGGCGAGCGTATAGGGTGGCGGCGGTGCGGAGGAACGACCATGGCCCCGACGATCATAACGCAGCACACGGAAATGCGGCGAAAGCGCCTCGATCTGGGCGTCCCACATCGAAAGGTCGGTGCCGAGCGAGTTGCAGAAGAGCAGCCATGGGGCGCTGCCATTCTGATCACCGTCGATGCGGTAATGAAGGCGATGGCTGGGTAACTCGAGATAGGCCATGAGACAGGAACTCCGATCGGGAAAGCCGCCGGCGATGGCGGCTTCTATGCTGCTGGCGACACCACGGCTCGGGTGTCTTGTGCGCTGCATACGTAGATAGCGACAGAACGCACTCAAGGGGTGGCGGCCGGACCCTTCTTGGTCCGGCTACCATTGCCATCTATGCGGTCGCCAGTTGGCCGACCTCGACGCTGCGGGCATTGCTGATCGCAAACACCAGCATGGCGAACGCCGAGATCGCCGCCGGGACGGCAAAAATCAGGAAGTTCTGCTGCAGCGGAAACTCCTGCGCCAGCAGTACGCCGCCGAGCGTCGGCCCAACGATCGCGCCGATACGACCGACACCGGACGCCCAGCCCAGCCCCGTCGAGCGAACCGAGAGATTGTAGAGCTGCGCCACGCTGGCATAGAGCAGGATCTGCGTGCCGATCGTGGTGGCGCCGGCGACGAACACCATCAGGAACAGGAACACCACCGGCGGGTTGAAGCCGATTAGCGCGATCGACAGCGCTGCCGCGACGAAGAAGCCGACCACCACTTTCGGCAGGCCGAAGCGATCGCCGAGCCAGCCGCCGGCAATGGCGCCCACCATGCCGCCGAAATTGAGCGAGAACAGGCTGAGCAAGCTCGCCTTCTCGGCGTAGCCGGCTTCCTGCAGCACCTTCGGCAGCCAGGAGGAGAGCAGGTAAACGAGCAGCAGGCAGCAGAAAAACGCGATCCAGAGCATGAGGGTTCGTAGTGTCCGCTGGTGGCGGAAGAGTTCCAGAACCGATGCCGAAGCGCCCTTCGTTTCCGAAAAGACCAGCCTGTCGGCAGGAGCCAGCCGCGAAGCGGGAGCGATTTTGACATAGATCCGCTTTGCCTCTTCCTGCTTATCCTGGCGGATGAGGAAGCCGAGCGATTCCGGCAGCTTCCACAAGATCGCCGGCAGCATCAGCAGCGGTACTGCGGCGATGAAGAACATCGGCTTCCAGCCATAGGACGGGATCATGCCGATGCCGAGACCGGCCGCCACCATACCGCCGACCGAATAACCGGAGAACATCAGCGCAACCATCGTGCCACGCAGGCGTTTCGGCGCATATTCGTTCATCAGCGCCACCGCGTTCGGCATCAGCCCGCCGCAGCCGAGACCAGCGAAGAAACGGAAGATCTTGAACTGCTCCGGCGAATTGGCAAAGCCGGTTAAAAGGGTCGAGATCGTGAATAGCAAGAAGCTGATGGCGATCCCCTTCCTGCGGCCGATCCGATCGGCAAGCGGGCCGAAGATCAGGGCGCCAAACATCATGCCGAAGAGCGCCCAGGCCTGCAGCGCGCCGGCCTGTGGCTTGCTCAGGCCCCATTCCGCAATCAGCGTCGGCAGCACGGTGCCGGCGACGAAGACGTCGTAACCGTCGACGATCAAGAGCAGCGCCGAGAGCGCCACCACCGTCCACTGGAAGCCCCCGAGGGGGCTGCCGTCTATTGCCTCATTCACATCGATGGTGCGCATCATCTCCTCCCAGGTGTTTGCGCGTCTAAACAGCGAACGGTCAGCCGAGATCGCCGCCGGCGACCGGCAGCACATTGCCGGTGATGTAGGAGGCCTCGTCCGAGGCCAGGAACAGAATGGGCGCCGCTTGCTCCTCGATGCTGCCGTAGCGCTTCATGAAGCTCGACTTCTTTACCTGGGCAACGACGTCCCCCATCCAGGCCTTCTCGGCTTCGCTGTCACCCTCCGCATTGCGCGGGATGCGGCGCGGCGGCGCCTCTGTCCCGCCCGGCGCTGTTGCGACGACCCGGATGTTGCGCTCCGCAAGCTCCATTGCCAGCGACTGGGTGATGGCATTGACGCCGCCCTTCGCCGCTGAATAGGGCACACGATGAATGCCGCGCGTCGCGTTTGATGACACATTGACAATGGTACCGCCGCCACGGGCAAAGAGATGCGGCAGCACGGCATGACAGCAATAAAGCGTGGGCATTAGCGAGCGGCGAATCTCCGCGTCGATCTGCGTCGGCTCGAATTCCTCGAAGGGACGCATACGGATCGCACCGCCGACATTGTTTATCAGGACGTCGATGCCGCCGAACCTTTCGGCGGCAAAGCGCATCGCCGCTGCCGCCCCCTCATGGGTTTCGAGATCGGCTTCGAAAGCGGCCGCCCGCTCACTGTCCGCCTCCGCCGCCACTTCGGCGACGAAATCGGCACGGTCGACGAACAGCACCTTACCACCTTCCGCCGCGGCCCGGAGCGCCACGGCACGGCCGATGCCTTGGGCGGCACCTGTCACCACGATTACTTTGCCGGCGAAACGGTCGGCGAAGCGGACCGTTTTCATGCTGCCTCCTTCGCCACCACATTCGGCGTGAACTTCTCGTAGTGGAAGCTGTTGGGCGTAATGCCACTCTCGTCGAAGTGCTTGCGCACCGCGTCGACCATCGGCGGCGGACCGCAGAGATAGACGTCGACGTCACCGCCGTTCAACACCTCGTCCGGCATGTGCTGGGTGACCCAGCCCTTGCGCGGATGGCTGGAGGCGGCGTCCGCCACGACCGTTGAGAAGGTGAAGTTGGGAAGCCGCTTCGCGTAGGTCTCGATCTCATCGACCAGCACCAGGTCCAGATCGCGGGTGACGCCGTAGATCAGATGGACCTTCTGCTCGGGGTTTGTGCGGGCGAGCTGTTCAAGCATCGACAGGAACGGCGCAAGGCCGGTGCCGCCAGCCAGAAGCAAGAGGGGACGATAGACCTCGCGCAGATAGAAGCTGCCGAGCGGGCCTGTCAGGTTGAGTTTCGCGCCGACTTCGGCACGGTCGAGCCAGGTGCTCATCAGGCCGCCCGGGATCTTCTTGATCAGGAAGCCGATGCGCTGTTCACCGGGTGCTGACGAGAAGGAATAGGAACGGCTCTGGCCGCTGCCGGGCACGTCGATATTGACGTATTGACCCGGCAGAAAGGCCGGCGCCGCATCCACGTCCAGTTCGAGGACGATCGCCGCATCATTGTGCGGGACGACGCGCGCCACGGTGGCCGAGAACGTCTGCTGCCCCGTCTTACAGGCGGCCGATGTCGTCGGCACCGCGATGACGCAATCGCTCGACGGTTTCATCTGGCAGGTCAGTACCAATCCGCTCTGAGCCTCGTCCGCCGTCAGCGCATCGTCGATAAAGTCGTCGCCGAGGTCATAAGCGCCGCTTTCGGCGCGACACTTGCAGGTGCCGCATACACCGTCGGAACAGTCCATCGGCAGGTTGATCTTGTTGCGGAAGGCGGCGTCGAGCACCTTCTCATCGTCCCTGCATTCGACGAAGCGAGTGACGCCGTCCTCGAAATTCAAAGCGATCCTGTAGCTGGCCATGATTGCTCCTCCCATTCCTGGCTTGTCAGGCGACGATCATCAGATGTGGTAGACGTCGATGACCTGGCGGATGTAGTCGTTCTTCAGCACGATTTTCTTCCGCGAAATCATGAGATCAGCGCCGCTCTTGCGCAGCGTGACGAACATGGTCCCGAAGAAATGGTCGGTGACCTTGTAGCGGTGGTTGAGCGTGTGGAAGTTGTAGCGGAAGTCCGCCTCCTCACCGCGATCAGCCACCCGTTCGACATTGGTGACGTTGTGGCTGGTGCGCGGCTCCGGCGTCGACGCACCGGAGCGTTCGGTCTTGATGCGGAAGACGCGATCTTCCAGGCCGTCGCGGCTCGGATAATAGATCAGCGAAATCTGAGATTGCGGATCCTCGGTCAGTTGATCGTCGTCGTCCCAGGCCGGCATCCAGTAGCTGACGTCGGGCGCATAACAGGTCAGCCATTCGTCCCATTGCCGGTCATCGAGCAGGCGCGCTTCGCGGTAGAGGAAGGCGCAGGCGGCTTCAAAGGAGATGCTCATGCGACCGCTCCCTTCCTTTCAGAGGCGAGCGCTGCGCGCATCACCTTCGCCCAATACTCGTGCTGGCGAACGAAGAGGCCTTCGTCCTCGCTACGCTCGCCCGAAAGCAGCGGCTCGATACCCATGCGCCTGGCATTCTCGTCCGGACCATCGATCCAGAGCGGGGCACCGCGCGACAGGTCGTTCCAGAGCGCGGTGATGCCGGCATAGCCTTGCTGGCAGGCGCGGAACTCTTCGAGATCGTCCGCGGTGCCCATGCCGGAGACGTTGAAGAAATCCTCATATTGGCGGATGCGCAGCGTGCGATCGGCAGCGCTTTCGCCCTTCGGCGCGAAGCAGAAGATGCTGATCTCGGTCTTGTCGACACTGATCGGGCGGGTCACGCGGATCTGCGTGCTGAACTGATCCATCAGGAACACATTCGGATAGAGGCAGAGGTTGCGCGTCTGGTTGACGATGAAATCCGCTTGGACCTCGCCGACGCGCGCCTTGATCTCCTCGCGATGGCGGAAGATCGGCCGAACCTCCGGGTTCATGGTATTGGTCCAGAGCAGGATATGGCCATTATCGAAGCCATAGACGCCGGCGATCGAGCGGCTCCAGCTGCTGGCGTCGACCGCCTTGGTGCCCTCTTCGTTGCGGCGGCCCATGGTGGCGGCATAGTTCCAGTGTACGGAGCTGACGTGATAACCGTCGCAGCCGTTCTCCATCTGCAGCTTCCAGTTCCCGTCGTAGATGTAGGAGGAATTGCCGCGCAGCACTTCGAGACCACCAGGGGCCTGGTCGACGATCTGGTCGATGATGACCTTGGTTTCGCCGAGATAGTCTTCGAGCGACGAGACGTCCGGATTCAGGCTGCCGAACAGGAAGCCGCGGTAGCTCTCGAAACGGGCGACACGCTTCAGGTCGTGCGAGCCGTCTTTGCCAAATTGCGGCGGATATTGTGTCGTCTTCTCGTCCTTCACCTTCAAGAGCTTGCCGGTGTTGGAGAAGGTCCAGCCGTGGAAGGGACAGGTGAAGCTGCCTTTGTTGCCGTGCTTGCGCCGGCAGAGCATCGCGCCGCGGTGGGCACAGGCATTGATGACCGCATGTAGCTCACCTGTCTTGTCACGGGTGACGACGACAGGCTGCCGGCCGATATAGGTGGTGTAATAGTCGTTGTTCTCGGGGATCTGGCTCTCGTGGGCGAGGTAGACCCAGTTGCTTTCGAAGATGTGCTTCATCTCCAGTTCGAAGAGGTCTTCGTTGGTGAAGATGTCGCGACGGCAGCGGAACGTGCCGGCCTCATGATCATCCTCGACTGCGGTTGAGAGCAGGTTGTCGAGGGCCTCAGCTTTATCGATAATCGCAGACATGGTTCTTCTCCCGCAAACGGCTGACCCGTGTTCGGCTCGGCGATTGCAACAATGTCGGTGTCGGGGGCGGCGGCTCATTTGGCCGCCGCTGGAAAGGATCAGGCGGCAGCGCGTTTGCGCTGCTCGTTGATCTGGTTGTCGACGCCATTCACCAAGGCGGTAAGGTGGATGTCGAACTCGATTTCGGCAAATGGGCCGGAGAGATTGTTGGCCTTGATGCTCGCCTCGTCGGTCCGCTCGGTGACATCAGGCACCAGGCCGTCACGCGTCGCATAGGCGAAATCGTCATTGACCAGCGGGTCGCCGGCGATGTTGATCTGGGTCGTCAACTTCCGGTGGCCGTCGGCGCTGATGAAGAAGTGGATATGGGCCGGGCGCTGGCCATGGCGTCCAAGCGCGGAGAGCAACTGTTCGGTCGGGCTTCCCGGAGGGACGCCGTAACCATGCGGCACGATGCTCTGGAATTTATAACAGCCGTTGGTATCGGTCACGATCGTGCGGCGCATGTTGAACGGTGCCTGCAGGCCGGTCGGGTCGAAGTGCGAATAGAAGCCGCGGGTATCACAGTGCCAGACTTCGACGGTCGCGCCCTGGAGCGGCTTGCCGTCGGAACCATAGACGGTGCCGTGCATGATCAGCGTCTTGCCATTGGTGTCCCGGCCGTCGTCGAGACGGGCAAAACCTTCCGATGCCGGCGCGCCGGCGACATAAAGCGGCCCTTCGATGGTGCGTGGCGTCGGGTTCTGGATGCCGAGCGCTTCGTCGATCGCGTCGAGGCGTTCGTCGAGGAAGTGGTCAAGGCCGAGACCGGGCGAGATCAGGCCGGCCTGGCCGGCCGCGCCGATCTCGTTCAGCCAGGCGATACCCGTCCAGTATTCGTCCGGGGTGATGTCGAGGTCGTCGATCGCCTTGAACAGGTCTGACATCAACCGGTGGACGATCTGCTTGACGCGCGGGTTACCGCCGTCCTTGTCGAGGCCGCTTAAGATCTTCAGGAAGTCCTGGGTCTCCGGTCGGTCGAAAATCTTCACGCTCATATCAATTCCTCCACTTGGATCAGTTTGAATTCGGGTGCCGTCTGCCAACCTCCCGGCGACGGCTGAACGAAGTCTCAGCTATCGTCCTCACGGATCGAGGACGGGTGCCGAAGCAGCGGCGTGACCTGGATCTCCATGAACTTGAAGAGCGGCAGGCCGGAGAGGACCTCGTGCAGCTCGGCATTGTCCTTTACGTCGAAGACGCTGTAGTTCGCGTACGCACCGGCGATCCGCCAGATGTGCCGCCACTTGCCGTTCCGCTGCAGCTCCTGCGAATAAGCCTTTTCCCGAGCGATGATTTCGGCCGCCTGTTCGGCGGGGAAATCATGAGGAATGCGGACGTCCATTCTGACGTGAAACAGCATGACCTGCTCCTCACTTTGCAACGCTGATCGTCTTGCGCAGCCCATCGCGCGCAAAGAACTTCAGGCGGTCTTCGTCGAGTTCGATCCCGAGGCCCGGTCCATCCGGCACCGCCAGTTCGAAGTCGCCGTAATCGAGCGGCGTCGTGAGGATTTCCTCGGTCAAAAGCAGCGGGCCGAAGAGTTCCGTGCCCCATTGCAAATGAGCGAAGGTGGAAAACACATGAGCCGATGCAACTGTGCCGACGCCGCCTTCCAGCATCGTGCCGCCATAGAGTTCGATGCCGGCGGCATCGGCGATCGTCGCAACGCGCTGGGCATTGAAGAGGCCGCCGCTCTGCTCGATCTTGACGGCAAAAACGTCGGCGCCTTTGCTCTTCGCCATCTCGAAGGCAGATTCCGGACCGGTGAGCGACTCGTCCGCCATCAGCGCGACGGGGAAACGGCGGACCAGGCGCTTGAGCGCCGCCGTCGAAGCGACCGGCTGTTCGACCAGTTCGCAGCCGCCCTCCGCCAGCGCCGCCATGCCGTAGGCCGCCTCGAATTCGCTCCAGGCCATGTTCACGTCGACGCGCACGGCGCCGCGGTCTCCCAGCGCCTGCTTGATCGCCACCACATGGGCGATATCGTCCTTCAAAGGCCTGGCGCCGATTTTCAGTTTGAAGATCCGATGGCGGCGAAGGTCGAGCATCGTCTCGGCCTCGGCAATGTCTTTTGCGGTATCGCCGGAGGCAAGCGTCCAGGCGACCGGCAGCCGCTTGCGCAATGCCCCACCCAGCAGTTCGCTGATCGGCAGGCCAAGACGCTTGCCATGGGCGTCGAGCAGGGCGGTTTCCACCGCGCTCTTCGCGAAGCGATTTTCCTTCACCGCCTTGCCGATCCGGATCATCAAAGCGCGGACATGGCTCGCGTCCTCGCCGATCATGACAGGCGCGAAATAGGTATCGATGGCAAGCTTCATCGTTTCCGGGCTCTCGCCCCCATAGGCGAGACCGCCGATCGTCGTGCCCTCGCCGATGCCAACCGTGCCGTCACTGCAGTGCACCTTCACCAGCATCAGCGTCTGGCCGGTCATGGTCGCAACCGAGAGCTTGTGCGGCCGGATGGTCGGCAGGTCGACCAGCATCGTTTCGACCCGTTCGACAACGGGAGAAAGGGCTGCGGTCGGAGCAATGGGGGCAAGGATCTTGTTCATGGCGTGACTGTGCGCCGCTGACCCGCCGGCGTCCAACACCAATTAGGTTCGCTACGATACCTTTATGATATAGTATAACAAAGATTTCGGGTATTCAGGCAGTTGCCGCATCGCAACATACCGTAACAGTAGGAAAATATCAGGAGCTCGACCATGGATCTGCGCCAGCTTCGCTATTTCGTCGCCGTCGCCCGTGAGCGCAATTTCACGCGCGCCGCCGAGCAGTTGCACATCGCCCAGCCCCCGCTCAGCCGGCAGATCCAGCTTTTGGAAGAAGAGCTGGGTGTCCCGCTGATCATCCGCAAGAGCCGGCCGGTGCGGCTGACTGAGGCTGGCCGGTTGTTCTACGAACAGTCGCTGCAGGTTTTGGGACGAGTCGAGCAGATGGTTGAGGCCACGCGGCGCGTTGGCCTCAACCAGAACCGCGTCCTGTCCATCGGCTTCGTCGCTTCCACGCTTTATGGCGGATTGCCGACGCTCGTGCGCAAGCTGCGCCAGAACGCGCCCGAGCTCGATATCCGGTTGCTCGAGATGGTGTCGGTGCAGCAGATTGCGGCGTTGAAGGAAGGTAGGATCGATGTCGGCTTCGGCCGGCTGCACCACAGCGATCCCAACGTCGTTGGCATCCTCATGCGTGAGGAACGCCTCGCCTTGGCGATACCCCAGGGCACGCCGCTGGCTGAGGAAACGTCGCCCTTGCCCTTAAGTGCGCTTGGAGGCCAGACGCTGATCGTCTATCCGAAGGAGCCGCGCCCGAGCTATGCCGACCACGTGCTAAGCCTGCTTCACGCCCACGATGTGCGCCCGGCCGAAGTGCAGGAAGTGCGCGAGATCCAGAGCGCCCTTGGCCTTGTCGCCTCGGAAGCGGGCCTTTGCATTGTCCCTTCCTCGGCGCGCCAGGTGCGCTCGGATCTCCACTACCGCATGATCGAGGGGGAACGCGCGACCTCGCCTGTCATCCTCAACCATCGGGTCGGCGACAATTCGCGCCACATCGAGCTGATCAAGAAGCTGATCGAGGAAATGTATGCGGAGAACCCGCCCTGGCTCGGCCTTGAGCACAATCTCCCGTTCCGGCCTTCGTTCGTTACGTGACGAGGCCCGGCATTCGCGCGTCGGGCATCCTATTGCCCGACGCGCCTTTGCTCTCAACCCATAGCTGTCGCACGATTTGCCGAAGCGCAAGCGCCTCGGCCCACCGGTCCGTGGAGTCTTCGCCGTCCGCCCCGGTGATCGCATAGGGCCTGGGACCGAGTTCGCAGGTCATGACCAGTTCGGCATCGGCAGGAGCACGGGATCGCCAGTTGGCGAAACCATAGCTCCACCAGCCGCAGAAGAGATCGACCCAGGGGCGATGGTGCGGAAAGGAAATCTCGACCTGAATCTGTTGGCACGAACCGATACGGCCGTGAAAGGCCTTGGCGTTGTCGAGGATGCGCCGGATCTGCGCGTGGCTTTCCTCTTCGACCGGGAAGGCAAATTCGCGACCAACCAGATAGTGCGAAAGATCGGCGAGAAGCGGCAGATCGGGTCGATGCTCGAGGAGATCGAGCGTGAACAACAGGTCGCTGGTGATCCGGTGGCGGTGGGTTTCGATATAGACGGGAACGCCTGTCTCCTCTGCGAGCCGCATCCACCCGTCGAGAAGCGGCAGGCAGTCCTCGATCCGGCGCGGACGGACATCCGCCTGCAGATCGATGTGGCTGACGGGAAACTCCGTCGCCAGTTCCAGCGTCAGTCGCAGGTCCTCGACAGTCCGTGGAAAGCAGACACCCTCGACCTTCAGGCCAGTGCCCCGGATCGCTTCGTTAAGGCGAACGACGTCGCGACGGCTGGTGTAGTGCGCGCTGATGCCGTCGAACCCGGCCGCGACGATATCAGCGATGTTTTCTTCGAGGCTGCGCTCGTAGCCGTCGGCATGCCGGCGTTCCATCGCCCAGAGTGATTGAAAGACAAGTAGCTTCTGCATCAGGCCGCCCGCGCGCTTTTGAGCAGTGCCTTGAGGTTCACGCTCGCGTCGGCGAGTGCGGCAGGGTCGGGGCTGACGCCGGCGGCAATCAGCATCTCCGCCAGCTTGATATCCTTGGCGAGACTATTGCCGAGACCGAGGCCTGCGGCCGCGACGAGACGCCCGCCATCCAGGTAGAATTCGAGTTCGCCGCCGTCCAGTTGGCGCGTGACGCTCTGATGGTCTGGATGCGGCAAGCCCGCCACCTGCAGGCCGAGATCGTATTGATCGGACCAGAACCAGGGGATGGCCATGAATGTTTCTTGGCCGCCGGCTAAGTTCCGAGCCGCCGTCTCCGCCTGGCTGCGCGCATTGCGCCAGCTTTCAAAGCGCATATGCCCTCCACCCGGCTGCGCCACGGCCGCGCAATCACCAGCCGCATAAATATTCGGGTCGCTGGTCCGCAGATGACCATCCGTCAGAATGCCGTTTCCTGTCGCAAGCCCCGCCGCCCCGGCGAGTGCGATATCCGGCTGAACGCCAATCGCTGCGACAACAATATCGGCCGGCACCGCAATGCCATCGGCGAGAACAATCGCATCGTCAGTGATTTCGGCGATACCCCGCCCGAGATGAAACACAACGCCTTCATCCTGATGGCGAGCGTGGAGCCTTGTAGCGAAGCGCGCAGGAACGGCGCGGCCAAGCGGTTTCGGCGCCATTTCGATGACGCTGACGGCGATACCTTTGCCGCGCAGCACGGCCGCAAGCTCCATGCCGATCAGCCCGCCGCCAATGATCGCAACCCTTTTGCCGGCTTCGGCACGGGCGAAGATCAGCGCCGCATCGGCGTAGGTGCGAAAATCGAGCGCGCGCTCGGCCCCTGGGCAATTGAGCCGTCGCGGGCGGGCGCCGGTGGCCAGCAGCAACTTGTCATAGGCGAGCGTCCGCCCATCGCTCAAGGTGACGGAGCGAGCGGCGGCATCGAGCTGCGAAGCTGATACACCCTGTAGGTAGCCGATGCCCGCAACCTCCAGCGCTTCAGCGCCGCAGATCGGCTTCATCTGCACCGCACCATCAAGCGGTTTCGACAGCGGCGGGCGCTCATAGGGCAGATGCGGTTCCGTGCCGACCAGCGTGACGCAGCCGGTAAAACCAGTTTCCCTGAGCGCAAAGGCCGCGCGGGTACCGGACTCTCCGGCGCCGATGATGACGATGCCGTTCATGACTTGCTCCTCCGCCGAGGCAGCACTTCCCGCATAGCGGCAAGCACTGCCGCCAGGTACATGGATTTCATGATGTCCTCCGAATGGGTGCCGGATCACCCGATCGCATCCGGAAGGCCGGCAGGCCCGATCAATCGTGGCACGGCAGTGCCGAAGGCGGCTCTAGCCGAGCGCCACGCGGACCTCTCCGTCGACGATTTCGGCGGGGTAGGTCTTGAGGTTTTCGCAGGCGGGCAGCCTGAGGGCCTCGCCGGTGCGATAGTCGAAGGCGCCGGAATGCTTGGGACATTCCACCTCGAAGTCCATGACCAGCCCATCGGCGAGATGGATCGCCTCATGGGTGCAGAGGCCGGCGGTGCAATAGACGCTGTCGTCCGGGCCGCGGTAGACCGCATAGGTGCGACCGGCATGGTCGAAGCGGATCGCCCCTTCCTGTTCGATGTCCTCAAGCCTGCAGGCTGGTACCCAGGTGATCACGTTGCTCATTTGGCGGCCTCCCCGATCGTGTTGCGTGCCTTGCGGGCTGCGAGTTTTTCCTTGCGTTTGCGGTAGCGTTCCTGCATCCGCGCCTCACCCTCGGCCGAGCCGTCGTGCCAGGTGCCGAACCACCGATCGAGCGGGATGAGCGCGTCGCCGTAGTTCACCTCGAAATACTTGTGGTGCAGGTAATGCGCATAGGCGTGGCTATCGACGAGGGTCTCTTCGCCGACCTCGACCTTGTCGAAGCCGACGTGGCCGGGAATGGCACCAAAGCCCGCATAGTGAAGCTGATAGAGCATCAGGATCGGGTTGGACGGCAGGATCAGATGATAGAAGGCCGTTCCGAAGTAGAGCAGATGCTCGACCGGATGCATCGACAGCGACGACCACGGCGATGGGTTCACCGAATTGTGGTGGACCGAATGCACCCATTTGTAGAGGAACGGTATGTGGATGAGCCGGTGGATGCAGAAGAAGTGGAATTCGTGGATCACGGGCACGACGAGCGCGACCGCGGCGAGCGTCCAGGGATTTTCCGCGAAGCTCAGCCATGGCGCATAACCATTGGCATAGGCCCAGAGCATGATGACCTCGACGGCAGTCCAGATGGTCACGCCGGAAAGGAAGGTGCGCAGGATGTTGTCGAGGTTCTGGCTCTCGAACCAGAAGGCCTTGCTTTTCTGCTCGGCCGGGAATTTGCCATTGTACTTGAAGCGGTTTTCCTGCCGCTTCAGCACATAGAGGTGTAGTTCGAAAGCGCCGTAGAACAGGAACACGCAGACGGCGTTCACCACATAAAGCCAGGCGATCCAGCCGATACCAAGCGTCTGCATCGCTTCCATCGGCGGGATCACCCAGGCCCAATAGGCGACCGCCGAAGCGGCGAAGATGGCATTCCACGGAAAGAAATAGTGTGGCAGCCACTTCATCAGGGCGACGAGCCTCGGTGGAAAGGCAAACAGCGGCGCCGTCTCGATCGGCTGGTTCGGCGACCAGTCGCCGCGCTTGTTGCGCGTTCCATACTTCAGATCATCCATGACGCTCTCCTCCCGGCGGACCGCCTGCGCTCCGCACAATTTCAATGATGGAGGGGCGCCTTCAGCGCCTTTGCCGGTTCCGGTTCGCCGCCGGAGCCCGGCCTCCTTCTTGACAAAATCTAGCAGGAGACGGCCTGAACGACGAAACCTAGTTTGATCAAATCAGATCAAAGGCTTTGAGCCGTGACGGTGATGAAGCGAATGGGCGCCCTGTCGGGTTCCATTTCGGTAAGGCGGATCCGGCGGAGCACAATATCAAGCGCGCGACGGGCCTGGGCTTCCGGTGCCTGATCGAGCACGACGTCCATGATGCCGTCGCTAAGAGCGTTGCGCGTGTAGTCGGTGAGTTCGTGGCCGACGAAAAAGATCTCCTTGCCGCGCGGATGCCGGCGAAGCACGTCGATCAGGGCGGCGTTGGCGCCGCCCGCATTATAGAGACCGGCCATATCGGGATAGACCTCGAGCGCCGATCGCAACGCTTCGGCGCCGTAGAGTTCTTCATCGCGGGTGAAGCCCAGCCACTCGAACCGGCGTTCGCCCGGGTATTCGCGGAAATAAGCCGAAAAGCCGCTGATACGATCGCGATGGACCTGATAGATCGGATGGCAGAGCGCAACGACAGGACCTGACCGACACGCCATGCGGGCGATGAAGAGGGCCGCCGTTCTTCCGGCCGCATGGTTGTCGATCCCGACGAACTCTCCGAACGTCTCGGACGCCCGCGTGACGACGTGGACCACGGGCACGCCGCGCGCGACGACCGCTTCGACCGCGGCGCTGATCAGCGGGCTGTTGGGCACTGCAAGGATCAGGCCGGCACGCGGCACCTCGCTCGACAGAATCCGCCGAGCAATCTCCTCCGGCTTCATTTCCTCGGCGAAGCTGCGCTGGACGACGACGAGCGGATCGAGCGTCTCGGCAATCCGCTGGAACGCCTGGGACAGCCGTCGATAGAACGTGGTTTCGGGCCGCACCATCAGCACATCGATGCGCAGCAGCCCGCGATGGGTATCGGGAAGCGTGCGCGGGTAATTCAGCGTGCGGGCAGCGACGACGACCTTTTCGACCAGATCCGGGCGAACGCCGCCGCGCCCGTTCAGGACCCGCTCGACCGTTGCGGTTCCGACGCCTGCCAGCTTGGCGATATCGCGATAGTTCGGTTTGCTCACCCCAGCATCTCTCGCCTGGTTCCGATGCATCTCCACAGCGCCATAGCATTGCGGCACGGCCCGTTCGACAGCGTGCGCGCCGCAATTGCTGCGCTACCCTCGCCGCCTACCGCCGATGGCCTATATCAAACGGATGCCAAGAACCACAGAGGCTTCTATGACTTATGAATTGTACTACTGGAACGGCATCCAGGGCCGTGGCGAATTCGTACGACTGGCGCTCGAAGATGCCGGCGCCGCTTACGTCGATGTCACGCGCATCGCTGATCGCGGCACCGGCGAGATGATGAAGCTCATGGGAAGCACCACCGCGGCACACATCCCTTTCGCGCCACCGTTCCTAAGGGATGGCGACCAGATCATTTCGCATGTGGCGAACATCCTCCTCTACCTCGGTCCCAAGCTCGGCCTTGCACCAGAGGAGGAGACGCTGCGCTGGTACGCCAACGGCCTGCAGCTCACCATCACCGATTTCGTCGCCGAAGTGCATGACACACACCACCCGATCGCAACGTCAAAATACTACGAAGACCAGAAGGAAGAGGCAAAAGCCCGCGCGTCCGAATTCGTCGCGAACCGCATCCCGAAGTTTCTCGGCTATTTCGAGCGCGTTCTTGCGCAGAACCCTGAGGGCGGCGGTCACGCCGTTGGCAGCGCCGCTAGCTATGTCGATCTCTCGCTGTTCCAGGTGATCGAAGGATTGCGATATGCCTTTCCCAGGGCGATGCGGCACTATGAGCACCTGTACCCCAACCTCTTGAAGCTGCATGCCTCGGTCAAGGCAAGGCCAAGGCTTGGCGCCTATCTCGCTTCGCCGCGACGGCTGGCCTTCAACGAGGACGGCATCTTCCGTCGCTATCGCGAGCTGGATATCGAGCCTTAAAGCGAACCGGCCTCCCTCCGCAGTTTCGCCGCGTGAGGGAAACCGTTCGTTTCGAGGTGATCTCGTCGCCTCAGGCACGGCAAGAGCGCGCGCTACTCGACGTAATTCCAGGGAATGAAGCGATAGAGCGTTTCGTCCCTGGCCACGTGACCGATGCCTGGAAACGGCAGGTGCGCGCCGGCGACGAGGTAACGGCCATCCGCCGCATCTGCAAGTGCTACGGCGCGGGTCGCGATCGCCGCAGCGCCGTCGACGTCGAAGCTAACGAAGACGTCGGGTGCATCGAACTGGATGTGGTCGCCGTGGATCACGTCACCCCAGAAGACGAGGCGCTGACCGTCATCGGATTTCAACACGATCGATGAATGTCCGGGCGTATGCCCGGCCCTGAGGATCGAACCGATGTTCGACAAAACGTCGGCGTTGTCGGCGAAACGCTTCACCTTTCCGGCGGCTATATAGGGGGCGAGAGCATCGTGGGCACGCTGAAAGTCGGTCTTCTGTGCCTCGGTCACCGACGTCACGCCTTCGCGCTCGATCCAGAACCGATATTCGCGATCGGCGAGATGGATCTCGGCATTCGGATATTGCGGCTTGCCATCGGCGGTAAGGCCGCCCGAATGATCGGCGTGCACATGCGTCAGGATCACGGCGTCGACCTGATCGGCTCCGTAGCCGGAGGCCGCCAGGTGGCGAAGGAGCTTGCCGGCAGCAGCGCCGAGCAGCGCACCCGACCCCGCGTCGATAAGCACCAGGCGTTCGCCGTCGTTCATCAGATAGGCATTGATCGACAGATGCGGCTCCTTGCCGAGAAAGTTGTCGTCGAGCTTGCGCTGCAGGTCGTCCACCGGTTCGTTCTGATAGATCGCCGCCATAGGCAGCGCCAGCGTGCCGTCCGACAGCGCAGTGACTTCATATTTTCCGAAGCGGAAGCGGTAGAAACCGGCATTGGCAACGGTCGAGAACGGCGCGGCGGAAAAGACCAGGCGCGGCGCGAGCGGCAACAGGGCGGTGGCGGCAAGAAGACCCAAAGCTTGTCTGCGGGTGGTCATGATCTGCTCCTTCGATTGGATGCGATGAAGCTATCAATCCAACCCTTCGTCGATTATCCTTCGATCATGGAAGTGATTGTTCCGGAAACGCATGAAATCCCCCCAGTCTCCCGATCTCAATAGCCTCAGGATCTTCCTCGAGGTCGCCCGCACCGAGAGTTTTTCCGCCGCAGCACTTCGCCTGCACCTTCCACCGAGCACGGTCAGCCGACGCCTGCTGGAGCTAGAGACTGCGCTCGGCGTCGCATTGTTGTTGCGCTCGACGCGCCGCGTCTCCCTGACCGAAGCCGGCAAGCAGCTGCTGGAGTCGATTGGCGGAGCAGTGGAGTTGATCGATCGCGGCATTGCCGGTTTCCGCCCCGCCGACGGAACGGCCCGCGGGCGGCTGCGGGTCGCAACGTCGGTGGCCTTCGCGCGCACTTACCTGCCGCCGATCCTCAAGCGCTACGCAGATCTCTGCCCCGACGTTCAGGTCGACCTGCAGACGACGCATCACAATGTCGACCTGATCGGCGAAAGCGTCGACGTGGCGCTGAGGATGGGCGAGCCGGTCGACAGCGAGATGATCTACCGGAAAATCGGAACGATCGCGCAGCGCCTCTACGCCGCCCCGGCCTACTCCAGCGGCCTGACCCTGTCGTCACCCGAAGACCTCATGGAAGTCGCCCTGGTGGCGCATCGGACGCGCATGCGGCGGGAACTCGCCCACTGGCTGCTGTCGGATGGCAGCCGGCACTTCACATTGGAGCGCCCACCATCCATCGTGGTCGACGATCCCGCCATTGGGGAGCGCCTGATTGCCGAGGGCCTCGGTATCGGTCTGCTCAGTGATGCGCTCGCCGCCGACGGGGTCGCCACGGGGCGGCTGGTTCCGGTTCTCGCCGAATGGTCAGGGCCGCCCACGACCCTTTACTACCTCTATCATCAGCAACTGGGCGATCTGCCGAAAGTGGCGCAATTCCTGAAGGCCGTGCGCGAGACGTTCCGTGTTCGGACTGAGTAATGGCCGGCCTCAAGAACGACGATCGTGCCATGACGCCTCGGCAACCCATGAGGCGGACGGGCAAGGTGACTAACTACAATTCCCCGATCATATCCACCCGTTCCGGATAGAAGGCCAGGCGGCCCTTGATTTCGGCCACCGCCGCATGCGGGTTTTCGTAGGTCCAAACGGCATTCCTCGACCGCTCGCCGCCGAGCGGGATGCTGTAATAGGAGGCTTCGCCTTTGTAAGGGCAATGCGACGCATGATCCGTGCGCTGAAGCAAGGACATGTCGACATCCTCACGCGGAATGTATTGAACCGGCGGGTAGGATGCCTCGCGCAGCGTCAATGCGTCGCGGGTGTCGGCAATGATGCGTCCATCGAGCATGACGACGACGCGCGCCGTGTTTCGATCGATACTGATCGGATGATCGGGGCCGGGAATCTTGATCTGATTGTCGGACATAGGCGCCGCCTTTTTCAAACCTTGGTCATCTCTAGATGGTTGCCTTGTCGGCGAATTCCAACCCATCCAGCCAAAAGTAGCCGCTACGCCTTGGACAGCGGAACATACCGAATTCGCAGGTCCTCACTGCGGTTCGTCCTCAGCTATCCGCGGCCGGAGAACTGATCGCTGTGGTTGGCTGTGGCACGCCGGCAGGTGGATTGCTCTCGTCGAGCAGCTTACGCACTTCCATCACGCCCTTGGCCGTATCCGACCAGCTGTGTCTCCAGACGAGAAGTCCTACCGAGCCGACGATGCCGACGAGAAACGCGACCGGGCCCAGGAACCAGAGAGCCGCGGCAACTGTGAAGTAGTACGAGCGAACGCCCTGGCTGAAGGAGCGAAGCGCCGGATTGATCATCAGCGACAGGGCGTGGGTCCAGGCAGTGATGTCTCGCACTTCATCCCGCGACGGGCTGGCTCCGATCGCCGCCAGACAATAGTTGATCTGCCGCACAGCCCAGATGAACTCGGAAAGCCCTCGCAGCAGTGTCGCCATGACGAGCAGCACCTTGCATTGAAACAGCCATAGCGGCTCGATTGGCGCGAACATCGCGATGATCCCCGCCTGAAGGCCGATCGTCGGCTGGATGAAAAGCGCACTGCTCATGGCAACAATGACGATGAGATTGGCCGAACCGAAGAACGAGGCCGAATTGATCGTGTGGCCAAGGATGGCCGCATCGCCGATGAAATTGGTGTCCCGCGTCAGGACCTCGCGCATCCAGGCCTGCCGGATACGCACCATGTCCAGCATCAGGCTGTCCGTTCGGCGTGGCCAGCCAAGTGCCATCATCGGCTCCAATCCCACCCAGGTCGCGAGGAACAGGATAATCGCAATCCAATCAAGCATCTGCACGGCCAGCCTCCCACCACAGCTATTCCTAATAGAAGCCGCGACGCGCGACTCGTCAACGCGTCGGCGTTGTCGGGATTGACCGTGGCCGGGGTCGCGGGCCTCGCGGATTGAACACCCCAGCCACTTACGTTTCATCGACGGATTGACACGATCTGTATCCTGGATACAATTTGCCCCGGTCTTGGGAGGGATCGATGAACCAGTCCTTCGAATGGCGAAGCCAATCGCGCCTACTCGACGAAGTGGCGCAGGCGCTTCGCGAACGCATCTATGCCGGTGTCTACGCCCCCGGAGCGACGCTCCGCCAGGAGCGGATCGCTGCCGAATTCGGCATCAGCCGAACGCCGCTGCGCGAAGCCCTGCGGGTGCTGGAGCGCGACGGGCTCGTGGTCAACAAGCCGGGCAGCGGCGTCAGGGTCGCGACTGCCGACCTGCCGAAACTTCTCGACGCCTATGCTGTCCGCGAGGCAATGGACGGTGTCGCGGCGCGCAACGCCGCGGAGCGCGCGACATCGGCCGAAATCAAGGATCTCGCAAAGCAGGTCGAGCGACAGCGCCAGATCGTCGAGAATTGGGATCCCGGGGCCTACACCCAATCCAATGTCCTTTTTCACGAGGCGATCGTCGCCGCCTCACGCAATGCGTCGCTGGCACCGCTCGGTCCGCTTCTGCGCATGACCTCGCAGGTCTTTGCGCCGGCCTTTTCGCTTTCGAGCGAACGCGCCAGCGCGGCCGTTGCCGAACACGGGCTGATCGTCGAGGCGATCGCGGCACGGAACCTCGACGAAGCCGAGAAGCTGGCGCGCGCGCATATCCACGCGACCGCAACGAGATTGAAAGCGCTCCTCGAGGAGCGCGCGACTGACAAAGAGGCATGATCGTGAAGACCTACGGCAATTTCATCGCGAACAAATGGCAGGATGCAGCCGGCGGAGAGTTTATCGCCGTAAGAGACCCTTCCAACGGCCAGGAATTCGCGCGCATTGCCCGGGGCACCCGGGAGGACATCGATCTCGCTGTGCGGTCTGCACGCGCGGCGCTTTCCGGCGACTGGGGGCGCATGACGCCCACGGAGCGCGGGCGGGTGCTGAGCCGGATTTCGGCGGCAGTGCTGCGCAACATTGAGCTGCTGACGGAGCTCGAGGCGCGCGACGTCGGCAAACCGCTGACGCAGGCGCGCGCCGACGTCGTGGCGCTCGCCCGCTACCTCGAATTCTATGGCGGCGCCGCCGACAAGGTGCATGGCGACACGATCCCCTACCAGAACGGCTTCACCGTCTTGACGGTCTATGAACCGCACGGGGTCACCGGCCATATCATCCCCTGGAACTACCCGATGCAGATCCTCGGCCGTAGCCTGGGTGCCGCCCTTGCGATGGGCAATGCGGCGGTGGTCAAGCCGGCGGAAGAAGCCTGCCTCACCATTCTGGAATTTGCCCGCATCGCCGAAGAAGAGGGCCTGCCCTCGGGCGCGCTGAACATCGTCACCGGCTTCGGCGCGGAGGCCGGTGCAGCCCTTTCCGAACATCCTGACGTCAACCACATATCGTTCACCGGTTCGGTCCGCACCGGCGAGATGGTGCAGGCGGCGGCCGCGAAGAATGCGGTGCCGGTGACGCTGGAACTCGGCGGCAAGTCGGCGCAGATCGTCTTTGCCGATGCCGATCTCGACCGCGCCATTCCTTTCCTCGTCAATGCCGGCATTCAGAACGCCGGCCAGACCTGCTCGGCCTCGTCGCGCATTCTCGTTGAGCGGTTGGTCTACGAGGAGGTGGTCGCGCGCATGAGCGAGAGATATCGTGCGCTCAAGGTCGGCCCGGCTGGCGCCGATTTCTCGGTCGGTCCGGTCGTCTCGCAGCGGCAGAAGGCGATCGTCGAGGGCTTCCTTGCCGACGCTGCAAAGGATGGCCTGAAGATCGCGGCTCAAGGCGAGATCGTCGCTGACGCACCCACCGAGGGCGCCTATGTCGCCCCTACGCTTCTGCGCGACGTGCCGCACGAACACCGCACGGTGCAGGAAGAGATCTTCGGACCGGTGCAGGTGATCATGCCCTTCGACGGCGAAGAGGAGGCAACCCGCCTTGCCAACGGCACCGCCTACGGCCTCGTCTGCGGCGTCTGGACCAATGACGGCGGACGGCAGTTGCGCATGGCGCACGCCGTGCACGCAGGCCAGGTGTTCGTCAACAATTATGGCGCGGGCGGCGGCGTCGAGCTGCCCTTCGGCGGCGTGAAGAAATCGGGCCATGGTCGCGAAAAGGGTTTCGAGGCCCTCTACGGCTTTGCCAGCATGAAAACTATTTCTGTCTACCACGGCTAGAGCCAGGAACCGTGGGCGTTTTCCGTCCACGTCCGGCTCTCATCTCTGATCCAAGTTTGCCCCTGGAGGAACACGTGTCATTAGAAGGTAAAGTCGCTCTCATCACCGGCGCGGGTTCGGGCTTCGGCGAGGGCATTGCGAAACGCTTCGTCGCAGGCGGTGCCAAGGTCATCGTCGTCGACCGCGATGCCGTCGGCGCCGAGCGCGTTGCCAAGGAACTCGGCGACGATGCGATTGCCGTCGTTGCCGATATCGCCAAGCAGGCCGATGTCGAAGCCGCCGTTGCGGTCGGTATCGAGACGTTCGGCCGCGTCGATATCCTGATCAACAATGCCGGCATCGGCCACAAGCCGCAGAACGCCGAACTGGTCGAGCCTGATGAATTCGATCGCATCCTCGGCGTCAATGTACGCGGCGTCTACCTGATGACCCGGGCGCTGCTGCCGCACATGAAGGCGAATAAGGCCGGCGTCATCGTCAACATCGCATCGACGGGCGCCAACCGGCCGCGGCCGAATCTGGCCTGGTACAATGCGACCAAGGGCTGGGTGGTCTCTGCCACCAAGGCGCTGGCGATCGAACTTGCGCCGTTCAATATCCGCGTGGTGGCGCTCAATCCGGTCGCCGGCGAGACGCCGTTGCTTTCGACCTTCATGGGAGAAGACACCGAGGAAATCCGCAAGAAGTTCCGCGATTCCATTCCGCTCGGACGCCTGCTGAAGCCCGAGGATCTCGCAGAGGCCGCTGCCTTTGTCGCCTCGCCGCAGGCCTCGATGATCACCGGCGTCGCACTGGATGTGGACGGCGGACGCTCGATCTAAGTAACTGGGACCATATACAACGAAACCGCAAAGCGGGGGAACCATGATGAACTTGACGAAATGGGCACTTGCCTCGTGCTTGATCGCCGCGTCGCTGACGACGGCGGCGATGGCCAAGGACACGATCACCGTCGGCCAGGTGCTGGAGCCGCCGGGCCTCGACCCGACCGCCGGTGCCGCAGCACCGATCCGCTACATCACCTACGGCAACCTCTTCGAGGGCCTGGTGCGCGTGGTGGAAGATGGCACGGTAAAGCCACTGCTTGCCGAAAGCTGGACGGTCTCCGACGACCAGAAGACTTACAGCTTCAAGCTTCGCCAGGGCGTCAAGTTCCATGACGGCACGGCGTTCGACTGCTCGGTCGTGAAGTTCTCCTATGAGCGCGCAGTTGCGGCGGACTCCACCAATGCGCAGAAGGGCCTGTTCGAGCCGATCGAAAAGACCGAATGCCCGGATCCGGCCACCGCCGTCGTGACGCTGAAGCGCCCGGCGTCGAATTTCCTCTTTAACATGGCCTGGGGCGACGCGGTGATGATTGCGCCGTCATCGGCCGCCGCCAACAAGACCAAGCCTGTCGGCACCGGTCCGTTCAAGTTCAAGGAATGGGCAAAGGGCGACAAGGTCGTACTCGAAAAGAACGCCGACTACTGGGGCGAACCCGCCAAGCTCAGCGAAGTGACCTTCAAGTTCATCAGCGATCCTTCCGCTGCCGCGGCTGCCGTTCTCGCCGGCAATGTCGATGCCTTCCCAATGTTCCAGGCGGCCGAACTCGTCAGCCAGTTCCAGAGCGATCCGAACCTTCAGGTCGAGGTCGGCAGTACCTCTGGCAAGGTGGTCCTCGCCCTCAACAATGCAAGGAAGCCGTTCGACGACGTGCGTGTCCGTCAGGCGCTGGCTTATGCAATCGACCGCAAGGCGCTGGTCGAAGGCACCTACTCCGGCTTCGGCACGACGATCGGCTCGCACTATTCGCCGGTCGAACCGGGTTATGTCGATCTGAACGAGACCTATCCCTATGACCCCGGCAAGGCGCAGCAACTGTTGCAGGAAGCGGGCGTCCAGGGTCTCGAGATCACCATCATGCTGCCGCCGCCGGCCTATGCCCGCCGCGGTGGCGAGATCATCGCGGCCATGCTCAGCGAAGTCGGCGTCAAGGTGAACCTCGTCCCGATCGAGTTCGCGCAATGGCTGGATCAGGTGTTCAAGAACTCGGACTTCGACGCGACGATCATCGCCCATGCCGAGGCCCGCGACCTCGATATCTATGCCCGCGACAAATACTACTTCAACTACCAGAACCCGGAATACAAGGCGCTCTACAAGTCCTACACGCTCGCCTCCACCGAAGCCGAGCAGATGGACCTCATCGGCCAGCTCCAGCGCAAGCTGGCAGCCGACGAACCGAACGTCTTCCTCTATGCGCTGCCAAAGATCGGCGTCTGGAACAAGAAGGTAAAGGGGCTCTGGAAGAACATGCCGGTACCGGCCGACGATCAGACCCAGACCTATTGGGAAAACTGATCGACTTTCCATGAGCGGGATGCGGGCGGAAAACCGCACCCCGCTTCGGCATGCCGCCCTCCTCGTCGGGAAGGGCGGTTGCAGATCTGCCGTTGACCGCCGCACCCGGCGCCGGTCAACGCTCGCTCTTTCCGGGAGGTTGATGTGATTTCCTTCATTGGCGGTCGCCTCGTGTCGCTGGTTTTGACGACATTGGTCGCCTCGGTCATCGTCTTTCTGCTGATGCAGGTATTGCCCGGAGACCCGGCGGTGCTGATGCTTGGCATGAACGCGGACCCGGACGCGATTGCGGCGCTGCACAGACAACTGGGCCTCGATCAGCCGATCTGGATCCGCTACCTCCACTGGATCGGCGGCTTCGTTGTCGGCGATTTCGGCATGAGCCTCACCTATTCCGTGCCGATCCGCGAGTTGCTCGGTCCGCGCATCCTGGTAACGCTGCCGCTGGCTTTGCTCTCGATGGCGATCTCCGTGGTCGTTGCCATCGCCATCGGCGTCTATGCCGCCGCCAATCGCGGCAAGGCCGCAGACACGGTGGTCATGGGCATCGCCCAGGTTGGCGTCGCCATTCCGAATTTCTGGCTGGCGCTGCTCTTCATCCTGCTTTTCGCGCTGAAGCTGGCCTGGTTCCCGGCCTCCGGCTTTGCCGGTTGGGAAGGCGGCATCTGGAACGGCCTGCATTCGCTCATCCTGCCGGCATTCGCGCTCGGCCTGCCGCTTGCCGCCATTCTCGGACGTGTCACGCGCTCGGCCGTCATAGAGACGCTCGGCGAGGATTTCATCCGCACCGCTCGCGCCAAGGGGCTCAGCCGGTCCGGCGCGCTGTGGAAGCATGCGGTTCCGAACGCGCTGATCCCTGTCGTCACGATCATCGGCCTGCAGTTTTCCTTCCTGCTTGCCGGCACCATCATCATCGAGAACGTCTTCAACCTGCCGGGTATCGGCCGCCTGGTCTTCCAGGCGATCGCCCAGCGCGACCTGGTGACGGTGCAGACGCTGGTGACGCTGCTCGCAGCATCCGTCATCACCATCAATTTCCTCGTCGATCTGGTTTACGGCTATCTGGATCCGCGGCTGTCGCGAGGAGGCCACTGATGTCCAGTCCCGCAGTCGCCTCTGAACCCGGCATCGTCTCCAAGCTCATCGGCAGCAGAAGCCTGACGATCGGCGCCACCGTCACCGTCATCCTCCTGGCAATGGCGATCGTCTCCTATGTCTGGACGCCCTATTCGCCGACCGCGATGAACTTCCGCGACAAGCTGCAGGGGCCGAGTCTTGCCCATTGGTTCGGCACCGACAATTTCGGCCGCGACATCCTGTCGATGATCATGGTCGGCGCCCGCAACTCGATCAGCGTTTCGATCGTCGCGGTTCTCGTCGGCGCCGGCATCGGCGTGCCGCTCGGCGCCTGGGCTGCCGCACGCGGCGGCTTTGTCGATGGCCTCGTCATGCGCATGAGCGACCTTGCTTTCGCGTTTCCGGCGCTTCTGACCGCCGTTATCATCACCGCCATCTTCGGCCCCGGTGCAACAAATGCGATGATCGCGATCGGCATCTTCAATATCCCGGTCTTTGCCCGCGTCACCCGCGGCGCCTCGATGGGGCTCTGGAAGCGCGAATATGTGCAAGCGGCGCGTTGTGCCGGCCGCGGCGACGTGGCGATCACCCTTTTGCACATCCTGCCCAACATCAACCACGTGCTGCTCGTCCAGGTGACGATCCAGTTCGCCTTGGCGATCGTCGCCGAAGCGGGCCTCTCCTATGTCGGCCTCGGCACGCAGCCGCCGATGCCGAGCTGGGGCAAGATGCTGAACGACGCCCAGACCTTCATCTACCAGGCGCCCTGGCTCGCGATCTTCCCGGGGCTGGCGATCACCTTTGCCGTGCTCGGCCTCAACCTTTTGGGCGATGGCCTGCGCGACATTCTCGACCCGCGCGTGAGGCGGCAACGATGACCAAATCCTTGCTTAGAATGACCGGCATGTCGGTCGAACTCACGGCGGGCACGAGCCAGGTCGATATCGTCTGCGACATCGATCTCGAGCTCAAACGTGGCGAGCGCCTCGGCATCGTCGGCGAATCCGGCAGCGGCAAGTCCATGACCGCGCTTGCCGTCATGGGCCTGCTGCCGCAACGCATGCGCGTGCGGGGCGAACTTTCCTTCGACGGCCGCAATCTTGCGGGACTGCCGGAAGCCGACTATTGCGGCTATCGCGGCCGGCGCATGGCGATGATCTTCCAGGAGCCGATGACGGCGCTGAACCCGGTGAAATCGATCGGCGCGCAGATTGCCGAGGGACGGCGGCTTCACCTCGGCGAAACCAGGGCCGATGCTGAAAAGCGGGCCCGCGCGCTACTCGACCGGGTTGGCCTGCCGGCGCCGCGCTTCGATCTGGATCTCTATCCGCACCAGCTCTCCGGTGGCCAGCGGCAGCGCGTGATGATCGCCATGGCGATCGCCTGCGAACCGGACCTCTTGATCGCCGACGAGCCGACGACCGCGCTCGACGTCACCGTGCAGGCGCAGATCCTCGACCTCTTGGACGAGCTGATCGAAGACACCGGCACCGCGCTGATGCTGATCACCCACGATCTCGGCGTCGTCTCCGAGATGACCGACCGCATCGCGGTCATGTATGCCGGCCGCATCATCGAAACCGGGCGGACCGACGACGTCTTCGCGCGCATGGCCCATCCCTATGCCCGTGGCCTCTTTGCCGCCTCGCCGCATGGCGCAGCCCTTGCGCCACGCCATGCGAGCGAAGGACGTCCGCGACTGAACGCTATCCCCGGCATCGTTCCGGATCCTTTCGGTCGGCCGCCCCACTGTTCCTTCGCCGAGCGCTGCGCCTACGTTCAGCCGGATTGCCGGCGGGCGATCCCGGCGCTGGATCTGATCAACACCGATGAAAATGTCGAGCATCGCGCCGCCTGCTTTCATCCGCGCGAAAGGATGGTGGCACCGTGAGTGAGGTTATTCTCAAAACCACTGATCTCGTGCGTGAATACGATCTGCCGCGCCCTTCGATCTTTTCGAAGCAAAACCGCCTGCGGGTGCTGCATGGCGTGAGCATCGAACTCGCAGCCGGCCGGAGCCTCGGCATCGTCGGCGAAAGTGGCTCTGGCAAATCGACGCTGGCACGGGCGGTTATGGGACTGGAGCCGCCGCAATCGGGAGAGGTCAACATTGCCGGCAAGGACATCTATGCGCTCGACCGCGCCGGACTGCGCGAAGCGCGCAAGGGTTTCCAGGCGATTTTCCAGGATCCGTACGGTTCGCTCGATCCGCGCCATACGGTCCGCACGATCATCTCCGAGCCGATCGTTTCGCTGGAACGTAGCACCAGCACGGCGGAGCGCAACAAGCGCATCGCCGAAGTGCTGGAAGCCGTCGGCCTGCCGCTTGCGTCTGCCGACAAATATCCGCACGAATTCTCCGGCGGACAGCGCCAGCGCATCGCCATCGCCCGCGCGCTCATTACCCGGCCGGCACTGATCGTCGCCGACGAGCCCGTTTCGGCGCTCGACGTCTCGATCCAGGCGCAGGTCCTGAACCTGATGATGGACCTGCAGGAGAAGCTCGGCCTCTCCTATCTCTTCATCAGCCACGATCTCGGCGTGGTGCGCGCCATCACCGATCGCGTCGCGGTCATGCATCTCGGCCGGATCGTCGAGGAGGGACCGACGGCCGAGGTTTTCGACAATCCGCGCCACCCCTATACCCAGGCGCTGGTCGCTGCCGTGCCGAAACCGTTTTCCGGCCGTCGCAGGCGGATCCGCTCTGATGCACCGCCGCAAACGCCCGTCCATACCGCAACGACCGCAGCCGGCTGCGCCTATGCCGCCGTCTGTCCGATGAGGCAGGAGATCTGCCTGACCCGAACGCCTGAGTCCAAGCCGGTGACGCCGGTCTGGTCCGCCCGCTGCCATTTCGCCTAGGAATTGATCCCATGTCCGAACTTGCCGATTTCTCCGCCGTCGATCTTGTCGAGGCCTACCGCTCGAAAAAGCTCTCCCCCGTCGATGTCACCGAGGCCGTCATCGCCCGCATCGACGCCTCGGAACCGAAACTGAACGCGCTCTGGGCCTATGACCCGGCCGAAGCGCTGAAGGCCGCAAAGGCCTCGGAAGAACGCTGGGCGAAAGGCGCTCCTCTGGGCGCGATCGATGGCGTGCCCGTGACGATCAAGGAGAACATCGCAACCAAGGGAACAGCCGTCCCCCTCGGCTGCGCCGCCGTAACGCTCACACCGGCCGCCGCTGACGCGCCGCCGGCCGCACGCACCCGAGAGGCGGGCGGCATTCTGCTCGCCAAGACCACAATGCCCGACTACGGCATGCTTTCCTCCGGCCTTTCCAGCTTCCACAAGCTTGCCCGCAACCCGTGGGATCTTTCGGCCAATCCCGGTGGTTCCAGCGCCGGCGCCGCAGCGGCGGCCGCCGCGGGCTATGGCCCCCTACACATCGGCACTGATATCGGCGGCTCGGTCCGCCTGCCGGCCGGCTGGTGCGGCATTGTCGGCCTGAAACCTTCGGCCGGCCGGATCCCGATCAATCCGCCCTTCATCGGCCGCGTCGCCGGACCGATGACCCGGACGGTCGCCGACACCGCGCTCTATATGTCGGTACTCTCAAAGCCCGATGCCCGCGACACCATGGCTCTCCCTTACGCGGAACTCCCGTGGTTCGACCTCGATTGCGACGTGAGGGGCCTGAAGATCGGTCTCTGGCTCGACGCCGGCTTTGGCCAGTCGGTTACCGCGGAAACGGAACAGGCGATCAGCCAAGCGGCGAAGCTTTTCGCCGATGCCGGCGCGATCATCGAACCGGTCGGCCCGTTCCTCACCCGCGAGATGATCGATGGCCTCGACCGCTTCTGGCGCGCGCGCGGCTGGGAGGATGTGTCGCGCCTTTCGCCGGAAAAACAGGCGCAGATCCTGCCCTACATCTTCGAGTGGATCAAAACGGCCGAGACTTTCTCCGGTCGCGAAGTCTATACCGGCTTCGCCCAGATCGAGGCTATGCGCAACGCGCTGCATGCGGCCCTTAACGGCTTCGATTTCATCCTTTCGCCGACCGCACCGACGGCGTCCTATCCGGCCGAATGGGCGTCGCCCATCAACGACCCGCAAAAACCGTTCGAGCATATTGCCTTCACCGTCGCCGCCAACATGGGCGGGCAACCGGCGATTTCGATCAACTATGGCTATACTTCGGGCGGCCTGCCGATCGGTCTGCAGATCATCGGCCAGTCCTTCGACGACATCGGTGTGCTGCGTCTCGCACACGCCTTTGAAACCATGCGCCCCGAGCAGCGGCCTTGGCCGAAGGTCGCATGATGAGCGACACGATGCGCTACACCATCGAAAGCGGCGACCTGGAAAACATCGTGTCCCGCCTGCTCGACATCGTTCGCCGACTCGGCGTCAGCGTTTCCAAGCTCGCCATAGAGGTGGATGGAGGCAAGGCGAACCTCGAGATCGCCGTGTCCTCGGCTTCGCACGCCATATCCAACACGCTCAGGGAACGCATCGCGCAAATCGAGGGCGCTCGACCGCTGCCAGGCTTTGAACATGGCGCCGCGGCCTCATAGCCGGGCAAAACTCTCAACGAACCCCAACGCGGCCATGCCGCTTAAATCAGACTGAAATCACAGGAGTGCCGAAATGGCTCGTAAGCTTTTCATCCTTCCCGGCGACGGCATCGGCCCGGAAGCCATGGCGGAAGTCCGCAAAATCATCGCCTACATGAATGCCGAGCTTGGCGCCGGCTTCGTGACGGACGAGGGCCTGGTCGGCGGTTCGGCCTATGACGCCC
>NZ_JBCHVG010000010.1:0-336410 GCF_050474445.1 Ensifer sp. B1-9
GGGCGTCATAGGCCGACCCGCCGACCAGGCCCTCGTCCGTCACGAAGCCGGCGCCAAGCTCGGCATTCATGTAGGCGATGATTTTGCGGACTTCCGCCATGGCTTCCGGGCCGATGCCGTCGCCGGGCAGAAGGAAGAGGTTGCGCACAGTCATGGATAGTCCTTCTCGCGGGGAAAACTGACTGCATGTCCCCTTAGACCTGGCCGATCCAAGGGGAAAACATGCAGCCCTTCAAATAGTGCTACGCGGCCTTTGTCCGTCTGAACAGACGCATGGCGCTGCAGGCCGCCTTCTAGCGCAACTTCGTGTCAAGGGAAATCATCGCGACGAAAGATTTGTGCGTCCGGCATGGCCGCGCGTTCCCGGAGAAACAGGCGGTTGTACCGGCATATGGAATGCTTCCGATGCGAGCGTGTCCGAGGGGCAGGCTCATCCGCCGGGAGAGGAGCGCAACCATGCGGAAATTCATCCGCGCCGTAGTGGCGATGCTGCAGGCGACCATCGATGCTCTGACCTTTGTCGGCCGCAGCCGCGGACGGTGACCGCCTTGGTGGAGATGGGGGCGGGGCGCGCCACCTTCCCTCTCCACCGATCTAACGGCTGGCATCGAATGCCTGGCTTTCCTCTTGACGGAATCGGTGCTGCGGGATCGAATGCCGGCGATACAATCAGGAATATGCCATGTCCGAGACGCTACTGATCGGAGCCTTTCTCGCCGCCCTCTCCTATACGCTCATTCCAGGCCCCGCTTTTCTGGCATTGCTCGGCATCGGTGCCGGCCAGGGGCGCAAGGCAGGCGCCCTATTCATGGGCGGGCATCTGGCTGGCGATATTCTCTGGTCGACCCTGGCGCTGGTCGCGATTGTCGGCGCCCGTTCCGTCGGGACGACGATCTTCGATATCCTCGGCCTTTTCTGCGGTGTCTATCTCGGCTGGATCGGCTGGACGGCGCTACGGGCGCGGCCGGCCGGCGAAAATCGGGCGCTGCTGACGGTCGAGCGTCCGTTGCGGCGCGGCCTGATCTTCGGGCTCACCAATCCCAAGGGCTACCCGGTAGCGCTCGCAACCTTCACGGCCCTGCTTGCCGGTTCAGCCAATGCGCTTGAATTCGACGCGCTGCCGGCGCTACTTGGCGTTTCGCTGGTCGGCTTTCTCGTTGCCGACCTGATCCTGATCGTCATCATCGGTGCCTCGGTGGTGCGGCGCTTCTACCGTCGCCACGAACTGGCGATCGTCAGGCTCTCCGGACTTCTGTTCATGGGCTTTGCCGTCCAGGCGGTCTGGCATGCCGCTCCCGGCCTTCTTGGCCTGCGCAAACCTTGACGGTGTCCCCGCCGGCAACCACCTTCATTTTCGCCGCTTCCTGTTGTCATAGGTCGCCGGCCCCCTCCCCGGTCTCGAGCCGGACCGCATGCGAAAGGATTTCTGATGACCACCAGCACCCCGCTCAACCCCGCACTCACGCAGTGGACCGGACACGAGGGCCTGCCGCGTTTCGATCTGGTGAAGGACGAGGATTTCGCCCCGGCTTTCGACGCCGCCTTCCGGGAACATGAGGCGGAGATTGACGCGATCGCCGAAAATCCTGCCGCGCCCACCTTCGAGAACACGATCGTCGCGCTCGAGATCGCCGGCGACGGGCTTTCGCGGGTGTCATCGATCTTCTGGAACAAGGCTGGCGCCGACACCAACGAAACGATCCAGGCTCTGGAACGGGAGATCGCGCCGAAGATGTCGCGGCATTATTCGAAGATCGGCATGAACGCGGCGCTGTTCAAGCGCATCGATACGCTGTGGCAGGGACGTCAGGCCCTCGGTCTCGATCTCGAAGCGACGCGTGTGCTCGAGCGGCACTGGAAGGGTTTCGTCAAGTCCGGCGCCAAGCTCGAAAAGCCGGAGCAGGAACGCTTGGCGGGAATCAACGAGAAGCTCGCCGGCATTGGCGCCAAGTTCGGCCAGAACGTGCTTGCCGACGAGAAGAGCTGGGTGCTGTTCCTGGAGAGCGAGGAGCAGCTTGCCGGTCTGCCGGACTTCCTGCGTGATGCGATGGCGGCGGTCGCCGAGGATCGCGGTCAGAAGGGAAAATACGCGGTCACCCTGTCGCGCTCGATCATCGAACCATTCCTGACTTTCTCGGACAATCGCGAGCTCCGTGAACAGGCCTTCCGCGCCTGGATTGCGCGCGGCGAGAACGGCGGTGACACCGATAATCGCGGGCTGATTGCCGAGATGCTGGCGCTGCGCGCGGAAAAGGCGAAGCTGCTCGGCTACGAAAACTTCGCGTCGCTGAAGCTCGACGACACCATGGCGAAGACGCCGGCCGCCGTGAACGGTCTGCTGATGCAGGTCTGGGAAAAGGCCGTTGCCCGCGCCCGCGAGGAAGAGGCCGAACTCGCGCGGCTCATTGCCGACGAGGGCCGCAATCACGACGTCATGCCCTGGGACTGGCGCCACTACGCCGAGAAGCTCCGGGCCGAGAAGTTCAATTTCTCCGAAGGCGAACTCAAGCCTTACCTGCAGCTCGAAAAGATCATCGATGCCTGCTTCGACGTTGCCAAGCGCCTGTTCGGCATCACCGCGACGGAGAAGAAGGGCGTTGCCGCCTACCATCCCGATGTGCGTGTCTTCGAGATTCGCGATGCGGCGGGCAAGCTGGTGGCGCTCTTCCTGGGTGACTATTTTGCCCGGCCCTCCAAGCGCTCCGGCGCGTGGATGAGTTCGTTCCAATCGCAGCACAAGCTCAAGCTGAAGAACGGTGCCGAGGGCGAACTGCCGATCATCTACAACGTTTGCAACTTCGCCAAGCCCGCCGAGGGCAAGCCGGCGCTGCTGTCGCTGGACGATGCCCGCACGCTCTTCCACGAGTTCGGGCACGCCTTGCATGGCATGCTATCGAACGTCACCTATCCCTCGGTTTCCGGGACCGGCGTCTCGCGCGATTTCGTCGAGCTGCCGTCGCAGCTTTACGAGCACTGGCTGACGGTGCCGGAGATCCTCAAGCGCTACGCAGTGCATTACCAGACCGGCGAGCCGATGCCGCAGGCGCTGCTCGACAAGGTGCTCGCGGCCCGGACCTTCAACTCCGGATTCGCGACCGTGGAGTTCACCTCCTCCGCCCTGGTCGACATGGCTTATCATACGACTGAGGCGACGGCAGAGCCGATGGCGCTCGAAGCGAAGAAGCTCGAGGAGATCGGCATGCCGCGATCGATCGTCATGCGCCACCGCAGCCCGCATTTCCTGCATGTCTTCTCCGGCGATGGCTATTCGGCCGGCTACTATTCCTACATGTGGTCGGAAGTGCTCGATGCCGATGCCTTCGCGGCCTTCGAGGAGACCGGCAACGCCTTCGATCCGGCGATGGCCGCCCGCCTCAAGGACAACATCTATTCGGTCGGCGGATCGGTCGACCCGGAGGATGCCTACAAGGCGTTCCGCGGCAAGCTGCCGAGCCCGGACGCGATGCTTGCGAAGAAGGGTCTGGCAGCCTGAGCCGCTTCAATCTCCGGTCACGCCACCCGGCGTGACCGGTCGGCCGCCGCATCTGGGTGGACCTGGCCACGTTCCGACCGGAGGCCGGGCCCTCCGGGTTCAAGTCACGTGCAGATGGCGTCTCACAGGGGCGTCATCTGATTTTCCTTACGCGCCCTGGTCCACGCCCAAGGTCGATAGCAGGCTTTTCATCCTCTCGGCCGCCAGTTCCGGTCGGTCGAGCACATTGGCGCGGTCGGCGAGGCGGAAGATGTCGGCATAGTGCAGCACCCCACGGGCGGACTGCATGCCCGCCGGCATGGTGAAGTGGCGCTGATGACCGTTCAGCCAGGCGAGAAAGACGACGCCGGCCTTGTAGTATTGGGTCGGCGCTTCGAAGATCTTGCGCGACAGCGGCACGGTGGGCTCGATCACGCCGCGGAAAGTGGCGAGGTCGCCCTTCGCGAGAGCGGTGAGCGCCTTGGAGGCCGAGGGTGCCACCGCGTCGAAGATGCCGAGCAAGGCATGGCTATACTTCGTGCCGTCGCCTTCGATCAGTTCCGCATAGTTGAAGTCGTCGCCGGTGAAACAGAGCACGCCTTCGGGCAGGCGATTGCGCAGCGCCACTTCCTTGGTGTTGTCGAGCAGCGAGATCTTGATGCCTTCCACCTTGTCGCGGTTGGCCTCGATGATCGAGAGCACCGTATCGAGCGCCTGATTGAAATTCTCGGAGCCCCAATATCCACGAAGCTGCGGATCGAACATGTCGCCCAGCCAGTGCAGCACGACCTTGTGCCGGGTCTGGCGAAGGATGTGCCCGTAGACGTGGCAATAGTCGTCGGCCGAGCGCGCGACCCGGGCGAGTGCCCGGCTTGCCATCATGATCGCCCTGCCCCCTTCGCCCTCGACGAAACCTACCTGCTCCTCATAGGCGGCGATCACGTCGTCCAGCGATCGCGTGTCGGCGGGCGCCAGATGGTCGGTGCCGGCGCCGCAGGCAAGGTCGGCCCCAGGCACCTGCCGCGCATCGGCAAGCGAGCGGCGGATCAGCTCCTGCGCGCCCGGCCAGGCAAGGCCCATGCCGCGCTGGGCGGTATCCATCGCCTCGGCGATCTTGAAGCCCAGGCTCCAGAGGTGGTGGCGAAACGCCATCGTTGCGTCCCAGTCGATCGCCGGATTGCCCCAGGGATCGAGATCGCGAAGCGGATCCGAGACCACGTGGGCGGCCGCATAGGCAATGCGATTGAAGGTCGGCGGCGTCCCAGGCCGCGCGATCGGCGTTCCCGCCAGGCGGTATTCTTCGAGCGAGCCGTCTTGGCGCGGCAGCGTCAGGCTTGTCATCGGGGTCGGTCTCCTCCGCGGAAATTTGTCTTGAAATACTTTGGATCGTTCCAAATGGCAAGCGGCAATGTTTTTGGATGTATGACCCACGCCGGATCACTGGTGAAGAAGTCACGAATATATCTTTATTTTTCATCGTATTATCGTGATAAAAATCTCTATTGGCATCGGTCAACGAGGCTGATCAATCATGCAATGAGAGTGCGTGGGAGAAAAAAGTGATCAGCCGTCTCTTGACGAAATTGGAACGTTCCAATTATGAAGGAGGAAAGCAGGCGAGAGAATTCGGGAGGATGCTGTGGTCAAGGAGAGGGTAACGGTCATCGATATTGCGCGCGCCGCCGGCGTGTCGAAGTCGACCGTGTCGCTCGTTCTCCAGGGCAGCTCGCTGGTCAACGAGGCGACGCGCGCCAAGGTCAATGCCGCCATCCGCGACCTCGGCTATGTCTATAATCGCAGCGCCGCCAATCTTCGCCAGGCGAAGTCCAAGATCATCGGCATCGTCGTCAACGACCTCACCAACAGCTTCTTTGCGGAGCTCGCCGTCGGCGTCGATGCCGTGGTGCAGTCGGCGGGCTTCGTGCAGTTTCTCGCCAATACCGGCGAAAAGGTCGAACGCCAGCGCGAAGTGGTGGCATCGATGCGCGAGCACGGTGTTTCCGGCCTGATCGTGTCGCCGGCGCGCGGCACGGAAGCGGCGGATCTCGCGCCGCTCGTCGACAGCGGCATTCCCGTCGTTCTGGTCGTGCGCGACATTGCCGGCGCCCATGTTTCGTCGCTGACCTCCGACAACCACGCCGGCGCCATGGCTGCCGTGCGGCATTTGATCGAGCGCGGTCACCAGCGCATCGCCTTCCTCGGCGGTTTTCCGGATACCGCCGTGTTCGAGGCGCGCATGCGCGGCTATCGCGATGCTCTCAACGAGGCCGGCATTCCGGGCTCCGATGCGCTTATTATCGGTTCGGCGCCATCGCGTGCCGGCGGCGTGACGGCGGTGGAGCAAGCGATGATGCTCGCCGACCGGCCGACGGCAGCGCTCTGCTTCAACGATGCGGTTGCGTTCGGCGTCTGCGACGGCCTGAGGGCGCGGCGGCTGGAGCCGGGCGCGGATTTTGCCGTCATCGGTTTCGACGACGTGATCGAGGCGAAGACCGCCGTGCCGGCGCTGACGACGGTTTCCGTCGATCCGCAGGGCATGGGCCAGCGGGCCGCCGAATTGCTGCTGAAGCAGATCAAGGCCGGGAAGGCGGAGCCGGAAGCGATCGTCGGTTCGGTCCGTCTCGTCGTCCGCCAGAGCTGCGGTGCTGCGGTCGAAAGAAAAAGGGAGGCATTGGCATGACGCGTTGGGGTCTGATCGGCGCAAGCACGATTGCGCGCGAATGGGTGATCGGCGCGATCCGCGCCGCTGGAGGCGAGGTCGTTTCTGTCATGAGCACCAGCGCCGAGCGTGGTGCCGCCTATGCCGAAGAGAACGGCATCGCCAAGTCGGTGACCTCGGTCGCGGAGCTCGTCGGCGATCCCGATGTCGATGCCGTCTATGTCTCGACCACCAACGAACTGCACCGTGAGCAGACGCTGGCAGCGATCGCCGCCGGCAAGCACGTACTCTGCGAAAAGCCCTTGGCGATGACGCTGGAGGACGCGCGTCAAATGGTGACGGCGGCACAGGAGGCGGGTGTCGTGCTCGCCACCAACCATCACCTGCGCAACGCGGCCACCCATCGCGCCATGCGCGATGCAATCGCCGAAGGCAAGATCGGCCGGCCGATCGCCGCGCGGGTCTTCCACGCGGTCTACCTGCCGCCGCATCTCCAAGGCTGGCGGCTGGAGCGGCCGGATGCCGGCGGCGGCGTCATCCTCGACATCACCGTGCATGATGCCGATACGCTGCGCTTCATTCTCAATGACGACCCGATCGAAGCGGTCGCCATCAGTCATAGTGCCGGCATGGGCAAGGAAGGTCTGGAGGACGGCGTCATGGGTGTGCTCCACTTCCGCTCGGGCGTCATCGCCCAGTTCCACGACGCCTTCACCGTGCGCTTCGCCGAGACCGGCCTCGAGGTGCATGGCACCGAAGGTTCGCTGATCGGCCGCAAGGTCATGACCCAGCGACCGGTCGGAACCGTGACGCTGCGCAATGCCGATGGCGAGACGGAACTCACGCTCGACCATCGCAATCTCTACGAAACCGCACTTTCCGCATTCCATGCCGCCATCAGAGGCGAAGGCCAACCGTCGGCCTCGGGCGAAGACGGCGTCTGGTCGCTGGCGACCGGTCTTGCCGTCGTCAAGGCGGCTGCGACCGGCCAGGCGGTGGCGATCGAAACGGGACTTTGAACTCATGTCGATGAACAAGCATATCTCGCCGGCCGAAGCGGCTGCTCTGATCCCGGATGGAGCGGTGGTTTCGGTCTCGTCATCCAGCGGTCTCGGCTGCCCCGACCTGATGCTGAAGGCGATCGGAGAACGCTTCGACACGACCGGTCATCCGCGGGATCTCACGACGCTGCACCCGATTGCCGCCGGCGACATGAGCGGCATCAAGGGTGTCGACTATATTGCCAGGAAGGGTCTCTTGAAGAAGATCATCGGCGGCTCCTATCCGTCCGGTCCGTCGAGCGCCGAGCCGCCGCTGATCTGGCAGATGATCGGCGCCAACGAGGTGGCTGCCTACAATATTCCCTCCGGCATCCTCTTCGACATGCATCGCGAAGCGGCGGCCAAGCGCCCGGGCGTGATGACCAAGGTCGGCCTCGATACCTTCGTCGACCCGTCGCGTGAAGGCTGCGCCATGAATGCTTCGGCGGCCGCGGAGCCGGTGGTCAAGAAGGTCTCGTTCGAGGGTGAGGACTGGCTCTATTTCAAGGCGATCGCGCCTGAGGTAGCGATCATCCGCGCGACGACCGCCGACGAGCGCGGCAACCTCACCTATGAGCACGAGGGTGCCTATCTCGGCGGTCTCGACCAGGCGCTCGCCGCCCGCAACAATGGCGGCATCGTCATTGCCCAGGTCAAGCGCATCACCAAGGAAGGGTCGCTGAAGCCGCACGACGTGCGCGTGCCCGGCGTCCTGGTGGATTATGTCGTCGTCGATCCCGACCAGAAGCAGACAACCCAGACGCTCTACGATCCGGCGATCTCCGGCGAGATCTTCCGGCCGCTCGACAGTTTCCGCGTGCCGGAGTTCAACATCCAGAAGGTGATTGCCCGCCGGGTGGCGCAGGAGTTGCAAGCCGGCAGCGCCGTCAATCTCGGCTTCGGCATTTCTGCCAACGTGCCGCGCATCCTTTTGGAAGAGGGGCTGCATGGCGCGGTCACCTGGGTGATCGAGCAGGGCGCCGTCGGCGGCGTGCCGCTTCTCGATTTCGCCTTCGGCTGCGCCTCGAATGCCGACGCATTCATGCCTTCGCCCTACCAGTTCACCTATTTCCAGGGCGCCGGCTTCGATGCCTCGCTGCTCTCCTTCCTCGAGATCGACCGCAACGGCTCGGTCAATGTGTCGAAGCTCTCCTTCCGTCCGCATGTAACGGCGGGCGCCGGCGGCTTCGTCGACATCACCGCGCGGGCAAAGAAGATCGTCTTCTCCGGCATGTTCAATGCCGGCGCCAAGCTCGCGATCGCCGATGGCAAGCTGGTGCTCGAAAAGGAAGGCAAGCTGAAGAAGCTGGTCAACGAGGTCGAGCACGTCACCTTCTCCGGCCGTCGCGGCATCGAGCAGGGCCAGGACATCACCTATGTGACGGAGCGATGCGTGATGAAGCTGACGCCTCAGGGCGTCATGCTGACGGAGATCGCGCCGGGCGTCGATCTGCAGGCACATATTCTCGACCAGTCCGAGTTCCGGCTGCTCGTTTCCGACAAGCTGAAGACAATGGATGCCTCCCTGTTCCGGGAAGCTCCCATCGGACTCGAATTGCCGAAGAAGCCGGCACGCCGGCTTGAGGGAGGCGCGCGTGGCTGAGGGCCGTATCCGCATTGAGGTGGATGGAGCGATCGCGACCATGACGGTCGCCCGTCCGGAAAAGCTCAACGCCTTCGACATCGATATGCTGAAGGCGCTGGCATCCGCCTGCGATATGGTCGAGGCCGATCGCAACGTCCGCGTCGTCATCCTCACTGGCGAAGGCAAGGCATTCTCCGCCGGAGGCGACATCAAGGCCTGGGCCGGCATGGACGCCCCCGCCTTCGGTCATGACTGGGTGCGTTTCGGTCACCGCGTCTTCGAGCGGCTGGCGACGCTGCGCATGCCGGTCATCGCCGCGCTCAATGGCCACGCGCTCGGCGGCGGGCTGGAGTTAGCCGCGGCCGCCGACATCCGCCTTGCCGAAGCACAGATCAAGATCGGCCTGCCTGAGACGAGCCTCGGCATGGTACCGGGCTGGTCCGGCACGCAGCGCCTGGTCTCGCGCTTTGGTGCCCAGATCGTCAGGCGCATGGTGCTCGGCGGCGAGATGTTCACGGCCGAGGCCGCTCTTTCCGAAGGCCTGGTCGATGCCGTGGTCGAAACCGGCACGGCGCTTGCTGCCGCCCGCGACTATGCGGCGCGCGTCGCCAGCCGCGGGCCCGCGGCGCTCGAAATTTCGAAACTGATGATCGCTTCGGCAAATGGCGAAGACAATGGTGCCGCGGTCGAGGCGCTCGGCTCGATCCTCGTCGCCAAGACCGGCGACCTCAAGGAAGGTGTCGCCGCCTTCTCCGAGAAGCGTGAAGCCCAATTCAAGGGAGAATGGTAATGACCGTGCTCGTGAAACCCAAGCCGATCGAAGGTCACAAGGTCCGCGCCTTCCAGATGCTGATCGACGGCAAATGGGTGGACAGCGCCGAAGGACGCACGATCGAACGCGTGGCGCCCGGTCACGGCGTCGTCGTCAGCCGCTATCAGGCGGGCACCAAGGCAGACGCCGAGAAGGCGATTGCCGCCGCGCGCCGCGCCTTCGACGAAGGCATCTGGCCGCGCATGACCGCGTCGCAGCGCTCGTTGGTGCTTTTGCGTGCCGCCGACATCATCGCCGAACGGGCCGATGAACTTGCCTATCTCGACGCGATCGAATCCGGCAAGCCGATCAGCCAGGCAAAGGGCGAACTCGGCGGTGCCGCCGATATCTGGCGCTATGCCGCGGCGCTGGCGCGCGACCTGCATGGCGAAAGCTACAACACGCTCGGCGACGGCACGCTTGGCGTCGTGCTGCGCGAAGCGGTCGGTGTCGTCTCGATCATCACGCCCTGGAATTTCCCGTTCCTGATCGTCAGCCAGAAGCTGCCCTTTGCGCTCGCCGCAGGCTGCACCACGGTCGTCAAGCCGTCGGAACTGACTTCGGCCTCGACCCTGCTGCTCGGCGAAATCCTGGAAGCGGCCGGTGTTCCCGCCGGTGTCGTTAACATCATCACCGGCACGGGGCCCGAGGTCGGTGCGCCGATGACCAGCCACCCGGATGTCGACATGGTGTCCTTCACCGGCTCGACCGGCGTCGGCCGGCTGACCATGGCGAGTGCGGCGCAGACGCTGAAGAAGGTGTCGCTGGAGCTTGGCGGCAAGAACCCGCAGATCGTCTTCCCGGATGCCAATCTCGACGAGTTCATCGATGCGGCCGTCTTCGGCGCCTATTTCAATGCCGGCGAATGCTGCAATGCCGGGTCGCGGCTGATCCTGCATCGCGATATCGCCGAGGAGGTCACGCGCCGCATCGCCGCGCTTTCGGCCAAGGTGAAGGTCGGCGATCCGCTCGACCCGGAAACGCAGGTCGGTGCGATCATCACGCCGCAGCATCTGGAAAAGATCGCCGGCTATGTTGCTGCCGCTTCCAGGGACGGCGCTGCAGTCGCCCATGGCGGCACGGCGCTCGATCTCGGCATGGGGCAGTTCATGGCCCCGACGATCCTTTCGGCCGTGCGACCCGATATGGCGGTGGCACGCGAAGAGGTGTTCGGCCCGGTTCTCTCGGTGCTGACCTTCGAGACGACAGAGGAAGCGATCCGGATCGCCAATGCGATCGACTACGGCCTTTCGGCCGGCGTCTGGAGCCGCGACTTCGACACCTGCCTGACGATCGGCCGCCGCGTGCGCGCCGGCACCATCTGGATGAACACCTTCATGGACGGCGCGTCCGAGCTGCCGTTCGGCGGCTATCGCCAATCCGGGCTCGGTCGCGAGCTCGGCCGCCACGCGGTCGAAGACTATACCGAGACCAAGACGCTCAACATGCATATGGGGCCGCGCACCGGCTGGTGGATGCCGCGCTAAGGCTGGAACAGGGGAGGAGAGGACATGCGGACCAGGAAAGGAACACGGCAGCAGCAGGCAGCGTCACGCGACGCCGCCCTGCGCGCCTTTTCCGTCCGCTCAGTCGGCCGCGCCGAAGCTCGATGGGATCTGCGGACAGAGCAGCAGTTGCAGCTTGCTGACGTCGCCCTCGCCGCCGATCTTCTGCAGCAGCACGCGGCCCATGTCCTCGCCGGTCGCCGTCAGGTCCTCGTAGATCGTCTCGACCTGCGGCTGGATGGCGCTGAGAAGATGCGAGGTCTGCTTGGCGACGATGTCGTATTCGCGGCCGAGTGTCAGTCCGCAATCGCTCATGCCGGTGATGGTCGCCAATGCACAGACCTCGCCGCCGCACATGAAGCTGTCGGGCGGATCGGGCTCGGCGTAGCGCTGGCGGATCCGGTCGCGGATCGCGCCGGCGGGACTGTCGAGGTCGATGCCGGAGAGGATCTCGTAGGCGCAGCCGGCCTCGCGCACGGCGGTCATGAAGCCGTGCTGCAGATGGCCGGCAAAGGTGAAGTCGGCGGGGCCGCTGATCAGGGCGGGCTTGCGTCTGCCCTTGGCGATCAGGCGTTTCGTCGCCTGATAGGAAAAGGTGAAGTTGTCGTAGTCGACATAGGGGTGCGGGGTCGAAAGTTCCGTACGTCCATGGGTGACGAAGGGAAAGCCGAGATCGGACAGCAGCCGGACGCGCGGATCGAGCGGTTCCGTGCGCGAGAAGATCAGGCCGTCGGCCATGCCGTTGCGGGTGATGTAGTGCACCGCCTCGACATTGGTCGAGTTGAGGAAGTTCGGCATGACGATCAGGTGATAGGCGGTGCCCTGCAACGCCTTGGCGATGCCGCTCATGATCGAGGTGCCGTAGCCGAGGATTTCCTCGTGCGGGTCGAGCAGCACGCCGATGACATTGGTGCGACCGGTTTTCAGGCGCTGGGCGGCCCGGTCGGGCGAGTAGCCGATCTGATCGGCGACCTCGCGCACCCGCTTGCGGGTTTCGATGGAGATCTGCGGCGCGTCGGAAAGCGCGCGCGAAACGGTGGTGACGGCAAGGCCGGTGATTTCCGCGATGGTCCGAAGGGTCGGCTTGCTGCGCTTGGCGGCAGCGCCACTGTCTTCGTGGTGGGCGGGCTTGGAGGGATCGGCCAATGCTAGTCATCCTGAAAGCGGGCAAGAGCGGGTTTTGTAACGTGGAGCGAACGCTTAGGCAATCGAATCATGAAAACGTTTTAAATCTCGCATTGCGGTACGGATTGTTGCACCGCAATAGCTAGTGTGTGCTATATAATTCAGTAAATTCAAACGGTTCCGAAGGTGCTAAAGTACAAAGTGGCGGAATGCTTGACTTGCTGAATTTATAACGTTTTAAATGGCCAGCCGCTGGCTAGAGCGGCGCGAATTCCGGGGTGGAAGGAGGTTCCATCCCGAAAACTTGCAAACGGGAGGATAACGATGCGCAAGTTGATGACGACGACGGCCGTTGTGGCGCTGATGATGGCGGCCACCGCCGCGCGCGCAGCCGAGAACGTGGAAGTTCTGCACTGGTGGACGTCCGGTGGCGAAGCCGCCGCACTCGACGTTCTGAAGAAGGATCTGGAAAGCAAGGGTATCACCTGGACCGACATGCCGGTTGCCGGCGGTGGCGGTACGGAAGCCATGACCGTTCTGCGCGCTCGCGTTACCGCGGGCAACGCTCCGACCGCGGTGCAGATGCTCGGCTTCGACATCCTCGACTGGGCCAAGGAAGGTGCACTCGGCAACCTCGACGAGACCGCTGCCAAGGAAGGCTGGGACAAGGTAATCCCGACCGCCCTGCAGCAGTTCTCGAAATATGACGGCCACTGGATCGCAGCGCCGGTCAACGTGCATTCGACCAACTGGGTCTGGATCAACAAGGCGGCACTCGACAAGGCTGGCGGCAAGGAGCCGACCAACTGGGACGAACTGATCGCGCTTCTCGACAACTTCAAGGCTCAAGGGATCACCCCGATCGCCCATGGCGGCCAACCCTGGCAGGATGCGACGATCTTCGACGCCGTCGTGCTCTCGCTCGGCACCGACTTCTACAAGCAGGCCTTCATCGACCTCGACCCGGCAGCGCTCGGCGGCGACAAGATGAAGGAAGCCTTCGATCGCATGACGAAGCTGCGCTCCTATGTCGACGACAACTTCTCCGGCCGCGACTGGAACCTCGCTTCCGCCATGGTCATCGAGAACAAGGCCGGCCTGCAGTTCATGGGCGACTGGGCGAAGGGTGAATTCCTGAAGGCCAAGAAGGTGCCTGGCACCGATTTCGTCTGCATGCGCTTCCCGGGCACCCAGGGCGCGGTCACCTTCAACTCCGACCAGTTCGCGATGTTCAAGGTTGCCGAAGACAAGATCCCGGCGCAGCTCGCCATGGCTTCGGCCATCGAAAGCCCGACCTTCCAGTCGGCCTTTAACGTCGTCAAGGGCTCTGTTCCTGCCCGCACCGATGTTCCGGACACGGACTTCGACGCCTGCGGCAAGAAGGGCATCAAGGACCTCGCCGAAGCCAATGCCAACGGCAAGCTCTTCGGTTCGATGGCGCACGGCCATGCCAACCCGGCTGCCGTCAAGAACGCGATCTACGACGTCGTGACGCGGGAGTTCAACGGCGAACTGACGTCCGAAGCGGCCGTCAAGGAACTGGTCGCTGCCGTCGAGGCTGCGAAGTAACGGGCTTGTTCCGGGGCGCGTACTGCATAATTCCTTAGCTCCGTATTGGATCTAAGGACAAAATTATGCAGCAACTCAAGTGTTGCAGCGACCTTAGCGCGTCTTGAAAGACGCGCGGCGCTGCAGGCGCCCCGGACACCCATTCCGACATGCGAGCGCCGTCGAACCGCCGTGGCCAATGGGACGCGGGGAGGGGCGCTCTGATACCCAGAACCTCGCGCAGGTGCCGAAATCAGGGGCTTCCCGACGGCCGAGCGCCAGAAGTGGTGAACGTTCATGGATAGCCGCAGTCGACTGCAGGAACTGGTGCCGAAGCTGGTCCTTGCCCCGAGCTTCCTAATCGTCCTCGTCTTTGTTTACGGCTTCATCGCCTATACCGGCTTTCTGTCGATGACAGACAGCAAGATGCTGCCGTCCTACAATTTCGTGGGCTTAAGCAACTATGCGAAACTGTGGGCGCTGCCGCACTGGTGGCGGGCGGTGAGCAACCTGGCGATCTTCGCCGTGCTCTATATCGCCATTTGTTCCGTGCTCGGCCTGGGACTGGCGATCCTGCTCGACCAGAAGATCCGTGCCGAAGGCTTCCTGCGGCCGATCTACCTCTATCCGATGGCGCTTTCCTTCATCGTCACCGGCACTGCCTGGAAGTGGTTCCTCGATCCCGGCATCGGGCTTGAGAACACCATGCATCTCTGGGGCTGGGAAAGCTTCTCCTTCAACTGGATCAAGGATCGCAACTACGCGATCTACTGCGTCGTCATCGCTGCGGTCTGGCAGTCGACCGGCTTCATCATGGCGATGTTCCTGGCCGGCCTTCGCGGTGTCGACAACGAAATCATCAAGGCGGCACAGATCGACGGCGCCAAGACCTCGACGATCTATCGGCGGATCATCATTCCGCTGATGCGGCCCGTATTCCTCTCGGCTTTCGTGGTTCTCGCCCATCTCGCGATCAAGGCTTACGACCTGATCATCGCCTTGACCGGCGGCGGCCCGGGCCAGGCGACCGAGCTGCCGGCGACCTTCATGTATTCCTACACCTTCACCCGCAACCAGATGGGCATCGGCGCGTCCTCGGCGATCATCATGCTGGTGATGATCTTCTCGATCATCGTGCCCTATCTCTATTCCGAAATCCGGGGAGCAAAACGCTGATGAGCGCTCCGAGCCCAGACAACATCATCTCGCATAACCGCCTCACCCGGGCGCTGATCTACACCGCACTGATCCTCTTCGCGCTCTATTCGCTGCTGCCGCTCTACGTGATGGTGGTGAACTCGCTGAAGCCGCTCGACGAGATCCGCCAGGGCGGCATGCTCAACCTGCCGCAGACCTGGACGGTCGAACCCTGGCTCTCGGCCTGGTCGACGGCGCAGATCGGCGTGCAGCCGACCGGCCTCAAGCCGTTCTTCATCAACTCGATCCTGATGGTGGTGCCGGCCGTGGCGATCTCGACGATCGTCGGCGCCTTGAACGGCTATGTCTTGACCAAGTGGCGGTTTCCCGGTGCCAACATCTTCTTCGGCATGCTGCTGCTGTCCTGCTTCATCCCGTTCCAGATCGTGCTGATCCCGATGGCGCGTATCCTCGGCATCCTCGGGCTTGCCGGGTCGATCTGGGGCCTGATCATGGTGCATGTGGTCTACGGCATCGGCTTCACGACGCTCTATTTCCGCAACTACTACGAGGCCTTCCCGACCGAACTGGTGCGTGCGGCGCAGATCGATGGCGCAAGCTTCTTCCAGATCTTCTGGCGCATCCTCTTGCCATCGTCGGGCCCGATCATCGTCGTCTCGGTCATCTGGCAGTTCACCAATATCTGGAACGACTTCCTGTTCGGCGCCTCCTTCTCCGGCCCCTATTCGACGCCGATGACGGTCGCGCTCAACAACCTCGTTTCATCCTCGACAGGCGTCAAGGAATACAACGTTCACTTCGCGGGCGCGATCCTCGCCGCCCTGCCAACGCTCATCGTCTACATCGTGTCCGGCCGCTACTTCGTTCGCGGTCTGATGTCGGGCGCCGTGAAAGGATAAGCTCATGTCTTTCTTGAAAATCACCAACCTGCGCAAATCCTATGGTTCGCTCGAGATCCTGAAGGACATCAACCTGGAAATCGAAGAGGGTGGCTTCCTCGTGCTGGTCGGCCCGTCCGGCTGCGGCAAGTCGACCCTGCTCAACACCATTGCCGGGCTTGAGCCGATCACCTCGGGCGATATCGCCATCAAGGGCCGCTCGGTCGCGGACCTGCATCCGTCGAAGCGCGACATCGCCATGGTGTTCCAGTCCTACGCGCTCTATCCGAACATGACGGTCGCCGGAAACATCGCCTTCGGCATGGAAATCCGCGGCGTGCCGAAGGAGGAGCGCGAGAAGGCGATCAAGCAGGTCGCGGACATGCTGCAGATCGGCCACCTGCTCGACCGCAAGCCGAGCCAGCTTTCCGGCGGTCAGCGCCAGCGCGTCGCCATGGGCCGTGCGCTGGTGCGCAATCCGCAGGTCTTCCTGTTCGACGAGCCGCTTTCGAACCTCGACGCCAAGCTGCGTGTCGACATGCGCACGGAGATCAAACGGCTGCACAACCGCATGAAGACGACGATCGTCTACGTCACCCACGATCAGATCGAGGCGATGACGCTGGCGACGAAGATCGCCGTGTTGAAGGATGGCGTGCTGCAGCAGTTCGGAACGCCGGCCGAGATCTACAACAACCCGGCCAACATGTTCGTTGCCGACTTCATGGGGTCGCCGGCGATGAACCTCCTGACCGCGCGGATCGAAAAGAGCGGCTCCGATATCGCGGTGGCACTGGCGCGTCCGAATTCCGAACCGCTGAAGCTTGCGGTGCCGCATGCCAATGGCGCGCTGTCGGCCTATGCCGGCAAGGACGTCGTTTTCGGCATCCGTCCGGAAGCACTGACCGATCCTGACGGCGCCGACCGCAACGCCAAGGTGGTCGCCGAAGGCGATTGCCTGATCGAGGTGGTGGAGCCGGCCGGCTCCGACACCTTTGCGGTCACCCGTCTCGGCGGCAAGGAGATCGTCGCCCGGTTGAGAGCGGATGCGCGCATTGCGGCTGGCCAGACGTCCCGGCTCGCCTTCAACCTCGACAAGGCGGTGTTCTTCGATCCGCAGAGCCAGCAGCGGATCGCGTAACCGACGATGCAGACGCAGCCGGACATCGTCATCATCGGTTCGGGGATCGGCGGCTCCACCATTGCGGCGGGGCTCGCCGGTTCCGGTGCCCGCATCGCCATCCTCGAGCGCGGCGAGCGCTTGCCCGACACGCCGGACGCACGGAGCTACAACTCGATCTTCGTCAAGGGCCATTTCCGGCCGCGAGAGATGTGGCGTGAACCTGATGGTACCGAGTTCAATCCGGGAAATTTCTATTTCGTCGGCGGGAATTCCAAACTCTTCGGCGCAGTGCTGCTGCGCTATCGCGCCGAGGACTTCACCGAGATGCAGCATCACGGCGGCGTTTCGCCGGCCTGGCCCTTTCTCTATGCGGAGCTGGAGCCGTGGTATGGCAAGGCCGAGCAATTGTTCGAGGTGCGCGGCGAATTGGGTCAGGATCCGACGGAGCCGTTCCACTCCACGCCTTACCCTCACGGACCTGTACCGGACGAGCCGGCGATTGCGCGTGCTCGCGCCGAACTGAAGGCGCAGGGGCTCAACCCGGCGACGCTGCCGCTCGGTGTCGACATCGACACGTGGCTGGCCGGCGGGCGCACGCCGTGGGATGGTTTTCCCAATACCGGTGAAGGCAAGAGGGATGCCGAGACCGCATCGCTTGCCGCCGCGCTGAAGGACCCCAATATCGAGCTCATCACCTCCGCCCATGTCGACACGCTGGAGGCGGGTCCGGGCGGCCGGATCGAGGCGATCCATTACACCCACAGGGGCGAAAAGAAGCGCCTGTCGCCGAAGCTGGTGATCCTGTCGGCAGGCGCAATCAACTCGGCCGCGATCCTGCTGCGCTCCGGCGATGGCAAGGGGCTCGCCAACGGCTCCGACCAGGTCGGCCGCAACTTCATGAACCACAATTGCAGTGCCATGCTGGCGATCAATCCGTTCAGGCGCAATGACAGCATCTACCAGAAGACGCTGATGCTGAACGATTATTACCTGACCGGCGGCCGGGACGACTTGCCGCTTGGCAACGTCCAGCTTCTCGGCAAGATCAACGGCGACATCCTCAAGGCCAACGCGCCGCTCTGGGCGCCGCGCTTCGCCTTCGACTTCATGGCCGGCCATGCGGTCGACTGGTACATGATGACGGAGGACCTGCCGAATCCTGAAAGCCGCATCATGGTCGACGGCAAGGGTATCATCATGCAGTGGCGGCGCTCGAACATGGAGGCGCTTTCGAGTCTCGAAGCGAAGATGCGCGAGCACTTCAAAGCGGCCGGCTATCCGATCGTGCTTTCCCAGGCCTTCGACAAGCGGACGCCATCGCATCAGTGCGGCACGGTTCGGATCGGCACAGACCCCAAGGATGCGCCGCTCGATGCCTATTGCCGGGCCTTCGACCATCCGAATCTCTTCGTCGTCGACGCCGGCTTCCTGCCCACATCCGCTGCCGTCAACCCGGCGCTGACGGTTGCCGCCCAGGCGCTCAGGGTCGCCGACCATATCGCCACCAGGGAGTTCCGTTCATGACGTCATCGACGCGTCCAGTCGCCATCGTCACCGGCGGCCGCCGCGGCATCGGTCTCGGCATTGCCCGTGCGCTTGCCCGAGAAGGTTTCGACATCGCCATCACAGGCCTCGGTGCCGCAGACGCCACGACCGCCCAGACGCTATCGGAACTTTCCGGCGGCCACGGCCGGGCTATCTACATCGAAGCGAACCTCGCCGATGTCAGCGGCCATGCCGCGACCGTCGAGCGGATCCGCGCCGAGCTCGGCCCGATCCGCTGCCTCGTCAACAATGCCGGCATCGCCTCGGTGGTCCGGGGAGACTTCCTCGATCTGCTGCCGGAGAACTTCGACACGATCGTCGCCACCAATCTGCGCGGCACGGTGTTCTTCACCCAGGCCGTGCTGGTTTCGATGCTGACCGATCCGGCCGACGTGACGCCGCGGTCGATCATCAACATCACCTCGGTTTCGGCGACGATGAGCTCGCCGGAGCGGCTCGACTATTGCATGACCAAGGCCGGCCTTGCCGCCTTCAGCCAGGGACTGGCGCTCCGGCTTGCCAGTACCGGGATCTCCGTCTTCGAGATCCGGCCGGGCATCATCCGCTCCGACATGACCGCGGGCGTTTCGGCGAAATACGACGCCCTGATCGATGGCGGACTGGTGCCGATGCGGCGTTGGGGCGAGCCCGAGGATATCGGCAACATGGTGGCCGGGCTTGCCGGCGGCAAATTCGGCTTTGCAACGGGCTCGGTCATCCAGGCGGATGGCGGCCTTTCGATTGGCCGGCTCTAGGGACAGGCACGACGTTTGAGGCTCGCAAGCGGGCAGGTTTTGGAATTATCACGTCGAAAATTTGGAACGTTCCAAATTGCGGCGGCGGAGGAAGACAGGGAATGAGCTACGACTACATCATCACCGGTGCCGGCCCGGCCGGCTGCGTTCTTGCCAATCGCCTCTCCGAGGATCCTTCGGTTCGCGTGCTGCTGCTGGAGGCTGGCGGCGGCGATTGGAACCCGCTGTTCCACATGCCGGCGGGCTTTGCCAAGATGACCAAGGGGGTCGCGAGCTGGGGCTGGCACACGGTGCCGCAGAAACACATGAAGGGCAGGGTGCTGCGCTACACCCAGGCGAAGGTCATCGGCGGCGGTTCGTCGATCAATGCTCAGCTCTATACCCGCGGCAATGCCGCCGATTACGATCTCTGGGCGTCGGAGGACGGCTGCAGCGGCTGGGATTATCGAAGTGTCCTGCCCTATTTCAAGCGCGCCGAGGACAACCAGCGTTTCGCCGACGATTACCATGCCTATGGCGGGCCGCTCGGGGTTTCGATGCCGGTCTCGGCGCTGCCGATCTGCGACGCCTACATCCGTGCCGGCCAGGAACTCGGCATTCCCTACAACCACGATTTCAACGGCCGCCAGCAGGCTGGCGTCGGCTTCTACCAGCTCACCCAGCGCAATCGCCGCCGGTCGAGCGCATCGCTCGCCTATCTCTCGCCGATCAAGGACCGCCGCAACCTGACGGTTCGCACCGGCGCGCGCGTGGCGCGGATCGTGCTCGAAGGCACCCGCGCCGTCGGCGTCGAGGTGGTCACCGGCAAGGGCAGCGAAGTGATCCGAGCCGAGCGGGAAGTGCTCGTTTCCTCCGGCGCCATCGGCTCACCGAAGCTCTTGTTGCAATCCGGCATCGGGCCGGCCGATCATCTGAAATCGGTCGGCGTTTCGGTGAAGCACGATCTGCCCGGGGTTGGCGGCAATCTGCAGGATCACCTCGATCTCTTCGTGATTTCCGAATGCACCGGCGACCACACCTATGACGGCGTGGCCAAACTTCATCGTACGCTATGGGCAGGGCTGCAATATGTGCTGTTCCGCTCCGGCCCGGTGGCCTCCTCGTTGTTCGAGACCGGCGGCTTCTGGTACGCCGATCCCGATGCCCGCTCGCCGGACATTCAGTTCCATCTGGGTCTCGGGTCCGGTATCGAGGCGGGCGTCGAGAAACTGAAGAATGCCGGCGTGACGCTCAACTCCGCCTACCTGCATCCGCGCTCGCGCGGAACCGTGCGGCTGTCCTCTTCCGATCCGGCGGCAGCGCCGCTGATCGATCCCAACTACTGGGAGGATCCGCATGACCGCAAGATGTCGATCGAGGGCTTGAAGCTTGCCCGCGAAATCATGCAGCAGGCAGCACTCAAGCCTTTCGTCTTGGCGGAGCGTCTGCCGGGCACTTCGGTTGCGACCGACGACCAGCTCTTCGAGTACGGCTGTGCCAATGCCAAGACCGATCACCACCCGGTTGGAACCTGCAAGATGGGGACGGACGCCTCGGCTGTGGTCGGGCTCGACCTCAAAGTGCGGGGGCTCGAGGGCCTCAGGGTCTGCGACAGCTCTGTGATGCCGCGGGTTCCCTCTTGCAACACCAACGGACCGACGATCATGATGGGGGAAAAGGGCGCCGACATCATCCGCGAGCGCCAACCCCTGCCGCCGGCGATCTTCGCCCATGAACGCAACGACAGCCGCCCGCGCGCCCGTGCCGATATCCGTTGAGGTCCCCATGATCCGCCACTGCGTCTTCATCCGCTTCCGCCCCGAAATCTCGGAGGAGGAGAAGGCAACAATCTTCGATGAGATCGTCGCGCTGAAATCACGGCTGCCGGGCTTTATGGCGGCCCATATCGGCGGCAATGTCAGCCCGGAAGTGGGCATGGACAAGGGCCATGGCCTGGGTTTCATCGTCGACTTCACCGATGCGGCAGCACGTGACGCCTATCTGGAAGACGAGGAACATCGCAAGACCGGCGCCAAGATCGTCGCGGCGGCCGAGGGCGGTGTCGCCGGCATCTTCGTCTACGACCTCGAAATCGCCGCCTGAGGACGACGATGATCGACGCGCGCCCCTTCCTAACTCGACTTTTCGAGGCCGCCGTGCGTGCGGCCGATCCCTATCAGGCGATCAAGGCGCATCTGCCCGAACCGCCGAAGGGGCGGACGGTCGTCGTCGGGGCTGGCAAGGCGGCAAGCCAGATGGCGGCGGCCTTCGAGAAGCTCTGGCAGCATCCCTTCAGGGGAACGGTTGTCGCCCGCCACGGACCAGTGGACCGCTGCCAGACCATAAACGTGCTGCAGTCGGCCCATCCGGTGCCGGACGAGGCCGGGCTTGCCGCTTCGGATGCTTTGCTGAAGACCGTAGCGGGCCTGACTGCCGACGATCTCGTCATCGCCTTGATCTCCGGCGGCGGCTCGGCGCTGCTGCCGGCACCGCCCGAAGGCTTGACTCTCGCCGATGAGATCGCCGTCAACAGGGCACTGCTCGCCTCGGGCGCGCCGATCTCGGCGATGAACGTCGTGCGCAAACACGTGTCGCGGATCAAGGGCGGGCGGCTTGCCGCAGCCGCCTTCCCGGCCCGCGTCGTCAGCCTCGTGGTCTCCGACGTGCCCGGCGACAACCCGGCCTTCGTTGCTTCCGGCCCGACCGTTCCGGACCGCAGCACCACGGAAGAGGCGCTCGACATCGTCGCCCGCTACCGGATGCTGCTTCCCGATGGGGTGATGGCGCATCTGCGCTCGGAAGCGGCTGCAGCGCCCGATCCGGATGATCCCCGGTTCGCCGGGCATCAGTGCCATGTAATCGCTTCGGCTGCCGTGTCGCTCGAGGCGGCCGCGGCCAAGGCACGGGAACTTGGCGTCGAGGCGCACATTCTTTCCGATGCGATCGAAGGCGAGGCGCGGGATATCGGCCGCATGCTTGCGGCCTTGGCGCGTGAAGTGGCGCTTCGGAACCGCCCCTTCGACAAGCCGGTGGTGCTGCTTTCCGGCGGCGAGACGACGGTGACGATCTCAGGCAAGGACTATGGCAAGGGCGGCCGCAACAGCGAATTGTTGCTGTCGCTGGCGCTCGACATCGATGGGGTGACGGGCATCGATGCGCTTGCCGCGGATACGGATGGCATCGACGGTTCGGAAGACAATGCCGGGGCGTTTGCCGATGGCGAGAGCATAACCCGCATGCGCGCGGCCGGTATCGATCCGCGCCTGCATCTCGCCCGACATGATGCCTGGTCGGCCTTTGCGGCCAGCGGCGACCTCTTCGTTCCCGGACCGACCGGAACGAACGTCAACGATTTCCGGGCGTTGCTGATCCGCTAAGGAGGCGGCTCACGCAGAGACGTTAGCCGGATTCTTGAGCCGTACTTGAAAGCGCAACGCCGCCGCGGAGATCCTCGGCGGCGGCGTTGTTTTTGACGCTTTTGATGTCGCTTACTTCGCGCGCTTCAGCGCGTCGCCGAGGATCGAGACGATCTCGCCGAAATGCTTCTCTTCGGCGATCAGCGGCGGCGAGAAGGCGATGATATCGCCGGTGACGCGGATCAGCAGGCCTTTCTCGAAGCAATCGACGAAGACGTCATAGGCGCGGGCACCGATCGCACCATCACGCGATTGCAGTTCGATGCCGGCGATGAGGCCGATCGTGCGGATGTCGATGACATGCGGCAGACCCTTCAGCGAATGCATGGCGTCGTGCCAGGCGTCCTGCAGCTCGACGGCGCGGGTCATCAGGCCCTCGTCACGGTAGATGTCGAGTGTGGCGATGCCGGCGGCGCAGGCGGCCGGGTGGCCGGAATAGGTGTAGCCGTGGAAGAGCTCGATCTGACCTTCCGGGCCATGCATCAGCGCGTCGTGCACCTTGCGGCTGGCAAAGACCGCACCCATCGGGATCGCACCGTTGGTGAGGCCCTTGGCGGTCGTCACCAGATCCGGCGTCACGCCGAAGAAATCGGTCGCAAAGGGCGCGCCGAGACGGCCGAAGCCGGTGATCACTTCGTCGAAGATCAGGAGAATCCCATGCTTGTCGCAGATGGTGCGCAGCCGCTCGAGGTAACCCTTCGGCGGGATCAGCACGCCGGTCGAGCCAGCGACCGGTTCGACGATGCAGGCGGCGATGGTTTCGGCGCCATGCAGCGCGACCAGCCGCTCTAGGTCGTCGGCAAGCTCGGCGCCGTGCTCCGGCTGGCCCTTGACGAAGGCGTTCTTGGCGAGGTCATGGGTGTGGCGCAGATGGTCGGAGCCCGGCAGCTGCGGGAAGACGCGGCGGTTGTTGAGGATGCCGCCGACCGAAATGCCGCCGAAGCCGACGCCGTGATAGCCGCGCTCGCGACCGATGAGGCGCGTGCGGGTGCCCTGGCCGATGGCGCGCTGGTAGGCGATCGCGATCTTCAGTGCGGTATCGACCGATTCGGAACCCGAGCCGGTGAAGAATACGCGGTCGAGCTTCTGTCCCTCTGGGCCGGGCGCGATCTCGGCAAGGCGTTCGGCAAAATCGAAGGCGATTGGATGGCCCATCTGGAAGGAGGGGGCGAAATCCATGGTCGAAAGCTGACGCTCGACGGCGGCGGCGATCTGGCGGCGACCGTGGCCGGCATTCACGCACCAGAGCCCGGCGGTGCCGTCGAGGATGGTCCGTCCGTCGGTGCTGGTATAGTGCATGCCCTCGGCCGACGCGAGCAGGCGCGGGGCCTGCTTGAACTGCCGGTTGGCAGTGAACGGCATCCAATAGCTGTCGAGAACTGGGGCGTTGGGTTTGGTGTGCTGGTTCATGGCATCCTCCTGAGATGGGCGATTGACGCCATGATTTGATTTGCCAAACAAGTCCTTTTCTGCTCTCAGTTAAGCCATTGAAAACCATTGCGTTGATGCAGCGTATTTGTGCTATTTCGAACAACCTGAACACCAAGGTTCGGATCACATGACCGTCGACATCGGAAACCGGCTTCGCCACCTCAGACTGATGCACAACCTGTCGCAACGCGAACTCGCCAAGCGCGCCGGCGTCACCAACTCGACCATCTCGCTGATCGAATCGAACGCCTCCAACCCTTCTGTCGGCGCGCTGAAGCGCATCCTCGACGGCATACCGATCGGGTTGGCGGAGTTCTTCTCCTTCGAGCCGGAACGGCCGCGCAAGGCGTTCTATGCGGCGGAGGAGCTGGTCGAGATCGGCAAGGGGCCGATTTCCTATCGGCAGATCGGCGAAAACCTCTTCGGCCGGAGCCTGCAGATCCTGAAGGAATGCTACCAGCCGGGCGCCGACACCGGAAAGGTACCGCTGGTGCATGATGGGGAAGAGGGGGGAATCGTGCTCTCGGGGCGAATCGAAGTCACCGTCGATGACGAGCGACGGATTCTGGGGCCGGGGGATGCCTATTATTTCGAAAGCCGGCGACCGCATCGCTTTCGCTGCGTCGGGCCGGTGCCCTGCGAGGTCATCAGCGCCTGTACGCCGCCGACGTTTTGAGGCAGGGGCTAATTGCAGTGGCGAGGTAAAGAATGCCCCTCATCCCGCTGCCGCGACCTTCTCCCCGTTCTGACGGGGAGAAGGGACAAGAGGCGAGCTCCCCAATCCCTCCCAAGACCTGTGGAGGTGCCTTGGGAAGCGACCCCGACCAGAAAACCCGTCCTTGGAGATGGAAAGTGTTGGTGCGGCGGTCTCGACCGTCCCCTCGCCCCGCTTGCGGGGAGAGGGTTGGGGTGAGGGGCCACTCAGCCCGTTACGAAAGCCGCGCGCAGGCGTCGGCGATGCGTTTCAGCGCTTCCTTCAGTTCCGCTTCCGAGGTCGCATAGGAGATGCGGAAGAAGGGCGAGAGACCGAAGGCCGAACCCGGAACGACAGCCACATGGGCGTCGTCGAGCAGGTAGGCGCAGAAGTCCGCATCCGTCTCGATCTTCTTGCCCGAGGGCGTGACCTTGCCGAGCATGCCGGCGCAACCGGAGAAGGTGTAGAAGGCACCTTCCGGGACGCGGCAGTCGAGGCCGTCGATGGCGTTGAGGCCGTTGACGACGAGATCGCGGCGGCGCTGGAAGCTGGCCGTGCGTTCCTTCAGGAACTCCTGCGGACCGGTCAGCGCGGCAACCGAAGCGGCCTGGCTGACGGAGGAGGGGCAGGAGGTCGCCTGGCTCTGGACGACGGCCATCGCCTTGATCAGGTCGCGCGGGCCACCGGCGTAGCCGATGCGCCAGCCGGTCATGGCATAGGCCTTGGAGACGCCGTTGACCGTGAGCGTCCGGTCCTTGAGACGAGGCTCGAGCTGGGCCGGGGTGACGAAGCGGAAGCCGTCATAGACGATGTGTTCGTACATGTCGTCGACCAGCAGCCAGACATGCGGATGCTTCAAGAGCACGTCGAGCAGCGGCCGGTAGTCGGCAGCGCCGTAGGCGGCACCCGAGGGGTTCGACGGCGAGTTCAGAAGCACCCAGCGCGTCTTCGGCGTGATTACCGCTTCGAGCTTGTCGGCGGTCAGCCGGAAGCCTGAGGAGGCGTCGCAGGGGATCAGAATCGGCTTGCCTTCGCAGATTTGGACGATATCCGAATAGGAGGTCCAGTAGGGCGTCGGAATGATCACTTCGTCGCCGGGATTGATCGACGCCATCATGGCGTTGAACAGGATCTGCTTGGCGCCGGTCGCCACCGTGATCTCGTCCTGTTCGTAGGCAAGGCCGTTCTCGCGCTGGAACTTCTCGCGGATCGCCTTCTTCAGTTCCGGCGTGCCGTCGAGCGCGGTGTATTTGGTCTCGCCGCGCCGGATCGCTTCGCAGGCGGCGTCCTTGACGTAGTCGGGCGTGTCGAAGTCCGGCTCGCCCGCGCCGAGGATGATCACCGGCTTGCCTTCGCGCTTCATGGCTTGCGCGCGGGCGCCGATCTTGAGGATTTCGGACACCCCGATCGAGGAAATCCGCGAGGCGGGCTGAAAGCCCGCCTCCTTGACCGTTGCATTGATGGTCATGGTCGAATCCTACCGGTGCGCCGATTATTCGATGTCGAACGACACGCCCTGCGCCAGCGGCAGAGCCTTCGAATAGTTCACCGTGTTGGTGGCGCGACGCATATAGGCCTTCCACGAGTCCGAACCGGATTCGCGACCGCCGCCGGTTTCCTTCTCACCGCCGAAGGCGCCGCCGATTTCGGCGCCCGAGGTGCCGATGTTGACGTTGGCGATACCGCAATCCGAACCGTCGACGGCGAGGAAGCGCTCCGATTCCTGCATGTCGCGGGTGAAGATCGAGGACGACAGGCCGGCTGCGACCGCATTGTGGTCGGCGAGAACGGCGTCGAAGTCGCTGTACTTCATGACGTAGAGGATCGGCGCGAAGGTTTCTTCGAGAACCGGGCCGGCCTGCTTCGGCATTTCGACCAGAGCGGGCTTGACGTAGTAGCCGTTGTCGTAGCCGAGCTCGACGCGTTCGCCGCCGGTGACGGTGCCGCCGTGCGACTTCGCTTCACCGATCGCCTTCTGCATGCCGTCGAAGGCAGCCTTGTCGACGAGCGGGCCGACGAGGGCCGTCGTTTCCAGCGGGTTGCCGACCGATACCGAGCCATAGGCCTTCTTCAGACGCGGAACGAGCTGGTCGTAGATGCTCTCGTGCACGAAGAGGCGGCGCATGGTGGTGCAGCGCTGGCCGGCGGTGCCCATGGCGCCGAAGGCGATGGCGCGCAGCGCCATGTCGAGGTCGGCCGAGGGGCAGACGATGCCGGCATTGTTGCCGCCGAGTTCGAGGATGGCGCGGGCGAAGCGCTTGGCGAGGCGCGGACCGACTTCACGGCCCATGCGGGTGGAGCCGGTGGCGGAAACAAGCGGTACCTTCGGGTTGTCGACGAGGACTTCGCCGACGGTGCGGTCGCCAATCAGCACCTGCGACAGGCCTGCCGGAGCGTCACCGAAGCGGGCGAGCGCGCGCTCGAAGATCGCCTGCGAGGCCAGCGCGGTGAGCGGGGTCTTTTCAGACGGCTTCCAGACGACCGAGTTGCCGCAAACGATGGCAAGCGCTGCGTTCCACGACCAGACGGCGACCGGGAAGTTGAAGGCGGAGATGACGCCGACGACGCCGAGCGGATGCCAGGTCTCCATCATGCGGTGGCCGGGGCGCTCGGTGGCGATCGTCAGGCCGTAGAGCTGGCGGGAAAGACCGACGGCGAAATCGCAGATGTCGATCATCTCCTGGACTTCGCCAAGGCCTTCGGAGGTGATCTTGCCGGCTTCGATCGAAACCAGGCGGCCGAGGTCGGCCTTGAAGGCGCGCAGTTCTTCGCCGAGCAGGCGGATCAGTTCGCCGCGCTTCGGCGCCGGAACGAGACGCCAGGCCTTGAAGGCTTCATGGGCCTGTTCGATCTTGGCAGCGGCTTCAACGGCCGAAACCGTCTTGAGGCTCGCGATCTTCTCGCCGGTGACCGGGCTATAGGACGGCATGTCGCCGCCGGTGTAGAGTTCCTTGGCGACGCCCATCTTTTCGAGAAGCGCTGCGGCTTCCTTGGTCACGTCAACTTTCTTGGTTGCGATGTTCATGGTCTGACTCCCGTTTTCCTTAGATCATTCGTTGGAGCGGAATGCGGGCGGAAAACCGCATACACTTTTCCTCATTCCGCTCTGGCCTACCCAAAGCGCACGCTGCCGAGCTTTCCCGGCGAGGTGAGCGTCTTCAGGCCTGCGGCCATGTCCTTGAGTTTGCCTGGTGTATAAAAGTCGTAATAGGCCTGGTTGCGGCGGCCGATCGCATGTTCCGCGCTGAAGCTGCCGTGATACTCCTCGACGGCGACCGCGAAAACCCATTCGCGAAGCCGCGGTTCGAAGGTCTCGTCCTTGAGAAGGTCGCTGTCCTTCGGCACGACGAGGTTGAAGTGCACGCCACCGTCGCCGATATGGCCGAAATCGCAGACGGTCACGTCAGGAAATTTCGCCGGCATTTCGCCCTTCATATGGTCGCAGAAGGCCATGATGTCACCCCTGCGGAAGGAGAGGTCGAAGGCGATCAGCTTGCCCAGGTGCTTGACGCCTTCGGACAAGGCGTGGCGCAGCGCCCAGATTTCGTGCGGCGGGCCGACGAAAGCATCGGCGAGCGGCGCCGTTTCCATTTCCCAGATCTCGGCCAGTACCGATTCCAGCACGGCGTCGAGCGACTGTTCGCCCTCGCGCGGTGCCCAGGTGCGGCTGATCTCGGCGAGGATGACGTAATCAGGAACGTTGCCGCCCTGGAACGGGTTCTTCAGCGACGGCACATGGGCAAAAGCCGCCTTGACGGCGTTCTTCGACATGCCCTCGAAAGCCGAGAGATAGGCGCCGAGGCGCTCTTCCATGGCGCGGAGCAGCGGCATCACATGGGCGCCGCTGGCCGGAACCAGCAACGCCGTTGCCGTCTGTTGCGGCAGGCGCTCGAGGTTCAGGACGCATTCGGTGACGATGCCGAAAGCGCCCGACGTGCCGAAGAAGATCTGTTTCCAGTCGACACCGGTGTTGTTCTTGCGCAGGTCGCATTGCAGGTCGAGAACGGTGCCGTCTTCGTCCGCCAGCACGACCTTGAGACCCAGAGTATTGCGACGCACGTCGCCGTATTTCAGAAAGCGCGAACCGCCGGTGTTGGTGGCGATCATGCCGCCGATGCGCGGGTCGGCGCCGAGATCGATCGGGAAGAACAGGCCGTGCACTTCCAGGCGCCGGTTGAGTTCGGACAGTCGGAAGCCGGCATCGAGCCGCACCGAGCGGTTGTCGAGGTCGAGATCGAAGTGCTTGGTCAGCCGGTCGAGGCTGAGGACGACTTCATCACCCGACTGGTCCGGGGTCGAGCCCGAGACGAGGCCGGTGTTGCCGGATTGCGGGATCAGCGCCATGCCGTTCGTGACGCAATAGGCAACGGCAGCAGAGACTTCTTCCGTCGTCGCCGGCCGCAGCACGAGTGACGTCCGGCCGCGATCGTAGCGCGCGCCGGTCTCGTAGGCTTCCAGGTCTTCAGGGCGCGTAACGACACCCTTGTCTCCAAGGATGTCGGTGAGCGCGTCGATGTGCCGTTTGTCGATCATCGGACAAGCATCATTCCGCAGCGATCGCGCCGGTCAAGGCCCTGATGCAGCTTTCGATCGACGCCTGCTCGATGCCGGCATAATGGCCGAACTCGTTGAGCACGGTCGCGCCGAGGTCGCTCTCGAAGCGCTTCTGGTTCGGGCTTGCGACGAAGTCCTGCTGGGCGCCGTCGCCGAGATTCGACTGGAAGATGCCTGCGGCGCTGACCGGCAGGAAGTCCTCGTAGACGATCGCGTCGAACTGGACGAGGCCGGCGGCGATCAGCGCTTCGATGTCGCTTACCGGGGAGATGCCGGCCTTGCGGCCCTTTTCCGTCAGAGAATAGCTGAAATAGCCGAGACCGGCTTCGCGGATACCTGCCCATGTGTCGGGGAACGGTTCGAAGGCGGTGGCGAGCGCCGCTTCGTATTCGCGGGCGTTGGAGCCGTCGGCCGCCGGGCGGACGATCTTGCGCGAGGCGTCGAGCAGTTCGTCGTAGAGGGCGCGGCCCTTCGGGGTCAGCGCAATGCCGCGCTGCTCGATCTCGCCGAAGCGGGCGGTGTGCGAACCGGCCTTCCAGGTGCCGTCGGCATCCCTGAAGGAAACCGGCTCTTCCAGTGCCTTGAACGAGGTCTGGCGCAAGAGGATCGGGCACTTGCGGGTCGGCGGCCCCTCGACGACGGCCTTCGGGGCGATGGCGTATTCCGGCATCAGCGCCTGCACCTTGTCGATATCGAGCGTGCGCGGCGTCAGGTGGTTGATGTGCGGCCCCTTGAAGGAGACGACGTCGGCGATCAGGCGATGGGCGTCATGCAGGCGCTTGTACATGTCGGCACTGACATTGGCCTTGTCGTGCCAGCGGAAGGTTTCGAGCACTTCCGAAACGAAACGTTCGGCGTTGGCCTTGTCGAGGCCGCCGTCGCGCTCGGCTTTTTCCGTGAGCTCCACGGCGCCGGCGGTGAAGATCTGGCGTGCGGCGAGGATGACCTCGGCTTCGGCGCGCAGCGCTTTGTCGGCGATCAGGTCGAGACGCAACAGCGAGGTGAAGACGCGGAAGGGGTTGCGCTTCAGGGCGGCTTCGCCGACCGGGCGGAAGGCGGTCGAATGAACAGGGACGCTGGCGGTCGACAGGTCGTAGTAGCCGACCGGATACATGCCCATGACGGCGAAGACGCGGCGCATCATTGCGAGCTCGGCGGGCGTACCCAGGCGGATCGCGCCGTGGCGTTCCTCGGAGATACGGTCGAGCGAATCCGTGGCGTCCAGTCGCTCCTTCAGGAGCGGGTCGGCGGCGAGCGTATCGTCGTTCACCTTGGCGACCAGTTCCATCAGCGTGCCGTATGCCGGCACCTCTTCGCGGTACATGACCGACATGGCTGCGGAAAAGGCCGAACGAATGTCGTCGGCGGATACGAAACTATTCTCTTTCACTGGGGCTCGCCTCGCGCTATGGGTGAAGGACAAGGTCATTCTCATTTCGGATCATATCCGATCGAACTGGCCATTGATCGCGTTGCTTCTGACTATGTTGATGCGAGGCTGGAATGAAGTTAAGCCGCAGGCTGGTTCCCGACGTGACGACGCTGCAGGCGTTCGAATGCGCGGCGCGACACGGCAGCTTCACGCAGGCCGCCGCGGAGCTGAACCTTACCCAAAGCGCTGTCAGCCGGCAGATCAAGGATCTCGAAAACCAGCTCGGCGTGCTCCTGTTCGAGCGCGTGCGCCAGCGGGTGATCCTGTCGGATGCCGGCCAGAAGTTCCTGCCTGAGGTTCGCCGTCTCCTCAACCAGACCGAGGAGCTGATGGTGCGCGCCATGGCTTCGGCCCGGGCGGACTCGACGCTTTCGATCGCCTCGCTGCCAACCTTCGGCAGCCGCTGGCTGGTGCCGCGTCTTCCCGATTTCCTCAAGCGCCACCCGGATACGGTGCTCAACATCGCCTCCCGTTCCGCGCCTTTCGATTTCGACGAACAGAACTTCGATCTCGCAATCCACTACGGCCAACCGGTCTGGGCGCGCGCCACCTGCAGCTACCTCTGCAGCGAGATCATCGTGCCGGCTGCAAGCCCCGCCTTGCTGGCGGATCATCCGGTCAAGACTCCCGAGGAGCTCGTCGCCGGCCCGTTGCTGCACCTTGCGACCCGTCCGAAGCTCTGGGCGCAATGGTTCGAGGCGAACGACATGGACGGCCGCGGCGCCTACCGTGGCAACCGCTTCGACCAGTTCTCCATGGTGATCGAAGCGGCGACGGCGGGGCTCGGTTTTGCGCTGCTGCCACGTTACCTGATCGAGCAGGAAATTGCCGCCGGCACGCTCAGCATCGTGCTCGACCGGCCGATGAAGACTGAAAACAGCTATTATCTCGCCGTGCCCGAGGGCAAGCTCGAAAACCCCATCAGCCTGGCCTTCCGGGAGTGGATTACCGAGCAGGTGGGCTGACGGATTTTCTGCAAATCAAGGGAACCTTCCTCGCCGCTTCACGTTTCGCCTCGTCTGCCATCCGCGATGAAGCTTGAGAAGAGGGCAATTGAGAGAGCTGTATCAAAGTGCCATTGGGGGCGCACGTAGCGGCCGGTTTCGGCTTGATTCGTCTGTGCGCAAATCGTCCAAACTTATATGAGCAATCCTTGCAAGCTGTTGGCACCACGGCTAAAAAATGCCATTTTCATGCATCACGCGGCCTTGAAAACCAATGCGCCGCCGGCTTTGCGATCTCCGATGCCCAGTCGAGGGCGGTGCCTGTTACCGCCAGTTCCCCACATGCGGGAATTGACGGTGGATGGGAGGACACATGACCGTGTCTAGAAACGCGCCGGCTCAGCCTGAATTCTCAGGTCCGCAGCCAACCCGGCAACCCCACGAGGACCGGGCCGATCAACCCCGGCTGGATTCAGAACCCGTACCCATGCAGCTTCAAACTACGCCGCCCACCTCTCCGCGCGAACCGGAAGCAAAGCAGATCGATTACAACGATTCGATCCGCGCCACCTTCTTCTCGATGGAGGACCTCCGGCAATGCGGCGAGGATCTCGCATTGAAGGGTACCTCGGCGCTGCCGGGGTTCTTCCCGTTCGAATTTCGCCCGCGGCATCGTGAGAACGAGAACGAGATCCTGCGCGTCTACCGGGCGACGGCCGCCGACGTGGAGGCCGGGGCGACGATAACGCCGGCCGCCGAGTGGCTGCTCGACAACCACCACGTCGTCGAAGAGGCGATCCAGGAAGTCCGGCGCGACTTCCCGCGCCGGTTCTATCGTCAGCTTCCGACGCTCTCGGTTTCGGGCACGGTGATCCCGCGCACCATGGCACTCGCCTGGCTCTATGTCGCCCACACGCACAGCACGGTGACGCGCGAAAGCATCACGGCGATGGTCGAGGGCTTCCAGAAGCGCGAGACCTTCAAGATCGGCGAACTCTGGGCGCTGCCATCGATCCTACGCTTCGTGCTGATCGAAAATCTCCGCCGGATCGCCATCCGCGTCGAGCGCTCGCGCGGCATGCGCCGCAAGGCAAATGATGTCGCCGACCAGATCATCCGCCTGAACGATCCGGAAAAATGTCGGGCACTGCTTGCGGAGTCGGAAGCTCTTGCGGCCGACAACACCTTCGTCGCGCAACTGCTCTACCGCATGCGCGACGGCTCGCAGACTTCGGGCGCCGTCATCGGCTGGATCGAGGAGCAGCTCGAGAAGCGCGGCAGCGACGTCGAGAACGCGCTGGTCGCGGAGCAGAACCGCCTGTCGTCCGGCAACGCGACGATGAGCAACATCATCCGCAGCCTGCGCGAAATCGACGACACCGATTGGGCCGTCTGGTTCGAAAGCGTCAGCAAGATCGACGCTGCGCTGCGCGAGGGCTCCGACTATGCGGCGCTCGAATTCGGCTCGCGCAACAAGTATCGCGATACGATCGAGAAGCTGGCACGCCGTTCCGGTCACAGCGAATACGAGGTGACGCAGATCGCCATCGAGATGGTGCGCGAGGCGGAAGCCGCGGCCGCGACCGAAGCGCCGCTGCAGGAGCCGAACGTCGGTTCCTTCCTCGTCGGCAAGCAGCGCAAGATGCTCGAGAAGAGGATCGGCTACCGACCCTCGCTGCTGCAGACGATCATCCGTATCAGCCGCAAGCTCGACTGGTTCGCAATCGCCGGACCGAACATCCTCTTGACGATCCTGGCGATGATCGCCGTCTTTTCCTTCGTCAGCCCGATGGACATTCCGAACGGTGCGAAGCTGATCATGCTGCTTCTTTTCGCACTTCCGGCCTCGGAAGGCGCGATGGGCCTGTTCAACACACTGGTGACGCTGTTCGTCAAACCATCGCGACTTGTCGGCTACGAATTCCTCGACGGGATTCCCGAGCATGCCCGCACCCTCGTCGTCGTGCCCTGCCTGATCGCCAAGCGCGACCATGTCGACGAACTCGTGCGCAATCTCGAGGTACACTACCTGGCCAACCCGCGTGGCGAGATCTACTTTGCCCTTTTGAGCGACTGGGCGGATAGCAAGGTGGAGGAGTCGAGCACCGATTCCGACGTGCTCGACTACGCCAAGCGCGAGATTGCCCAGCTTTCGGCGCGCTACGCCTATGACGGCAAGACGCGCTTCTATCTCCTTCATCGCCGCCGCCTGTTCAACGAACAGGAAGGCGTGTGGATGGGCTGGGAGCGCAAGCGCGGCAAGCTGCACGAGCTGAACATGCTGCTTCGCGGCGACCGCGACACCTCGTTCCTGCAGGGCGCCAACACGGTTCCGGACAACGTTCAGTACGTCATGACGCTCGATTCCGACACGCGCCTGATGCGCGATGCGGTGACGAAACTCGTCGGCAAGATCTACCATCCGATCAACCGCCCGGTGGTCGACCCCAAGACGCAGAACGTGATCGCCGGCTACAGCCTGTTGCAGCCGCGCGTGACGCCGTCGCTGACCACGGGCAGCGAAGCCTCGGCCTTCCAGCGCATCTTCTCGGCCAACCGCGGCATCGATCCCTATGTTTTCACCGTTTCCGACGTCTACCAGGACATTGCCGGCGAAGGCAGCTTCACCGGCAAGGGCCTCTACCATGTCGACGCCTTCGAGGCGGCGCTGAAGGGCCGGATCCAGGAAAACGCCGTTCTCAGCCACGACCTGCTCGAGGGCTCCTATGTGCGCTGCGCGCTGGTGACCGACGTCGAGCTCGTCGAGGATTTCCCGACCCGCTATGAGGTCGAGATGTCGCGCCAGCATCGCTGGGCGCGCGGCGACTGGCAGCTCCTGCCCTACATCTTCAACTTCTCGAACGGGCTGTCGATGCTCGGCCGCTGGAAGATGTACGACAATCTGCGCCGCTCGCTGATCCCGCTCGCCTGGCTCGTCGCCTCGGTCATGGGCTGGTACTACATGGAGCCCACGGAAGCGTTGATCTGGCAGATCGTCCTGATCTTCAGCTTGTTCGTGGCCCCGACCCTGTCGCTGATCAACGGCCTCCTGCCGCGCCGCAACGACATCGTCGCCCGCGCCCACCTTCACGCCGTGCTCACCGAAATCCGCGCCGCCAATGCGCAAGTGGCGCTCCGCATCGTCTTCATCGCCCACAATGCGGCGATGATGGGCGACGCGATCGTGCGCTCGCTTTACCGCACCTTCGTCAGCGGCAAGCTGATGCTCGAATGGCGTACAGCCGCGCAGGTGCAGAGCGCCGGCCACGGCACGATCGGCGATTACTACCGCGCCATGTGGATCGCGCCGGCGCTTTCGGCGCTTTCGCTGGCTCTTGCCGCGGTCTCCGACACCGGCCTGCCGTTCATCGGCATTCCCTTCGCGCTACTCTGGGCGCTGTCGCCTGCCGTCGCCTGGTTCGTCAGCCAGTCGGCCGAAACCGAGGACCAGCTCGTCGTCTCCGACGAGGCAATCGACGAGATGCGGTTGATTGCGCGCCGCACCTGGCGTTATTTCGAGACCTTCGTCACCGCCGAGCAGCACTTCCTGCCGCCTGACAACTTTCAGGAAACGCCGCAGCCGGTTCTGGCCGAGCGCACCTCGCCGACCAATATCGGCGTCTACCTGCTGTCGGTCATGTCGGCGCGCGATTTCGGCTGGATCGGCTTCGAGGAGACGATCAACCGGCTGGAGCAGACGATCGCCACCATCGACCGGATGCCGAAGTATCGCGGCCACCTGTTCAACTGGTATCGGACGAACACGCTCGACACGATGGAGCCGCGCTACATCTCCTCGGTCGACAGCGGCAACCTTGCCGGTCACCTGATCGCCGTATCGTCCATGTGCCGCGACTGGGCCGAGGCGCCCTCGGCGCATGTCCAGGGCAGCCTGGACGGCATCGGCGACGTCGTCGCGATCCTCCAGGAGGTGCTGCGCGAGCTGCCCGACGACCGCAAGACGGTCCGGCCGCTGCGTCGCCTGATCGAGGAACGCATCGTCGGCTTCCAGAACGCTCTTGCCGCAGTCAAGCGCGAGCGCGAGTTCGCGTCGATCCGGGTGATCAACCTCGCCGTGCTGGCGCGCGACATGCACAAGCTCACCGTCAACCTCGACCACGAGGTGCGCACGCCGCAAAGCACTGAAGTGACGAAATGGGCAAACGCACTGGTCAGCACCTGTGAAGCCCATATTGCCGACGGTGTCTTCGACCTCAGCGCGATCGAATCGCTGCGCCAGCGCTTGCTGGTGCTGAAGGACCGCGCCCGCGACATCGCCTTCTCGATGGATTTCAGCTTCCTGTTCCGGCCGGAGCGGCGCCTGCTGTCGATCGGCTTCCGGGTCAACGCCAACGAGCTCGACGAGGCCTGCTACGACCTTCTCGCCTCGGAAGCCCGTCTCACCAGCCTGTTTGCCATCGCCAAGGGGGATCTGCCGACCGAGCACTGGTACAAGCTCGGCCGTCCGATCGTGCCGATCGGCGCGCGCGGCGCGCTGATCTCCTGGTCGGGCTCGATGTTCGAATATCTGATGCCGCCCCTGGTGATGCAGGAGCGGCAGGGCGGCATCCTCAACCAGACCAACAATCTGGTGGTAAAGGAGCAGATCAACCACGGCCGCCGTCTCGGCACGCCCTGGGGCATATCGGAAGCCGCATTCAATGCGCGCGACCACGAACTCACCTACCAGTACACCAACTTCGGTGTGCCGACGCTCGGCCTGAAGCGCGGCCTCGGCCAGAATGCGGTCATCGCGCCCTACGCCTCGATCCTTGCCTGCATGTACGATCCGAAATCGGCGCTTGCCAACCTCGGACGTCTGCGCGAGGTCGGCGCGCTCGGCGTTTACGGCTTCCACGATGCCGTCGACTTCACGCCGACGCGCGTGCCCGAGGGCCAGAAATGCGCGGTCGTGCGCAACTACTATGCGCACCACCATGGCATGTCGATCGCGGCCGTCGCCAACGTCGTCTTCAATGGCCGCCTGCGCGAGTGGTTCCACGCCGATCCGGTGATCGAGGCCGCCGAACTCTTGCTGCAGGAAAAGGCGCCGCGCGACATCCCGATCATGAATGCCAAGCGCGAGCCGGAATCGGTCGGCAAGGGCCAGGACGATCTCCTGCGTCCGGAAGTCCGCATCATCGAGAACCCGCTGGCGCAGGACCGCGAGACCGTGTTCCTCTCCAACGGTCACTATTCGGTCATGCTGACCGCCAATGGTGCCGGCTACGCCCGTTGGAACGGCCAGTCCGTCACACGCTGGAAGCCGGACCCGGTCGAGGATCGCACCGGAACCTTCATCTTCCTGCGCGACACGACCACCGGCGATTGGTGGTCGGCGACATCGGAACCGCGCCGCGCTGCCGGCGAGAAGATGCTGACCCGCTTCGGCGACGACAAGGCCGAATTCGTCAAGACGGTCGGCGATCTCACCAGCGAAGTGGAGTGCATCGTCGCCACCGAACACGACGCGGAAGGCCGCCGGGTCATCCTGCTCAATACCGGCACCCAGGATCGCTTCATCGAAGTAACCTCCTATGCCGAGCCGGTGCTTTCGACCGACGAGGCCGACAGCGCGCATCCGGCCTTCTCGAAGATGTTCGTGCGCACGGAAATCAGCCGCCGTGGCGACGTCATCCGTGTCAGCCGCAACAAGCGCAGTTCCAGCGATCCGGACATGGAAGTGGCGCATCTCGTTACCGACAATGCCGGCAGCGATCGCCATACGGAAGCGGAGACCGACCGTCGCCGCTTCATCGGCCCGGGCCGGACGCTTGCCGAAGCGGCCGCCTTCGATACGGATGCGGTGCTTTCCGGAACCGATGGGTTTACCCTCGATCCAATCATGTCGCTGCGCCGCGTCGTCCGTGTGCCCGCCGGCAAGAAGGTCAGCGTCGTCTTCTGGACGATCGCTGCGCCGAGCCGTGAGGAGGTCGATCGGGCGATCGATCGCTACCGCCATCCGGAGACCTTCAACCAGGAGCTCATCCACGCCTGGACCCGCAGCCAGGTGCAGATGCGCCATGTCGGCGTGACATCGCAGGAGGCGGCGAGCTTCCAGATGCTGGGCCGCTATCTCGTCTATCCGGACATGCACCTGCGTGCCGATACGGCAACGGTGCAGGCCGGCCTCGACTCACAGTCGAAGCTCTGGCCGCTGGCGATCTCGGGCGACTATCCGATCTTCTGCCTCCGCATCAATGACGACGGCGACCTCGGCATCGCGCGTGAAGCCCTGCGCGCCCAGGAATACCTGCGTGCCCGCGGCATCACCGCCGATCTCGTCATCATCAACGAGCGGGCTTCGTCCTATGCGCAGGACATGCAGCACGCGCTCGACTCCATGTGCGAGAACCTCAGGCTTCGCGGTCTTTCGGACGGCCCGCGCCAGCACATCTTCTCGGTGCGGCGCGACTTGATGGAGGCGGAGACCTGGTCGACGCTTCTGTCGGCTTCGCGCGCCGTGTTCCATGCCCGCAACGGCACGATCTCCGATCAGATCGCCCGCGCCAACTCGCTCTATTCGCCGGCGCCGGTGAAGGGTAGCGAGAAGAGCGGCGAGTTCGTCGGACCGTTGCTGGCCGCGCCGCAGGAGAAGGCAGACGTTGCCCCGGCGGAAATCAAGGGCGATGGCCTTTCCTTCTGGAACGGTTTCGGCGGCTTTGCCGAAGGCGGTCGCGAATATGTCGTGCGCCTGCGTGGCGGCGAAGCGACGCCGCAGCCCTGGATCAACGTCATCTCCAACGAGCAGTTCGGCTTCCACGTTTCGGCGGAAGGAGCGGCCTTCTCCTGGAGCCGCAACTCGCGCGATTACCAGTTGACGCCGTGGACCAACGACACGGTCGTCAACCGTCCGGGCGAAGCGATCTTCATCCGCGACATGGAGAGCGGTTCGGTGTCGACGCCCTATGCGTCGCTCTCGCGTCGCCGCTCCGTCGTCTTCGAAACCGCACACGGGCTCGGTTATTCGAGCTTCCGCAGTACCCAGGACGGCCTCGATATCGAGGCGACCCATACGGTCCATCAGAGCCTGCCGGCAAAGCTCATCCGGGTCTCGATCCGCAACCGTGCCGCGACGGCGCGGCGGTTGAGGCTCTACGGCTATAACGAGTGGGTGCTCGGCAACAACCGCGCCCGCTCGGCACCCTTCATCCTTTCGAAGTGGGATGAGGAGGCAGCCGCGCTGGTCGCAACCAACCCCTACAGCATCGACTATGCCGGTCGGTTCGCCTTCTTCACGGTCGAAGGGGGCCAGGCGGCCGGCTATACGGCGAGCCGCCGGGAGTTCCTGGGCGCGCTCGGCGGCATCCTCGTGCCGCAGGCAGTGCTTTCGGGTGCCGAACTCTCCGGTTCCGTCGACGTCGACGGCGATCCCTGTGCTGCCGTTGCGTCCGATCTGATGATCGAACCCGGCGCCGAGCGGCAGGTCACCTTCATTCTCGGCGATACCGACAGTGAGGATCAGCTTCGCGCCGTCATCGGTGAGCTGCGCGAGACCGCATTCGATACGGTGCTCGACGCGGCAAAGACCTTCTGGCGCGATTTCACCGATATCGTGAAGGTGGAAACGCCGGACCCGGCCTTCGATGCCATGATCAACAACTGGCTGCCCTACCAGAGCCTCGGCTGCCGCATCATGGCACGCTCCGCCTTCTACCAGGCGAGTGGCGCCTTCGGCTTCCGCGATCAGTTGCAGGACACTCTGGCCTTCCTGATCCACCGGCCGGAGCTTGCCCGGGCGCAGATCCTGAACGCCGCGGCCCGCCAGTTCGTCGAGGGTGACGTGCAGCACTGGTGGCTGCCGGGAACCGGCGCCGGCGTGCGCACGATGATCTCCGACGACGTCGTCTGGCTCGCCCATGCCGTCACGCATTACTGCTCGGTGACCGGTACGTCCGACATCCTGGCGGAACAGATCGCCTTCATCAGCGGGCCGGCGCTCGAAGAGGGCCAGCACGATGCCTTCTACAAGCCGGACATTTCCGAGGAGATCGGCGACGTCTACGAGCATTGTGCTCGCGCGCTCGATCTCGCGATCAAGCGGACCGGCAAGAACGGCCTGCCGTTGATCCTCGGCGGTGACTGGAACGATGGCATGAACCGCGTCGGCGCTGCCGGCAAGGGCACCAGCACCTGGCTCGGCTGGTTCCTCGCGGGCACTCTGCGGGGCTTCCTGCCTTACGCGCGCGAGCGCAAGGACCAGGCACGCGTCACCCGCTGGGAGTCGCATCTCGAGGCCCTGAAGAAGGCGCTCGATACCGCGGGCTGGGACGGCGACTACTATCGCCGCGGTTATTACGACGACGGCACACCGCTCGGCACGAGCGAGGCGCTCGAGTGCCGGATCGATTCGATCGGTCAATCCTGGAGCGTGCTTTCGGGCGAAGGCGACGAGCAGCGATCGCTCAAGGCGATGGATGCGGTCATGGCCGAACTTGTCGATCCGGATCAGCACATCGTCCGGCTGTTCACGCCGCCGCTCGAACGGACGTCGCAGGATCCGGGCTACATCAAGGCTTATCCGCCCGGCGTGCGCGAGAATGGCGGGCAATATACCCATGCGGCCACCTGGGTGGCGCTGGCCTTCGCCGAACAGGGCAGGGCGGAGGAGGCCTGGCGCGTCTTCCAGATGCTGAACCCGGTCTCGCATGCCGAAAGCCGGGAGGCGGCGGAACACTACCGCGTCGAGCCCTATGTCGTCGCCGCCGATATCTATGGCGAAGGCGATCTCGCGGGACGCGGCGGCTGGACCTGGTATACCGGGTCGGCCGGTTGGCTCTATCGCGTCGGCATCGAGGGTATTCTCGGAATCCGCAGGCAGGGCGACAAGCTGGTCATCAGGCCGGTGCTGCCGGCGGCCTGGGACGGCTACTCCGCCGAGGTGACGCTCAACGGTGCGCGGCACAAGATTTCCGTGCAGCGCGACCAGAAAAGCGGCGAGCCGATCGTCAGCATAAACAATAGCGTCACAAAAAACGCGCATGAAGGCATTTTGCTGTAACTGCCGGTACTGAAGACAGGACGACCGGCTTTGTTCCCGCAAGGGCAAGGCCGGTTTTTCTTTGCGGAGGTGCCAGCGGCACGATCTCGACGGCCGGGCGTCGTGCCTTGGAGCGCCACGCGTTCGGACGAACGCAAAGGACGCTCTAATACATTGAAGCTAGAGCGTCTTTTCCGCGTCCAGTGACTTCACGTGCGAGCGGGAAGCTCTACGGCGCCGCGCGTCTTTTAAGGCGCGCAAAGGTCGCTGAGGACTTTGATTTGCTGCATGTCTCCTTAAATCGAGGTCGATTTAAGGAGACATGCAGTATCATCCGAGCGGGATGCAGGCGGGAAGCCGCTGCACATTGTCATCTCGCTCTCGTTCATGGTGCCGGGCATCACGCGACAAGGCGAGGTGTCGGTGCCCGTTTCAACAGGGATGGGGCAGGGGCGCCAAATCCTGGAAAACGGAGCGCATGCTGCAAAAGACATTTCAGGGTGGCGTCACCCCGACGTCCGTCCGAATGGTTCCCAAGGAGCGTGACACACGCCTCGACGTGTTCAGGGCGCTGTGTCTGCTGACGATCTTCGTCAACCACGTTCCGGGACAGTATCTCGAATATCTGACGCACAAGAACTTCGGCTTTTCCGATTCCGCCGAGGCCTTCGTGCTGATCTCCGGCCTGTCGGTCGGGATCGCCTATGGCGGAAAATTCGCCGCCGGCGGACGGCTGGCGACGACGCTGAAAATCTGGCGGCGGGCGCTGGCACTTTACATCGCCCACATCATGACCAGCATCGTGACGCTGGCGATCTTCGCCGGCGGTGCGATCTATTTCGGCCGGCAGGACCTGATCGGCGAGATCAACATCCGCCCGATGGTCGAGCAGACCGAACAGGGCATCGTCGCCATGGTGCTCCTGGGGCACCAGCTCGGCTACAACAACATCCTGTCGATGTATGCGGCGCTGTTCCTGATGCTGCCGGGAATCCTCTGGCTGAACGGCGTCAGCAAGAAACTGCTGCTATTGCTGTCGGCCGCCCTGTGGCTGGCCGCAGGCATCTTCAAATTCGTGCCGTCGAACTTCCTTGACGAAGGCTATTGGTTCCTCAATCCCTGGTCCTGGCAGTTCCTGTTCGTCATCGGCATCGTCATGATGACCTTCGTGCGCGGCGGTGGAACGCTGCCGCGATGGCGCTGGCTGTTCGTCCTTTGCTGCGCCTATCTCGCGGTCTCGGCTGTCTGGGTACTCTTCTCCTTCTGGAGCATAGACTTCTCCTTCGGTCTTCCAGCGGTCCTCACCGGCTTCGACAAGACCTTCCTGTCGGGACCGCGGTTGCTGCATGTGCTGGCGCTCGCCTATGTCATCGCCGTGACGCCTCGGATCAGCAACCTTGCCAAGCTCGACAGCGATCATCCGCTCGCGGTGGTCGGGCGACATTCGCTGCCGATCTTCATCTTCGGTACGATTCTGGCGATGTCCGGCCAGGTGCTGCTGTTCGTCACCGGGCGGAACCCGATCTTCGGCAGCTTGTTCGTGCTCGTCGGCATCGGGCTGCATTTCGCCTATGCCTATTATCTCGAATGGCTGCGCGGCATTGCCACGGCAAAACCGCTGCGGGCGGCGTAGGAGAACGCCGCCCTTGCCGGGCGTCTAATTTCTCGAACCAAGGGCAAGGCGGCAGGCGAGTCCCGTGAATACGCCGGCGAGGAGGTATTGCGGCAGCTTGGGGAAACGCCTGATGCCAGCGAGTCGCGCGCGCAGATGGCTGCCAACCAGAATGACCGAGCCATTCACCAGGAAGCCGATCCCGTTCAACACGGTGGCGAGCAGAAGCATCTGCGCGACCATCGACCCGCCGTTCGGATCCACGAATTGCGGCAACAGGGCCAACACGAAGAGCGCCATCTTCGGATTGAGCAGGTTTGTCATCAGCCCCTCGCCGAAGATCCGCCTGTTTGAGAGTCGCTTGAGCGTCGAAATCGGGGAAGAACTCGACGCGTCCGCGCGGACTGTCTTGTAGGCGAGATAAAGCAGATAGGCGCAGCCCGCCCAGCGCACGATCTCGTAAGCAACGGGTACGGTGACAAAGAGCTGGGAAAGACCGAGTGCGGCGGCCAGCGCATGGCAATAGGTGCCGAGCGCGATACCGCCATAGGTGAGGAAGCCGGCCGCCCGCCCCTGACTGACGCTCCGAGAAGCGATCAGCAGCATGTCAGGACCGGGCGTGGCGGTGAGCACGAGGCTTGCCGCGGCGAAGAGTGCAATGGTGGAGATATCCGGCATTGGTGATTCCCTTGGAATTGAAGCCGGAATTCCTGTCTACCAGCATTCCCAGGAATGACAAGGCTGCTCGAAGCGACGTGTCAGAATGTCGAAAAGAAAAACCACCCGCGTTTGACTGCGGGTGGCTTGAAGTTCGTTCATTAACTTAAGCGCGCGTTCTATGCGGCCGTATGGCTCATGCGGACATCTTCGTCCGTCAGGATGCCGCTGGCGCGCAGCAGAGCTGCAAAGCGGCCGTTGCTCTGGCTAAGCTCGTTGAAGCCGCCCATCTCTACGATCTGGCCCTGATCCATGAAGATCACCAGGTCGGCCTCGCGCACCGTCGACAGGCGGTGAGCGATGATGAAGGTCGTGCGGTTCTTGCGCAGCGCATCGATCGCATCCTTGACGCGGGCCTCGGTTTCGACGTCGAGCGCGCTGGTCGCCTCGTCGAGCACCAGGATCGGCGCGTTCTTGAGGATGGCGCGGGCAATTGCCACACGTTGGCGCTCGCCGCCCGACAGGCGGTTGCCGCGTTCGCCGACCACCGTATCGTAGCCGCCCGTCCGGCTCTCGATGAAGTCGCAGGCGGCGGCCGCTTCGGCGGCAGCCATGACTTCCTCGATCGTCGCATCATCACGGCCGAGACGGATGTTGTCCGAGATCGAGCGGTTCATCAGGCCCGCATCCTGGAAGACGGTGGCGATCGAACGGCGCAGCGACTTGCGGGTTACCTTCGAGATATCGTTGCCGTCGATCAGGATCTGGCCATCGCGCGGGTCATGAACGCGCTGCAGCAGGTTGACGAGCGTCGTCTTGCCGGCACCTGTCGGGCCGACGATGGCGATCGTCTGGCCGGCCTTGGCCGTGAACGAGACGTTGTGCACGCCCTGGTTCGTGTTGGCAAAGTCGAAGAAGACGTTGCGGAACTCGACTTCACCGACGACAGGCGGCAGTTCGGTCGCACCCGCCGGCTCGTCGCGTTCGCGGACGGCGTCTTCGAGGTTGAAGAAGTCCTCGAGCTTGGCGCGGGCTTCGAAGATCTGCGTCACGAAGGCCTTCATCTGGTCGAGGCGGCCAATCAGCAGGTTGGCAAAGCCGATGAAGGCAATGACCTCACCGACGCCGAGCTCGCCGCGCTGTACCAGCACGGTACCGATGACGAGGATCGCCATCATCGAAATGGTGGAGGCGACGCGGTTCAGCGCGCTCGCCAGTGCCCACCAGTCGAGCACCGGGAACTGGGCGGAGATCAGCCGCTCGGTGAACTTCTTCAGCTCGCGGGTTTCGGCCTCGATGCGGTTGTAGCTGTGCACGACCGAGACGTTGCTGATGGCGTCGGAGACGTGGGAGAAGACCGTATGGTAATGGTTCTCGACCGAGGCCTGGCCTTCCTTGGTACGGCTCATGACGACCTTGCTGATCACCACGTAGAGCGCGCCGAGCACGACGAGCACGAGCGAGAGGCGAACGTCCATCGAAAAGGCGGTCGGAACGAGCAGCACGAGCGCCACGGCAGTCGCCAGATGCTGGCGCATGAACTCGAGCCAGAGGCCGAAGAGGGTTTCGCAGGCGCGCAGCAGCGTGTGCAGCGCGTTGGACGTGCCGCGCTGGCTATGCCAGGCGAGCGGCATGGAAACGATACGGCCGAAGGCTTCCGTCAGGAGCGTGGCGCGGCGGCCATGGGCCAGCCGGTCCGCCTCGCGGGCGACGAGCACGAAGGCGACGGTGTTGAACACGCCGAGACCTGCCCACATGAGCAGCATCGGCGTGACTTCGCCCTTCGACGAAATGGCGTCGATGATGCGCCCGAACAGGATCGGTTCGGCAATCGTGATGATGGCCAGAACGACGTTGGCGAGGACGATCGCCGAGACACGAAACTTGTGAGCCGCAAGATACTGGAGCGCTCTTGCATACACTTGGAACAATGACACTGTCTCACCCCTTCCGGGTACCGGATTTGGCGCCGCAGACTTTCCGCGGCGGATGCACCCGCGTCCTCGATGTACGGTTGGCGGGCCTTGGTCCGCCGCTGTACATTCGGGGCCGCGCTGAGACGGTCTTAGACGGCAAGGGAGGCCGTAGCCGGACGTATGGACAGCCACTCGTTTTCCCGTTTCGCTCGCAACCGAAGCTTGGCGAGAATATTCATAGTCTGCTATCTATCGTGCCAACTCCGATTTCTTGCATATTTCGCATAAGACCGAGCGTGGTATGACGGATTATCGCGGGTGCAACATGAATGGTCGCTGAACGGTGCCTTTATGTCCGGATTCGGAAATGCGACCATATGCATCTACCTGGAAGGTGATCCATGAACATTACGCTGCTCGTACAGTTTCTCGCGCTTCTGGAGGAGATGAAGACTCGCGAGGAGATCATTCCGGAGTTCGAGCGCCTGCTCGATCGCTGCGGCTTCGACTTCTACGGCGTCGTCCGGCAACCGAAGCCGCATGACAATCCGCTGCGGCTGCTGCTCGCCGGTCGCTGGCCGGAAGGCTGGCCGCAGATCTACATCCGCAAGAAGTTCGTGGTGATCGATCCGACCATCCGCTATCTCGGTCATGCGCAGCGGGGTTTTCGCTGGCGCGACACGCTGTTTGCCTTCCGCTCCGATCCGCATCGCAAGCGCATGGAAAGCATGATGATCGAGGCCCGCAACCACGGCCTCTACGATGGCTATATCTTCCCGGTGCACGGCCGGCGCGGCCTGCTCGGCAATCTGACGGTCGGCGGTCGTGTCGTCGAACTGAGCCCGGTCGAGATCAGCCTGTTCGATGCCATCGCCAAGCGGCTGTTCTGGAAGCTGCTGGAACTGAGCGATCCCGAGGTTTCGGCCGAGCTCGGCTCGCGCGTCGAGGTCCAGATGACGCGGCGCGAAATGGAAGCGCTCAACTATCTCGCCGACGGCATGACTTCGAACGACATCGGCAAGGTGCTCGACATTTCGAGCCACACGGTCGACTGGTACATGAACGGCATCCAGGAGAAACTGAAGGGCAAGAACCGCCATCATGTCGTGGCGATCGCCTTCCGGCTCGGGTTGATCTCCTAAAGGCAAAGGCGTTCGGTTTCCTGTCGCATCTGAAATTGCGCTCTGCTCGGTGACTCGCTAATACTTTATTTCGCGGGTGCAGCATTTCCCGCAATTTCAAGTCATTGAGGAGACCGACTTGCCTATCTCGAAGATCCTTGTTGCCAACCGTTCTGAAATTGCCATCCGCGTTTTCCGCGCTGCAAACGAACTCGGTCTGAAAACGGTCGCGATATGGGCAGAAGAGGACAAACTGGCACTGCACCGCTTCAAGGCGGACGAAAGTTATCAGATCGGCCGCGGCCCGCACCTTGCCCGTGACCTCGGTCCGATCGAAAGCTACCTGTCGATCGACGAGGTGATCCGCGTCGCCAAGCTTTCCGGCGCCGATGCCATCCATCCGGGCTACGGCCTGCTTTCGGAAAGCCCGGAATTCGTCGATGCCTGTGACGCGGCCGGCATCACCTTCATCGGCCCGCGGCCGGAGACGATGCGCCAGCTCGGCAACAAGGTCGCCGCGCGCAACCTCGCCATTTCCGTCGGCGTGCCGGTCGTGCCGGCCACCGATCCGCTGCCGGACGACGAGAAGGAAATCCACCGCCTTGCCGCCGAGATCGGCTATCCGGTCATGCTCAAGGCCTCCTGGGGCGGCGGCGGACGCGGCATGCGCGCCATCCGCGACCCGAAGGACCTGATCCGCGAGGTGACGGAAGCCAAGCGCGAGGCGAAGGCCGCCTTCGGCAAGGACGAAGTCTATCTCGAAAAGCTGGTCGAACGCGCCCGCCACGTCGAAAGCCAGATCCTCGGCGATACCCACGGCAATGTCGTGCATCTCTTCGAGCGCGACTGCTCGATCCAGCGCCGCAACCAGAAGGTCGTCGAGCGCGCGCCGGCGCCCTATCTCTCGGACGCGCAGCGTCAGGAGCTTGCCAACTATTCGCTGCAGATCGCGCGTGCGACCAACTATGTGGGCGCCGGCACGGTCGAGTACCTGATGGATGCCGACACCGGCAAATTCTACTTCATCGAGGTGAACCCGCGCATCCAGGTCGAACACACCGTCACCGAAGTGGTGACCGGCATCGACATCGTCAAGGCGCAGATCCACATCCTCGACGGCGAGGCGATCGGCACGCCGGCATCGGGCGTACCTGGCCAGGCGGACATCCACCTCAACGGCCACGCGCTGCAGTGCCGCATCACCACTGAAGATCCGGAGCAGAACTTCATCCCGGACTATGGCCGCATCACCGGCTATCGTTCGGCGGCCGGCTTCGGTATTCGTCTCGATGGCGGTACCGCCTATACCGGCGCTTACATCACCCGCTACTACGACCCGCTGCTGGTCAAGGTCACGGCTTCGGGCAGCACGCCGGCGGAGGCGATCAGCCGCATGGACCGGGCGCTGCGCGAATTCCGCATCCGCGGGGTCGCGACCAACCTCACCTTCCTCGAGGCGATCATCGGCCACGAGCAGTTCCGCAACAACACTTACACCACCCGCTTCATCGACACGACGCCGGAACTGTTCCAGCAGGTGAAGCGCCAGGACCGCGCGACGAAGCTCTTGACCTATCTGGCCGACGTCACCGTCAACGGCCATCCGGAGGCAAAGGGCCGCCCGAAGCCGCCGGCGGACGCGGCCAAGCCCGTCGTGCCGTTCATCCAGGGAGACATTCCCGCCGGCACCAAGCAGAAGCTCGACGAACTCGGCCCGAAGAAGTTCGCCGAGTGGGTGCGTGGCGAAAGCCGGGTGTTCCTGACAGATACGACGATGCGCGACGGCCACCAGTCGCTGCTCGCGACCCGCATGCGCACCCACGACATCGCCCGCGTCGCCGGCACCTATGCCCGCGCGCTGCCGCAGCTCTTCTCGCTGGAATGCTGGGGCGGTGCGACTTTCGACGTGTCCATGCGCTTCCTCACCGAAGATCCGTGGGATCGGCTGGCCCGCATTCGCGAGGATGCGCCGAACCTGCTCCTGCAGATGCTTCTGCGTGGCGCTAACGGCGTCGGCTACAAGAACTACCCCGACAACGTCGTGAAGTATTTCGTCCGCCAGGCGGCGAAGGGCGGCATCGACGTCTTCCGCGTCTTCGACTGCCTCAACTGGGTCGACAACATGCGCGTGTCGATGGAGGCCGTTGCCGAAGAGAACCGCATCTGCGAAGCGGCGATCTGCTACACCGGCGACATACTGAACTCGGCGCGCCCGAAATACGATCTCAAGTATTACACGGCGCTGGCAGCCGAGCTCGAAAGGGCCGGCGCGCACATGATCGCCGTCAAGGACATGGCGGGCCTGTTGAAGCCGGCGGCGGCGCGCGTGCTCTTCAAGGCGCTGCGCGAGGCGACGGATCTTCCGATCCATTTCCACACGCACGATACCTCGGGCATCGCGGCCGCGACCGTGCTCGCCGCCGTCGATTCCGGCGTCGATGTCGTCGATGCGGCGATCGACGCCTTGTCCGGCAACACCTCGCAGCCTTGCCTCGGCTCGATCGTCGAGGCGCTTCGCGGCTCGGAGCGTGATCCGGGTCTCGACCCCGAATGGATCCGCCGCATCTCCTTCTATTGGGAAGCGGTGCGTTACCAGTACGCCGCCTTCGAAAGCGACCTCAAGGGGCCGGCATCGGAGGTCTACCTGCACGAAATGCCGGGCGGCCAGTTCACCAACCTCAAGGAACAGGCCCGTTCGCTCGGTCTCGAAACCAAGTGGCACCGCGTCGCCCAGGCCTATGCCGACGCCAACCAGATGTTCGGCGACATCGTCAAGGTGACGCCGTCCTCGAAGGTCGTCGGCGACATGGCGCTGATGATGGTCTCCCAGGACCTGACCGTTGCCGACGTCGAGAACCCGGCGAAGGACATCGCCTTCCCGGATTCGGTCGTGTCGATGCTGAAGGGCGATCTCGGCCAGCCCCCGGGCGGCTGGCCGGAAGCGCTGCAGAAGAAGGCGCTGAAGGGTGAGAAGGCCTACACCGCCGTTCCGGGCTCGCTGCTGCCGCCGGCCGATCTCGATGCGGAGCGCAAGGCGATCGAGGACAAGCTCGAGCGCAAGGTCGACGACTTCGAGTTTGCCTCCTACCTGATGTATCCGAAGGTCTTCACCGACTATGCGGTCGCCGCCGACACCTACGGTCCGGTCAGCGTCCTGCCGACGCCGGCCTATTTCTACGGGCTGGCGCCGGGCGAGGAGTTGCAGCCGGAGATCGAGAGGGGCAAGTCGCTGGTGATCCTGCATCAGGCGAAGAGCGAGCCGGACGAGAAGGGCATGGTCAAGGTGTTCTTCGAACTGAACGGCCAGCCGCGCCTGATCAAGGTACCGGACCGCAACCGCAGTGCCGCCAGCGCCGTGCGCCGCAAGGCGGAGGGCGGCAATGCCGCCCACCTCGGCGCGCCGATGCCGGGCGTCATCTCGACCGTCGCCGTTGCCGCCGGTCAGGCGGTCAAGGCCGGCGACGTGCTGCTCTCGATCGAAGCGATGAAGATGGAGACGGCGTTGCACGCCGAGAAGGACGGCACGATCGCCGAGGTGCTGGTGCGCGCCGGCGACCAGATCGACGCCAAGGATCTGCTGATCGTCTTCGACGCCTGAGGGCTTCTGCTCTATAAACAGAAACGGCCGGGTTTTTGCCCGGCCGTTTTTTGTTTTGCGAGGCTGCTGCAGAAGTGGTCGGCTCGGCCCATCCCTCAGTCATCTCTCCGAACAGGTGTTGGCCATCTCCCCGGACTGAACATCAAGCCCGAGGATGACGATCGAGAGGGATGCCGCTTTCCTTCTGCGACCAGACGTGGCCGGGCAAACCGGTCGCCTGACCCTGCCTTCAAATCTCGTAGTCGTGCGGGGCGCTGAGCGAGGCGATGAACCTTTTGGTGCGTTCGCGTTCGGGGGCCGAGAAGATCGTCTTCGGCGCACCGCTTTCGACGATGACGCCGCCATCGAGGAAGATCACCTTATCGGCGACGCGCGAGGCAAGCCTGAGGTCGTGGGTGGCCATCACCATGGTCGTGCCCTCGCGGGCAAGCCGGCTCAGGACCTCGACGACCTCCTCGGCCAGTTCCGGATCGAGCGCCGAGGTCGGCTCGTCGCAGAGCAGCACGCGCGGCGAAGGGGCAAGCGCCCGGGCGATCGCGACACGCTGCTGCTGGCCGCCCGAAAGCGTCGCCGGCCAGGCATTGGCCTTGTGCGCCATGCCGACCTTTTCCAGGAGTTCCATCGCGCGCATCTTCGCTCGGTCGGCCGGCCACTTCAGCACGGTGACGAGGCCTTCCATGACGTTGCCGAGGGCAGTCTGGTGCGGGAAGAGCTGGAAATTCTGGAACACCATGCCGGTCTGCCGTCGCAGCCGCTGGATCGCCGCCCAGCCGATCTTGTGGCCGGGAGAGAACTCGATCTTCTCTTCGCCGAGGCGGATCGAACCGGAGGTCGGGGTCTCCAAGAGATTGATGCAGCGCAGAAGCGTGCTCTTGCCACCACCGGACGGGCCGACCAGCGCCGTCACCGTGCCCTCGGCGAGCGCCACGGAGATATCCTTCAGCACGAGATTGTCGCCGAAGCGCTTTTCGATGTGGGAGAGCTCGATCATGCGCGTGCCTCCAGGAAGCCGCCATAGCGGGCGAAGCGGCGCTCCAGCCGCACTTGCAGGGCGGAGAGCACGGAGCTCATGGCAAGATAGATCAGCGCCGCCTCGATATAGAGGATCAGCGGCTCGTAGGTGGTGGCGACGATGCGTTGCGCGGTCTGGAACATCTCCGGCACGGTGATCGCCGCGGCAAGCGACGTATCCTTCACCAGCGAGATGAAGGTGTTCGAGAGCGGCGGCACGGCGACGCGTGTCGCCTGCGGCAGGATGGTGCGGCGCATCGCCTGGCTCCAGCTCATGCCGATGGAGTAGGCTGCTTCCCATTGCCCGCGCGGCACCGACGAGATGACGGCGCGGATGATTTCGGACGAATAGGCGCCGACGTTCAAGGAGAAGCCGATGAGGGCGGCGGTGAAGGCATCGAGCAGGATACCGGCGCTGGGGAGCCCGTAGAAGATCACGAAGAGCTGGACGAGCAACGGCGTGCCCCGGATCACCCAGACGTAAAAGCGCGCGATCAAGGAAACCGGGATTGGCCCGAAGAGACGGGCCACCGCCGTGACGAGGCCGAGGATCAGACCGAAGATGAAGGAAAGCAGGGTCAGCGGGATGGTAAAGGTCAGGCCGGCCCAGAGCAGGGACGGCAGAGATTCCAGCATCAGTGGGAGCCAGGTGGTCAAGGGCGGGCCTTTCAAAAAGCGCGATCCGCCCCGGGGTCCGGAACGGATCGCGATTCATACTGCATAATCCCTTGGATCGAAATCGATTAACGGCGGAGATTAGGCAGCGAGTCCGAAGTGTTACAGGGTCCTTCGCGCGTCATCCCTGACGCGCCGCTGTAACCAGATTGGCCGGCGGGGAAACCGGCCGCAGCGTCGGTCGGAGCTTACTTCGACACGTCCGCACCAAAATACTTCTGCGAGATCTTGTCATAGGTGCCGTCGGCCTTGATCTCGACGAGCGCCTTGTTGATCGCCTCCAGGAGTTCCGGCTCATCCTTGCGGATGATGATGCCGGAGAAGTCGGCATCGGCCTGCTCGGCGGCAATCTTCACCGGTGCATCGGGCTTCTTCTTCTTGAAGTCGAGGAAGGAGAGGCTGTCGTTGATCGTCGCATCGGCGCGGCCGGTCAGCACGAGCTGGATCGATTGGTCGAAGCCGTCGGTGCCGACGAGTTCGGCGCCGGATGCGGTCGCAAGCTTGCCGAAGTTGCTGGTCAGCGACTGGGCCGACTTCTTGCCCTTGAGATCGGCGAAGTCCTTGATCTCCTCGTTGTCGGTCTTGACGATCAGCACGGCCTTCGAGGCGATGTAGGGCTCGGAGAAGTCGTACTTCTTCTTGCGCTCCTCGGTGATGCCGACCTGATTGATGACCGTGTCGTAGCGGTTGGCGTCGAGGCCGGCGATCAGGCCATCCCACTTGCCCTCGAGGAATTCAGCCTTGACGCCGAGCTTTTCGGCGACCGCCTGGCCGATCTCGACGTCGAAGCCGACGAGTGTGCCGGAGGCGTCGTGATAGGTGAAGGGAGCATAGGTGCCCTCGGTGCCGATCTTTAGCACACCGGCAGACTTGATCGCATTGAGGTTGTCACCGGCTTCGGCGGAAGCAAGGGCGGCAACCTGCATCAGAGCAGCGGCAAACAGCGTGGGGAGGAGTTTCATCGTGATTTTCCATCTTCTTTCTGGTCCGGCCCGTCGTCCGGATTGAGCGGACAATCGCATAAAAGATCGGCGATCTGAGCGTATAAAACACCAATTCCCGCGCGTTTTGATGAAGATTTTTCCCCAAAACGGGGCTGGCCGCACCCAAAAGGCACGGTTTTCCGGAAATCCCAGCCCATTCTGATTTGGCTGTCCTGCGCACTTGAAATCGGTTTCAAAAGTCGATATGCACATTTATAGCGATTCATGCACGTTTATGCACGATTGATGAAATGTCAGGCGAACTTCTACTTCGTGAGCGAAAGACGCTGATCCAGGAACGGCTGAAGGCCAACGGCCGGGTGCTGGCTGTCGATCTTGCTGCCGAGTTCAACGTCTCCGAGGACACGATCCGCCGCGACCTCAGGGAAATGGCGGCGGCGGGCCTTTGCGAGCGGGTCTATGGCGGCGCTCTTCCGGTCGCTCCGGCGGCGCACACCACCCTGAGCGAGCGCGTTGCCATGGCGCCGGAGCGCAAGGCAGCGCTCGCCCGCGCGGCCGTCGGCCTGATCGCACCGGGCATGACGGTGTTTCTCGATGCAGGGTCGACCAACCTCGCCATCGCGCAACTGATCGAGCCGGACCTGACGGTCACCGTCGTCACCAATACGCCGCTGATTGCCGCGGCGCTGATGGAAAAACCAGGCGTCGACCTCATCTTGCTGGGCGGGCCACTCAACCGCGCGGTCGGTGCGGCCGTCAGCGCGCGGGCACAGCGCGATGCGGAATTGCTCAGACCCGATCTCTGCTTTCTCGGCACCTGCGGCGCCGATGCCGCGGCGGGCCTGACGGCGATCCATTTCGAAGACGCGGAATTCAAGCGGTTGATTGCGTCGCGCAGCCGGCGCCTTGTGGTCGCCATTACCAGCGACAAACTCGGGACGGCGGCCGCGCACGGGATCGTCGACATCGACGACAGGGTGGTGTTGGTGCTGGAGGCGGACGCTCCGGCGGAGCACCGTGCTGCATTCGAGGCGACGGGCGCGGACGTCATGATGGCCAGAGGGACCCGATGATGACGATCGCCCATGTAGCGCTGTGGACCCGGGACCTCGATGCGATCGCCGGCTTCTGGTCGACGTTCTTCGGGGCCGAAGTCGGCGATGTCTATGAAAGTCGGCGGCGGCCGGGCTTTCGTTCGCGCTTCCTGGCGCTCGGCGACGGACCGGCGATCGAGATCATGGAAGGCCCGTGGGTTGCGCCGGGCGATCCCAAGGAAGAGCGCACGGGCCTTGCCCATGTAGCGCTTTCGCTCGGCACCGAGCAGGCGGTCGATGCCATGGCCGCGCGCGCTGAAGTCCAGGGCCTGCTGGTGGCAAAGCCGCGCTGGACCGGCGACGGCTTCTACGAGGCGGTCCTATGTGACCCCGATGGCAATCTGATCGAAATCACAGTTTGAGCCGGACGACCGGCACAGAGGCAAGACCATGGACCAACGTTCTCCCACCGCGACCGTCCGCCAGGGCTACATGACCCGCAACCGGCTGGCCGTTTCGTTGCTCTTCCTGATGAACGGCTTCGTCACCGGAAGTTGGGCGCCGAAGATCCCCGAATTCAAGGACCGGCTCGGCATCAGCGAAAGCGTGCTCGGCCTCCTGATCCTGATGTTCGGCATCGGCTCGCTGGTGCTGATGCCGATTGCCGGCGGTTATATTGCCCGCGTCGGCTCACAGAAGGTGGTGAAGGTCACAGCGATTATCCTGTCACCCTTGCTTTTGCTCCTCACGCTCGTTCCGAATGTCTGGGCGGCGGCCGTCGGCATGTTCGTGCTCGGTGGTTTCGTCGGCGCCATGGATGTCGCCATGAACGCCAATGCCGTCGAGGTCGAAAAGTCGATGCGCCGGGCGATCATGTCCTCCTGCCATGCCTATTGGAGCCTTGGTGGCCTGATCGGCGCCGGCATCGGCGGTTTCCTGATGGCGCATTTCGGCGTGCTGCCGCATGTCTTCGTCGTCACCGTGATCTGCCTGACGCTGATCGCGATTGCCTGGCCGATGATCTTTGCCGACAAGCCGCATCCGGCTGCCGCGAAGGAAAAACTGCGCCTGCCGATGACGCCGCTTCCCTGGCTGATCGGCATCATGGCGCTGTTCTCGATGGTGCCCGAGGGCACGGTTCTCGACTGGGGCGCGCTCTATCTGCGCAACGAGCTCGGCGCCTCGGTGGAGCTTTCCGGCTTCGGCTTCGCCGCCTTCTCGGCCACCATGGCAATCATGCGCTTTGCCGGTGACCTTGTGCGCGATCGTTTCGGCGCCAAGCGAACCTTGCGCATTTGTACGGTCACCGCGCTTGTCGGCATGATCCTCGCGGGCATTGCGCCAAACGCCTACATCGCCATTCTCGGCTTCGCCATCGCCGGTATCGGCATTTCAAACATGGTGCCGATCGCCTTTTCGGCCGCCGGCAACATGCCGGGCCTGCAGCCGGGCATCGGCCTCTCGGTCGCGACCTTCATGGGCTATTCGGGCATGCTGTTCGCGCCATCGGTGATCGGCTTCGTCGCCGAGCATACGGGCTTTGCCATCGTCTTCACCTCGGTGCCGGTGCTCTTCATCGTCGTGCTGCTGTTGTCTCACAATGCGGTGCACGCGGATCACGCCAAAGGGCACTCGTGATCTGTTGAGCCACGGACGAGCGTGTTCTGTGCAGGCCGGATGAGGGGCCTCTGGCGCAAGCCCGCCATCAAATCGCCGTCAGGGCATGATGTCGCCGTTGACAAGCAGGCTTTCCTCATCCACCTGATGGGCGAAAAGCCGGAGCTTGATTACGGAAAGCGTTGCGATATTCGCACGCGACCCGCTCCGCCTGAGATGACCCACGAAGAGGCCTTCATGTCTTCCGCCTTCGATTTCGAGCCGCAGCCCCGCCGTGCCTCCGTCGCCGTCGATGTCGGCGGCGTGATCGTCGGGGGCGGCGCACCGGTCGTGGTTCAGTCGATGACCAACACCGACACGGCCGATATCGATGCGACCGTGGCCCAGGTGGCCGCTCTCCACAAGGCCGGCTCGGAACTGGTGCGCATCACCGTCGACCGCGACGAAAGTGCTGCCGCCGTGCCGAAGATCCGCGAGCGGCTCGAGCGCCTCGGTCTCGATGTGCCGCTCGTCGGCGACTTCCACTATATCGGCCACAAGCTGCTTGCCGATCATCCGGCCTGCGCCGAGGCGCTTGCGAAGTACCGCATCAATCCGGGCAATGTCGGCTTCAAGGACAAGAAGGACAAGCAGTTCGCCGAGATCGTCGAGATGGCGATCCGCTACGACAAGCCGGTGCGCATCGGCGTCAACTGGGGCTCGCTCGACCAGGAACTCCTGACGCGGCTGATGGACGAGAACCAGGCGAACGGTTTTCCGCTGACGGCCCAGCAGGTGACGCGCGAAACGATCGTCCAGTCGGCGCTGCTCTCGGCGGATCTTGCCGAGGAAATCGGCCTGCCGCGCAACCGCATCATCCTCTCGGCCAAGGTTTCCGGCGTTCAGGACCTGATCGCCGTTTACGCCATGCTGTCGGCCCGCTCCGACCACGCGCTGCATCTCGGCCTCACCGAGGCCGGCATGGGCACCAAGGGCATCGTCGCCTCCTCCGCCTCGCTTGGCATCCTGATGCAGCAGGGCATCGGCGACACGATCCGCATTTCGCTGACGCCGGAGCCCGGCGGCGACCGCACCCGCGAGGTGCAGGTGGCGCAGGAACTGCTGCAGGTCATGGGTTTCCGCCAGTTCATTCCCGTCGTTGCGGCTTGTCCCGGCTGCGGGCGCACGACGTCGACCGTGTTCCAGGAACTCGCCCAGAAGATCCAGGACGATATTCGCCGCAACATGCCGGTATGGCGCGAGAAATATCCCGGCGTCGAGGGCCTGAAGGTCGCGGTCATGGGCTGCATCGTCAACGGTCCCGGCGAAAGCAAACATGCCGATATCGGCATCTCGCTCCCCGGTACCGGCGAAATGCCGGCTGCGCCCGTGTTCATCGATGGCCAGAAGGCGATGACGCTGCGCGGTCCGAACATCGCCGCCGACTTCGAGACACTCGTTTCCGACTATATCGAGAAGCGCTATGGCCGCGGCCAGGCGGCTGCCGAGTAAACGGGTTCGCCCGGGGCAATCCGACGCCGGACGGCCTCGGAGCTAAAGCCCGCTACGTCAGCAGTTTCAGCCCGGCAAAGGCGAAGAAGCCGGCCATCAGGCTCTCGATCAGCCGCTTGGACCTGAGATAGGCGCGGTGCACCGGCGAAAGCGAGAACACGATCGCGAAGCCGCAGAAGGTCATCAGGCCGAGGACCATGCAGCCGCCGATGAAGGTGGCGGTGACGCCGACCGGCGCCCCCTCCGGCATGCCGAGCGAGACCAGCATGATCCAGGAAAAGATCGCCTTGGGGTTGGTCAGGTGGATGCCGAGCCCCTTGAGATAGAGCCGCTTCAACGATGTCTGCACTTTCGCGGTCGGCACGATCGCGCCCCTGTCGCTGCACATGGCGGCGCGCAGCGCGTTATAGGCGAGCCAGAAGAGATAGCAGGCGCCGGCGATTTTCAGGATGATGATCGCATGGCCATAGGCGCGGATCAGCGCCGAGAGGCCGGAAGCCGTCAGCATCGCCCAGGTGTAGCTGCCGGTGAGCACGCCGAAGGCAAGCGCCAGGCCGGCCTTGCGCCCCTGGCTGACGGAGGTGGTGATGATCGCCAGGATCGCCGGTCCCGGTGAGGCTGTCCCGATCAGATAGGCGGTCCAGGCGATGAGCAACTGCGGCAGATAGGGTGTCGGGTCGAACATGCGAAAAAGCTCCGGCTCGATCGCCGGAAGCTAGTTCAGTTCATCGCCTGTTTGAAACAGCGAAATGTCACCGAGACAAGATCTCAGAGGATCTCGTCGAGTGCTTCGATCAGGCGTGCGCATTCCTGATCAGTGCCGACGGTGATGCGTAGGAAATCGCCGATGCGCGGCTTGGCGAAGTGGCGCACCAGCACGGCGCGCTCGCGCAGCGCCTTCATCAGCGTTTCGCCGCTATGGCCGGGGTGGCGCGCGAAAACGAAGTTTGCCGACGAAGGCAGCACCTCGAAACCCCGCTGGGCGAGATCCGCGGTGAGGTGCTCGCGGGAGGCGATGATTCTGGCGCGGGTTTCCTCGAACCAGGCTTCGTCCTCGATCGCGGCGATGGCACCGGCCTGGGCCGGGCGGCCGAGCGGATAGGAGTTGAAGCTGTCCTTGACGCGCTCCAGCGCCTCGATCAGCGGGCGCTGGCCGATGGCGAAACCGACGCGCAGGCCCGCAAGCGCGCGCGACTTGGAGAAGGTCTGGACGACCAGCAGATTCTCGTACTTCGAAACCAACGCTGCTGCCGATTGGCCGCCGAAGTCGACATAGGCTTCGTCGATGACGACGGGCTGATCGGGGTGGCTCGCGACGAGCCGCTCGATTTCCGAAAGCGGCAGGCCGATGCCGGTCGGCGCGTTCGGGTTCGGCAGGATGATCGCGCCGCAGGGCCGGTCGTAATCGGCGAGATCGATCTCGAAGCGATCGTTCAGCGGCACCTCGATCGTGTCGATCTCGAAGAGCCGCGCATAGGTCGAATAGAAGCTGTAGGAAATATCGGGGTAAAGCAGCGGCGCGTCGTGCTTGAGCAGGCCGGCGAAGATATGCGCCAGCACCTCGTCCGAGCCGTTGCCGACGAAGACTTCTTCCGCCGTCACGCCAAAGCGCGCGGCGATCGCCTGGCGGAGCTTCAGCGCCAGCGGATCGGGATAAAGGCGCAGATCGCTGCTTGCCGCGGCGTTGATCGCGTCGAGCACCTTCTCAGAGGGGCCGTAGGGACATTCATTGGTGTTGAGCTTCACCAGATTGGCGATACGCGGCTGCTCGCCCGGAACATAGGGCTTGAGCTTCGAGACGATCGGCGACCAGTATTTGCTCACGAGCTTAGCTCCTGCGGTTGGCGATGAAGTGGGCGGTTTCGACGAGAATGGCGGAGCGCTCGCCATAGGGCTCGAGCAGAGCTTCGGCTTCTGCGACCAGTTGCTCCAGCCGTTCTTCCGCCCAGGCCTGGCCATGCAGCGCGACGAGCGTGCCCTTGCCGCGGGCGGCGTCTTTGCCGGTTGCCTTGCCCATGGTCGCCGCATCGGCGGTGAGATCGAGCAGGTCGTCGGCAAGCTGGAAGGCGAGGCCGATCTTTTCGCCGAAGCTGCGAAGCCGCGCCCGGTCGTCTTTCGACGCGCCGGCGACAATCGCACCGGCCTCGCAGCCGAAGCGGATGAGAGCGCCCGTCTTCATCGCCTGTAGCGTGACAATGCCGGCTTCGTCGGGTGGCGACTTTTCCGCGGCAAGATCGAGCGCCTGACCGCCGGCCATTCCACCGTGGCCCGCGGCCCGTCCGAGCGCCAGGATCAGTTCCACCTTTTGGGCATCCGGCAGTGGTGTTTCAGGCGCCGCGATGATGTCGAAGGCGAAGGTCAGCAGACTGTCGCCGGCGAGGATCGCCGTCGCCTCGTCGAAGGCCTTGTGCACCGTCGGCTGGCCACGCCTGACATCGTCGTCGTCCATCGCCGGCAGGTCGTCATGGACGAGGGAATAGCAATGCACGCATTCGAGCGCCGCGCCGACGCGCAAGGATGCATCGATACCGCCGCCGAGAAGATCGGCACACTCGATCACCAGGAAGGGGCGCAGCCGCTTGCCGCCGTTCAGTACCCCGTGGCGCATGGCGGCGAGCAGGTTTGCCGGCCGGGCGATCTCATCGACCTCCGTCGTCGAGCCGAGCAGGCGCTCAAGCAAAGCTTCGACGGCGCGGGCATTGCCGGCGAGGCGACGGGTGAAAGGCGATGTGTCCTGGCTCATGCGCGCTCTTTGGCATGGGCGAAGAGGGCTTTCAACGGGGATTCGTGTCGCAGCGGCGCGCTTTCCCTGGGACAGCCGCGTACGCACCTTGCCTTTTGCCTGAAAGCCCGTTCAACTTTGCCGGCCCATGCACTAAGAGAGGCGGATGGACAGCGAGGTGGACAGTCAGGCCGTGAACATGGTTCCGGAAGCGCGCGAGGATGGCGAAGTGCCTTCCAGTCGCTGGTCTTCGCTTCGCCGGTCGCTGCGAACGAGGCGCCGCCAGATCGCTTTCGCCGTCGTCGGTTTCGTGGCGCTGCCCTATGCGCTGATCGTTCTCTACCTGATCGAGTTCATTCATCCGGTCTCGACGCTGATGCTGCGCGACCTCGTTCTGCTTCGCGGCTACGACCGTCAATGGGTCGAGTTCGACAATATCGCGCCGGTGCTGGTGCAATCGGTGATGATGTCGGAGGACGGCCAGTTCTGTGTCCATGACGGTGTCGACTGGGGGCAGATGCGCGGCGTGGTGGAGGATGCCCTGGATGGGGAATCGACCCGCGGGGCCAGCACCATCCCGATGCAGACGGTCAAGAACCTCTACCTCTGGAACGGCCGCTCCTTCCTGCGCAAGGGCATGGAACTGCCGTTGGCGATCGCCGCTGATTTCGTCTGGAGCAAGCGGCGGATGATGGAGATCTATCTGAACGTCGCCGAATGGGGCGATGGAATCTACGGTATCGAAGCGGCTGCCCGCCACCACTTCGGGGTTCCTGCGGCCAAGCTGTCGCGGCGGCAGGCCGCGCTGCTTGCCGTTTCGCTGCCCAATCCGAAGGAGCGCAATGCCGGCAAGCCCGGTCGCGGGCTCAAGCGCCTGGCAAATTTGATCGAGCGTCGCGCCAGCCGCTCCGGCGGCTACATCACCTGCCTTTATGATTAGGATCAGACCTTTTCATTGGAAGCTGCCGTCGGGCGATGTCATGCTCGCGTAGTAGAGTTCTGTCATCTGGGCCTCTCTCCATTTGAAAGGTCCGATCGCCCCATGACTTCGATTTCCCCCTCGCTTCTCTCCTTTGGCCGCAACGCAAACAACGTACCGCCGAAGCATCTCGGTACCCGTTACGCAACGGATGGCCGTTTCCTGCGTGAACCGGGCAACACGGTCGTTTCCCACGTCACCGCCGGTTCGCCGTCCGAGGCCGCCGTGCTTGCGGTGCGCGATCGTCTGATGGCGATGCCCGAGGCCGGGCAGTTCGCCTTCACCCATCCGTCCAGCCTGCATATGACGATCTTTCAGGGTATCATCGAATACCGCCGCAGGCTGCCCTTCTGGCCGGCAGACATGGCGCTCGATACGCCGATCGACGTGATGACGGAGCACTATCGCGGGCGGCTGAAGCACTTCGTTCCGCTGGGGCCGTTCCGGGCCCGGGTGACGGAGGTCACGCCGACCGGACTCGCGCTCGAAGGCGACAGCGCAGCCGATCGCGCGTGCCTCAGGGCCTGGCGCGATGCTTTCGCCGAAGCCTTCGGCTATCGCCATCCGGACCATGACGACTACGCGTTCCACATCACCTACGCCTATGTCATCGACTGGCTCGATGACGCGGCACTGCCGCGCTGGCAGGCAATGTTGAGCGAACAACTCGCCTACCTCAGGGAGCGGGCGCCGGTGATCGAGCTCGATCCCCCGGCCTTCTGCTCCTTCGAGGACATGAACCATTTCGAGGAACTGATCGTTTTCTCGGACAGACCCGCAATCAAGGCGGCAATCAAGGATCCTAAATGACCGGACTTACGCTTTACGTCGGCAATAAGAACTATTCATCCTGGTCGATGCGGCCCTGGATGGCGATGATCGCCGCGGGCATCGATTTCGAGGAGGTGGTCATTCCCTTCGATTTCGCGGCCGGCAATCCCGATATTCGCGCCGTCTCGCCGACGGGACGCGTGCCCTTGTTGCGACATGGCGATCTGCTTGTCTGGGAGTCGCTGGCGATCATCGAATATGTCGCCGAGCTCTTTCCCGATACCGGGCTCTGGCCGGCCGATCGCCAGACCCGTGCCCGGGCGCGCAGCTATTCCATGGAGATGCTCTCCGGCTTCCGGTCGCTGCGTGGCGCCTGTCCGATGAACGTCCGCCGGGAAAAGCGGGCTCTCGAGGTGGATGCAGACGTTCGCGCCGACATCGCCCGCATCGAGCGGATCTGGAAGGAGGCGCTCGCCCAATCCGGCGGTCCGTTCCTCTTCGGCGCCTTCGGTGCGGTGGACGCGATGTACGCTCCTGTGGTCAACCGCTTCGACGTCTATGATCTCGTTGCGGATCCGGAAGTGCTCGGCTACATGCAGCGGATGAAGGCGCATCCCGCCTACCGGAAGTGGGAAGAGGCCGCCCGCGCTGAGCCGTGGGTCGTTCCCGAAGACGAGGTCTGACTCGGTCGAGTCGAAAAATTGCGGCTGGGGACTGGTCAAACAGGAGTTGGCCATGTATAAGCGCGCCAAATTTCCGTGATTGACATCTGTTTGACACGGCCATTTCGGCTGCTGAACAGTGTTTGCCCGATAAGTGGAGAATGAAATGGCTGTACCGAAAAGAAAAACGAGCCCGTCCAAGCGTGGCATGCGCCGTTCCGCTGACGCCCTCAAGGCTCCGACCTACGTCGAAGACAAGAACTCGGGCGAACTGCGCCGTCCGCACCACATCGACCTGAAGACCGGCATGTACCGTGGCCGTCAGGTTCTGACCCCGAAGGAAAACGCATAAGCGTTTCCGTTCGCGGATCAGGTTCAAAGGGCTGGCTCTGCCGGCCCTTTTGTTTTGCGTCTGACATTTTCTCGCTTGGACCCTGTGCTATCAGCAGGAGCCTGACCTGAAGACGCCGCAAGACGCGGCTAAGGAGTTCGTGCCCGATGCTCGCTGCCGTTCCGCTGCTGATCCTGCCTTTCGCCATCTACAATCTCGCGATGATCGGAATGTTTGGCGGTATCGCCGGGCTGAACGCGGAGATGCTGTCGCTGTCCATGCTGTCGGGCGCGACCTGGACGATGCGCTTCGGTGACCTTCTGATCGTCGTCGCGCTGCTACTGCAGTTCGTCGAATTGCTGAAGGCGACCCGCACGAGCACGCGGGCGCTGATGGATCACCTGCTGTCGATGATCCTGTTCATCGTCTTCCTGATCGAATTCCTGCTTCTAGCGCCGGCGGCGACACAGCTCTTCTTCATCCTGATGACGATCAGTTTCATCGACGTCATCGCCGGTTTTGCCGTCTCGATGCGTTCGGCGGGCCGGGACGTGTCGATCGGCCTTTGAAGCGCGCGACGATCCGGCCGATCCGGGGCGCTGGCCCAATTCAAAGTATTTTTCTGCTGGACGGGAAACGAGGCGGGATCTAGCTCACCCGCCTTCACGAGGAAAGCGCGCTCAGCCGAGATTGTCGAGCTTGGTCTGGAGCGCGCGAAGCTGCTCCTTGAGCTCGTCGATATCCTTGGCTTCCGCCTTCTTGCTTTCCTTCACCGGCGGGGCGGTGATGAAGGGCGAGAACATCTGCATCGCCTGATGGAACATCTCGGTGTTGCGGCGGACCTGCTCTTCGACAAGTTGCAGCGGAACCTGCAGGTTTTTGCCGAGCGGCGTGTCACCGAAGGCCTTGTTGATCTGCTCGCGCATCTGTGACTGCTGCTCGGTGAAAGCCTGCATAGAATGCTCGAGATAGCTCGGCACCACCATCTGCATCTGGTCGCCGTAGAACGAGATCAACTGACGCAGGAAGGAGATCGGCAGAAGCGTGTTGCCGGTCTTGGATTCCTGCTCGAAGATGATCTGTGTCAGCACGGAATGGGTGATATCTTCGCCGGACTTCGCGTCCTGGACGACGAAATCCTCGCCCTTCTTCACCATCACAGCCAGGTCGTCGAGCGTGACATAGGTGCTGGTCCCGGTGTTGTAGAGCCGCCGGTTCGCATATTTTTTTATAACGATCTGGCCTTCGTGCTTCGCCATCAGGGTCTCCTCTCACCCATCATCCCGTCTTTATTGCGTTTTTCAGAGTATCCGCAAAAGAGCGCCGCTGACAATGTCTTTGTGCGTTGCGGCGACGCAAGTGCGAAATCTTGCGGTTGCGTCTTGCGTGATGGTTTTGTGGCACCGCATCAAGCCGTTTGACTTGCGTCGCGGGCTTTGCCAGTCTGTTTTCATTAGGCAAGAAAGATCTGAGGAAACGTCCCATGAGCAATCCCTCCATCGTGATCGCCAGCGCCGCCCGCACTGCGGTCGGATCCTTCAACGGTGCATTCGGCAATACGCCGGCGCACGAGCTCGGCGCCGCCGTCATCAAGGGCGTGCTCGAGCGCGCAGGCGTCGAGGCAGGCGAGGTCGACGAGGTGATCCTCGGCCAGGTGCTGCAGGCCGGCGAAGGCCAGAACCCGGCGCGCCAGGCGGCGATGAAGGCGGGGATCCCTCAGGAAAAGACCGCCTGGGGCATGAACCAGCTCTGCGGTTCGGGCCTTCGCGCCGTGGCGCTCGGCATGCAGCAGATTGCAACCGGTGATGCGGATATCATCGTCGCCGGCGGCATGGAGTCCATGTCGATGGCGCCGCACTGCTCGCATCTGCGCGGCGGCGTGAAGATGGGCGACTTCAAGATGATCGACACGATGATCAAGGATGGCCTGACCGACGCCTTCTACGGCTATCACATGGGTATCACCGCCGAAAACGTCGCCCGCCAGTGGCAGCTCAGCCGCGAGGAGCAGGACGCGTTCGCACTCGCCTCGCAGAACAAGGCCGAAGCGGCACAGAAGGCCGGACGTTTCGCCGACGAGATCATTCCCTTCATCGTCAAGGGCCGCAAGGGCGACGTTACCGTCGACCAGGACGAATATATCCGCCATGGCGCAACGCTCGACCAGATGACGAAGTTGCGTCCGGCCTTCGACAAGGAAGGCACCGTCACCGCCGGCAACGCCTCCGGCCTCAATGACGGCGCCGCCGCCACCTTGCTGATGACCGAAGCGCAGGCTTCCAAGCGCGGCATCCAGCCGCTCGCCCGTATCGTTTCCTGGGCAACGGCCGGCGTCGATCCGCAGGTCATGGGCACCGGCCCGATCCCGGCTTCGCGCAAGGCGCTGGCGAAAGCCGGCTGGGCGATCGGCGATGTCGACCTGGTCGAGGCCAATGAGGCTTTCGCCGCCCAGGCCTGCGCGGTCAACAAGGACCTCGGCTGGGATCCGTCGATCGTCAACGTCAATGGCGGCGCGATCGCCATCGGCCATCCGATCGGCGCTTCCGGCGCCCGCGTCCTCAACACCCTGCTCTTCGAAATGAAGCGCCGCGGCGTTTCCAGGGGGCTTGCAACGCTCTGCATCGGCGGCGGCATGGGCGTCGCCATGTGCGTCGAACGGCTCTAGTCGGCTTGGCGGCATGAACAGCGCCAGGCGGGTTCCATTTTCCCTCTTGCTGGCCGGTTCGCCGATCGTTTCCGCACATGCCAATCCCGCGCCTCTCGACGAGGCGCGGCTGGTTCAGTGCATGCTGGAACATCCGACCTCGGACGACGAGGCCGTTTTCAAGGACATGATGGCCGCGGCCCTGAACGGAGACAGCGGCGCTTTGAAAGCGTCGCCCGTTCAGCGCAGCAAACTGATGATGAACCTCGCACTCACCGGGTGCGAGGTGGGGATGTCTGTGCCCGCGACGCCTCAATACCGGGCTGCCGCCGGGCTCTATGGACGACAGATCGGCGAAAAGCTGATGAACAAGGCCTTTGAGAAACTGAACTGATCAAGTGGGAGGCGTGCATGAGCAGGGTAGCATTGGTCACGGGTGGGTCGCGCGGCATCGGTGCGGCAATTTCCATCGCACTCAAGAATGCCGGCTACAAGGTGGCCGCCAACTATGCCGGCAATGACGAGAAGGCCGGGGCCTTCAAGCAGGAAACCGGCATCCCGGTCTACAAGTGGGACGTTTCCAGCTATCAGGCCTGCGCCGAAGGCATCGCCAAGGTCGAAGCCGATCTCGGCCCGGTCGACGTGCTGGTCAACAATGCGGGCATCACCCGCGACGCGATGTTCCACAAGATGACGCCCGAGCAATGGGGCGAGGTGATCGGCACCAACCTCACCGGTCTCTTCAACATGACGCATCCGCTCTGGTCCGCCATGCGCGACCGCGGTTTCGGCCGCGTCATCAACATCTCGTCGATCAACGGCCAGAAGGGCCAGATGGGCCAGGCCAACTATTCGGCCGCCAAGGCCGGCGATCTCGGCTTCACCAAGGCGCTCGCTCAGGAAGGGGCGGCCAAGGGGATCACCGTCAACGCCATCTGCCCGGGCTATATCGGCACGGAAATGGTGCGGGCGGTGCCGGAGAAGGTGCTCAACGAGCGGATCATTCCGCAGATCCCGGTCGGCCGCCTCGGCGAGCCGGAAGAAATTGCCCGCTGCGTCGTGTTCCTGGCTTCCGACGATGCCGGCTTCATCACCGGCTCGACGATTTCCGCGAATGGCGGACAGTTCTTCGTCTGAGCGTCTGGACTTATCAGCGCTTTCGCGCGGCGCCCTTCGGGGCGCCGTTTTCATGCGAGGCTGGGGGCAGGATTACCTGCTCTCTCGGGATTTGAATCCCGAAGCTGTGCCCGTGATTCTGTTGGCGGCGAGCGGCGCAGACACTATATCTTGTGGAGAACAAAAGCGGAATGATGCGCGGATCACGAGTCGCCATCGGAGGTTCGCGTCTTGATCGAAGGTGTGCGGTGCGATTCTCATTCTCTCTGTTCGGTGAATCTTCGACGAATTTCGTGAAAAATTTTCCAGGCTTTCCAGAGTCTTGGATTCGGAATCCTTTGATCTGTCTGGCAATGGGACAGCCAGGCTCGAGGCGAGTCGGCGGCCCTGATGCGCGGAATCCGTGCCAGATTCAGCATGTGGTGCAACGTTCGGTGTTGAAATCTATATGTAGCCGTGAACATACAGTGAATCGCAATGAGTCTTCGATTCGTCGCCGATTCGTTCCATGGCTGTTCCTGTCCTCGATGCCGCCAACCACAACAGGTGGTGCAAGGGGCTGGGAGACGCCGAACGATGGTTTTAGTTGTCGGCGCCCCTTGCGTTTGGCTCGGTGCGTGGGCATGTGTTTGCCGCCAGCGTGGAAAGACGCTGCCGTAATTTCTGAATGCCCGGGATCGATGACGTGTCCGTTCACCCCATGATCCTGAGCGGCCGCGGCGTAACCGCGGTGCTCGGGCCAACCAATACCGGCAAGACGCACTACGCGATCGAACGCATGATCGCGCATGACAGCGGCGTCATAGGCCTGCCGCTGCGCCTCCTGGCGCGCGAGGTCTATACGCGTCTGGTCGAAAGGGTCGGCCATCACAATGTCGCGCTGATCACCGGCGAAGAGAAGATCTCGCCGCATCGCGCCCGCTATTCGGTCTGCACCGTCGAAGCGATGCCGCGCGAGACGACCGCGTCCTTCGTCGCGATCGACGAGGTGCAGCTCGCCGGCGACCTCGAGCGCGGGCACATCTTTACCGACAGGATCCTGCATCTGCGCGGCCGCGGCGAGACGCTGCTGCTCGGAGCGGGAACGATGCGGCCGATCCTCGAACAGCTCCTGCCCGGCATCACCGTCGTCGAGCGGCCGCGCATGTCGCAGCTTCTCTATGCCGGCTCGAAGAAGATCACGCGCCTGCCGCATCGCTCGGCGATCGTCGCCTTCTCGGCCGACGAGGTCTATGCGATCGCGGAGCTGATCCGCCGGCAGCGCGGTGGTGCCGCCGTCGTTCTCGGCGCGCTTTCGCCGCGCACGCGCAATGCACAGGTGGCGCTCTATCAGGAGGGCGACGTCGAATATCTGGTCGCGACCGACGCAATCGGCATGGGTCTCAACCTCGACGTCGACCATGTCGCCTTCGCGCAGGACCGCAAGTTCGACGGCTACCAGTTCCGCAACTTGAACCCGGCCGAACTCGCGCAGATCGCCGGGCGTGCCGGCCGCCACCTGCGCGATGGCACGTTCGGGGTGACGGGCCGCGTCGATCCTTTCGATAATGAGCTGGTCCATCGCATCGAGTCACATGAGTTCGATCCGGTGAAGGTGCTGCAGTGGCGCTCGAAGGCATTCGACTACTCCTCGCTCACCGCCTTGAAGAAGAGTCTCGACGCCGCGCCGACGGTTCCCGGCCTTGCCCGGGCGCTACCTGCGGTAGATCAGCAGGCGTTCGAGCATTTGGCCCGCTACCCGGAGGTCGTCGACATCACGACCAATGCCGAGCGGGTGGAAAAACTATGGGAAGCCTGCGCGCTGCCGGACTATCGGCGCATCACGCCCGTCCAGCACGCCGATCTGATCTCGACGATCTACGCGGATCTCGTTCGCCGGGGTACGGTGAACGAGGATTTCATGGCCGAGCAGGTCCGGCGGGCCGGTCATACTGATGGTGAGATCGACACACTTTCGGCGCGAATCGCGCAGATCAGAACCTGGACCTATGTGTCGAACCGGCCGGGATGGCTGGCCGATCCGACACACTGGCAAGAAAAGACGCGGGAAATCGAAGATCGATTATCCGACGCACTACATGAACGGTTGACGAAACGCTTTGTTGATCGCAGGACATCTGTGCTCATGAAGCGCCTGAGAGAGAATGCTATGCTGGAAGCTGAAATCAGTGTGAATGGTGACGTCTTCGTCGAAGGTCATCACGTAGGACAACTAACCGGTTTCCGGTTTACGCTGGCGACCGGCGGCGATGGCCCGGACGCCAAGGCCGTGCAGGGCGCTGCCCAGAAGGCGCTGGCTCTCGAGTTCGAGGCGCGGGCCGCACGTCTGCATGCTTCGGGCAACAATGACCTGGCGATTTCGTCGGATGGTCTCGTGCGTTGGCTCGGCGATCCCGTCGCCCGTCTGGCAGCGAGCGACCACGTCATGCGGCCGCGCGTCATCCTGCTTGCCGACGATCAGCTACAGGCGAATGCCCGCGAGCATGTTCTGGCGCGCATCGAGCGCTTCGTGAACCATCACATCGGTACGGTGCTGAAGCCGCTCGACGATATCTCGCGCGCCGAGGACCTCGAAGGCCTTGCCAAGGGCCTCGCCTTCCAGCTCGTCGAGAACCTCGGCGTACTCTTCCGTCGCGATGTTGCCGACGACGTCAAGTCGCTGGACCAGGACGGTCGCGCTTCGATCCGCAAATACGGCGTTCGCTTCGGCGCCTACCACATCTTCCTTCCGGCGCTGTTGAAGCCGGCTCCGGCCGAGCTGATCACCCTTCTCTGGGCGCTGAAGAACGACGGCCTCGATAAGCCCGGCTATGGCGACCTCATCCCGATGCTCGCTGCCGGCCGCACGTCCGTCGTCACCGATCCCTCCTTCGAGCGGACCTTCTACAAGCTCGCCGGTTTCCGTTTCCTCGGAAAGCGTGCCGTGCGCATCGACATCCTCGAGCGCCTGGCCGATCTCATCCGGCCGCTGCTGCAGTGGAAGCCGGGCGTGCAGCCACGCCCGGAAGGCGCCTATGACGGCCGCCGCTTCACCGCGACCACGTCGATGCTTTCGATCCTCGGCGCAACGCCTGACGATATGGAAGAGATCCTCAAGGGCCTCGGCTATCGGGCCGACAGCATCAAGGCCGAGGAGGCTGCGGCCTTCCTCGCCAGCCAGGATGGCGCGCCGGCCGTTGCTGCCGCCGCTTCCGAGCCGGCTGCTGCCGTCGATGACGCCGATGCTGGCGACGGTGCGGCGGATGCCGAGACCGCAGCCGCCGAGGCACCTGCTGCGGAGACCGAGAAGGCCGAAGGCGACATCGCCGTCGCGACGAACGATGCGCAGCCAGCGGAAGCTCAGGTTAGCGAGGCCGGGGAACCGGTCGAGGCCAAGCCCGTGTTGCTCTGGCGTCCGGGCACCCGCCAGGATAACCAGCGCCAAGGCGGCGGCCGCCATCAGGGCGACCAGCGTCGCGGCGGCCAGCGCCATGGGCGTGGCCAAGGCCAGGGCGAAGGACGTGAAGGCGGACGCAAGGGCGGCGAGCCGATGCGCGGCAAACGCCACGAGGGTGGCAAGTCGGAAGGCGGGCCGCGCCAGGACCGTGGTGACCGCCACGATCGTCACGACCGCGGCGGCAAGCCGGGGCAGGGCAAGTTCGAGGCGCGTCCGCCGCGTCGCGAGAAGCCGGTGGATCCGGATTCGCCCTTCGCCAAGCTCGCAGCGCTCAAGGAGCAGATGAAGAAGTAAGGCAGCACATGGAAAAACAGCCCACGACCAACCCGGCATCGCGCCAGCGTCTCGACAAGTGGCTGTTTTTCACGCGGCTGATCAAATCGCGCTCGCTTGCGCAAAAGGCGATCGAGGACGGCCGGATGGCCGTCAACGAGCAGCGCGTGACGCAGTCGTCGTTTCAGGTCAAGGCGGGGGACGTGCTTGAGCTCGCCCTCGACCGCCGCGCGCTGATCGTGCGCGTGCTTGCCCCCGGGGAGCGACGTGGCCCCTACGAGGAGGCGCGGCTTCTTTATGACGATCTCACGCCTGAACAGCCGAAGGAAAGGCTCTCGGCTTATGATCTCGCCACACGCGACCGTGGGGCGGGACGCCCGACCAAGAAAGAGCGGCGGGAAACCGATCGGCTGAAACCCGATTTCGATCCGCGCGAGGATTGAAGCGCGTCGCGATCTTGCCGATCCGCTCCGTGCGCTTTACCGCAAAACTGCTGCGCACTTTGCGTGACATGCTTTAGAAAACTCTGCCTTTGCCGCGGCGTTTCGCGCATTGAATATTCTTGCAAAGGGCCCATAAAGCCTTTACCTGACAGACCCACGTTGGGTGCATCGGGTTTGCTTCGGCAGCTATGCGCGCCGGACATTCCTAGCATGCGCGGACGACGAGCATCACCATTGATTGCCGTCTGCCATCAAACGTGAGCATTGGCTGGAGTACCTCATGACGTACGTCGTGACCGACAACTGCATTCGCTGCAAGTATACCGACTGTGTCGAAGTCTGCCCCGTGGATTGCTTCTATGAGGGTGAGAATTTCCTCGTCATCCATCCGGACGAGTGCATCGACTGTGGCGTCTGCGAACCGGAATGTCCTGCCGAAGCGATCAAGCCGGATACGGAGCCGGGCCTTGATAAGTGGTTGAAACTGAACGCTGATTTTGCCACGAAGTGGCCGAACATCACGGTCAAGCGCGATCCGATGCCGGAAGCCAAGGAGATGGACGGCGTCGAAGGCAAGTACGAGAAATTTTTCTCTGCCGAGCCGGGCCAGGGCGACTAAGGCGAACGATCTCCATCGTTCGTCGAGGCTGACGCAGTGAGAGCGACCCAGCGCGCCAAACCTGGGGAAAACACGCACTGCGCTCGCAGTTGCGAGAATGGCGGCTTGATGACTGCCATGCAGCAAATTATTGATTTCGGCACTTTTTTGTGATAGGTTCCTTCTACTGATCCACAGAGGGTGTTTTTGCGCGCCCGAAAACCATCACGAAAGCAAACGATCTCCAAAACGCGGTTCTCCCTATTTACGCAACATGGCTTTGCTCTGTTGCGACCGCATTTCATGAGGCTGTTTGCGTTCCTTGGACGGACCAGGATGTACCCACCCGGCGGTATCCCCGTCTATCCCGGGCCTCACTGACCCGGCCCCGGCCAGAATGGCCGGCGCGAAACAGGGAGTTTTTGAAACGAATGACGACCCAGCAGAAAAAATCTTCGACACGCCAGGGCTTCAAGACCGGTGAATCGATCGTCTATCCGGCCCACGGCGTTGGCCAGATCGTGGCGATCGAAGAGCAGGAAGTCGCCGGCATGAAGCTTGAGCTTTTTGTCATCGATTTCGAGAAGGACAAGATGCGTCTGAAGGTGCCGGTGGCCAAGGCTGTCAGCATTGGCATGCGCAAGCTGTCCGAAACCGATTTTGTCGATCGTGCGTTGAAGGTTGTGCAGGGCAAGGCTCGCGTGAAGCGCACCATGTGGTCGCGCCGCGCCCAGGAGTACGATGCCAAGATCAATTCCGGCGACCTGATTTCCATCGCGGAAGTCGTCCGCGATCTTTATCGCGCCGAAAACCAGCCGGAACAGTCCTATTCCGAACGCCAGCTCTATGAGGCTGCCCTTGACCGCATGGCGCGCGAAATCGCTGCCGTGAACAAGATGTCGGAGACCGAAGCCGTGCGCCTCGTCGAGGCCAACCTCAGCAAGGGCCCGAAGCGCGGCAAGGCTATCGAAGAAGACGATACCCAGGACGAAGCTGCGTAAGCGCATTTCGCCGCATCAGTACTTGCACGAAGCCCGGCCATCGCGCCGGGCTTTTTCTTTGACCGAATGGAACCTTTCGCGCTGACGCGCATTTATATTGGCCGGCAGGAATGCGCCGCTTTCGCGCCGGGCGATCTTGGTTCTGTGGTCCATCACCGTTCAGGTTCGTGACTTCGAAGTTAGGGCGCCGCGTCGTTTCTTCAAGTTTCGACGGTGCGGCCCCGGAGCATCCCGCTTCAATTGGCATCACGGGAAGCGGAAAAGATGCTCTCGAAACAAAGTGCTAGAGCGACCTCAATGCGTTGATCTGAACGCACGGCGCTCCAGAGCGGGATAAGGAAACGTGTGAGCGGTTTTCCGCTCGCATCCTGCTCTAGCCTATTAGAATCGATCACGGTGATTTGGATCGACCCAATTCATAGTGATCTGGACGCCCCTGCTGCCGGACGCCTCATCCGTCCGGCCCTTTTGGACTTCACACGCAATGGCGCCCGGCGCCAGTCACGGAGTGATCGATGAAGACTCTCACTGCAGACCGGCGGATGATCAAGATCGCAATGGAGGCCCCTTATCTAGAGCGCGACGAGGAGCACGCGCTGGCCCAGGCCTGGCGGAACGACCATGATCAGGAAGCCCGCAACAAGATCGCCATGTCCCACATGCGGCTGGTGATCTCGATGGCAGCGAAATTCCGCAATTTCGGCCTGCCGATGGGCGACCTGGTGCAGGAGGGCCATATCGGCCTCCTGGAAGCGGCCGCCCGCTTCGAACCCAGCCGTGAGGTCAGGTTCTCGACCTATGCGACCTGGTGGATCCGGGCATCGATGCAGGACTACGTCCTGCGCAATTGGTCGATCGTCCGCGGCGGCACGAGTTCGGCGCAGAAGGCGCTGTTCTTCAACCTGCGGCGCTTGCGCGCGCGTCTTGCCCAAGGCGACAGGCAGCTTACATCGCAGGCTATGCATGAGGAAATCGCTGCGGCGCTTGGCGTCAGCATCGCCGATGTGCAGACCATGGATGCGCGGCTATCCGGCAGCGACACCTCCTTGCAGGCCCCCGTCGGCGGCGCCGATTCCGATGGTGGCGAGCGACTGGATTTCCTGGCCAGCGATGCACCGCTCCCCGACGAACAGGTCAGCGACATGATCGACGGAGAGCGCGCCCGTGTATGGCTTCGTGATGCGCTCGGCGCCTTGACGGAGAGGGAGATGCGGATCATCCGTGCACGACGACTGTCGGAGGATGGTGCGACGCTTGAAGAACTTGGCCTCGATCTCGGCATTTCCAAGGAACGGGTGCGGCAGATCGAAACCCGGGCGCTCGAAAAGCTGAGAATGGCGCTCGCGACCAAAGCGCCGGCCCTGACCGCAGGCATTCATTGAAGCGCGTCGCGATCTTTCAGCTTCGCTCCCTGCGCTTTAAGCCTTTGATATTTCGCATGTCGTTGTTAGCGCGACATGCTCTAGCAGCGAGCACAGGCACCGGGTAGTGGCTTGGACCAGTCCGAGGCACTACGCGTGCGCTTGCATATCGAGGTCCGCCCACCCGGCGAATGCCTGAGCATTCCGCCGCACAAGCGCGTGCGAACTCGCCCGCTGTGAGGCGCCGTCGCTTACTCGGAAACGATTTTCACCTTGTCACCCGGCTTCACCGTCGAGGTGACCTGCATCGCATTGATCACCCGGAACAGGTCGAGTTTGCGATCCGTTCCCATCATGCGGGCGGAGAGCGTCGCGATCGTCTCGCCCGGCCTTACCGTCACGACCCGGATGCGCAGCGGCTTCAATGACTGGGCCTCGGCTGGCGTCATGCGGCGGAACGAGCTGCGCAATTGGTTGGCGGTCGGCTCGAGTGCGCTCGAACCCTTCGGAACGGCGGTGAGGAAGCGGTAGATGCGGTTGTCGATGCGGATGACCGTGACGTCGAAGTCCCAGCGATCGGCGGAGGCGCGCGCGGTCGCGGCATCGAGGCCGTTGATATTGATCGGCCTGATCGTGTCGGGTTGCAGGCCGGTCACCCAGCCGCTGGCGATATAGTCGGTCAGGCTGCGGCCGCCGGTGTCCGCCACGCCGTCGAAGCGCACGGCGATGTCGCCCGGGCCGGTCGCGAGGACCGCTTCCGCCTTGTTGTCGATCTGGAAGCCGGTCGGCACGTCGAAGCGGATGCCGAGCTGGCCGTGCAGGAAGGTCTGGCCGCGGACATAGCCTTCCTGCGGACTGTCGCCGTAGAGCAGGCCGTCGATGCCGGCGAGGTAATAGTCGCGGCCGCGATCGCCGCTGGTGCCTTCGGGGCCGAAGGCGCGGGCATGCCGGCGCGCAAGGTCCACACGCTGCGGCGCGTTCGGATGGCTCGACAGGAAGTCGAGGCTCTGGTCGGATTCCGGATCGACCGCGGTGAAGCGACTATAGGCCGCCATCGAATCGAGGAAGCGTGCGGCCGCATAGGGGTCGTAGCCGGCTTCGCCGAGCATGCGCACGCCGATCACATCCGCCTGGAGTTCCTGGTTGCGCGAAAAGGCCGCAAGCCGAAGCTTGCCGCGGGCGAGTGCCTGCTTGCCGGCGAGATCGGACGACAGCACCTCGGAGACCACGCGGCTGGCGATGACTTCCGCTTCCTCGCGCTGCTGGCGCTCGATGCCGTGGTTGGCGGTAACGTGCGCCATCTCGTGCGACAAGACGGCTGCGACCTCGGAGGCATCGTTGGCAAGGGCGAGCAGGCCGCGGGTGACGTAGAGATAGCCCCCCGGCAGCGCAAAGGCGTTGATTGCCGGCGAATTCAGAATGGTGATGCGATAGGACTGCTGCGGGTTTTCCGAGACGGCGGTCAGCGCTCCGGCGATGCGGGCGACCAGCCGTTCGGTCTTCGCGTCCTTGTATTCGCCGCCATAGCTTGCGACGATGCGCGGATGTTCGCGCGCGCCCATTTTTGCGCGCGGGTCGTTCTTCTGGACCTCGTCGACAATCTGCGGATTGGACGAAGGCGAAACGGTCGGCTCGTAGGCTTGCTCGATCACCGACTGGCATGCGGAGAGAAGCGTGGTCGCGAGCAGTGCAACCACGGCGCGTGCACGCAGCCGTCCGCGCTTCGGCGGGAACCGGTCGTGTGTGACTGTATGCCTCTCCATGCCTCAGCCCGTTTCCCGTCGATCGCTCCGGAACGACAGCGTTGAAAGTCCTACTTTTTCAGTCCGGCAGCGTTGCTCCGCCGCGACTGTTCAGCCCTGGTCTTGCTGTATCTGATTTCAGCGCCACCTGCCTAGTTTGTCTCGGTAGAAATAGTTGCCCCGTGGTATCACGGCAACGGATGCGCGAATATTCGTGCCCACGGCCGGATATTTCGCGCGTCGCATGGTGTCGCGGTCAAATTGTGGCAATCGGCTGAGGGCGAGGCGAAACTGCACCCTCCTTCACGCGTTGCCGAGAAAGCGGTCGATTGCCGCATTGTCACGCCGCTCCAGGAAGCGGTCGAGCGTATCGTGGGCAATGATACGCCCCTGGTCGAGAAAAAGCACGCTATCGGCCAGTGCCTTCACGTCTTCGGGATGGTGCGTGATCATCAAGATGGTGTTGCCTTCTTCCGCGTGCAGCTCGCGAAGAAGCGTGCGCATGCCGGTGCGCATCCCGGGATCGAGGGCAGCAAAAGGTTCATCCAGCAGGAGGAGGGGGCGGTGCCGCACGAGTGCGCGGGCGAGCGCGACCCGCTGGCGTTCCCCGCCGGAAAGCGTGGACGGCAGCCGTCGCCCGAAGCCTTCAAGCCCAACGCGGCGAAGCGCGTCCTCGATCTTCTTCCGATCTTCGTCCGTCAGGCGAAGTGCGGGATCGATGCCGAGGCCGACATTGGTCGCGACATCGAGATGGGCGAAGAGATTGTTGTCCTGGAAGATCATCGAGACCGGGCGCTCGGAAGGTGCCTGGTTGCCTGCGTTCTCACCGAGGATGCGGATCTCGCCGCGGTCGGCATCTTCAAAACCTGCAATGAGGTGGAAGAGTGTCGACTTGCCGGTGCCGGAGGCGCCGGCAACGGCAACGATGCCGCCGGCGGCGATTGTGCAATCGAAGCGCAGCGTGGTCGCTTCGAAACGAACCTCGACATTGCGCAGTTCTATGGCAGCGGTGGGCTCAGTCATGCTTTGCGTCTTTCCGGCCGGCGGGCGTCGTCCGCCGTGCCGAGGATGGTGAAGATCAGGCAGAGAAGCCCGAGGAAGAGGGCGAGGCCGGCCGCATCGGCCGTGCGGTAGCTGCCCATTCGGCTATAGAGCAGCCAGGGAAGCGTCACCATGTCCTGCGAACCGAAGAGGGCGACGGCGCCGAGATCGCCGAGCGACAGCGCCATGGCGAAGGAGAGCGCCATCAGCAGCGGTTTGTGGAGGGCGGGAAGGTCGATCCATCGCAGGCGATGAAAGCCGCGGATGCCAAGGCTTGCCACCAGCCGTTCAGAGCGCGCCGCGTGCGTCGCCATGGCCGGTGCCAGGATACGGTGGACGAAGGGGAGCGCCATCAGGGCATTGATCGCCACGACAATGACAGGCGCAAAGCGCGCGACATCACCGAAGGGGCGGAGGAGCAGGAACCAGCCGGCGCCGAGCACGACCGGCGGCACCAGCAGGATGAGCGAGGTGCTGGCGCCGATCATGCCGGCAAAGCCGTATGCCAGCTTTCCCGCATGACGGGGCGCGGTCATTGTCGCTGCGGCGCGGATCATGACGGCTGCCATGGCAACGGAGGCGAATGCCGAGGCAAGCGCGATCGCGGCACTCGTCATCAGCGCCCGGTGCACGTTCGGATCCCGGGCGAGCTTAAGGAGATCGGCCTGCAGCCCGGAGACGACCACCGCAACCAGGGGGGCGATGAGGAAGAGCAATGCCAGGACGATCCAGGCGCCGTCATTGAGGTGTGCCATTGGCGCTGTGCCATCGAAGCGGCGAACCGTGCGGCCGCCGGTCATACCCTCTTCCGGCTCCGTTGCCAGATGTCTGAGAATGAAAAGCAGGACGCCGGTCATGGCGATCTGCAGGCCGGACAGCGCGATGGCGCGCGGCGGATCGAAATCGAAGCGCAGCGCCTGGTAGATCGCGACCTCGATCGTGCTGGCCGCGGGCCCGCCGCCAAGCGTCAGCACGAGCGTGAAGCTGGTGGCGCAGAGCATGAACACGAGGCCGGCCGCACCCGGCAGCAGGCCGCGAAGAACAGGCCATTCGATGAAGCGGAAGAGCGCATGGGACGGCATGCCGAGATTGGCGGCGCTGCGCCAGTATTCGGCGGGAACGCGCTCGAGCCCGGCAAGGAACAGGCGCGCCGCCAGCGGCATGTTGAAGAAGACATGGGCGAGCAGGATGCCGAACAGGCCGTAGATGCTGACCGGCTGCTCAAGACCAAGCCAGCGCAGGCCCGCATTGAGGAAGCCCTGGCGTCCCCAGATCTCGATCAGCCCAAGCGCGCCGACGAGAACGGGCAGACCGAGCGGCAGCGCCATCAGCCGCAAGAGCCAGATGCGGCCGAAAAACTGTGGCCGCCGCGCCAGCGCGCGTGCCACCGGTATGGCGAAGAGCACGGAGAGCAGCGTGGAAAGGCTTGCCTGCAGCAGCGTGAAGCGGGTGACGCGCCAGATATAGGCGTCGAACAGGGTGCGTTCGCCCGCGCCGCCGGTCTCAGCGAGCAAGGCGGCGATCGCCAGGCCGACGAAGAGCAGGAAGGCGCCGAGGCAAAATGCCCCGGCGGCAACCGTCATGCGGTTTTCGCGAAGCGCGAACAATCCGGCCTCAGTTCTTGCTCATCGCGGCAAGCCACTCGTCGATCCACGCCTTACGGTTCTTCGCGACTTCTTCCGACGGCAGCAGGAAGGTCTTTTCCGGAGTGACCAGCTTGTTGAAGGCATCCGGCAGCGGCGCGCTGGTGGCGCCAACCGGCATCATCCAGTTGGTCGTCGGGATGATCGACTGGAACTCCGGCCCGGTCATGAAGCTCAGGAACTGTTTTGCCAGTTCCGACTCCTTGGCATTCTTGGTCATGCCGGCGACTTCGATCTGGATGTAGTGCCCCTCGGAGAAGGCTGCGGCCTGGTAGCGGTCGGTGTTTTCCGCGACCATGTGGTAGGCGGGCGAGGTGGTATAGGAGAGCACCATCGGCGCTTCGCCCTTGGTGAACAGGCCATAGGCTTCCGACCAGCCCGGGGTGACCGTCAGGACGCGATCCTTGAGCTTTGCCCAGGCAGCGCCGGCCTCATCGCCATAGACGGCCTTGACCCAGAGCAGCAGACCGAGGCCTGGCGTCGAGGTACGCGGATCCTCGATGACGATCTTCTGCGATGCGTCGCCCTCGACAAGCTCCTTGAGACTCTTCGGCGGCGTCTTCAAGGTCTGGGTGTCGTAGACGACGGCGAAGTGGCCGTAGTCGTAGGGCAGGAAGGTGTCGTCGGAGAAGCCGCCCGGTACCTTCAGGTCCTTGGCATCGATGCCGTGCGGCGCGAAGAAACCGGTCGCCTTGGCTTCGGCGACGAGATTGGTGTCGAGGCCGAGCACGATGTCGGCTTTCGAAGCGCCGCCTTCAAGCTTCAGGCGGGTCAAGAGTTCGACGCCGTCGGCGACGCCGACATAGTTGACCTTGCATTCGCAGGTCTTTTCGAAGGCTTCGGCGACCTTGGCGCCCGGGCCCCATTCGGTGATGAAGCTCTCATAGGTATAGACCGTCAGGGTCCTGTCGGCAGCGGCAGCGGCACCGACGAAAACCAGGCTTGCGGCCGCAGTCAGAGCTAGCCGGCTAAACAATTTGAATTGCAATGAATTGGGCATGGCGAGCACCTCTCTCCCAAAGTTCGTTGTTGCATGGGAAAAGGGCGTATCGATCCGATCGCGTCTAATCCCTCCGCCGGTATGAGCCGGATCAGGTTCCGCGGGTTGGCGTTTCACGCCTCTCAGCCTTCGGCCGTCATGCGGTCGGAAGGCACCCCGTTAGAGCGGCAAGAGATTTACCGCCACGTTGGTTCCATGGCAAGCGTGTTTGGTGCAAGTCGAGTTGATGCCTGCTCAGGGCATGGCGTCCGCGCTTGCGTAAGCCGGACGCTGCGCTAAGACAAAAACTGCAGGGAGCCGCGAGGAGGAAATGCCATGCCAGATATGCTCGTTCGACTATATGCCTTGCCGGTGCAGCCCCAGTCGAAGCTTGGCCCGGGCATCCGCATTCGCCGCGCCATGGCGCCCGAGCGCCGCCTGATCGTCACCTGGATCGAGAGGACTTTCGGCCCCGGCTGGGCGGGCGAGGCGGAAGCGGCCTTTTCCTCGACCCCGACGCGCATTCATATCGCGGTGCATGAAGAGAACATCGTTGGTTTCGCCTGCTACGACGTGACGGCGCTCGGTTTTTTCGGCCCGACCGGTGTCGACGAAGGCATGCGCGGGCAGGGCATCGGCGAGGCGCTGCTGATCGAAAGCCTGACGGCGATGCGCGAGGCTGGCTACGGTTATGCGGTCATCGGCGGGGTCGGTCCGGCGAAGTTCTATGAGCGGGTGGCCGGCGCGATCGAGATTCCGGATTCGACGCCCGGCGTCTATGCCGGCATGCTCTCTTCCGATCCGGTGCCGGAAGGCCATTGACGATCCTCGCAAAATCTTGAGATCCGACCGTCTTCTCGCTTTCTTCGTTTTCCTTCCGCAGTCCTTTGCGCTATGGGCTTTGCCATGGCTCGATCGACCTTCACCATTCTGCTTGGCGGTGCGCTCACAAGCACCGACCGGCTGACACGCCAGCTAGGCGGAAGCCGCTTCGTCGCGGCTGACGGCGGCATGCGGCACGCGCGTCTGCTCGGCGTCGTTCCGGATGTCTGGGTCGGTGATTTCGATTCGACTGAAGACACCCTGCTTTCCGAATTCGCCTCCGTTCCGCGCGAGTCCTATCCGGCGGCAAAGGCGGCCACGGATGGCGAGATGGCCGTCGAGGCTGCCCTGTCGCGTGGTGCCGACAGCTTGATCTTTGCAGGTGCGCTTGGCGGCACCCGCAGCGACCATGCCTTCCTGCACCTGTTGCAGGCGGTCGGCCTTGCCGAGCGCGGGCTTTCGGTGCTGATGACCTCCGGCGAGGAAGAGGCCTATCCGCTGCTTGCCGGCACGCTCGAGCTTGACCTGCCGAAGGGGTGTCTCTTTTCGGTCTTGGGGTTGACGGAGCTTACCGGTCTTTCGATCGTCAATGCGCGTTACCCGCTCGACGATTTCACCCTGCCGTTCGGCTCGTCCCGAACCGTTTCCAATGTTGCGGAGGGTCCCCTTCGCTTCAGCCTCAAGAGCGGCCGCGCCGTCGTGCTTGCCCGCCCCTATGATCTTACCGGAGCCTGAGCCTTGGCGCCCCCCATTCTGAAACTCGACGACATCTTTCTTACCTTCGGCGGCACGCCGCTTCTGGCCGGCGCCAACCTGCAAGTGGAGCCGGGCGACCGGATCTGCCTGGTCGGGCGCAACGGCTCGGGCAAGTCGACGCTGATGAAGATTGCCGCGGGTCTTGCGGAAGCGCAGTCGGGCGAAGTGTTCCGCCATCCCTCGGCGACTATCCGCTATCTGCACCAGGCGCCGGATTTCGACGGCTACGACACGGTGCAGGCCTATGCCGAAGCGGGGCTTGGCCCGAGCGACGACCCCTATCGCGTCGCCTATCTGCTGCAGCATCTGGGACTGACCGGTGAAGAAGACCCGAAGCGGCTCTCCGGCGGCGAGGCGCGCCGGGCGGCGCTCGCCCGCGTCATGGCGCCGGAGCCGGATATCCTGCTGCTTGACGAGCCGACCAACCATCTCGATCTGCCGACGATCGAATGGCTGGAAGACGAGCTTACCCGCAGCCGCTCGGCGCTGGTTTTGATCTCGCACGACCGGCGCTTCCTGGAGAAGGTGTCGACCGCGACCGTCTGGCTCGATCGTGGCCAGTCGCGCCGGCTCGACCGCGGCTTTGCCCACTTCGAGGCCTGGCGCGACGAGGTGCTGGAGGCGGAAGAACTGGAGCAGCATAAGCTCGGCAAGGCGATCGAACGCGAGGAACACTGGCTGCGCTATGGCGTGACCGCACGGCGCAAGCGCAACATGCGCCGTCTCGGTGAGCTGCAGACGATGCGGGCGGCCTATCGTGGCCACAAGGGACCGCAGGGGACGGTGCAGGCGACGCTTGCCGATGCCAAGGAGTCCGGCAAGCTGGTGATCGAGGCCGAGAAGATCAGCAAGGCCTATGGTGAGCGCACCATCGTTGCGCCCTTCTCGATCCGCGTGCACCGCGGCGACCGCATCGGTCTCGTCGGCCCCAACGGTGCCGGTAAGACGACGCTTCTGAAGATTCTGACCGGGCAGATCGAACCGGACAGCGGCACGGTCAAGCTCGGCACCAATCTCGAGATGGCGACGCTCGACCAGAAGCGCGAAGATCTCAATCTGGACGACACGCTGGCGCACTACCTGACGGACGGCCGCGGCGAGAACCTGCTGGTCAATGGCGAGCAGCGCCACGTCACCGGTTACATGAAGGATTTCCTGTTCCAGCCGGAGCAAGCGCGCACCCCGATCCGCGAACTCTCCGGCGGCGAGCGGGCAAGGCTGATGCTGGCGCGTATCCTGGCGCGGGCGACGAACCTCCTGATCCTTGACGAGCCGACCAACGACCTCGACATCGAGACGCTCGACCTCTTGCAGGAGATCGTTGCCGGCTTTGCCGGAACGGTGATCCTCGTCAGCCACGACCGTGATTTCCTCGACCGCACCGTGACCTCGACGATCGCGCCGGCAAACCCCGAGGAGCCGGACGGCCGCTGGATCGAATATGCCGGCGGCTATTCCGACATGATGGCGCAGCGCAAGGGCGCGATCGAGGAGAAGCGCAGAGCCGAAAAGGCGGAAAAGGCCAAGGCCAACGAAACGGCTGCACCCGCCGCCGAAGCGCCAAAGGCCGCCAAGGGCAAGCTTTCCTATAAGCAGAAATTCGCGCTCGAAAACCTGCCGAAGGAGATCGCCAAGGCGGAGGCAGAGGCGGCCAAGCGCGAGGAAAAGATGGCCGACCCCAGCCTTTTCACAAAAGATCCAAATGCTTTTGCGAAACTCGCGCAGGAATTGGAGAAGCTTCGTGCGGATCTGGCCCGCATGGAGGAGGAATGGCTGGAGCTTGAAATGCTGCGCGAGGAGCTCGAAGGCTAGGCGACAGCCATACGGCGTCGCGCGCCATATCAGGCGCGCAAGGGTCGCTGTAACGCTTTGAATTTCTGCATGTTTTTATCCCTGAATCGGCTCGGTTTCAGGGAAACACGCAGTGGCGCGTTGAATGGTGCCGTCAGATATGATAAGTAAAGCTTATTATATCATATGTGAACGATGCTGATGCCCTTCAAACTCGAATCCGAAACCATTGGAATGCTTTTGACCGACGTCTCGCGCCTGTTGCGCGGGGCTTTCGATCGCAAGGTCAACGCCATGGATCTGGGCATCACCCCGGGCGAGGCGCGCACGCTGATCCAGGTCGTGCTTACCGAGGGCATCAAGCAGGCCGAGATCGCGACCCGCATGGGGATCGAGCCGATGACGCTTTCGGCCTATCTCGACAGGCTGGAGACGATGGGGCTGGTCGCCCGCGTGCCGGATCCGGCGGACCGTCGCGCCAAGAACGTCGTCATCACCGACAAGGCAGGCCCGCTGCTCACCGACCTGATGGCGGGGTTGCGGGAGATGATGAACGCCTATACGGCCGGGCTCGACGAGGCGACCCGCGAGGTTCTTTGCGCCAACCTGCGCATCCTGCGAGACAACTTACGTGAGCTTGACCCGTGCCTTGCCGGCAAGGAGGCTGGCGAGAAGTCCGAGGAACAGCCCGGAGCCCCGCGATGACGCGTCGCATGAGCGAACGGCGCACGAGCATCATCGGCGCCTTCCTGGTGGCGCTCGGCCCGGTCTCCATGGCGCTTTACACCCCTGCCATGCCGGAGCTGGTGCGCGCCTTCTCTTCCAGCGAGGCGGCGATCAAGATGACGCTGTCGCTCTATTTCGCCGGCTTCGCCTTTGCCCAGCTCGTTTCCGGCACGCTCTCCGACGTCATCGGCCGACGCCGCGCGACGCTGATCTTCATGGCGATCTATCTCATCGGCAGTCTGATGGCCGCCTTCGCGCCGTCGGTTGCGGTGCTCCTTGCCGGCCGTCTGGTGCAGGGCATCGGCGCGTCCGTCGGCATGACGGTGGCCCGCGCGATCGTGCGCGACCAGTTCACAGGAACCGAAGCCGCGCGCATCATGAACATGATCGGCATGATGCTGGCACTTGGACCTGCAGTGTCGCCGACGCTCGGCGGCCTGGCGCTCGGGCTGTTCGGCTGGCGGTCGATCTTCTTCCTGATGGTCGGCTTTGCCGCGATGGCTTGCCTCACCGTACAGTTCTTCATGGCCGAGACCGTGACGCCCGATCCGGCCAAGGGGCATCTGAAGCCGATCCTTGCGGCCTATCGTCGATTGGTGAGCGACAGCCGTTTCGTCTCCTCGACGCTGGTCATCGGCGGTGCCGTCGGCGCGCTTTATGCCTGGGCGACGATGCTGCCCTTCGTGCTCATCAACGAGGTGGGTCTGACGCCGACCGAATTCGGTGTCGGCATGTTGATGCAGTCGGGCCTGTTCTTTTCGGGGACCGTGGTGGTCCGGCTGCTGATGCGGCGCTTCACGCCGCAGGCGCTGGTACCGGCGGGCCTCGTCTTCATCGGTCTTGCCAGTCTCGCGCTTGCCTATAGCATGCATATGCTTTCGCCGAGCTTCCTGTCGGTCATGCTGCCGATCGGTCTCTACGCTTTCGGCATTGCCTTCGTGATGCCCTATATGATGACGGCGGCGATGGCGCCCTTTCCCGATATCGCCGGCACGGCATCGGCTGTCATGGGGTTCGTCCAGATGGGCTCGGGGCTGCTCGGTGGGGCGATCGCCGCCGCGGTCGGCGCGCCAGTGCTGGCGCTCGGCACGATCATCCCAAGCTTCGGCCTCGTCTGCATCCTCAGCTATGTCTGGTATCGCCGGACGGTTCGGTTGCAGCCGCTGGCCGCGACTGCCGATCGCGAGGAGCCGCTGCCGGAGGCGGCGGAATAAGGCAACAAAAAACCTCCGCGAACGGGTCGCGGAGGCTTCTTTTTTCGGAGCTCGTCTTAGCGGTTGCGCGCGGCCAGCGTGCGCAGGCGCAGCGCGTTGAGCTTGATGAAGCCGGCGGCGTCCTTCTGGTCGTAGGCGCCCTGGTCGTCCTCGAAGGTGACCAGCTTGTCGGAGTAGAGCGACTTGGCGCTCTCGCGGCCGACGACCATGACGTTGCCCTTGTAGAGCTTTAGCGTCACTTCGCCCTCGACATGCTCCTGGCTCTTGTCGATCGCGGCCTGCAGCATTTCGCGCTCCGGCGAGAACCAGAAGCCGTAATAGATCAGCTCGGCATAACGCGGCATCAGCTCGTCCTTGAGGTGTGCGGCGCCACGGTCGAGCGTGATCGATTCGATCGCGCGGTGAGCGGAAAGAAGGATGGTGCCGCCGGGGGTCTCGTAGACGCCGCGCGACTTCATGCCGACGAAGCGGTTCTCAACGAGGTCGAGGCGGCCGATGCCGTTGTCGCGGCCGTATTCGTTGAGCTTGGCGAGCAGGCTCGCCGGCGACAGGCGCACGCCGTTGATCGAGACGGCGTCGCCGCGCTCGAAGCCGATCTTGATGACGGTCGCCTTGTCGGGAGCGGCCTCGGGCGAGATCGTGCGCATGTGCACGTATTCAGGCGCTTCCTGGGCCGGATCTTCCAGAACCTTGCCCTCGGACGAGGAGTGCAAGAGGTTGGCGTCGACGGAGAAGGGAGCCTCGCCCTTCTTGTCCTTGGCAACCGGGATCTGGTGCTTCTCGGCGAATTCGAGCAGGTCGGTGCGGCTCTTGAACGACCAGTCACGCCAGGGGGCAATGATCTTGATGTCGGGATTCAGAGCATAGGCCGAAAGCTCGAAGCGAACCTGGTCGTTGCCCTTGCCGGTGGCGCCGTGGGCGATCGCGTCGGCTCCGGTCTTCCGGGCGATGTCGATCAGGTGCTTGGAGATCAGCGGGCGGGCGATCGAGGTGCCGAGCAGGTAGACGCCTTCATAGACCGCATTGGCGCGGAACATCGGGAAGACGAAATCCTTGACGAACTCCTCGCGGACGTCCTCGATGTAGATTTCCTTGATGCCGAGCATTTCGGCCTTCTTGCGGGCCGGCTCGAGCTCTTCGCCCTGGCCGAGGTCGGCGGTGAAGGTGACGACTTCCGCGCCGAGTTCGGTCTGCAGCCACTTCAGGATGATCGAGGTGTCGAGACCGCCCGAATAGGCGAGAACGACCTTTTTCACGTCTTTATGCGATGCCATGGTTTCCGTCCGTCTGGTCTTGGGAGGGCGGCGATGCCGCGTGCAAATCTGCGGCACTTTAGCCAGAACCTGCGGCGATACAAGCATTAGAACGCCGGATCTCGCGAATCCGCTGGCAAAAGAGCGGGCGGGGGATTACGGAAGGTGACCTCGCGCCTCGGAGACCGATGATGGACTTCATTCCCAGCCTGCCAACCCTCTTGACCTTCGCGGCCGCGACGCTGCTTCTGGCGGCGACGCCTGGTCCGGACATGACGCTTTCGATCAGCCGCGCGCTGGCGCAAGGCAAGAAGGCCGCGCTCTTCGTCGTGCTTGGCACCAGCTTCGGCATCGTCGTGCATACGCTTCTCGTCGCCTTCGGCATCTCGGCGCTGATCACCGCTTCGCCCGCCGCCTTCGCCATCCTCAAGACCGGCGGCGCCGCCTATCTTCTCTGGCTTGCGGTGCAGGCGATCCGCTTCGGCTCCAGCATCTCCGTCCAGAAGGTCGAGGCGGCGGAGGGCACGGCTGTTGCCAACATTTCCGCGGGCTTCTGGGTGAACCTGCTCAACCCCAAGGTCATCATCTTCTTCATGACCTTCCTGCCGCAGTTCGTCAGCGCCGACGATCCTTCGGTCACCGGCAAGCTGCTGTTCCTCGGCCTGTTCTTCATCACGATCGGCATGCCGGTCAACATGCTGGTGGTCTTCACCGCCGACTGGCTCGCCTCCTGGCTTCAGCGCAACAAGGCGGCGATGCGGGCGCTCGACTTCAGCTTCGCCGGCGTCTTCTCGGTGTTCGCGGTCAAGATCTTCATGACGACGGCGCGCTGAGCCGTCTTCGGAGCTTTCGCCCCTCATCTGCCTGCCGGCATCTTCTCCCCGTTCTGACGGGGGAGGAGCGCATGCCGCAGCGTTCGGCGCGAAACGCGACCGTCGGCGGCGCTGTAAGCAAGCCTGGAAGGGTTGGGCGATTGCAGCCTGTACCGGTGTCTGGCGGGAACCGAGCGATCGCCGCTTGTCTCTTCTCCCCGTGTCCACGGGGAGAAGATGCCGGCAGGCAGATGAGGGGCAATCTCGAAGAGGACGCCAGTTAAGCTGGCTCAGCCAATCAGCAGCGCGTCGTCGTCGAGCGTCTGGCCGCGGATGCGGCGGAACATGGCGATCAGGTCCTCGACCTGCAATTCCTTGCGGCTGTCGCCGGCGACGTCGAGCACGATCTCGCCGCCGTGCAGCATGATGGTGCGGTGGCCGTAGTCGAGCGCCTGGCGCATCGAATGGGTGACCATCATCGTCGTCAGCTTGCGCTCCGACACGATCTTCTGCGTGAGGTTCATCACAAACTCCGCCATGCCCGGGTCCAGCGCTGCGGTGTGCTCGTCGAGCAGCAGCACTTCCGAACCCGCGAGTGTCGCCATGACCAGCGAAACCGCCTGGCGCTGGCCGCCGGAGAGCAGGTCCATGCGGTCGCCCATGCGGTTTTCAAGCCCGAGATTGAGCTCGGCGATGCGTTCGCGGAAATGCTCGCGGCGCTTGGGTCCGAGCGCTGCGGTGAGGCCGCGCGCTTCGCCGCGCTTGGCGGCGAGCGCCAGGTTTTCCTCGATCGAGAGCGCGCCGCAGCTGCCGGTCAGCGGATCCTGGAAAACGCGGGCGACGAGGCCGGCGCGGGCGGCGGTGCCCTTGCGGGTGACGTCGGTCTTGCCGATCGTCACCTGGCCGGCGCTCGGCAGCACATCGCCGGCGAGCACGCCGAGAAGGGTCGACTTGCCGGCGCCGTTGGAGCCGATGACGGTGACGAAGGAGCCCTGTTCGATCGTCAGGCTGACGCCGTTCAGCGCCTGCTTCTGCAGCGGCGTGCCCTTGCCGAAGATGACCTGGATGTTCTGGACGCTGATCATGCCGCACCTCCGCGACGAAGACGGGGAAGGATAAGGGCAAAGGTCACGAGTGCCGCCGTCACGAAGTTGAGGTCGGAGGCCTGCAGCCCGAGCATGTCGGTCGACAGCGCCAGCTGGATGGCGATGCGGTAGAGGATCGAGCCGAGCACGCAGCCGATCAGCGCGATCAGGATACCGCGGGCGCCGAGCAGCGTCTCGCCGATGATGACGGCCGCGAGACCGACGACGATGGTGCCGACGCCCGAGGTGACGTCGGCAAAGCCGTTGGTCTGGGCAAAGAGCGCGCCGCCGAAGGCGACGAGCGCGTTGGAGATCGCCATGCCGAGATAGATCTGGCGGTTGGTGTCGACCCCCTGCGCGCGGGCCATGCGGGCATTGGCGCCGGTGGCGCGCATCGCCAGACCGGCATCGCTTTCGAGGAAGCGCCAGACGACGATGACGGCGATGACGACGAGCACGCCGATGAACAGCGGACGGACATAGAAATCACGCAGGCCGAGGCCGTAGAAGGGCGACAGCATCGTGTCGGCATTGATCAGCGCGACGTTCGGCTTGCCCATGACACGCAGGTTGACCGAAAAGAGCGCGATCATCGTCAGGATCGAGGCGAGCAGGTTGAGGATCTTGAAGCGCACGTTGAGCATCGCCGTGACGATGCCGGCCACGGCGCCGGCGACCATCGCCACGCAGGCGGCAAGCCACGGATTGACGCCGGCGATGATCAGAACGGCGGTGACGGCAGCCCCCAGAGGAAACGATCCATCGACGGTCAGGTCGGGGAAATCGAGTACCCGGAAAGCGAGAAAGACGCCGACGGCAACGAAGGCGTAGACCAGCCCTAGTTCCACGGCTCCCCAGAAAGCGATTAGACTCAACCCCAGACCCTCTTTTCCACGTGTCGCGCTTGGTTGTCCTTATGTGCGCGACGCTCCCGCCTGGCATATTCGCCCGACGGCGGGGCGCCCATGCTGCTTAGAACTTTGGAGCGGCCTTCGATATCCCAGGCCTCTCATAGCGAACCGCCCCCGTATGGAACGGAGGCGGGCAAAACGCAACAAACTTGAACCTGAAAAGCCGAAAGCCTTACTCAACGACGCGCGTTGCGCGCTTTACGACACTTGCCGGAAGGGTGACGCCCATCTTCTCGGCGGCCTTCTTGTTGATCACCAGGTCGGAACCGGCGGCGACCTTCACGGCGATGTCGCCCGGGTTTTCGCCCTTCAGGATGCGAACGACGACGTCGCCGGTCTGCTTGCCGACGTCGTAGTAATTGAAACCGAGGGCTGCGAGCGAGCCGCGGGCAACCGAATCCGTGTCGGCGGTGAAGAGCGGCAGCTTGGCTTCCTCGGCGACGGCGACGGCACCTTCGAGGGCCGAGATGATCGTGTTGTCGGTCGGAACGTAGATCGCATCGGCGCGGCCGACGAGAGCGCGGGCCGCACCCTGGACTTCGGCCGACTTCGTGGCAGCCGACTCGACGACGGTCAGGCCGGCCTTTTCGGCTTCCGCCTTGAGCACGGCGAGCAGCGAAACGGAGTTGGCTTCACCGGAGTTGTAGAGGTAGCCGATCGACTTGGCGTTCGGCAGGATCTCCTTGATCAGCGCCACGTGCTCGGCGACCGGCGACATGTCCGAGAGGCCGGTGACGTTGCCGCCGGGCTTGTCCATGTCCTTGACCAGCTGGGCGCCGACCGGATCGGAGACGGCGGTGAAGACGACAGGGATGTCACGGGTCGAGGAGACCACGGCCTGGGCGGACGGCGTCGAGATCGGCACGATCACATTCGGGCCCTCGCCGGCGAACTGGCGGGCGATCTGCGCGGCGGTCGCCGGGTTGCCCTGGGCCGACTCGTAGATGAACTTGAGGTTTTCGCCTTCCTTGTAGCCGGCGGCGGCCAGCGCATCCTTCACACCGTCGCGGGCGGCATCGAGCGCCGGATGCTCGACGATCGCGGTCACGGCGACGGTCACCTCATCGGCACGGGCGGGCAAGGTGAATGCCACCGTAGCGGCAAGGGCGATGAGAAGTGAGCGCATGGGTTGTCCTCCTGAAATGATTTCCGCCTTCTTAGGAAACCGGTGACATGAAATCAATCGATAGGAACTGGATCATTCATCAAAGTTCTTCATCGATCCCCAAAGCTTGAGACCGTGGAACCTTGTTACTGTCTCTCTCGATCTCAGTCTTCACCGTGATTGGCGATCATCATCGCCTCGAAGGCCAGGCGATCGACCTTGCGCATGCGCTCGGATTCGGACTTCAACTGGCCGCAGGCGGCGAGGATGTCGCGGCCGCGCGGCGTGCGGATCGGCGAGGCGTATCCCGCCTGGTTGATGAAGTCGGCAAACTTCTCGATCTGCTCCCAGTCGGAACACTGGTAGTTGGTGCCCGGCCAGGGGTTGAACGGGATCAGGTTGATCTTCGCCGGAACGCCCTTCAGGAGCTTCACCAGTTCCTTGGCGTCTTCCAGGCTGTCGTTGACATCCTTCAGCATCACATATTCGAAGGTGATGCGGCGGGCGTTCGAAAGTCCCGGATAGGCGCGGCAGGCCTCCATCAGCTCCTTCAGCGGATACTTCTTGTTGATCGGCACCAGCAGGTCGCGCAGGTCGTCTCGTACCGCATGCAGCGAGATCGCCAGCATGACGCCGATCTCTTCGCCGGTGCGGTAGATCTCCGGCACGATGCCCGAAGTCGAAAGCGTGATGCGGCGCTTGGAGAGCGACAGGCCCTCGCCGTCGGACGCGATCAGAAGCGCGGTCTTGACCTCAGCGAAATTGTAGAGCGGCTCGCCCATGCCCATCATGACGATGTTGGTGATCTTGCGGCCCTCGGCCGGCACGATCGCGCCCTGCGGCGTGTCGCGCTCCGGGAAATCGCCGAGGCGGTCGCGCGCGAGCAGCAACTGCGCCAGGATTTCCTCGGCCGCCAGGTTGCGCACCAGCTTCTGCGTGCCGGTGTGACAGAAGGAGCAGGTGAGCGTGCAGCCGACCTGGCTCGAAATGCAGAGCGTGCCGCGGCCTTCCTCGGGAATGTAGACGGTCTCGATCTCGACCGGGCGGCCAGCGCCGCGCGCCGGGAAGCGCAGCAGCCACTTGCGGGTGCCGTCGCCGGAGATCTGCTCCTCGACGATTTCCGGCCGTGCGATGGTGAAATGCTGCTTCAGCATCTCGCGCATGTCCTTCGACACGTTCGTCATATGGTCGAAGTCGGAGACGCCGCGCACATAGAGCCAATGCCAGAGCTGGCTGACGCGCATCTTGACCTGGCGCTCCGGCACGCCCTTTTCGGCCAGCGCCTTTGCCATGTCCTCGCGCAGGAGGCCGATCAACGACGGCTTTTCCGCCTGGGGTGCTGCACGCACCTGCGGCGCCTTGACGATCTCCACCCGGTTCAGAATTTCAGTGGCTGCCATGCTCGTGATGTCCTGTCGTACGGCGTGAGGCCGTCCGGAGAGCGGGTCCGGAAATCGTCCTGATGCGCGAATTGAAATCGGTCGAGCCATCGAAAGCGGCCAATCGGGGCGCGGAGGCTCTCAAGTTGGGCCGCGCTTTAGCATTGTTTTGGCCAGGAGTCACGCGGCAGGCCCGGGAACGCAGAAGGCCGGCTTCGCAGCCGGCCCTATGCCTGGGTTTTCGCCTTCAGATGTCACGCAACCGTGTCGCAAGACCGCTGCACAGGTTTGCGGGACACGCCTGGGATTACTTGCAGGCCTCGATCTGCTTCAGCGCAGCGGAGATGCCCGAGAGCGAATAGGAATAGGAGGTTGCCGTACCCTTGCGCGACTTGGCGTTGACCGACATGGCCTTGCCGTTCTTCATCGCGGCAACGAGCGCCGGTTCTTCCGCCGCGTTTTCGACCCAGGCGGAATTGCCCTTGGTGAACATCACGAAGGTGCGGCCGTCGATGACGACGTTGACCTTGGAGTTCTCCTGCAGCGGGTAGCCCATCATCGCCTGCGGTTCATAGCTGATGTTCTGGCCCGGGCGCTGGGATACGAGGAAGAAGATGTCGCCGTGGTCGACGCCGGCCGGGCTCTTTTCCTTCGGAACCGAGAGGACGTAGCAGACCTTGCCGCCGCCGGCGTTGTAGGAATAGGCGCCCCAGGCGTTGAACTGCTGGATGCGCGTCGGAGACTGGGCGGCAGCCATGCTGGCGGTTGCCAGAACGAATGCGATTGCGGTTGCGATCTTTCTTACAAACATGAGGTCCTGCCGCTTTTCTTGCTCTTCGATCACCCGAAACAGGTCAGACGGGCGACGCGTCGTCATCATTTGAATTTGTTTTGACTTAATTCAGGTTACCAAACCGTCAACGATGGTCGAAAACCGCGGGTTTAGCCCCGAAACGGAGCGATTTGCTCCATTGTCCGGCGCCGTTCGACCGGTGATTCGTACGATCGCCGAACCAAGATCGATGTCGGATGCGCGGTACTTCGGAATGCTGTTCCGGAAGGATTCCTGCCCCAAGCCATTGAATGATGCCGAACGCGCCAAAGCGCACGACCGGCCTCATTCGCATGTCTATGCCACAAAGAATCAGGCAAGAGTTTGACTTTTGGGCGGGAATGGGGCGCCACAACCCGGGAGGCCAATCTCCTTTCAATCTTGCGGAGTATCGGCAAGGGTTTCGTCAGCCTTGGTGTAGTGCGTTTCCTTGATCTGGCCGCTGATGGCGGCGAAGGCCGCGGTCAACACCGCGACGTCGTCGGAAAAGCCGACCACGGCCAGCATGTCGGGGATGATGTCGATCGGCAGCACGAAATAAGCGAGTGCGGCAAGCAGGATACCGCGGGTCCGTGTCGGCGTCTGCGGGTCGATGGCGCAGTAATAGGCGGCGACAAGGTCGCGGCTGAAGGGGATCTGCCGCGCAGCCCGGCGGAAGGTTGGCCAGAAGCGCCGCTTCACGCGCTTTTCCCTGCGCTCCTGCTCGGATTCCTCGCCAGGCAAGAGAATTTCACCGATCTTGACGTCGTCCATCGTCCCGCTTCCGCTGATTCCAGAGCACCTTATCCGATTTCGCCTGAAAGCCGGATGCTCCGGCATTGCTCAATATGGGGAGTGGCCGTGCTATTTCAAATGATCGGGCATGCGACCCGCTGCCGCCTTGTCCATCCGAGCCGCCAGCTTGAAGTCCAGCTCCGTCAACCCGCCGGCGTCATGGGTCGTCAGCGTCACGTCGACGCGATTGTAGACGTTGAACCATTCCGGATGATGGTTGAGCTTCTCGGCAACGATCGCGCACTCGGTCATGAAGCCGAAGGCCTCGACGAAATTCTTGAAGCGAAAGGCCTTCCAGATCGAGTTGCCGTCCTCCGCCCTGACCCAGCCTTCCATCTTGTGCAGGTTTTCGGCAATCGTCGCTTCGTCGAGCTTTTCCGCAGTCATCGTCTCTCTCCCACACGTCGACCTGTTCGAAGGCCTACAGCGCCGCGCGACTCATGAGGCGCGCAAAGGTCGCTGTAGCACTTTGATTTGCTGCATGTCTTCGTCCTCAAATCGAGGTCGATTTAAGGAGACATGCAGTAGCTGCCGCGTATAAATGCGCACCAAACTTCAGTCCTGTCGAACTTGAATAGCATGAAACCGGTCAGAGTTCTTTTCGTTTGTCTCGGCAATATCTGCCGGTCGCCACTGGCCGAGGGCGTGCTGCGCGCGTTGGCGGAGCAAAAGGGATTGGCATCGGCGCTGCAGGTGGATTCGGCCGGAACCGGTGCCTGGCACATCGGCGATCCGCCAGACGGCCGCTCGATCCAGGCGGCGCGTCGGTACGGGATCGATATTTCGGCCCTGCGCGGGCGCCAGGTCCGGGCCGAGGATTTCCGGGATTTCGACCTGATCCTCGGCATGGACGAGAACAATGTCCGCACGCTGAAACGGCTGGCGCCTGAAGGCGCGGCAGAGAAAGTGCATCTTTTCCTGGACTATGCCTCAGGCCGCCGCCAGGACGTGCCGGATCCCTATTACGAAGGACCGGAAGCCTTCGAGGCGCTCTACCAGATGCTCGAGGCCGGATGCTCGTCGTTGCTCGTAAGGCTCGGCGCGCGCACCTCGTGAAGCGGGAAGACCTCCTCCGTGAGGTAAGGCCCGCCGCCGACCGAATCGCGCGATGACAGAAGCACGAAGCGCGACACGGTGAAGGGCGAGGTCATGAAGTTGCCGCGTCCGGAGAGGTATTCGACGACATCTTCGACGCGGCTGGAGCGCAGCCGGGCGAGCGTCACATGCGGTGTGAACTTGCGCGGATCCGGCTGCAGTCCGAGCCGCTGGCAGATGCGTTCGATCTCGGCCTGTAGCGCATACATTTCCGGCTGGTTGGTGACGCCGGCCCAGACCGAGTGCGGTTTCTTGGAGCCGAAGGCGCCTGTGCCGGTCAATTGAAGCTGGAATTCCGGTCTTTCGATCCGATCGAGCTTGTCGATGATCTCGTCGGCGGTGCGCCAGTCGACGTCACCAATGAAGCGCAAGGTGATGTGGTAATTCTCCACATCTATCCAGCGAGCTCCGGGAAGTCCTCCGCGCAGCAACGAAAGACTCATTGCTGCATTGCGCGGAATTTCGAGGGCGGTGAATAGTCTCGGCATGGCGAGCTCCCCGAATCTCTTGCAGATGTCTCAGCGAATCACGCATCGAGTCTGCACGCAACTAGTATTTGACACTTACGAATATTAACGTTCTCTTAACTGTGGACGATGTCATCACTCCGTCTTATTCAGCGTTGCCAGAAAGCGTTCGACCACGGGCAATGCCTTCTCGACCATCACGCCGACGCCGTCGCCATTGGGATGAATGCCGTCTTCCAGCTTGAGCTTCGCCTCTGTCACTACGCCGTCGAGGAAGAACGGGTAGAGTTCCAGCCCATATTTTTCGGCAAGCTCCGGATAGATCGGGTTGAAGCGGGCGGCATAGTCCGCGCCCATGTTCGGCGGCGCCATCATGCCGGCGAGCAGCACCGCTATGCCTCGGTCCTTGAGCCGGGTGATCATCGCCTCGATGTTCTTGCGGGTGGCTTCCGGCGGAATGCCGCGCAGCGCGTCGTTGGCGCCGAGTTCGAGGATCACGCCCTTCGTGCCATCAGGCACGGACCAGTCGATGCGGGCAAGGCCGCCGGAGGAGGTGTCGCCGGAAACGCCGGCGTTCGCGATCGTCACGTCCAGGCCCTTTTCCTTCAGCGCCTTTTCGAGCCGAGTGGGGAAGGCGTCCTGCGGCGGGAGCTGATAGCCCGCCATCAGGCTGTCGCCGAACCCCACAAGGCTGATCGTCTCGGCGCGTGCTGTCGATGATAACGCAATTGTCATCATCAGTGCCAAGAAAACCCGTTGAAATCCTTTTAATGCCATGGGCCTGTTCCTAAATCCCGAATGCCGTTTCTGTTCCCCATTTCGTTCATATAGGGTTGTTTCCCTTGGCCAGCACCATCATCGAACTCAAAAACGCGGATCTGACCCTCGGGGAGGCGGCAGCCTCGGTGCACGTGCTGAAGGGCATGAACCTCACGATCAATGCCGGCCAGTCGGTCGGCATCGTCGGTCCGTCGGGTTCGGGAAAGTCGACCCTGTTGATGGTGCTTGCCGGGCTCGAACGGCTGGATAGCGGCGAGATCGTCATCGACGGCACGCCGTTGCACCGGCTCGACGAGGACAGGGTGGCGGACTTCCGCGGGCGCAACATCGGCATCGTCTTCCAGTCCTTCCACCTCATCCCCAACATGACCGCGCTCGAAAACGTCGCGGTGCCGCTCGAACTCGCCAATGTCCCAGGCGCCTTCGAGATCGCGCGCAAGGAACTCGTCGCCGTCGGCCTCGGCGAGCGGCTCAGCCACTATCCCGGCCAGCTTTCCGGCGGCGAGCAGCAACGCGTGGCGATCGCTCGCGCCTTGGCGCCTTCGCCGAAACTGCTGATCGCCGACGAACCCACCGGCAACCTCGACGCCGAGACCGGACGCCAGATCGCCGATCTGCTTTTCGCCGAACAGCGTGACCGCGGCATGACACTCGTTCTCGTGACGCATGACGCGGCTCTTGCCGCACGCTGTGCGCGGCAGGTCCGCGTCCGCTCCGGCGAAATTGTCGCCGGCGGCGAGGCGGAGCCGCTTGTGGCGACGCCGCGCCAGGAGGCGGCTTCGGCATGAACGGCGTGTCATCGGTTCGGTTGCGGCCGCTTCTTGCCCTTCGCCTGGCGCTGCGCGAAATGCGCGGCGGACTTCGAGGTTTCTACATATTCCTCGCCTGCATCGCGCTCGGCACCGCGGCCATTGCCGGCGTCAATTCGCTGTCGCAATCGATCACCGCGACGATCGCCACGCAGGGGCAGGAATTACTCGCCGGCGACATCCGCTTCGAACTCAACAACCGTGTGGCGACGGTGGACGAGCGGGCCTATCTCGACACGCTCGGCACTGTTGCGGTTTCCGCCGGCCTGCGCTCGATGGCGCGGCTGCCCGACGGTTCCAACCAGGCGCTGGTCGAACTGAAGGCGGTCGATGCCGCCTATCCGCTCTACGGCGCACTGGAAAGCGGGCCGAACCGCCCGCTGCATGAATTGTTGGCGCGCGATGGCGAGACCTTTGGCGCCATCGTGGCACCGCTGCTGCTCGACCGCCTGGGTGTGCAGGTCGGAGATGAAGTCCTTCTCGGCAACGCCAAAATCCGGATCACCGGCACGATCGTCCGCGAGCCGGACGCCTTGTCCGACGGCTTCGGCTTTGCGCCGCGCCTGATGGTCTCGGCCGAGGCGCTTGCGGCTACTGGCCTGGTGCAGACGGGAAGCCTTGTCGAGCATAGCTACAAGGTGAAGGTCGCCGATCCGGCACAGCTTCCGGCCATTCGTGCCGATGCCGAGAAGCGCTTTCCGGCGGCCGGCTGGTCGATCCGCACCAGCGCCAACGCCGCGCCGTCACTGACGGCGAACATCACCCGCTTCTCGCAATTCCTGACCCTCGTCGGCCTGACGGCGCTGATTGTCGGCGGCGTCGGCGTTGCCAACGCGGTGCGCGCCTATCTCGATCAGAAGCGCAGTGTCATTGCGACCTTCAAGTGCCTGGGCGCTCCTGCCTCGCTGGTGGCGATGATCTATCTGGCACAGATCCTGATGATCGCCCTGATCGGCATCGCGATCGGCCTGATCCTCGGCATGCTGATCCCCTTTGTCGCGGCGCAATTCCTCGCCGACCTGCTGCCGATCTCGACCGAGTTTCATCTCTATCCGGGCGCCCTCGGTCTTGCCGCGCTGTTCGGCGTGCTGACGGCGCTGACCTTTGCCATCCTGCCGCTCGGGCGGGCGCGGGCCATTCCGGCAACCGCGCTCTTCCGCCAGCAGGGTTTCGACCCCTCGGGCTTTCCGGCATGGCCCTATTTGCTGGGCGCGGTCGCGTGTCTTGCCGCGCTGGCGGGGCTCGCGATCTGGACGGCCTATGATCGCTATATTTCGCTGGTGTTCCTCGGTGCGATCGCCTTTGCCTTCATTGTCCTGCGCGTCGTCGCGCTGTTGATCGCCTGGCTTGCGCGCCGCAGCCCGCGGGTCAACTCGCCGGCCCTGCGGCTGGCGATCGGCAACATTCATCGCCCTGGCGCGCTCACGCCTTCCGTCGTGTTGTCGCTCGGTCTCGGGCTGGCGCTGCTCGTGACGCTGGCGCTGATCGACGGCAATCTGCGCCGCGAACTCACCGGCAACATGGCGGAGCGGGCGCCGAACTTCTTCTTCGTCGATATCCAGGGCAGCGAGATCGAAGGCTTCCGCTCGGTGCTGAAGCGGACGATCCCGAAGGGCAAGGTCATCGAGGTGCCGATGCTGCGCGGCCGGATTATCGCCTTCAACGGCGAGGACGTGAACAGCCGCAACGTGCCGCCCGGCGGCCAATGGGTATTGCGCGGCGACCGCGGCATCACCTATGCCAAGAACAAGCCCGAGAACTCCACGCTGTCAGAGGGCACATGGTGGCCGGCCGACTATAGCGGCGAGCCCCTGGTCTCCTTCTCGGCGGAAGAGGCCGGCGAACTCGGCCTGAAGATCGGCGACACCGTGACCGTCAACGTGCTCGGCCGCAATATCACCGCCAAGATCGCCAATTTCCGCAATGTCGAGTGGGAATCGCTTTCGATCAACTTCGTCATGGTGTTTTCGCCGAATACCTTTGCCGGTGCGCCGCATGCGTGGCTGGCAACGGTCATCGATCCGGAAGCGACGCCGGAAGAAGAGGCTGCGGTGCTGAAAGCCGTCACCAACGCCTATCCGACGATAACCAGCGTGCGTGTGAAGGATGCTCTCGACATCGTGAACGGGCTGCTCGGACAGTTGGCAACGGCGATCCGGGCTGCGGCCGCGGTGGCGCTGATCGCGTCCGTCCTGGTGCTTGCCGGTGCGCTTGCCGCCGGCAACCGAGCCCGTATCCATGATGCGGTCGTCCTGAAAACGCTGGGTGCGACACGCGCGACCCTCATCCGGGCCTTCAGCTACGAATATGCCATTCTCGGCCTTGCAACCGCGGGTTTCGCCCTGTTTGCCGGCGGTGTTGCCGCCTGGTTCGTCGTCAGCCGCATCATGACGCTGCCGTCAAGCTTCCTGCCGGATGTCGCCATCCTGACCGTCGCCGGGGCCCTGGTGATGACCGTTGGCATCGGTCTTGCCGGTACGTGGCGCATTCTCGGGCAGAAGGCGGCGCCGGTCCTGCGCGAGCTCTGAGTACGTGCAGTTAACCGTAAATCCCCGTCGAGCTTGCCGGAAACGGCCGGATGCGTTCGAATCCAGGGGCTTCGGGTCTTGTACGCAACCGGTTTCGGCATCATATTTATCCACAGGCATGCTGGAGCTCCGCAGCGGCGCCTGGGCGTGGAAGCCAGCCTTTCAGAGCGAGACCGTTCGCCGCCCGACACCGTAACTTCCACCGGAGCTTAAATGAGGAAACAATGGCTGATCTGAGAAACTACCAAACCCGAATGTCGCCCGCCGGCGCTCAGGCGGGTGCCGTGATCGATGAAGGCCTTCGTGCTTACATGCTGAAGGTCTACAACCTGATGGCCCTTGGGCTGGCGATCACCGGCGTGGCAGCTTACGGAACCTATGCGCTTGCCGTCTCCAATCCGGCATTCGCCCAACTCATCTACGGTTCGCCCCTGCGGTGGGTCGTGATGCTGGCGCCGCTGGCGATGGTCTTCTTCATGAGCTTCCGCATCAATTCGATGAGCGTCTCCGCAGCGCAGACGACGTTCTGGATCTACGCCGCCCTGATGGGCCTGTCGCTGTCGTCGATCTTCCTGGTCTTCACCGGCCAGAGCATCGTGCAGACGTTCTTCGTCACGGCCGCGTCGTTCGGCGCCCTGTCGCTTTACGGCTACACGACCAAGAAGGACCTGTCGGGCTTCGGCACGTTCCTGATCATGGGCCTCTTCGGCCTGATCATCGCGTCGATCGTCAACATCTTCCTTGTTTCGTCGGCCCTCGGCTTCGCGATCTCCGTGATCGGCGTGCTGATCTTCGCTGGCCTTACCGCCTATGATACGCAGAAGATCAAGGAAATGTACTACGAAGCCGACGACAGCACCGTTGCCGGCCGCAAGGCGATCATGGGCGCACTGACGCTCTACCTCGACTTCATCAACCTGTTCATGTTCCTGCTGCAGTTCCTGGGCAACCGGAACAACTAAGCACGAAACGAATGACGGAAAAGGCGGCTTCGGCCGCCTTTTTTGTTGCCCAGATATGTTGTCATATGTTGATCGCGTCCCGGCTCCGTGGGAGTGAAGGACGACGAAACCTCGAGATGCAGTCTATCGCCATGTCCTTGAGTTTGCGTGACGCCACCTTGGCGGACCTTCCCGTCATCACCGGAATCTACCGCGAGTCCGTTCTGAACGGCGTCGCCACCTACGAGATCGTGCCCCCTTCGGAGGCGGAGATGCGAAGCCGCTTCGAGACGATTGTCGGCAACGGTTACCCCTATATGGTCGCATGCAACGGCAGCGGATCGATCGTCGGCTATGCCTATGCGTCCGCCTTCCGGACGCGCACGGCCTATCGCTTCCTGGTCGAGGATTCGATCTATCTGGCGCCGGAAGCGCGCGGCAAGGGCGCCGGCAGGGCGTTGCTCGCCGAACTGATCCGTCGTTGCACGGAACTCGGCTTTCGGCAGATGGTCGCGGTGATCGGCGGCGCCCATCCGGCCTCGATCGCGGTGCACCGCTCCCTCGGCTTCGAACTTCAGGGTACGATGAAGGCGACCGGCTTCAAGCACGGCCGCTGGCTCGATACGGCCATCATGCAGCTTGCGCTCGGCGAGGGGCAGGCGAGCGATCCACCGGAAGATGTCTATCCGGACACGCTCTATCAGAGCTGATTGCCCACATGTCAGACGGCGGGCCCGGCGTGCGCCGATTGCAGTCCGTCTTGCGTTCAGGCCAAAGCCAGGCGCCGGCAGAAACCGCCGCGCATCGCACCGGGCTGCTGCTGCAGATCAGGTCTTGAAGCGCATCGCGATCTTTCAGATCGCTCCTCGCGCTTTAAGATCTTGATATTTCGCATGTCGCGCAAAGCCGCTACGCACATTTGCGCGGCATGCCTCAGGTTTCCACCAGCTTCAGCACCTTGTCGAACACCTTGAGCACTTGGGCGAGCTCATGGCCGCGTTTCAGGATCGTGCCGTGAATGTTCAGCACGCTATAGGCGCCCTGTTTCGTCGACAGCTTCGGGTTCTTCTCGATCCGGTAGAGCGGCATCTCCCCCGATCGCTTGAATACCGAGAAGACCGCTCGGTCCTTCAGGTGATCGATGGCGTAGTCCCGCCACTCGCCCTCGCCGACCATGCGGCCGTAGACCCAGAGGATCTGGTCCAGCTCGCGGCGATGGAAAGTGATGGGGGGAGGGTTCTTGGCGTTCTTGTATTCGTGAAGATCGACAACCACTTCGGAAGTGGTCTCGCGCTGATGGCGCGCCTCGCCTTGCGGCAAATCCGGCTCATCGGTCATCGGCAATCCGGCCTTCTGTTGTGACAGAACGATAACAGTGTGCCTGACGTGAGCCGAAAAGCAAGCCGGAAGCCGTTGGACGATGAGGGCATTTCTTGCCTCTGCCCCATTTCAGTCAAATCGCCGCCCCAATTCACCGCAAAACTCGCGGGCGCTGACGGACAGAGTCGTTGCCACCGTATGTCCGGTCAGGTCGTCATGCTGCGGGAGTTCACCGAACGCAGCCATGGCCGGTTCGGTCCGGTAACTTCGAACCCTCAGCCCCAGCCCCTCGATGCTGCCGGGCCGAACCACCCCCTCGCGCTTCGCGCTAGAGTTTGCCCTGGGGGCCGGCGAGCACGGCGGCTGCGCCGACGATCGCGCCCGGCGTCTCCTTGTCCTTCATCGACTGCAAGAGAACGGCACAGCCACTATTGCCGGGGCGCTCGGTCAGGACCGTTGCAGGAAGGGTGAAGCTTGCCGGTTTTCCATCCCACATGCCGATCGTCTGAATGTCGCGCACGGCATGCCAGTAGGGGATTTCCTTGCCGCTGTTCTCGCCTTTCTCCATCTTCACGACTTTCGCACGGTCGAAATAGACGACGACGACGTTCGCCTTGCCGATGCCGCTACCGATGTTGATCTGGATCTCTTCGTCCTGGATCTTCGCATCGACGGGTACGGCAAGCCCCTTGCCTTCGGCCTTCATTGTTTCCAGCCGCGTCTTGATCGCCTGAAGATTGCCGCCGTTGAGATGGTCACGGCCATTCAAAATGGCCTGGGGCGTATAGACGCCGTTGCGACCGAGCATGCGGGCGTAGGCATATTGCCGCTCGGTATTTTCCTTGGAGGCGAGCGTGTCGGCCCAGCCGAGATAGTTCCAGTAGTCGACGTGATAGGCGAGCGCCACGACGTCACCGTCGTCGACCAGCGTCTTCAGCGCCGCATCCGCCGGCGGGCACGAAGAACAGCCCTGGCTGGTGAACAGTTCAACGACGCCTTTGATCACCTGTCCGTCCTGTGCCCCGGCCGGTGCACCAGCGGCTGTGAACAGCCCGAAAGCCAGTGCAAAAGGGCGAATGAGAGAACGGTCTGCGGATGTCATGGCGTCACTTCGTTGGGGCCGTCGGCCTACTCCTTGTGGGGGAGCTAATTACATACGCCGGCCAGGCATCAACGGAAAGTCACGTTGGAGTGAGGTCGCGGGTGAGTGCCATCTTGTAGCGGGCGTACCGGTATTTGCCGGCCGGAGAAGAAGGAGCCGGGGCGCCTTTCGGCGTCCCGGCTCCGATGTTTCACGGCATGTCGACCGCGGCCGATCAGGCGGCCAGGTCGCGCAGAACGGTCTGCAGGATGCCGCCGTTGTTGACGTAGGTCACTTCGTCCAGCGTATCGATGCGGCAGATCAGCGGAACTTCCTTCACGCTGCCGTCGCCATAGGTGATCTTGGCAACGCGCTTCTCGCGCGGCTGGACCTTGGCGAGGTTGTCGATGGTGACGACTTCATCGCCCTTGAGGCCCAGCGATTCCCAGGTCGTGCCCTCTTCGAAGACGAAGGGGATGACGCCCATGCCGACGAGGTTCGAGCGGTGGATACGCTCGAAGGACTGCGCGATGACGGCCTTGACGCCCAGCAGGTTGGTGCCCTTCGCGGCCCAGTCACGCGACGAACCGTTGCCGTATTCGACGCCGGCGAAGATGACGAGCGGAACGCCCTCTTCCTTGTACTGCATGGCCGCGTCGTAGATCGACATCTCTTCCTTCGACGGATAGTGGATGGTGTAGCCACCTTCCTTGCCATTCGGGCCGAGCATGTGGTTGCGGATGCGGATGTTGGCAAACGTGCCACGCATCATCACCTCATGGTTGCCGCGGCGCGTACCGTACTGGTTGAAGTCGGCAACGCCAACACCATGGCCGATGAGGTAGGAGCCAGCCGGCGAAGCGGCCTTGATCGAACCGGCCGGAGAGATGTGGTCGGTGGTGATCTTGTCGCCGAAGAGACCGAGAACGCGAGCGCCCTTGATGTCGGAGATGCCCGAGCCGGTCTTGCCCATGCCGACGAAGTACGGCGGGTTCTGCACATAGGTCGAACCTTCGTCCCATGCGTAGGTCTGCCCGGCCGGAACCTGAACGGCCTGCCAGTTCTCGTCGCCCTTGAAGACGTCCGCGTATTTCGTCGCGTAGAGCTCGCGCGTGACGTACTTGAAGATGAACTCCTGGATTTCCTTCGAGGTCGGCCAGATGTCCTTGAGGAAGACCGGCTTGCCGTCCTTATCCTCGCCGATCGGCTCCTTGGTCAGGTCCTTCTGCACGGAGCCCGCGAGCGCGTAGGCGACGACGAGCGGCGGCGAAGCGAGGTAGTTCGCCTGAACGTCAGGAGAGATACGGCCTTCGAAGTTGCGGTTGCCCGACAGAACGCCGGCGGCGATCAGGCCCTTGTCGTTGATCGTCTTCGAGATCGGACCCGGCAGCGGACCGGAGTTGCCGATGCAGGTGGTGCAGCCGAAGCCGACGAGGTTGAAGCCGAGCGCGTCGAGGTCCTTCTGCAGGCCGGACTTGGCGAGGTATTCGCCGACGACCTGCGATCCCGGTGCGAGCGAGGTCTTGACCCAGGGCTTGGACTTCAGGCCCTTGGCGACCGCGTTGCGGGCGAGCAGGCCGGCCGCGATCAGCACCGACGGGTTGGAGGTGTTGGTGCACGACGTGATCGCGGCAATCGCGACATCGCCATGGCCGAGGTCGTAATCCGTGCCTTCGACGGCATAGCGGTTCGAAAGCTGGCCGGGCTTCTTGTAGTCGTTTTCGAGCGCGGTGGCGAAACCGGAGGCGATGCTTTCGAGCGCGATGCGGCCTTCCGGACGCTTCGGGCCCGCCATCGACGGAACGACGTCGCCGAGGTCGAGTTCGAGCGTGTCGGTGAAGACGAGATCGGCGCCGTCGCCTTCGCGCCACATGCCTTGCGCCTTGGAGTAGGCTTCGACCAGCGCGATGCGCTGTTCTTCACGGCCGGACATGGTGAGGTAGTTGATGGTTTCGCTGTCGACCGGGAAGAAGCCGCAGGTCGCGCCGTATTCCGGACCCATGTTGCCGATGGTCGCACGGTCGGCGAGCGTCATGTTGTCGAGGCCCGGGCCGAAGAATTCGACGAACTTCGAAACCACGCCCTTCTTGCGCAGCATCTGAACGACCATGAGCACGAGGTCGGTCGCGGTGACGCCCTCTTTCAGCTTGCCGGTCAGCTTGAAGCCGATGACTTCCGGCAGCAGCATGGAGACCGGCTGGCCGAGCATTGCGGCTTCCGCCTCGATACCGCCAACACCCCAGCCGAGAACGCCGAGACCGTTGATCATGGTGGTGTGGCTGTCGGTGCCGACGCAGGTATCCGGATAGGCGGTGATTTCGCCGTCTTCTTCACGGGTCCAGACCGTCTGGCCCAGATACTCCAGATTGACCTGGTGACAGATGCCGGTGCCGGGCGGAACGACGCGGAAGTTCTTGAACGCCTGCTGGCCCCACTTCAGGAAGCGGTAGCGCTCGCCGTTGCGCTGGTATTCGAGTTCGACGTTGCGGGCAAAGGCGGTCGCCGTGCCGAATTCGTCGACGATGACCGAGTGGTCGATGACGAGGTCGACGGGAACGAGCGGGTTGATCTTCTCCGGGTCGCCGCCGAGCGAGACCATGGCGTCGCGCATCGCAGCGAGGTCGACGACGGCGGGAACGCCGGTGAAGTCCTGCATCAGCACGCGGGCCGGACGATAGGCGATTTCGTTTTCAGCCGTGCCCTTGTCGTTGAGCCAGGCGGCAATGTTCTCGATGTCCTTCTTGGTGACGGAACGGCCGTCTTCGTTGCGCAACAGGTTCTCGAGCAGAACCTTCATCGAGTAGGGGAGCCTGGATACGCCGGCGAGACCGTTCGCCTCAGCCTTGGGCAGGCTGTAATAGACGTAGTCCACACCGTTGACGGTGAGCGTGGAGCGACAATTGAAGCTGTCTAGGGATTTGGACACTGGATAATACCCCGTTCCGTCTGATCGCCAAAAACTGACGTACGAACGCCCGAGCGCCTGTGAAGCGCAAATTGGGATGCGGGTGCGGCCATTTCCGCTGTCCGTACGTGGAAATTCATTCCATGTTCGGCGCTAGGATGAAATTCACGCCGACCGCTGGCGTGTTGGCCGCCTTATAGATAATTTCTCCAAAACGTGCCAGAGCAACGAAGGTTCAATTGGAACTTTTTTTGCTCTGCGGAAGACGCGCGAAGGGAAGACAGATATTCATGCGCCTGCTGGCTGAAGGTTTGAGTGCGAAGCGCGGCGAGGATCTGATTTTTAACGATATTTCCTTCGCGCTTGGTACCGGCGAAGCCCTTGTCGTGACGGGTCCGAACGGCTCGGGCAAGTCCACTTTGCTCCGCGTTCTGGCAGGTTTGCTGAGGCCCGAACGCGGGCACTTGAAACTTGAGAATGGCCCCCCGGAAATAGCCAGTCCCGCAGAGGTCAGCCATTATCTCGGTCACCGCAACGCGATGAAGCGCGAACTGACGGTCGCAGAAAATCTTTCCTTTTGGCAGCGTTTCATGGGCGATTCGCCTGGAGGCCATGGCGTCGCCCTCGATGAGGCCGTCGAGGCTGTCGGTCTGCCTGACATAGCGCACCTGCCTTTCGGCTATCTCTCGGCCGGTCAGCAGCGCCGCATGGCGATGGCGAAGCTGCTCGTCGCCTACCGCCCGATCTGGATTCTCGATGAGCCGACCGCCGCCCTCGATGCCGGCGCCGACCGGTTGTTTGCGGATCTGGTGAAGGCGCATCTTGGCAAGGGCGGCATCGTGGTCGCAGCGACGCACCAGCCGCTCGGGCTCGATCAAACAAAGGAATTGCACATGAAGGGCTTCGAGCATCTGGCGGGAGGGGGCTGGCATGATGCGTAGGGGCGTGATGCATGGACGCGTGTCCGCGCTCGCCGCCGCGAGACTGGCGGTATGATGGCGCTCTTCTTCCGCGATCTGAAGCTGTCGATCCGTGCCGGCGGCGGCGCGATGATCGGCGTGCTCTTCTTCATGACCGTGGTCGCGGTCATTCCCTTCGGCGTCGGCCCGGATCTGAACCTGCTTTCGCGCATCGGCCCGGCGATCCTCTGGATCGGCGCTCTGCTTGCCTCGCTGCTTGGTCTTGACCGCCTGTTCCAGGCGGAGCGGGACGACGGTTCCCTCGATCTGATGCTGATGCAGGAGACGCCGCTGCTCTTCACCGTCTTCGTCAAATGCGCGGCCCATTGGGCGGCGACCGGCCTGCCGCTGGTGATCGCTTCGCCCTTGCTCGGTCTCTTCATGAACATGAGCGAGATTGCGATCGGCGCGACCATGCTGACGCTTCTGATCGGCACGCCGGCGATCACCTTCATCGGCGCGGTCGGCGCGGCCGTCGCCGTGTCGCTGCCGCGCGGCGGGCTGCTCGTTTCGATCCTGGTGCTGCCGCTTGCCATTCCCGTGCTGATCTTCGGCGTCAGCGCGGTCTATGCGGCGGTCGAGGATCCGGCGCCGTTCCTGCCGCCCTTGATGATCCTCGCGGCAATCACCCTGTTCTTCGCCGTTATCGGGCCGGTTGCCGCCGCCGCAGCACTTCGGCACGCGTCCGATTGACGCAATCGGCACGGATCGGCTGAAACTGTTTGCCGTTTTCCGCCGCGGCCGGCGCTAAGTCATTCAGATCGATCACGTTTATGATTGGTGACACCAACTGATCGTGATCGGTCGATTGACGGGGATCAATTGCAGCAGAGGGGCTTAAGCGTTAAAGAGCCATCATGAGCGAAAACAGCCTGGCCATCCGCAAATTCAGTGACCTCGCCAACCCGACACGGTTCCTGGCGTTGGCCGACCGTCTGCTGCCTTGGCTTGCCGGCCTGACGGCGCTGTTCTTCGTCGCCGGCCTCTGGCTTTCCTTCTCCACCGAAGGCGACTACCAGCAGGGCGAGACGGTGCGCATCATGTACGTGCACGTGCCCGCCGCCTGGTTGTCGATGATGTGTTATTCGGTAATGGCCTTGGCAGCCCTTGGCACCCTCGTCTGGCGCCATCCGCTCGCCGACGTCTCCTCGCGCGCGGCAGCACCGATCGGCGCCTGTTTCACCTTCCTGGCGCTTGTGACGGGCTCGCTCTGGGGCAAGCCGATGTGGGGCACCTGGTGGGTCTGGGACGCGCGGCTCACTTCGGTCTTCGTGCTGTTCCTGATGTATCTGGGACTGATGGCGCTCAATCGCGCGATCGACGATCCGGCACGCTCCTCCAAGGTTTCCGCGGTGCTGGTGCTGGTCGGCTTCGTCAACATCCCGATCATCAAGTTCTCGGTCGAATGGTGGAACACGCTGCATCAGCCGGCGAGCGTCATGCGGCTCGACGGGCCGACGATCGATCCGGAGTTCCTGTGGCCGCTGATCGTGATGGCAATCGCCTTCACGCTTCTCTTCTTCACGCTGCACATCGCCGCCATGCGCAACGAAATCCTGCGCCGGCGCGTCACGGCGCTGCGCCGTCTGGCGGCGCGCAGCGCCGGCAGGGGAGCCCGCACGAAATGATGAGCCACACCGCTTACGTCTTTACGAGCTATGGAATAGCGACGCTGACTGTGCTCGGCCTGATTGCCTGGGTCGTTCTGGACGGGCGTGCGCGTCGACGTGAACTCGCCGAACTCGAAGCGTCAGGCATTCGCCGGCGCTCGGCCGAAGCGGCATCGGGAGAGACACGATGACCAGCACCCCTGCGCCCGGCGGCGAAGAACGCAAACCCGGCCCCTTGCGTTTCGTCCTCGCGGCACTGCCGCTCATCATCTTCGCCGGGCTTGCGGCGATCTTCTGGAGCCAGCTCAATTCCGGCAAGGATGTCAGCGAGATCCCGTCGGCACTGATCGGCACCAAGGCGCCGAAGCTCGAGCTGCCGCCGCTCGAAGGGGCGACCCGCGACGGCCAGCCGATGCCGGCGCTGACCGATGCCGCGATCAAGGGCAAGCTGACGCTCGTCAACGTCTGGGCCTCCTGGTGCGTGCCGTGCCGTCAGGAGCACCCTTTCATTCGGGAACTGGCGAAGGATCCGCGGCTCACCGTCGTCGGCATCAACTACAAGGACCAGAACGAAAACGCCCTGCGCTTCCTCGGCGAACTCGGCAATCCCTTCGCCGCGATCGGCGTCGACCCACGCGGCAAGGCGGCGATCGATTGGGGCGTCTACGGCATCCCGGAATCCTACCTCGTCGGGCCTGATGGTACGATCCTCTACAAGCGTGTCGGTCCCTTTGACGAGAACAGCGTCAAGACCGGCCTGCTGCCGGCGATCGAGAAGGCGATTGCGGGTTCGTAAGTCCGGCGCGCTGTCGACAGATTAGCCCCTCATTCGGCCTGCCGGCCACCTTACTGATCCGGCCTGCAGCGGTGATGCGGAGGAGGAGGGTGCGTCATCTCCCTTCTCCCCGCTTGCGGGGAGAAGGTTGCGGCAGCGTGATGAGGGGCGGGGCCGAAGTCTGACGCCCGCCTAAATCCCCGCCTGCCATTCCCTGACGGCGTCGAGCGGCCAGGCCAGCATCAGTACGTTGAGCGTGAGATTGTCGCGGATCAGCCAGCCGGTGAAGATCTCGAAGACGATGGCGACCGTCACCGTCAGCCAGATGGGCATACGGGCGGCGAACAGGAAGCCGGCGACCATGGCCAGCGTGTCCATGGTGGAATTGAGGACGCTGTCGCCGAAATAGTCGAGCGAGATTGTTGCCGAGCGGTAGCGGTTGATCACCATTGGGGTGTTTTCGGCGATCTCCCAGGCGGATTCGATCACCGTCGCCAGGAACAGCTTTGCCGACAGCGGCTTGCCGCGCAACAGCAGGTGGCCGAGGCCGTAGAACAGGAAGCCGTGGATGATGTGCGACGGCGTGTACCAGTCGGCGATGTGCTGCGAGTTGCCGCTGGATTTTACCACGGGCTCGAAGAGCTTGACGTAGCCGCACTCGCAGATCCAGAGACGGCCCATCAGATGCTGGGTGATGATCTGGATGATGAGGACCGCGAAACAGGCGGCCAGCCAGAAGAGTGCGCGCCGGTTGCGGCTGTCATTCTCCTCGAGAGCAGTGCTCACTCGGCGTTCTCCTGGTCAAGCGAGTGCTTCATGATCAAAGGCATCTGGGCGAGCGTGAACAGGATGGTGATCGGCATCGTGCCCCAGACCTTGAAGGCGACCCAGAAGTCGGTCGAGAACGAGCGCCAGACCACCTCGTTGAGCACGGCGAGGAACAGGAAGAACACACCCCAGCGCAGCGTGAGTTTGCGCCAGCCGGGTTCGTCGAGCTTGAAGGCGGAGTGGAAGACGTAGCCGAGCAGCGACTTGCCGAACAGGAGGCCACCGAGCAGGATCGCGCCGAACAGCGTGTTGACGATCGTCGGCTTCATCTTGATGAAGGTGTCGTTCTGCAGCCAGAGCGTCAGCGCGCCGAAGACGAAGACGACGATGCCCGAGATCAGCGGCATCATCGGCAGCGTGCGGGTCAGCATCCAGGAGACGATGAGCGCGATTGCGGTCGCGGCCATGAAGAGGCCGGTGGCGATGAAGATCGGACCGCCGAGTTCGGCCAGCGCCGGGAAATGCCCGGCCAGCCATTCGCCGCGCGAATTGGCGAAGAAGAAGACCATCAGAGGCCCAAGCTCCAGCACCATCTTGAGCAAGGGGCTGACTTCCTTCTGCGGCTTGGTAGCCTCGATCGTCGACATCTGGGGGTCCTGTTTTCGCATGTGCCTGCTGCTCTTAACACCAGCTTTGCGGCAAAACCATATCAAGACGGCGGCTTCACGCCAACGCGCAACGCCTCGTCAGGCGGCGACGCCAGCGATCGCTTCGGCAAAATCCTTGGCCTCGAACGGTTCCAGATCGTCGACGCCTTCGCCGACGCCGATGAAATAGACCGGCAGCTTATGCTTGGCGGAGATGGCGACGAGGATGCCGCCGCGCGCCGTGCCGTCGAGCTTGGTCATGATCAGGCCGCTGACGCCGGCGACGTTGCGGAAGATCTCGACCTGCTGCAGGGCGTTCTGTCCGGTGGTGGCGTCGAGGGTCTGCAGCACGGTATGCGGCGCGTCCGGATCGAGCTTGCCGAGCACGCGGACGATCTTTTCGAGCTCGGCCATCAGCTCCGCCTTGTTCTGCAGGCGGCCGGCGGTGTCGATGATCAGGACGTCGGACTTCTTCTCGCGCGCCTGCTGGAACGCCTCATAGGCAAGGCCGGCCGCATCGGCACCGAGTTTGGAGGCAACGATGTCGGAGTTTGTGCGCTCCGCCCAGATCTTGAGCTGCTCGATCGCCGCGGCCCGGAAGGTGTCGCCGGCAGCGAGCATGACCTTGAGGCCGGCGCCCGAAAGTTTGGCGGCGAGCTTGCCGATCGTCGTGGTCTTGCCGGTGCCGTTGACGCCGACCACCAGGATGACGTGCGGCTTGTGGCTAAGATCCAGCTCCAGCGGCTTGGCGACGGGCGAAAGTACCTTGGCGATCTCGCCGGCCATGATGCGAGAGACGTCCTCGCCGGAAACATCCTTGCCGTAGCGCTCGGAGGCGAGCGTATCGGTGATGCGCATCGCCGTTTCGACGCCGAGGTCGGCCTGGATCAACAGGTCTTCGAGGTCCTGCAGCGTCGCTTCGTCGAGCTTGCGCTGGGTGAAGAGGCTGGCGATCTGGCTGGTGAGCTGCGACGAGGTGCGCGCAAGGCCGCGGCGCAGCCGCTGGTACCAGGTGAGCTTTTCCTTCGGCGCGGCGACCGGTTCCTCCCTGGGTTTGCGCTCGGTGGCCGAGAAGCCCTTGGGGAGGGCACGGGCTGCGGCTAGCTCGGCTTCGCCTGCCTCGCTCGGCGCGATGTCGGTCGTTGCCTCTGCGGCGGTGTTCTCTGCTGTCTCGGAGCCTTCTTGCAGGGCTGCGGCTTCACCCTCTGCCTTGCCGGGCATCTCCCCCACAGTGGGGGAGATTGCGCTGGGCTCGCCCGCGGCGTCCAAGGAGAGCTCCTCGCTGGCCGGGGTTTCCGGCGCGGATGCCGGGGCGCCATCATCTGCCGTTGCCTCGAGACGCTCGGCATTGTCTGCAACCTCTGCATGGGGGGCGGAGGTTACGAGTGTGCCATCCGCATCCACGGGCTCCTCGTCAGCGACAGCTTCCGCAGCTTCGATAGCTGATGGTGTTTCTTCAGCGGCGGCCTCGGTCTCCACCTGTTCTCCCCCCTTGTGGGGGAGATGTCCCGAAGGGACAGAGGGGGGTACTGCAGCATCTTCGATGGCCGCGGTTTCGATCTCGTCGGTAGCCAACTCTTCGGCATCATCCGAAGCCGGTCCACCGGCGGTCTCGATCTCGGCTTCGAGCACCGGATCGTCCTCGGAGAGAGGCAGCGTCTCGATATCAACAGGCGGTTCGAAGGCGGCTTCGGGGCTTTCCTCGACGATCTCTGCCTCGGCGACAGGGGCAGACGGCTTGACTGCCTCAGCGCTTGGCTCAGGCTGCCGCTCCGCCTCGGGCGAAGAGACAATCGTCTCGTCAGGCACACCTTCCGGCGGCTTCGTTTCCTCCACCGCACCCTTGCCGAAGGTGAAGATCCTCTTGATGAAACCCATTGCCATTCAGGAATTCCGCATAAATCAGGCCGCAGCCATCTGTTTTATCTGCATCGTCAGATGCTTGCCATTGTGGCCGGTGATCGTGACCGGGACAAGCGCGCGGGCTTTCAGGCCGGCGGCGTCGACGAGCGTGAAGTTTTCGGTGTGGGCGAGCCCGTTGTTCTCGACCAGGATCGTCTGCTCGCTGCCGACCATGCCTTCGAGATGCTGCGCGTAAAGCGCTGCGCCGACGGTGCGCAGGCGGGCGGCGCGATCCTTGACGAGCGCTCGATCGAGCTGCGGCATGCGTGCGGCCGGCGTGCCCGGACGCGGGCTATAGGGAAAAACGTGCAGATGCGCGATGCCGCAATCCTCGGCGAGCTTCGCGGCATTCTCGAACATCTCCTCGGTCTCCGTCGGGAAACCCGCGATCATGTCGGCGCCGAGACTGATCCCGGGGCGCAAGCGCCGGACCTGATCGGCGAAGGCGCGGGCATCGGCGCTCGAATGCCGGCGTTTCATGCGCTTCAGGATCAGGTCGTCGCCATGCTGCAGCGACAGGTGCAGATGCGGCATGAAGCGCGCCTCGTCGGCGATCAGGTCGAAGAGATGCTTGTCAGCCTCGATGCCGTCGATCGAGGAGAGCCGCAGGCGGCGGATGTCGGGCACCTGTTTCAGAAGCGTCTTTGCAAGCAGGCCGAGCGTCGGCGTGCCCGGCAGGTCGGCGCCGTAGCTGGTGGCGTCCACGCCGGTCAGCACGATCTCGCAGTAGCCGGTTTCGACGAGCTTGCGCGCCTGGTCGACGACGGCGCCCATCGGTACGGAGCGGGAATTGCCGCGGCCATAGGGGATGATGCAGAAGGTGCAGCGATGGTCGCAGCCGTTCTGCACCTGGATGAAGGCGCGCACGTGACCATCGATGTGCTTGACCATCTGCGGTGCCGTGGCGCGCACGCTCATGATGTCGTTGACGCGCAGCTTTTCTTCCGCCGAGACGCCGAAATCGGGCAGGGCGCGATAGGAGGCGCTCTTGAGTTTTTCCTCGTTGCCGAGCACGGCGTCGACCTCGGCCATTCCAGCAAAGGTCTCCTTTTCCGTCTGCGCAGCGCAACCGGTGACGATGATGCGGGCATGCGGGTTGTCGCGGCGCGCGCGACGGATCGCCTGGCGCGCCTGGCGTACCGCCTCGCCGGTGACGGCGCAGGTGTTGACGAGGATGGCGTTGTTCAGCCCCGCCTTCTCGGCTTCCGCCCGCATCACTTCGGATTCGTAAGTATTGAGGCGGCAGCCGAAGGTTATGACCTCGACGCCGCTCAAAGCGCCTGCGCTCCGCTGGCCTCGGCTCCCTCGCGCTGCCAGGTGCCGGTGGTGGGGTTCAGCGTACCGGACCATTCCCATTCGGCAGGTCCGGTCATGATCACATGATCGTCGCGCTCGCGCCATTCGATCGTCAGCTTGGCCGGGGCCGGGGCGGAGGAGACGTCGATCGTGACCTTGCGGCCGGTGCGACCCGTGCGTGCGGCGCTGACGGCTGCAGCGCAGGCTGCCGAGCCGCAGGCAAGCGTCAGCCCGGCGCCCCGTTCCCAGGTGCGGGTGCGCAGCGACGCGGGCGAAAGCACCTGTGCCAGCGTGATGTTGGCGCGCTCGGGAAACATCGGATGGTTTTCAAGCAGCGGACCGAAGCGATCGAGATCGAAGGACATCGGATCCTTGTCGACCCAGAAGACCGCGTGCGGATTGCCCATCGACATGGCCGAGGGCGAATGCAGGACCGGATTGTCGATGGGGCCGATCTGCAATTCGATGCGGCTCGTATCGGCGAACTCCTCGGCAAGCGGGATCCTGTTCCAGGCAAAGACCGGCTTGCCCATATCGACCGATATCGTGCCGTCCTCATGCTCCGCGGCATTCAGGATGCCGGCGACGGTCTGGAAGGTGAACGCCTTCTTGCCGGTTTCGGCGGCAAGCGCCTGGACGACGCAGCGCGTGCCGTTGCCGCAGGCCTGGGCCATGGAGCCGTCGCAATTGACGATGTCGATCCAGGCGTCGGTGCCGGCGGCCTTCGGGTCGTGGATCGCCATGATCTGATCGAAGGCCGTTGCCGGGTCGGCATTGAGCGCGATCGCGGCTGCGGGCGTCACGCGATCCTTCCGACCGCGCATGTCGACGACGAGGATCTTGTTTCCAAGCCCGTTCATTCTGGCGAATTGCACGTTGTCGGTCATGTGGCGATGGTCCAAACCGGCCCGCATCAAGCGAGGCACCCTTCATTCGGGCTGTATATGGCGGAAAAGCCCGGAAATTACCAGTGCCGCCTTCATTCCCCGGCGGATGCGGCGGCAGGCACGTCGAAGACCTCGCCGGGACGAAGCGGCCGGAAACGGGAGCGGGCGATGCCGGCCGCATCGAGCGCCCGTTCCAGCGCCAGTCGCGGCTCGTCGACGCCCTCGTCGGTCAGGCGGAACGTGCCCCAATGGTGGCCGGCGACGTGGGCGGCGGCACAATCGATCATGCCGCGTACCGCTTCTTCCGGGTTCTGGTGCTGGTCCTGCATGAACCAGCGCGGTTCGTAGGAACCGAAGGGCAGGTTGGCGAGACGGAAAGCGCCGTGTTTTTCGCGGGCGGCGCGATAATTTGTGCCGCCGTGAAAGCCGGTGTCGCCGACATGGTAGATCTTGCCTGCCGGCGTCTCCAGGACGAAGGCGGCCCAGAGCGCCATGCGCCGATCGCGTGAGCCGCGGGCCGACCAGTGGTGGCAGGGCTCCGCGTGGATCACGATGTCATCGCCGCAATCGACCCGATCGTGCCAGTCGACCACCGTTACCTCGGCATCGGGAACGGCGTGGCGGATGATCGTGTCGTTCCCGAGCGGAGTGATGATCCTGGGCGTGTGCTCTTCGTGAAGCGCGGCCAGCGTTTCGACATCGAGATGGTCGTAATGGTTGTGGGTGACCAGCACGATGTCGATCGGCGGCAGATCGTCGAGCTCGATGCCGGGGGCATTGCGGCGCTGCGGGCCGGCGAAGGCGAAGGGGCTGGCGCGATGCGCCCAGACGGGGTCGGTAAGAATGTTCACGCCGTGCACCTGGATAAGCAGTGTCGCGTGGCCGACCATCGTCACGCGCAGGCGTTCGCCTTCGACGCTGAGTTCGGGCTTCACCTGCGCGAACGGACTTGGATTGTGCGCCGGCCAGCGGACCTTGCCGCCGCCGAACTGCCAGCGCAGCAGGTCCGCCATGCCCTTGGGCGGCTTGCCGCCGGGATTGAAGAAGCGGGTTCCGTCAAAATGATCGGAGACGGGGCCTCGATAATATGGATTGGGCGTCTTCTTCATCCGGAGCCTTTCGGCATGTCTCGTGACTGAATCAAATGGTACACCGGCGTAGGCGATGGAAGGTCGGGCCTTAATAAATTCTTGAAGACAGCAACTGGATTGCTATCGTGTTCGCATGCTCGTTCGATTCGATCCGCATGAACGCCTCTACAAGACCCTGAAGCTGGTCCGCTCCGTCCATCTCAATATGCAACGCGCGTCGGAGCATATGCTCAATGGGGCCGGCATTTCCGTGGCCGAGCGTGCGGTTCTCGAGCTTTTTTGCGAAATGCAGCTAACCGTGCCGGAGGCGGCGCGACGCCTGTCGATGAAGCGGCAGTTCGTGCTGCGCATCGTCACCGGGCTGATGGACAAGCATTTGCTCGAGAAGCAGCCGAATCCGGAACATCGGCGCGCCTATCTTTGTACCCCGACGGTTGCCGGGCGCGATCTGTTCGAGGAAATCCATCGCCGCGAAGTCGAGATGCTGCACGCCTTGCTTGGCGACATCAACCAGACCGAAGTGGTGGCGGCGCTCAGGGTAATGACGCGGGTCGCGACGGCCTTCGAGCAACTGGCCGGGGAACTGGGCGAAGAGGTCGAGGGCGAGGCGCTTTGAGCCTGAAGCGCCCTCATTGCCCTGCCGTCCTTGACTTTTGCCACGCTTTCCTGTTTATCCGCCGCAATTCCTTCGCAAGCTCAAGTCTTCGAAGCCGCCGACCGGGTCCCGCCAAGGTATAAAGAGAACCCGGAGGTCACCATCCGACAGCGCGTCGCGCCCTCGGGTGGTTTTTGGCTTTGCGCCTTGTTTTCCGCGCGAAGGAACCCACGTTTCCGGCGAGTTGATCGCCACCGGAAACCAGAAGGAAGTAAGAATGTTCGAGAGCCTCCAGGACCGCCTTGGTTCCATATTGAATGGACTGACCGGCCGCGGCGCATTGTCGGAAGCCGATGTTTCCGCCGCGCTCCGCGAGGTTCGCCGTGCGCTGCTCGAAGCCGACGTCGCGCTCGATGTCGTGCGCTCCTTTACTGAAAAGGTTCGCGAGAAGGCCGTCGGCGCCGAGATCCTGAAGTCGATCAAGCCCGGCCAGATGGTCGTCAAGATCGTCCATGACGAGCTCGTCGAGATGCTCGGTTCCGAGGGGGTCACCATCGACCTCAATGCGCCGGCGCCCGTCGTCATCATGATGGTCGGTCTGCAGGGCTCGGGTAAGACGACGACGACAGGCAAGATCGCCAACCGGATGAAGTCGCGGGACAAGAAAAAGGTCCTGATGGCTTCGCTCGACACGCGCCGTCCGGCCGCGCAGGAGCAACTGCGTCAGCTGGGCGTGCAGACCGGCGTCGACACGCTGCCGATCATTGCCGGCCAGTCGCCGACCGATATCGCCGCGCGCGCCGTCCAGGCTGCCAAGCTCGGCGGTCACGACGTCGTCATCCTCGACACTGCCGGCCGTACCCATATCGACGAGCCGCTGATGATCGAGATGGCGGAGATCAAGCGGAAGTCCAATCCGCATGAAATCCTGCTCGTCGCCGATGCGTTGACCGGTCAGGACGCCGTCAACCTCGCCCGCAACTTCGACGAACGCGTCGGCATCACCGGCCTGGTGCTCACCCGCATGGATGGCGACGGCCGCGGCGGCGCGGCGCTCTCGATGCGGGCCGTCACCGGCAAGCCGATCAAGCTCATCGGTGTCGGCGAGAAGATGGGCGAGCTCGAAGAGTTCCATCCCCGCCGCGTCGCCGACCGCATCCTCGGCATGGGTGACATCGTTTCGCTGGTCGAAAAGGCGGCCGAGAACATCGACGCCGAGAAGGCGGCGGCCATGGCCGCCAAGATGGCCAAGGGCAAGTTCGACCTGAACGATCTCGCCGACCAGCTCAAGCAGATGCAGAAGATGGGCGGCATGGGCGGCATCATGGGCCTGATGCCCGGCATGGCCGGCATGAAGGACAAGATGGCTGCGGCCGGTCTCGACGACACGCTCTTCAAGCGTCAGCTCGCGATCATCTCGTCGATGACCAAGGCCGAGCGCACCAATCCGGACCTTCTCAAGCACTCGCGCAAGAAGCGCATCGCCGCCGGTTCCGGCACCGATGCCGCCGACATCAACAAGCTTCTGAAGATGCACCGCCAGATGGCGGACATGATGAAGATGATGGGCGGCAAGGGCAAAGGCGGCATGATGAAGCAGATGATGGGCGGCCTTGCCAACAAGATGGGCCTCGGTGGCGGCGGCATGCCTGACCTGTCGAAGCTCGACCCGAAGCAGCTCGAAGCGCTGCAGAAGCAGGCGGAAGCCGCCGGCCTCAAGCCGGGCGGAATGCCGGGCCTCGGTGGCGGTGGTCTGCCGGGTCTGGGCGGCGCCAAGCTTCCGGGCCTCGGTGGCGGTTTCCCCGGCCTTCCCGGCCTGCCGAAGAAGAAGTGAGGATCGGTAAGAGATGATTGATCCCGAAATCAAACAGGAATTGGCGGGCTACCGGCAGTCGATCGACAACATCGATGCCGCGCTCGTCCACATGCTGGCCGAACGTTTTCGCTGCACCCAGGCAGTCGGCGTTCTCAAGGCCAAGCATGATCTGCCGCCGGCCGACCCGGCGCGCGAAGAATACCAGATCGAACGCCTGCGCCGCCTGGCCAAGGATGCCAATCTGGATCCGGATTTCGCCGAGAAGTTCCTGAACTTCATCATCAAGGAAGTCATCCGGCATCATGAAGCCATCGCCGCCGATCGTTCGCATAACGCGGGCAACGCCGGCACAAACCATTCCGCTTGAACGAAGCGGTCAAGAAAGCCTGCAAGGAGTAACTGAAATGGCACTGAAAATTCGTCTCGCCCGTGGCGGTTCCAAGAAGCGTCCGTACTACCAGATCGTCGTTGCCGACGCCCGCAGCCCGCGCGACGGCCGCTTCCTCGAGAAGATCGGCTCCTGGAACCCGATGCTCGGCAAGGACGACGAAAAGCGCGTCGAGCTCGACGCCGAGCGCGTCGCCCACTGGATCGCCCAGGGCGCTCAGCCGACCGACCGCGTTCTGCGCTTCCTCGACCAGGCTGGCCTGGCAAAGCGTCCGGCTCGCAACAACCCGGCCAAGGCCGTTCCGGGCAAGAAGGCTCAGGAGCGCGCTGCTGAAGCCAAGCAGAAGGCTGAAGAAGCCGCTGCTGCCGCTGCAGAAGCTGCCGCGGAATAATCGCCGGCAAACGGTTCGGAGCGGGATCGGCGGTCTTTCGACCGCATCCCCGCTCCGGCTTGCCGTGACATAAGGAAACGGGTGGCATTTCCATGCCGCCCGTTTTCCGTTATGTGCACCGATATATCCCGAAACGGACGAGGACGATGAGCAAACTCGAAAACCCGGTTCTGATGGCGACGATCGGCGCGGCGCAAGGCTTGCGCGGCGAGGTCAGGGTCAAGTCCTTTACCGACGATCCGACGGCGCTTGGCGACTACGGCAACCTGCACAGTGCCGACGGCCGCGTGTTCGAGGTGCTCGAAATCCGCGAGGCGAAGAACGTCGTCATCGTGCGCTTCCGCGGCGTCAACGACCGCAATGCCGCCGAGGCGCTCAATGGCCTCGAGCTCTTCATCGAGCGGGACAACCTTCCGGACGAGGATCTCGACGAGGACGAGTTTTTCTATGCCGATCTCGAGGGCCTGGAAGCGATCGACGGCAATGGCACCAGCTACGGCAAGGTCAGCGGCGTTTTCGACTTCGGCGCCGGTGATCTCCTGGAGCTGAAGGGTCCGGGCAGGCGTCCGGTGCTGATCCCCTTTACCGAGTGGTCGGTGCTGGAAATCGATCTGGAAGCGGGCAAGCTGCTGGTCGATCCGGTTGCCGCCGGTCTTTCCGACGACAAGGACCAGGATTCGGGCAATCCGTTTTCCGCAAAACGCAAGTGAGCGATGCGGCGATGACCTTTCGTGCGACTGTTCTGACGCTCTATCCCGAAATGTTTCCGGGCCATCTCGGCGTTTCCCTTTCGGGCAAGGCGCTGGAGCGCGGCCAATGGTCGATCGAGGCGGTGCAGATCCGCGATTTTGCCGAGGACAAGCACCGCACCGTCGATGATACGCCGGCGGGCGGTGGTGCCGGCATGGTGCTGAAGCCCGACGTGCTCGCCCGGGCGATCGACCATGTTTCTGAGGGCGATGATCGCCCTCGGCTGCTGATGAGCCCGCGCGGCCGGCCGCTGACGCAGGCGCGGGTGCGCGAACTTGCCGCCGGTCCCGGTGTCGTCATCGTCTGCGGACGCTTTGAAGGCGTCGACCAGCGGGTGATCGATGCCCGCGGCCTCGAAGAGGTTTCGATCGGCGACTATATTCTTTCCGGCGGCGAGCCGGCGGCGCTGACGCTGCTCGATGCCGTGGTGCGCATCCTGCCAGGCGTCATGGGCAACGAGCTTTCGGGTGTTCATGAAAGCTTCGAAGGCGGCCTGCTCGAGCATCCGCATTATACCCGGCCGCAGGTCTTCGAAGGCCGCGAAATCCCGGCGGTGCTGACCTCGGGCAACCACGGCGCGATTGCCAAGTGGCGCGAGGCGGAGGCGAAACGCCTCACCGCCGAGCGCAGGCCCGACCTTCTCGATCAGCTCGTGAAGAAATAATAGGCGGCCAGCAGCAGGCCGACGGCGACGACGAGGGCGCGGATGATCACCTGCGGCACGCGCCTAGCCGCCCAGACGCCGGAGTAACCGCCAAGGGCCGCTCCCGGCACCATGATCGCCGCATGCAGCCAGGAGACGACGCCGCCGGCGGCAAAGACGACGATGGCGATGGCGGCAATCACGATCGAGATGAAGTTCTTGAGGGCGTTCAGCCGGTGGTAGCCGCCACCGGTGGCCAGCCCCAGCACTGCCAGCATCATGATGCCCATGCCGGCGCCGAAGAAGCCGCCATAGACGGAGGTGACGAACTGGGCGCCGATGCCGGCCGGATTGATCGCATGCTCGTCAACGCGCGCCTTGGGCTTCAAGAGCGGCCCGGCGGCGAAGATCGCCGTTGCCGCAAGCAGCAGCCAGGGGACCAGCGCGCGGAAGGAGGCGTTGGAAAGCGAGACGAGTAGCAGCGCGCCGCCCAGGCCGCCGAGCGCCGAGATTACACCGAGCAGCATTGCATAGCGCTTGTCGGCGCGGATCTCCTTGGCATAGGCGAGTGCCGAGGTGATATAGCCCGGGAACTGGATGATCGACGAGGTCGCATTGGCGACGATCGGCGAAAGGCCGCCAAGGGTCATCGCCCCGAAGGTCAGGAACGTTCCGCCGCCGGCGATGGCATTGACGACACCGGACAGGAAGCCGGCCGCAAAAAGCATGAGAACTTCGAAGATATGCATGGTCTCCCCCGACCCACCACGCTCGGGATAGCCGGTGGTTGTGGCGGCCGCAAGTCCGTTGCGTCCGATAATCGCCCGCGCCTATTTGCGGATTTTCTGATAGAATCATCATGTTCGGCGCGGATCGCCGAGAAAATATGGCTTCCGGGGATGACAAGCCGAACCGATTGGTGTATGTGCCGCCCCGGTTCGGGTTCTGTGCCCGTCGACCACAACAAAGAATGGCGAATCCGCTCCTGTCGGTTTCCGGCAAGACCTGAAGGCAAGCCCGACAGGTTCATCGAGAGCGCTCTGGCTGTTTCAGAAGAACTTGAAAGGTTAGACCGATGAACATCATCCAGCAGCTGGAAGCCGAACAGGCCGCCAAGATCGCCGCCAAGCGCACGCTCCCCGAATTCTCCGCAGGCGACACGCTGCGCGTCAACGTCCGCGTTGTCGAAGGCAACCGTACCCGCGTACAGGCCTATGAAGGCGTCTGCATCGCCCGTTCGGGCGGCGGCATCAACGAAAGCTTCACCGTTCGCAAGATCTCCTACGGCGAAGGCGTCGAGCGCGTATTCCCGGTTTACTCTCCGCTCGTCGAGAGCGTCGAAGTGGTTCGCCGCGGTAAGGTTCGCCGCGCCAAGCTCTACTACCTGCGCGACCGTCGCGGCAAGTCGGCTCGTATCGTCGAGAACACCGGCACGCGCGCCCGCAAGCTGAACGAAGCCGAGCGCCAGGCGATTGCCGAGGAAAAAGCACGTATCGAGGCTGAAAAGGTTGCAGCAGCTCAGGCGCTCGCCGCCGAGAAGGCAGCAGCCGAAGCCGCCGAAGCAAAGGCAGCAGCGGAAGCCGCAGCAGAATAAGATTTCAATCCCTACAGCGCCGCGCGTCTTAGACGCGCAAAGGTCGCTGTGGAAAATTGAGTTGCTGCATGTTCTTGTCCCTAAGCCGGTAAGACTTAAGGGAACATGCAGCGGCGGATTGTTGGAAGGGCGGCCTCGGCCGCCTTTCTTTTTTGGTACTATCCGCTTGTCTTTTCGACGGAATTTGTGACATTTTCCGCTGCCACAATTTTCGGGAGCCCTCCAATGACAATCCGTCGCCACGTGCTTGCGGGCATCGCAGCCGCACTTGCCGTTCCTTTCGCATTTTCTGCACCGGCCACTGCCAGCGACCTGCCCGATCTTGGCGGCAAGACGGTCGTCGTCGTCACGGAGAACGCCTACCCGCCGCTGCAGTTCGTGGATCCGAAGACCGGCGAAGCCAAGGGCTGGGAATACGACGCCATGAACGAGATCGCCAAGCGGTTGAATTTCAAGGTCGAATACCAGAACACGAGCTGGGACGCGATGATCCAGGCGGTGCATGACGGCCAGTACCAGATCGGCATGACCGGCATCACCATCAAGGATGACCGCAAGGAGAAGGTCGACTTCTCGGACCCCTATATGCGTTCGCAGCAGTTCATGCTGGTGCGCAGCGACGAAAACCGCTTCAACGACGGCAAGAGCTTCGGCGCCTTTGCCGACGGTCTGGTCGGCGCCCAGCCGGGCACCTCGCCGTTCTACACTGCCGTCTACGAAATGCTTGACGGCAACGAGCAGAACCCGCGCGTCAAGCTGTTCGAGACCTTCGGTGCGACCGTCCAGGCGCTGAAGGCCGGCGACGTCGACGTGGTACTGACCGACAGCGTCGCCGCCAAGGGCTATGTCGATTCCTCCGAAGGCAAGCTCAAGGTCGTCGGTGGCCCGCTCGGCACCGAGGATTTCGGCTTCATCTTCCCGAAGGGCTCGGATCTCGTCGCTCCGGTCAACGCCGCGATCAAGGCATTGAAGGAAGACGGCACATTCGATGCCCTCGATAAGAAGTGGTTCCTCGAATACAAGATGGGCGGCTGACCTGAGTGGCTGCCCCGCAATCTCCTGATATGTCCGGCAAGGGCGACTATCCCTGGTGGTTGGTCGCCCTTCTTGTGATCGCGGTGGCGCTTGCCGCCGTGATCGTCAGCAATGACATCTTTTCCGAAGTTTTCACTGTCGTCTTCAAGGGCCTCGGCGTCACCGTTTTCGTGACCCTCATGGGCTTCGTGCTGGCGACGACGCTCGGCCTCGGTATCGCGCTGATGGCGCTCTCCGAGCACACGGCGCCTCGGCAGATCGCGCGCTTCTATACCGAAGTCATCCGCGGCGTGCCGATCCTGGTTCTGCTGTTCTACATTGCCTTCGTCGGGGCGCCGGCGCTGGTCGTCGCCGCCAATTTCGTCTGCGCGCCATTGATCAGTGCCGGCTGGATGGACCCGGTCGTTGTGCGTGACATCTCGCTGATGTGGCGTGCAATCATCGCCTTGATGATCGGCTATTCCGCCTTCATCGCCGAGGTATTCCGGGCCGGCATCCTTTCGGTCGACAAGGGGCAGGTCGAGGCTGCGAAGGCGCTGGGACTTACGCGCTATCAGCGTTTTCGCCTCGTCATCTTCCCGCAGGCGGTCCGCGTGATCCTGCCGCCGCTCGGCAACGACTTCGTCGCCATGGTCAAGGATTCTTCGCTGGTGTCGGTGCTCGGCGTCGCCGACATCACGCAGATGGGCAAGGTTTACGCCTCCGGCTCCTTCCGCTTCTTCGAGACCTACTCGATCGTCGCCTATGTCTACCTGGTGCTGACCATCGGCCTGTCTCTGGCATTGCGGATGCTGGAGCGGCGGCTGCGACGTGCCGAGCAGCGCTGAGGCCGCTTCCACCGATTGCCGACCTGTCAGAAAATTGATATGAACACGGCCATGGAATCCAAATTCGGATGTCGCGAACAGAAAATCGTCGTGCTGCAGGATCACAAGCGCCTGCCGGCACGTTTCTTTGCGCGCGTCCACGGGGCGCTTACAAGCCGCCTATCCTGATCTCCTGATCAGCGTTCCCGGCCGCCCTGCCGCGCCGGACTCCCCTACCTTTTGAAAACTCGATGGATATACCGCCATGAGCGCACCGCGTACCCTCTATGACAAGATCTGGGACGACCACCTGGTCAACGAACAGGAAGACGGCACCTGTCTTCTCTATATCGATCGTCACCTCGTTCACGAAGTGACGAGCCCGCAGGCCTTCGAAGGCCTGCGCATGGCCGGCCGCCAGGTCCGCGCACCGGAAAAGACGCTCGCCGTTGTCGACCACAACGTTCCGACTTCGGCCGACCGCCATCTCGGCATCAAGAACGAGGAAAGCCGCATCCAGGTCGAGGCGCTCGCCAAGAACGCCGCCGACTTTGGTGTCGAATACTATTCCGAGAACGACAAGCGCCAGGGCATCGTGCACATCGTCGGCCCGGAGCAGGGCTTCACCCTGCCGGGCATGACCATCGTCTGCGGTGACAGCCACACCTCGACGCATGGCGCCTTCGGTTCGCTGGCCCACGGCATCGGCACCTCTGAGGTCGAGCACGTGCTCGCCACCCAGACGCTGATCCAGAAGAAGGCGAAGAATATGCTGGTTCGCGTCGACGGCCAGCTTCCGCCCGGCGTCACCGCCAAGGACATCATTCTCGCGATCATCGGCGAGATCGGCACCGCCGGCGGCACCGGCCACGTCATCGAATTTGCCGGCGAGGCGATCCGCTCGCTGTCGATGGAAGGCCGCATGACCATCTGCAACATGACGATCGAAGGCGGCGCCCGTGCCGGCCTGATCGCGCCCGACGAGACGACGTTTGCCTATATCAAGGACAAGCCGCGCGCCCCAAAGGGCAAGGCCTGGGACATGGCGCTCGACTACTGGAAGACGCTGCACACGGACGAAGGCGCGCATTATGATCGCGTCGTCGTGCTCGACGCCGCCAACCTGCCGCCGATCGTTTCCTGGGGCTCCTCGCCGGAAGACGTCATTTCGGTTCAGGGCATCGTTCCCAATCCGGACGAAATCCAGGAAGAGACCAAGCGGGCCTCCAAGTGGCGCGCGCTCGACTATATGGGCCTGAAGCCGGGCACGAAGATCACCGACATTGCCATCGATCGCGTCTTCATCGGTTCCTGCACCAACGGCCGCATCGAGGACCTGCGGGCGGTCGCCCAGGTCGTCGAAGGCCGCAAGGTCGCCTCGACCGTTTCGGCGATGATCGTTCCAGGCTCCGGCCTCGTGAAGGAACAGGCCGAGGCCGAGGGCCTCGACAAGATCTTCAAGGAAGCCGGTTTCGACTGGCGCGAGCCGGGCTGCTCCATGTGCCTGGCGATGAACGACGACCGGCTGAAGCCCGGCGAGCGTTGCGCGTCGACGTCGAACCGCAACTTCGAAGGTCGCCAGGGCTTCAAGGGCCGCACGCATCTGGTCTCGCCGGCCATGGCAGCCGCCGCGGCGGTGGCGGGCCACTTCGTCGACATCCGCGAATGGAAATAAGCCGGATCTGAGCTTTTCCGGCGCAAATGGCCGCCCTTCGGGGCGGCCTTTTTTGTCTGCGGGCCGCGGTCTTATCGGACGCGCAAAGGTGACTGAGCACTTTGATTTGCTGCATGTCTTTGTCGTTAAACCGAGGTCGATTTAAGGAGACATGCAGCAGGCATTCCGCGCGGCTCGGCGAAATGCGCTAAGCTGTCCACTCGTGACCTGAAGAGCCGTGGGAGGACGATGGATGAGCGACGATCTGCCTGTTCACAACTACTGCCTGATGCTGCTTCGGCATGCCAAGTCCGCCTGGCCGGCGGGCGTCGCCGATATCAATCGCCCACTTGGCGAGCGTGGCCGCAAGGCGGCGCCCCGGATGGGCGACTACATGAAGCAGCATGAGCTCGTGCCGGAACGCGCCCTTGTCTCGACGGCGAAACGTGCACAGGAGACCTGGCAATTGGTGGCGGCGGCTTTGCCGACGGGAATCGCGGTCGAGAATACCCGCGCGATCTACGAAGTGGGGGCGGCCCAGATCCTGAGCGTCCTCCGCGCCACCGATCCGGCCGTCAGGACGCTGCTCGTCGTCGGCCACAATCCCGGTTTGGAGGACCTGGCGTTCCAACTCGTCGGTTCCGGCGATGCGGACTTGCGCATGCGTATGGCGGACAAGTTTCCGACGGCTGCCCTTGCCGTGCTCGAATTCGAAGCAACGGGTTGGCGGGAGCTAGCGCCCGGCGGCGCCAAGCTCCGGCGTTTCGTGACGCCCCGGTCGCTGGCCTGACTGACACTAGCGTGTCGCGATCAGATTCGCTCCTTGCTTTAAGTCTTTGATATTTTGCATGTCGTTATCGCAAAACCGCCGCACACTTTTGCGCGACATGCTTTCGCCCTGGCCGGTATCAGAGAACCTGGATAATGGTGCCGCGCCGCATATGCGGGATCAGCCGCGACATGGCCGGCAGGCTGACCGCGACGCAGCCCTGCGTCGGCTCATAACCCGGCCGGATCAGGTGGAAGAAGATCGCCGAGCCGGCATTTCGCCGGCGAGCGATGAGGTTCCAATCCATCACCAGGCAGATGTCATAGAGCCCGTCCTCGCGCATCATCTCTTCATGGCTCGGCGTGAAAGGTGCCATGACCGGACGATTGTATTGGGCGTGGCCTGACGCGTCGCACCACAGCATGCCCCTGCGCGTGGTCCGCGTCGGCAGCGGCGTCGGCGGCAGGGAGAGCCGATCGCGCCTGACATAACCGCCGATCAGCTTCATTGCGGCGCGGGGGGTGGCGCCGTCACCCTCGCGCTTCAGGCTGGTGATGCCGCTTCGTCCGATCGCCGCCTGCTCGACGCGGCCGTCGAAGCACACCAGTGCCCGCCTTCGATCGCGCGGCGCCGGGCGGACTGTAATGATGGATTTGGCTGGTCTTTTTCCCGACGTTTTCTTGCGCATCATTCTCACGGATTTTTGCATTGCCCGTGATTTGGGGGGCACCATAAGCACGGTTGCGAATATAACGATCTGCTGCATGTCTCCTTAAATCGACCTCGATTTAAGGACAAAGACATGCCGCAAATCAAAGTGCGACAGCGACCTTTGCGCGTCTGATAAGACGCGCGGCGCTGTAGCAATGCTGGTTCGCTTGCCAACACAGGCATTTGAGCTAGTTTGAAAATGGAAGCAAACAGGAATTGTCCAATGGCGACCCGTACCATTCTTCTTGTCGATGACGACAATGACCTGCGCGAGACATTGGTCGAGCAACTCTCGCTCTACGAAGAATTCGATCTCATCCAGGAGGCGACCGCCGCCAAGGGTATCCAGACCGCACGTGGGCAGCAGGTGGATCTGCTGATCATGGATGTCGGCCTACCCGACATGGATGGCCGCGAGGCGGTAAAGCTTCTGCGCAAGGGCGGTTTCAAGGCGCCGATCATCATGCTGACCGGCCACGACACCGATTCGGACACGATCCTCGGACTCGAGGCCGGCGCCAACGACTATGTGACAAAGCCGTTCCGCTTCGCCGTGCTGCTTGCCCGCATTCGGGCGCAGTTGCGCCAGCACGAGCAGAGCGAGGACGCGACCTTCAGCGTCGGGCCCTACACGTTCAAGCCCAGCCAGAAGTTGCTGACGCTTGAGAACGGCCAGAAGATTCGTCTCACCGAGAAGGAAGCGGCGATCATCCGCTACCTCTACCGCGCCGACCAGAAGGTGGTGACGCGCGACGTGCTTCTGGAAGAGGTCTGGGGCTACAATTCCGGCGTCACCACCCACACGCTGGAAACCCATGTCTACCGGCTGCGCCAGAAAATCGAGCGGGACCCTTCCAATGCCGAGATTTTGGTGACAGAGAACGGCGGCTACAAGATCGTTCCGTAGCCGGGGTATGCATGGCGCGAAACAGCTCCACGCCATGTTCCGTTTTCCGTTACCGCCCTGCCGGGTCGGCAGCGACGTGACTTCCGGAGGTTAGCCGCTTGGCGCTCAACGATGATATCGTGCTTCTGTCCAACGTGCCGCTGTTTGCCGATATCAGCGAGGACAAGCTGCGGCTGATCGCCTTCGGCGCGGAGCGGCGCCGCATATTCAAGGGGCAGGAACTGTTTCGCGAAGGGGCGCCCGCCGATTGCGCCTATGCGATCGCGAGCGGCAGCCTGTCCTTGTCGAAGGCAGGCGCCGACGGTTCCCTGGCGCAGGTCACCACGGTCGGCCGTGGTGCACTTCTGTCGGAACTGGCCCTGATCTCGATGGTCGAACGCAAGTTCACGGCAACCGCCGAGGAAGACAGCGAGGTCATCCGCATCAACCGGCCGCTCTTCCGCCGCATGCTGGAAGAATACCCGGAAGTGGCAGAACTCGTCGAAGTGCGCATCCGCGAGAACCTGCAGGCGATGATCCGCCGGGCCGGCGCGCTCGCCGGCCGCTTTGCCTGAACTCCGATAACTGGCTTCCTTCCGTTACCACCGGTATTTCAGCGAACCGAGCACCGTGCGGCCCTGGCCGAAATAGCAGTAGCCATCGGTGCAGATCTCTTCGCGGCGGTCGCCGAGATTGGTGGCGCTGACGGCGAGCGTCAGCCCGTCGAGCTCGGGGTTCCTGACGCCGAAGTCGTAGGCGATCGAGGCGTCGAAATAGACGGCGCCGCCGTTCTTGGCCGTGTTGGCATCGGATGTGTAGGAGCTCGATGCCAGACGCATGCCGCCGCCGAGGCTCAAGCCCGCAAGCTCAGTATCGTCGGGCAGCAGATAGTTGACCCAGAGCGATGCGACATGGCGCGGCTTCGTTGACGGCACATTGCCGATCAGCGACGGGTCGACGTTCCCGGTGATTTCGGCGTCGTTGTAGTTATAGGCGGCGATAAAGCTCAGGCCGTTATCGAATTCCCTTCGTCCTTCCACCTCGAAGCCATTGGTCGTCACTTCGCCTGATGACTTGTAATAGTAGCCGGCGGGGAAGGACGCGTCCGACACATATTGCGGCGCGCCGGTCTCGACGATCCGGTAGTAGGCAGCACTCAGCGAGTAGGCCTCGCCTTCCGGCTGGTACTTCACGCCAAGCTCGATCTGCTCGCCGCTCGTCGGATCGAGCACGGTGCCGTCCGCCGAGAGTTCGGTGCGTGGCATGAAGGAAGTGCTGTAGCTGGCATAGGGCGCGATGCCGCTGTCGAAGAGGTAGAGAAGGCCCGCCTGTCCGGTCAGTTCGCCATCGTCCTTGCGATCGACGACGCCGGTGTTCTTGTTGGTGCTGGTCTGGTCGACCCAGTCGTAGCGAAGGCCGCCGACGGCGCGCCAGTTGCCGAACTCCACCTGGTCCTGGACATAGATGCCGGTCTGGCGGAGATCCCGCCCGCTGAAGCTGGTGAGAGCAGGCGTCGGGCCGCTGACGCCGAAGGTGGGGTTGTTGAGGTCTAAACGATAGGCCGGATCGACGGCGCCGAAGCCGAGGCCGAAGTCGGAGGTGATCCAGGTATAGTCGAGGCCGGTCAGGAGCGTGTGGGAGACCGCGCCGGTGTCGAAGACTGCCTCGAGCTGATTGTCGATCTGGTAGGCGCGCTGGTCGTCCTTGATGGCGACGGGAGAGCGGTCAAAGACGTGGGGTGCCACCTCGGCCCCGAATTGCAGGTAACGGGCCTTCAGGTCGAGATCGCTGACGCGGCCGTGCTGGCGGAAGGTCAGGCCGTTGTCGAATTCATGTTCGAACTTGTAGCCCGCCTGATACTGCCGGACCTTCTGATAGTCGTAGTCCGGATCGCTGTAGCGCAGCAGCCGGCCATCATGTTCGAGCACCCTCGGGCTGGCGTCGCTCTCGCCTTTCTGGCCGAGACCGTAGACGGTCAGCGACGTGCCTTCGTCCGGCCTCCAGGTAAAGGAGGGTTGCAGCAGGTAACGGTCGTCGGCGACGTCGTAGTTGGTCTCGCCGTTCCTGAAGAGCCCGACGAAGCGGTAGAGGAAATCGCCCTCGGCCGTTGTCGGGCCACCGAAATCGAAGGCGGCCTGGGTGCGGCCGATCGTGCCATATTGTAGCTCGACCTCGCTGTGCGTCTCCTCCCCAGGCATCTTCGAGATGCGATTGACGATGCCGCCGACGCCGGCTGCGCCATACATGACGGAGACCGGCCCCTTCAGGATCTCGATTCGTTCGAGGCCGTAGACCTCGGTCGGGAAGGTGCCGTAGTTCATGTAGGGCTGGCGCAGGCCGTCGCGGAAGTCGCCGGTCGTCGTCGTCTCGAAGCCGCGGATGTAGATCTGGTCGAAGCGCGGATCGAAGCCGAAGGCGCCCGTCGTGACGCCGGCGGCGTAACGCGTCGCCTGGATCATGTCCTGTACGCTGCGCTCTTCGAGTTCCTTGCGTGTGATCACCGAGACTGAGCGCGGCGTTTCGACCAGCGGCGTATCGATCTTGAATGCCGAGACATTGCGCGTCGGCGCAATCGTGTCGTTATCCTCGGCGATCGTCGCGGCTGTCTTGCCGGCCGTCACCTCGATCTTTTCCAACCGTGTCGTCTTCTGGCTTTCGGCCGATTGCGCATAAGCTGCGGTTGGCGAAAGGAACACGACGACAACGCTTGCGGCCAGGACAATGGTTGCGGAGAATGCGCGGCGCGACGCGCGCGTGAAGTGGATCGGCAAGGTCTTCGACATGTCTGGCCCTCTTGCGGGCGCACGAAAGCCCTCCGGCGAAAGCCAGAGCGGAGCACCCGAGTATCAGTGAAAACGGCAGCCCAGCGGCTGCTGGAGGCGGTGTCCCCGCCGCCCGAAAAGAGGGATAGTCCGTTTGGAAATGCGCATCAAGAAAAATATGATTCTTTTAGTCATGTTTTTCTTGATGAATCGGCAAGCACCGAAGGCCCGCGCCGCCGCTCAGGGAAGCGTCAGATATCGAAGTGGGCGATGACCGGCACGTGGTCGGAGGGGCGCTCCCAGCCGCGGGCTTCGCGCAGGATGTCGACGTGCTTCAGCGCCGGCGCCAGGTCGGCGGAGGACCAGATGTGGTCGAGCCGGCGACCGCGGTCGGCAGCTTCCCAGTCCTTCGCCCGGTAGCTCCACCAGGTGTAGAGCTTGGTCGGGGCCGGTGTGTGCTGGCGCATCAGGTCGACCCAGCCGCCACCGGTCATGACCGTGGTCAGCCCCTCGGTTTCGATCGGCGTATGGCTGACGATCTTCAGGAGCTGCTTGTGCGACCAGACGTCGTCTTCGAGTGGCGCGATGTTGAGGTCGCCGACGAGGATCGAGGAAATGCCGGCCTCGGCCTCCGCGTGCAGCAGCTTCATCTCCTCGACGAAGTCGAGCTTGTGGCCGAATTTCGGGTTGATGGTGCGGTCCGGCTCGTCGCCGCCTGCCGGAACATAGAAATTGTGCAGCCGGATCTTCTTGCCGCCGGCCTCGAAGACGACCGACAGGTGGCGGGCATCGCCGACGCCGCAATAGTCACGGCGGTCGCTGAGCTCATGTAGCGGCAGGCGCGAGATCGTCGCCACGCCGTGATAGCCCTTCTGGCCGTGCATCTCGATATGGTTGTAGCCGAGCGCCTTCAGCGGCTTCGAAGGGAACTGGTCGTTCGGGCACTTGGTTTCCTGCAGGCAGAGGATGTCCGGCTGCCACGTCTTCAGGAGATGCTCGACAAGCGGCATGCGCAGGCGAACGGAATTGATGTTCCATGTGGCGACGGAAAGGGCCATTCGTCATTCCCTGATCGGCTGGAGCCGGACGTTCGCGAAGGGAAGGCCGGCTTGAGATGGATGTTTGACATGAGCTTTAAGCAGGTCCGACGCGCCGGGACAAGGAATGCGCGAACGGGATCGCACGAAAAAGGCCGCCATCCGGCGGCCTCATGTCCGTCATGCCCGCGGTCGGGATGCCGGCGGTTGGATCTCTCTAGCCGCCCCGCTTGTTGCGGACCTCGTCGTAGGGGATCTGGAAGACCTTGTCGTCCAACGGCATCCCGGTCTGGACGTTGAAGATCATGACCGAGGTATCCTTCTTCTGCGCGTCGGTGATCGTCCATTGGCGCAGATCGTAGGTCTTCGGATCGAACATCATGGTGATGGTCGAATCGCCGAAGATCGAGCGGTCGCCAAGCACGATGGTAATGAGGTCGGACTCTTCCTTGACGTCGCGCACCATCTTGCCGGTCAGGTCGATCTTCTCGCTGAGCAGCAGGTTGAGCGGCGTCTTCGACAGCGGATAGATGTCCCAGGTCTTGAGCTTCATGTTGCCGATGACCACGGACTTGCCGTCGGCGATGACGCGCATCGGCGAGGGGGCCTCGTAGTTGAAGCGGATGCGGCCGGGGCGGCGGATATAGAACTTGCCGCCGGTCTGTTCGCCGCGCGGGCCGAACTGCACGAATTCACCGGACATGGTCTTCACCGAGGAGAAGTGATCGGCGATCTTTTGGGCGGCACTCGGCGCCTGGGCGAAGGCCTGGGTGAGATCGAGACCGGTGCCGCCGATGCCGGCAAGCGCCGCAAGCCCGCACACGAAGAGGCGGCGCGAAATCACCGGAGGATTGCGCTCGCCGATTTTGGTCTCTGTCATCTCAGTCTCCTTCATTTACCGATCATCTGGAGCGCAAGTGCGGCGCCTTCAAGGCGCCATTTTCGAGCTTTGCGGCTTGTGCTCTCACATGACCGTTACCGGTTCGACCCCTGGTCCGGGGCGTCTGCCCTTGTCTGTCGGCCGCATCAGCGGCCGGTGATTTCCGCTTCGGTCGGAACCAGGATCTCGCGCTTTCCGGCGTGGTTCGCCGGGCCGATGATGCCTTCCTGCTCCATGCGCTCGATCAGCGATGCGGCCCGATTATAGCCGATGCCGAGGCGGCGCTGCACGTAGGAGGTGGAAGCCTTGCCGTCGCGCAGAACGATCGCGACCGCCTGATCATAGGGGTCGTCGGAATCGGCGAGGTTGGAGGTGCCGGCCGGTCCGCCGCCGTCACCATCCTCGTCATCGTCCTCGGTGATGGCATCGAGATATTGCGGCACGCCCTGGGTCTTCAGATAGGCGACGACCTCCTCGACCTCGGTGTCGGAGACGAAGGGGCCGTGGACGCGCTGGATGCGGCCGCCACCGGCCATGTAGAGCATGTCGCCCATGCCGAGCAGCTGCTCGGCGCCCTGTTCGCCGAGGATCGTGCGGCTGTCGATCTTCGATGTGACCTGGAATGAGATGCGCGTCGGGAAGTTGGCCTTGATTGTGCCGGTGATGACATCGACCGAGGGGCGCTGCGTCGCCATGATGACATGGATGCCGGCGGCACGCGCCATCTGGGCGAGGCGCTGCACGGCGCCTTCGATGTCCTTGCCGGCGACCATCATCAGGTCGGCCATTTCGTCGATGATGACGACGATGTAGGGCATCGGCGACAGATCGAATTCTTCCGTTTCGTACATCGCCTCGCCGGTCTGGCGGTCGAAGCCGGTCTGTACCGTGCGGGTGATCGATTCACCCTTGGCAAGCGCCTGCTCGACGCGGCTGTTGAAACCGTCGATGTTGCGCACGCCGATCTTCGACATCTTCTTGTAGCGCTCTTCCATCTCGCGCACCGTCCACTTCAGCGCGACGACCGCCTTCTTGGGATCGGTCACGACGGGCGAAAGCAGGTGCGGGATGCCGTCATACACGGAGAGTTCGAGCATCTTCGGGTCGATCATGATCAGGCGGCACTGATCCGGGCGCAGGCGATAGAGCAGCGACAGGATCATCGTGTTGATCGCCACCGACTTGCCCGAGCCGGTGGTACCGGCGACGAGCAGATGCGGCATCTTGGCGAGATCGGCAACCACGGGCTCGCCACCGATCGTCTTGCCGAGCGCCATGGCAAGGCGTGCCTTGGAAGTCTCGAAGTCACGCGAGCCGATGAGTTCGCGCAGGTAGACGGTTTCGCGCCGCTGGTTCGGCAGTTCGATGCCGATGGCATTGCGGCCGGGAACGACGGCGACGCGGGCAGCGATCGCGCTCATCGAACGGGCGATGTCGTCGGCAAGGCCGATAACGCGGGACGACTTGATGCCGGGCGCCGGCTCCAGTTCGTAGAGGGTTACGACCGGACCCGGGCGCACGTGGATGATCTCGCCCTTGACGCCGAAATCCTCGAGCACGCCTTCGAGCATGCGGGCATTCTGTTCGAGTGCGTCGGGCGACAGCGAAGCGTCGCGGCTGACATTCTTCGGTTCGGCGAGAAAATGCATCGGCGGCAGCGTGAAATCGCCATCGTCCTCGACGAAGGAGCGCTGGGCTTCGCGCTCGATCCGCTGGCCGGCTTTCGGGCGGGGTGCCGGCGTTGCCACCCGCGAGCCCGATTTCGGCAGGCCCTGCTTCGGCGGCGCTGCCCGCGGCGCCCAGTCGGATGCCGGATCATCGTCCTCGTCGTCCGGCAGGATGCCGGCGGGGCGGCGCTCGTCGATATCGAAGGGCAGATCGTCGTCCTCGCCGTCGGCCATGATCGACGGCGGCGTGACGATGCGGCGTTCGGAGCGGTCGAGCGAGGGTTCGATGCGGTCGCCGGCAGCCATCGGCTTCGGCCGGACCGGCTCGTTCAGGGTGCCGAACTCGTCATTGTTGAAGTCGTAAGGCTCGTCATACTGACGCTTGGGCGAACTGCGCGTGCCGCTCATGCCGAAAATGCGGCGCACGCGCGCATGCATCGTGTAGCGCATATGGGCGAAGGAGCCCATCAGCAGGGTGAAGGGGCCTTCGCTGTCGTCCTCGTCCAACTCGTCGCGAACGGTACGCGCCTTGCTCGGAGTCGGTTCGGCAATCTCCTCGTCTTCCTCTTCGTCGCTGACGCCGATGAGACCGGCGCTGTAGATCAGGCACCAGGCGGCCGGTGCCGCGAAGATGCAGGCGAGCACGGTCGCGAGCGTGCCGGTCGGGAAGGCGCCGGTGAAGAGTGCGGGAAAGCGGAGAATCATGTCGCCGAAGACGCCGCCAAGACCATTGGGCAAGGGCCAGGTGATGGGCGCGGGCACGCAGCTCAGCGCCGCGCCGGCAAGCACGGAGCCGATGAACCAGGCGCCGAGGCGCTTGAATATCTTGTCGAAGCGCTTGCCGCTGATCAGCACCAGCGCCCAGGCGACGGCCGGCAGCAGCGCGACGACGCTGGCAAGGCCGAAGAATTGCATGAAGATATCGGCAAAGGCCGCACCCGGATAACCAAGCACATTGGTCGGCGCTTCCGATGTGGCATAGGAGAAGCTCGGGTCGGCGACGTTCCATGTCGATAGCGCCGCGACAGCCAGCGCCAATGCGCCGAACAGCGCAAAGCCCGCCAGCGACGCGATCTGTCGCCAAACGAAGGTGGTTAGCACGAACCGGTTGGAACGGCTGTCAAGCGTTGCCGGATTGCTTCTGCTCATATTGCCTGCTGCCCGTGTCGATCTCTAGGGCACATTGCGTGCCATGGAATCAACCTAAGCGGAGTACGGTTAATGCGACATTAACCATGCGTAGTTGCCGCTAAAATAGCGGCGCCTGTCCTGAAGATCCGTACGAAAAAGGCCCGGATCTTGCGATCCGGGCCAAAGGCGATCCGCAAAGACGGATCGCGACGGGACTTGGGTGGGGCCCTTTGTGGCGCCACGATGCGCTTAGCTGGCGTGGTATGCGGCTTCGCCGTGGGACGAGAGGTCGAGGCCTTCGCGTTCGGCTTCGACCGAGACACGCAGGCCGACGATCGAATCGACGATCTTGAAGATGATGAACGAACCGATACCGGACCAGACCACGGTGACAAGGACGCCCTTGAGCTGTGCCAAGACCTGGGTTGCGGTGCCTGCGTAACCGGCTGCGAAGTCGGCCGTCGAATAATCGACGATGCCGGCGCCGCCGAGGGCCGGGTTGACAAGGATGCCGGTGGCAATGGCGCCGAGGATGCCGCCGACGCCATGAACGCCGAAGACGTCGAGGCTGTCGTCGTAGTTGAACTTGTTCTTCACGACGTCGACGAAAAAGTAGCAGACCGGGGAGACGATGAAACCGAGCACGATCGCGCCCATCGGTCCGGCGAAGCCGGCAGCCGGCGTGACGGCGACGAGGCCGGCAACGGCACCGGACGCTGCACCGAGCATCGAGGCCTTGCCGCGCACAAGCGTTTCGACGACGGCCCAGGAGATGATGGCGGCGGCGGTTGCGAGGAAGGTGTTGATCATCGCGAGAGCGGCATAGGCGTTGGCCTCGAGGTTGGAGCCGGCATTGAAGCCGAACCAGCCGACCCAGAGCAGCGACGCGCCGACCATCGTGAGCGTCATCGAGTGCGGCGCCATGATTTCCTTCTTATAGCCGGTGCGCTTGCCGAGCAGGATGGCACCGACGAGGCCGGCGATGCCAGCGTTGATGTGAACCACCGTGCCGCCGGCGAAGTCGATCGCACCGAAGGAGAAGATCAGGCCGGTCGGAGCCGTGTAAGCGCTCGGGCCGCCCCAGAACCAGACCATGTGGGCGATCGGGAAGTAGACGAACGTGACCCAGAGAATGACGAACAGCACGACGGCCGAAAAGCGGATGCGCTCGGCGAAGGCACCGACGATCAGCGCCGGCGTGATGCAGGCAAAGGTCATCTGGAAGACGACGAAAACATATTCGGGGATGAAAACACCCTTGGAGAAGCTCTCGGCGAGCGTGGTCGTGTCGACGCCGGCGAGGAACATCTTCGACAGGCCGCCGACGAACAGGTTGAGCGAGCCGCCGTCCGTGAAGGCCAGTGAGTAACCGTAGGTGACCCAGATGATCATGACGATCGCGGTGATCATCAGAACCTGCATCAGCACGGACAGCATGTTCTTTGCCCGCACCAGGCCGCCATAGAAGAGGGCAAGACCGGGAACCGTCATGAGGAGAACGAGGATGGTGGACAAGAGCATCCAGGTGGTATCGCCCTTGTCCGGAACCGGTACGGCTGCAGCCGCTGCGGCCGGGGCCGCTTCCTGCGCGAAGGCAACGGCCGGCGCAAGCAGGGCGGCGGTGAGTGCGCCCAGGCGTCCAAGAGAGGTGGAAAGCTTAAGTGATGACATCGAGGAGTGCTCCCTGAACGGCGTGATTTACAACGCTTCTGAATCGGTTTCGCCGGTGCGGATGCGCACGGCATGGTCAATGGCATAGACGAAGATCTTGCCGTCGCCGATCTGGCCGGTCTTGGCGGCGGCCGCGATCGCTTCCACGGCCTTGTCGACGAGTTCCGAGGCAACCGCGATTTCGACCTTCAGCTTGGGCAGGAAGCTCACGGCATATTCGGTGCCGCGATAGATTTCGGTATGTCCCTTCTGGCGGCCGTAGCCTTTGACTTCGGTTACGGTCAGGCCCTGGATGCCGACAGCAGTGAGGGCTTCGCGAACCTCATCGAGCTTGAACGGCTTGATAATGGCCATCACAATTTTCATCTGGTTTCATCCTTGTTCGCCTCCGGCGGAGGCCGTCTCTCCTTGCTGCGGAGCGCCAGAGCGCCGTGCAACCGGACAATGACATTCAAGGGGCGTGCCAGATTCAGACGCTTGAGCTAAGCAAATGAAAAACAACGGGAAAAACGAAAGCCGCAGCACGGATGCTGCGGTGCAATAAAAAATCGTCAATTTAGAAGGTTAAAAAATAGGCAGATTATGGAATCTGCTTGTTTTCTATTCAGATGCCTTTTTCCGGATCAACCCTTCCTGGGCGACAGAGGCGATCAGCACGCCGGAACGCGTAAAAAGGCTGCCTCTGGTCATCCCGCGGGCACCGTGTGCACTTGGACTGTCCTGGGTATAGAGCAGCCAGTCGTCCATCTTGCAGGGGCGGTGGAACCACATGGCGTGATCGAGGCTTGCGACCTGCAGGTTCCGATCGAAGACCGAAGTGCCGTGCGCATAGAGCGAGGTGTCGAGCAGGGTCATGTCGGAGAGATAGGCAAGGATGGCCGCCTGGATATGGCGCTCGTCCGGAACGGTGCCGACCGCCTTGACCCAGACGTCCTGGATCGGCTTGCCGTCGTCGCGGGTAAAATAGTGGTGCAGCGAGGCCGGGCGGATTTCGATCGGCCGCGGCCGCTCCCAGTAGCGCCGGATCGCTTCCGGCGCATGGATGAGGAATTTCTCCTTCAGTTCCTGTTCGCCCGGCAAGGTCTCGGGCATCGGCAGCTTCGGCATCTCGATCTGGTGGTCGAAACCGTCCTCGTCGTACTGGAACGAGGCGGACATCGAGAAGATCGCCTTGCCGTGCTGAATGGCGACCACACGGCGGGTGGCGAAGCTCGAGCCGTCGCGGATACGGTCGACCTCGTAGATGATCGGCACCGATGGATCTCCCGGCCGCATGAAATAGGCGTGCAGCGAATGGACGAAGCGGTCGGCGTCGACGGTCCGCTGGGCCGCCACCAGCGCCTGGCCGATGACCTGGCCGCCGAACACGCGCTGCCAGCCGACCTGCGGGCTCAAGCCCCGAAACAGGTTTTCCTCCAGCTTCTCGAGATCGAGAATGGCAAGCAGCGCATCCATGGGTGTGGCGGTCTCAGTGGGGCGCGACATTTCGGCAGTCTCCGATGGTAGGAACGTCGATGGCATTGATCTATATAGACATAAAACGATGCTCAAGTGCGACGGGAGAAAGCGGATGCTCGATGTCTTGATTGCCGGTGGCGGCTATGTCGGCCTTTCGCTCGCCGTTTCCCTGAAGAAGGCCGCGCCGCATCTGAGCGTTATGGTCATCGACGGCGCGCCGGAAGGCGCCTGGAAGAAGGACCAGCGCGCCTCGGCGGTTGCGTCGGCTGCCGAGCGCATGCTCGACGTGCTCGGGGTCTGGGATCAGATCGCGCCGGAGGCGGAGCCGATCCGCCGGATGGTGATTACCGATTCGAAGGCGGCCGATCCGGTGCGCCCGGTGTTCCTGACCTTTGATGGCGACGGCGGCGATGGCCGGCCCTTCGCCCACATGGTGCCGAACACGGCGATGGTCGGCGCGCTGCGCGGAGCATGCGAGGAACTCGGCGTCGTCAATCGCCAGTCGACGATGGTCGAAAGCTTCAAGAGCGGCGACCATGCGGTCGACGTCACGCTTGCCGGCGGCGAAAAGCTGGAAGCGCGCCTGCTTGTGGCCTGTGACGGCGTGCGCTCCAAGCTGCGTGATGCCGCCGGCATCAAGACGGTCGAGTTCGACTACGGTCAGTCCGGCATCGTCACGACGGTCGAGCACGAGCGGCCGCACGACGGCACGGCGGAGGAGCATTTCCTGCCGGCCGGTCCGTTTGCGACGCTGCCGCTCAAGAACAATCGCTCGTCACTGGTCTGGACCGAGCGCACCGAGGACGCCGAACGGCTGGTCAAGGGCGACGATTTCCTGTTCGAAGAGGAGCTGGAGCGCCGTTTTGGCCACAAGCTCGGGCATCTGAAGGTGGTCGGCGGACGGCGGGCCTTTCCGCTCGGCCTGACGCTCGCCCGCGATTTCGTCAAGCCGCGCTTTGCCCTTGCCGGCGATGCGGCCCACGGTATTCACCCGATCTCGGGACAGGGGCTCAATCTCGGCTTCAGGGACGTCGCGGCTCTGGCGGAAACGATCGTCGAGGCGGACCGCCTCGGGCTCGACATCGGCTCGCTCGCCGTGCTCGAGCGCTACCAGAGCTGGCGGCGTTTCGACACCTTCCGCATGGGGGTGACGACCGACGTGCTCAACCGGCTGTTTTCCAACGACATCACCCCGGTCCGTATCGCCCGCGATTTCGGCCTCGGTATCGTCGATCGCTTGCCGTCGCTGAAGAATTTCTTCATCCGCCAGGCCGCCGGCATCGCCGGTGAGACCGATCCGCGGCTGCTGTCGGGTCAGCCGATCTGAACAGCGACCTTGGGATTGCCCCTCACCCTAACCCTCTCCCCGCAGGCAGGGAGAGGGGGCGAGATCTACCCGTTGCGTCGCCGCCATGCGCGACCGGACAGCAAGCAAGCGGCGGTTTGACTTTTCAGGTGCAAGCGCGCCACGCGTTTCCTTCTCCCCGCCTGCGGGGAGAAGGTGGCCGGCAGGCCGGATGAGGGGCAGTTGAGAATTATGCGATCGAGAGCCGCAGCGACCTCAATCCTCGATCTTGCGCGCTTCCGAGACCAGCATGATCGGCACGCCGTCGCGGATCGGATAGGCGAGGCGGGCCTTTTCCGAGACGAGTTCGTTGGCTTCGGCGTGGTAGCTCAAGCGGCCCTTCGTCAGCGGGCAGACGAGCAGCTCAAGCAGTTTCGGGTCGACCTTGCTGGCGTTGATATCCATGATCCGTCGCTCGCTTCACTGCAGGATGCTGTCCATATCGCCGAAGTCGCGCGCGAGCACGATCTCGGTGATGGCGATCAGGGTTTCCGCGCGTGTCTTGAGGTCGGGTGCTTCGAGCAGCGCCTGTTTTTCGGCGGGGCCATAGGGCGACATCATCGCCATGGAATTGACCAGGGTGCGGTTGCTCGCCCGTTCGACGCTTTCCCAATCGGCCTTGAGCTTGTTGGCTTCGAGATAGGCCTTGAAGGCGGCAAGCAGAGCCGCCCGGTCGACGAGGGTTTCATCATCGCGATTCTCGAGATCGGCGGCAAAGGGGCCGATGCGGAAACGGCGGTAGCCGCGCGTGCCGCCGACCTCCGAAAACAGCCGGTAGCGGCAGACCCCGGTGAGCGAGGTGATGTAGCGGCCGTCGCCGGTCTCGGCGAAGGAGGTGATGCGGCCGATGCAACCGACCTCGCAGAGCGCCTGCGTCGGGCCGGTGGCCGTCTCATTTCGGCCTTCGCAGAAGGAAGGCTGCACGATGCCGATCAGGCGGTTGCCGGAGAGCGCATCATCGAGCATCGCGAGATAGCGCGGCTCGAAGATGTTGAGCGGAAGCTGGGCACCGGGAAGCAGCAAGGCACCGGTCAGCGGAAACACCGGAATGATCTCCGGCAAGTCCTGAGGACCGAGATAGCGTGCATTTCCGACGTGCATTTTCCGATAGACCCTGAAGGTATCCGCTCTTGCCCCGCCAAGGAAGCGTGGTCACCAGACCAAAAGATGGTGCGTTCCTTGAAAATCTCAAGAGACACGCACATCGATCTTCATGGGTGAATGCGGATCGTGATCAGGTACGCACAAAAAAGGGCACCGATGGCGCCCTTTATACCTAAGCAATGCCTGACGGTTCAGGAGAACAGGATCGACGAGAGCTTGCGTCGCGCGGCGACCGTTGCCGGATCCTTCGGTCCCCAGACCTCGAAGAAGGACAGGAGTTCGCGCCGGGCGCCGTCGTCGTCGAAGCCGCGATCGCGCTTCATGATCGTCAGCAGGTGGTCGGCGGCAGCCGTCCGGTCGCCTTCGACGTTGCGGATCTTGGCAAGCAGCATGCGCGCCTCGTGATCGTCGGGGTTTGCCGCAAGGCGCCGCTCGAACTCGTCGGGATCACCGAGCTTGCGGGCTTCCTCGATCTGGTCGAGTTTCTTGCCGACCGCTGCGATGCCCGCGTCCTTGGCGAGATCTTCCGGCAGGCCGGAAAGAGCCTCTCGGGCTTCGGCGAGCTGGCCGAGGGCGATCATGCAATCGACCATGCCGGCGATCGCCACGACGTTTTCGGGGTCGGCCTGAAGCACGGCGCCGTAGAGGCCGGCGGCGTTCTGGGCATTGCCGGCATCGAGCAGCGCCTTGGCATCGGTGAGTACGGCTTCGATCTCGGCCTTGCTGTCGTCGACGGCGGGGCCGGCGATCTTTTCGATGAATTGCTTGATCTGGCTTTCCGGCACCGCGCCCATGAAGCCGTCGACCGGTCGTCCGCCGACGAAGGCGATGACGGCGGGGATCGACTGGATGCCGAGCTGGCCGGCGATCGAAGGATGATCGTCGATGTTCATCTTGACGAGCTTGACGCGGCCCGCGGCTTCCGTGACCACCTTTTCGATGACCGGCGTGAGCTGCTTGCAGGGGCCGCACCAGGGTGCCCAGAAATCGACGAGAACCGGCTGCTGGCGGGAGGCCTCGAGCACGTCCTTGGCAAAGTTGGCGGTGGTGGTTTCCTTGATCAGGTCACCGTTCGACGCGGCCGCCGGCTGGCCGAAGGAGGCCGAGCCCGTCATCTGAGTGCCGAAAGACCCTGCATAGGGATTGTCGCTGCCCGTCATTCTTCTCTCCTCGCCGGCTCGCTGGCCGGCTTACTGCATTCGCGCCAAAGATCGTATGTCAGGCCGTGACTTTCAAGACAAGCGGTTCGTGTCCGGTCGCTTCCATGAAGCGCAGCAGATCCCTGGACGCAATCGAGGTCGTCGCGTCATTCGAGAGCGGATGGCAGTTGACGATGTCGAACTTCATCAGCTCCTCGTCGAGGATCATCTTGACGTTGCCGCCGGTGTCGTTGATCGCGCCGAAGGCGGTGACGGCCCCCGGGATGACGCCCAGATATTCCATTAGCTTTTCCGGCTTGCCGAAGGAGACCCGGCTCGCCGCACCGATCACCTGGTGAACGGTCTTCAGGTCCACTGTCGCATGCTCCTCGACGGTGAGCAGGAAATAGTTGTCCTTCTTGTCCTTCACGAAAAGGTTTTTCGTGTGGCCGCCGGGGATCTCGTCACGCAGCGCCACCGATTCGGCGACGGTGAATACCGGCTCATGGTTCTTGGTTTTATGCTCGATCCCAAGTCCGTCGAGAAAACGAAAGAGGTCTTCGGCGGTCTTTGGCTGTGATTCACTCATGATTCTCATCCCTTGGGCGTTCGTTTTCGATCCTGCTTTAGGGGAGAAGCCCGTCGGCGCGCAATCTCACAGGCGGCGACGATGACCGAAAACGCGGCATTTCCGGGCTTTGCGGAGAGTCTCCAAAAAAATATTCGATTTCTCGTCATTTCCCTGTTGCATTCCAAAATCGCTTAGGCCATATACCGCCCGTCGCCGCAAGACAGCGCCGACGCCACGGTCCACCGACTACCCCCGGGCCGCGGAAAATGAGCGGGTGTAGCTCAGGGGTAGAGCACAACCTTGCCAAGGTTGGGGTCGGGCGTTCGAATCGCCTCACCCGCTCCAATTTCTCCCAACCATTTCATTTCACAATTGTTTTGGAAATGAGACGGCATTTGCCGTCAGGCGCGTCGCGCTTCGAATCCGGCCGCGGCGCCGTGCGAACAGGAGCGCTCTGCCGAACACGACGCCGCTCCTTTGGGCCGCTCGCCGCCTTCCACTGCTATAGATCGCCAGCGCCCGTGCGGGCCGCACTCAGCTCTTCATGAAGACGTAATCCGTCTCCTGCCGGCGGTTCTCGCCGGGGCGAAGCACCGCATTCGGGAAGCCGGCATGGTTGACAGCGTCCGGCCAGATCTGGGTTTCCAGGCAGAAACCGGCGAAGGGGCCGTAGCGGCGGCCCTCGAGGCCGGGGACGGGGATGTCGAGCTTCGCGCCGGTATAAAGCTGCACGCCGGGCTCCGTCGTCAGCACTTCCAGCGTGACGCCTGAATTGATGCTGCGGGCCAGCGCCACCGAGTGTTTCGCCATGGGCTCGTTCGAAAGACAGAAATTGTGGTCGTAGGCGATGCGCTCACCTTCGGTCTGGCGGCGAAGCGGCGTCATTTCCCGGAGATCGAAGGCGGTGCCCTCGACCGCACGGATTTCGCCTGTCGGGATCTGCCGTTCGTTGGTCGGCAGATAATGGTCGGCAGCGATCATGATGTCGTGGCCGAGCGCGTCGGCGCTGCCGTCGAGATTGAAGTAGCTGTGCTGGCAGACATTGGCGAGCGTCGGCCGGTCGGTCTCGGTCTCGTAGACGACGCTCAAAACGCCACCGGGCTTCAGCGCGTAGGTGCAGGTGACCTGACAATTGCCCGGATAGCCGGCGCGTCCGTCCGGATCGGTGATGACAAGCGTGACGCTGTCCGCCGTCTGGCGGGCGATCGTCCAGTTGCGCTTACCGATATTGTCGCTGCCGCCATGCAGGTGCGTGACGCCCTTCTCGTTCAATTCGAGCTGATAGGCCTCGCCGTCGAGCGTGAAGCGTCCGTTTCCGATTCGGTTGGCGCAGCGTCCGGGCGTGGCGCCGAGATAGGGCGAATGGGCGAGATAGCTTTCGAGATCGCTGAAACCGAGCACCAGCGGCGGCTCATGGCCTTCCAGCCGCAGATCCTGGATCACAGAGCCCCAGGTCAGCACATGCGCTGTAAGTCCGCCGCCGGAGAGCACCACACGATGGACCGGCTCGCCGGATGGCAGGTGGCCGAAGATTTCCGTGTTCTGATGCATATTCACCGCTGGCTCCCTCTTCGCGACGGCAGCAACCTGCGTCATTTCCGAGGATGCGGCAACCGGAAATCTCAGTGCAGGGCCACGGCGACCCTGGGGCGCTCTGAAAGACACGCGGCGCTGCAGGATATCGCCGTCATTTCAGCGGGATAATTGCTTGGTGGCGTCCTGCAGGCCGGCGAGCGTCAAAGGGAACATCCGCCCTTCGAACAGCTTTCTCACCATGGCGATCGACTGGGTGTAGCCCCAGTGCTGCTCGGGCACGGGATTGAGCCAGATCGAGCGCGGGAAATGTGCCGTCATGCGCGAGAGCCAGAGCGCGCCGGCCTCGTCGTTCCAATGCTCGACCGAGCCGCCGGGATGGCTGATCTCGTAGGGACTCATCGAGGCGTCGCCGACGAAGATCGCGCGATAGTCGCCGCCGAAGGTGCGAAGCACTTCCGTCGTGCGGGTGATGTCGGCGCGCCGGCGCCGGTTGTCCTTCCACAGGCCCTCGTAGATGCAATTGTGGAAGTAGAAATGCTCCATGTGGCGGAACTCGCTGCGGGCGGCTGAGAACAGCTCCTCGACGATGCGGATGTGATCGTCCATCGATCCGCCGACATCGAAGAACATCAAAAGCTTCACGGCATTGCGGCGCTCGGGCCGCGTCACCACGTCGAGATAGCCGTGCTCGGCGGTGGCGCGGATCGTGCCGGAAAGGTCGAACTCGTCGGCAGCGCCCTGGCGCACCCAGCGCCGCAGCCTTTTCAGCGCCACCTTGATGTTGCGGGTGCCGAGTTCGACGGTATCGTCATAATCTCTAAACTCGCGCCGGTCCCAGACTTTGACCGCGCGGCGATGGCGCGACTGGTCCTGGCCGATCCTTATGCCTTCGGGATTGTAGCCATAGGCGCCGAAGGGGGAGGTGCCGGCGGTGCCGATCCATTTCGAGCCGCCCTGGTGCCGGCCCCGCTGTTCGCGCAGCCGCTGGCGCAAGGTCTCCATCAGCTTGTCGAAACCGCCGAGCGCTTCGATCAGGCGCTTTTCTTCCTCGGTCAGGTGCTTTTCCGCGAGCTTGCGTAGCCAGTCCTCGGGGATGACGGCTTCTTCGCCCGCTTCCATCGGATTGACCGCTTCGAGACCGGAAAAGCAATGCTGGAACACCCGGTCGAAACGGTCGATATGGCGCTCGTCCTTCACCAGCGCCGTGCGCGCCAGGTAGTAGAAGGCTTCGATGTCGAAGGCGGCGATACCCGCCTCCATCCCCTCGATCAGGGACAGGAACTCCCGGAGCGTCACCGGGACCTTCGCCGCCTTGAGTTCGAGGAAGAAGGGGACGAACATCGCTAAGCCTCAGTTTTCTCCGGTGCCGATCTCCGAGAGATCGTAGGGCGTCGTCTGGTACATCTCGTTGATCCAGTTGCCGAAGAAGAGATGCGCATGGCTGCGCCAGCGGTTCTGCGGCGGCAGGGTCGAATCGTTGTGCGGGAAATAGTCGTGCGGCAACTTGATCGGCACGCCGGCATCCACGTCCCGGAAGTATTCGTCCGACAACGAGGTCGAATCATACTCCACGTGGTTGAACATGTAGAGCCGGTTGCCCTTTTTCTCGTGCACGAGGCAGACGCCCATCTCCTTCGATTCCATCAGGATTTCGAGGCTCGGCACCTTGTCGATGTCGGCGCGTCGGACCTCGGTCCAGCGTGAGACCGGGACGGCGAAGTCGTCGGAGAAGCCGTTGAGATAGACGGAGGAGCGGTTGAGGTTCTGGTGACGGTAGACGCCGAAGGCCTTCTCGGCGAGTGGATATTTCGGCACGCCGTGGAAATGGTAGATCGCCGCCATCGCGCCCCAGCAGACATTGAGCGTCGAATGCACGTTGGTCGCCGTCCAGTCGAATATCTGCTTCAGCTCTTCCCAATAGGTGACGTCCTCGTATTCCAGCGTCTCGACCGGCGCGCCGGTGATGATGAAGCCATCGAACTTGCGGCCCTTCACCTCGTCCCAGGTCTCGTAGAAGGAGAGCAGGTGATCTTCCGAGGTGTTCTTCGCGCGATGGGCGCCGATGCGCACCAGCGACAGTTCCACCTGCAGCGGCGAGGCGCCGATCAGGCGCGCCATCTGGATCTCGGTCTTGATCTTGTTGGGCATGAGGTTCAGAAGCCCGATCTGGAGCGGGCGAATATCCTGACGGATCGCCACGGTCTCGGTCATCACCCGCACGCCCTCATGCACGAGGGTTTCGAAGGCGGGCAGTGTATCGGGAATCTTGATGGGCATGGGCTTCCACTCGATCAATACAAAAAAACCGGCGGCGATTGATCGCGACCGGTCCTCGGAAATCCAACTTTCCTCGGCCCTTTAGCGACTTGTTTAACGTGGCTGCAAGCCGGCCGGCCAAATCACCACGGGGAATTTGATAGCGCGACAGGGACGCGGGGGTCAAGAAAAACGATTCGGGGGTGCGATAGACCCCTCATTCCGCTGCCGCGACTTTCTCCCCGCAGGTGGGAAGAAGGAAGGTTGCAGCATGCGCTCGGTCCAACACCGCTTGGTTGAACCGGCGGAGCATTCTGGTGATGTCTTGGCTGCTGCGCACGTCCCCTCTCTCCGCTTGCGGCGAGGGGGCTAGGGTGAGGAGCGAATTTACACCAAGTGCAGAGCGTCCCGCATTCCATATCCCAACTGTCGCCCCGCCTCGTCGATGCCGAGCCAGAAGAAGCGGAAGCGGATCGGCGGGCCGCCGCTATCCGGCGTCATCTCGCGGTGCAGCCATGTCTGCCGCTGCTCTCCAGTAAGAGCGACGTGAAAATAGTGTCGCCGATGGCAGATGGTTCTACCGTCCATCCAGTAAGAATAGTCCTGCGTGACGAGGTGCGTGAGCGGCTGCGGTGGCGTCAACCCTGTTTCCTCGACGAACTCGCGCGTTGCCGCGACTTCCGGGCTCTCGCCCGGCTCCATCGTGCCACCGGGCACCTGCAGTTCGATCTCCGGAAAGTCCGGCTCGTCGAAGACCAGCAGGCGGCCCTGCCAGGTGGCATATATCAGCACCTTGTGCGCGTCCGGGCTCATCCGTCGCGGCGCGCCATGAAGGCGAGGCGCTCGAAAAGGTGGACGTCCTGCTCGTTCTTCAGAAGTGCGCCGTGCAGCTTCGGCAGCATGGTCTTGGCATCGGCCCTGAGATCGGCCGGATCGACCTCGTCGGCCACGAGCAGCCGGATCCAGTCGAGCGCTTCGGAAGTGGAGGGCTTCTTCTTGAGGCCCGGCACCTGGCGGATGTCGTAGAAGGCCGCGAGGGCCGCCGAAAGCAGCGTCTTGCGGATGCCGGGATAGTGCACCTCGACGATACGGGCGAGCGTTTCGGCATCGGGAAAGCGGATATAGTGGAAGAAGCAGCGGCGGAGAAATGCGTCCGGCAGTTCCTTCTCGTTGTTGGAGGTGATGATGACGATCGGCCGGTGGCGCGCGCTGATCATCTCGCCGGTCTCGTAGACATGGAATTCCATGCGGTCGAGTTCCTGCAGCAGGTCGTTCGGAAACTCGATATCGGCCTTGTCGATCTCGTCGATCAGAAGCACCACGCGCCGGTCCGCCTCGAAGGCCTGCCAGAGCTTGCCCTTGCGGATGTAGTTTTTGACCTCGTTGACGCGCTCGTCGCCGAGCTGGCTGTCCCGCAGGCGCGAGACTGCGTCGTATTCGTAGAGGCCCTGCTGTGCCTTGGTGGTCGACTTGACGCTCCATTCGATGAGTTCGAGATCGAGGGCGGCAGCGATCTGGCGGGCAAGCTCGGTCTTGCCGGTGCCGGGTTCGCCCTTGACGAGCAGCGGCCGCTCCAGCCGGATCGCAGCATTGACGGCGATCATCAGGTCCTTGTCGGCGATATAGTCGGCGGTGCCTTCGAATTGCATGGTCGTCTTCCGGTTCAGCATAGGTCTAGTGGAATGAATTTGACATTTGAGTCCCGTTTTCCGCACGCGCTCAACTCAAATGTCAAATTCGAAAATTCCACTAGCATCCTAGTGTTACTAGTGGTCCTCAAGATTCCGTCATTTGCTCTCGAGGGCGCTGGGATCGCATGCAAATGTCGGAATCGGACCACTAGCAAAGCGATGCCTATGGACTATCGCATATTGGCTTAATTCGGAATCGATTTGAGAGGAGATGGCGCGAGCAGAGGGGCTCGGCGTCAGCCGCGAAGGGCGGTGACTTCGATCTCGATCAGCATTTCCGGGCGGATCAGGTCGCAGACGATCATGGTTGCGGCCGGCCGGATCTCGCCGAAGACTTCGCCGAAGATGGGGAACACCCGGTCGGCGAAGCTGGCATCGGTGACGTAATAGTGATTGCGCACCACGTCGGAAAGCGAAAAGCCCGCTTCCTTCAGCGCGCCCTCGATCGTCCTGAGGCAATTGCGCGCCTGCTCCTCCACCGTCTCGGGCATGGTCATGGTGGCATAGTCGTAGCCGGTCGTGCCGGAGACGAAGCACCAGTCCCCCATCGCGACGGCACGCGAATAGCCTGCCGTCTTTTCGAAGGGCGAGCCCGAGGAGATGAGCTTGCGCGCCATGTCGCCCGCTTTAGGCCCAGGGACGCGAGGCGCCGACCGACTTCTCAAAACTGTCGATGGCGGTCGCCTTCTCCAGCGTCAGGCCGATATCGTCGAGGCCGTTCAGCAGGCAGTGGCGCTTGAAGGCGTCGATCTCGAACTTGATCGAACCGCCGTCCGGACCGGTGATTTCCTGGGATTCCAGGTCGACCGAAAGGATAGCGTTGGAGCCGCGCGAAGCATCGTCCATCAGCTTGTCGAGGTCGGCCTGGCTGACGACGATCGGCAGAATGCCGTTCTTGAAACAGTTGTTGTAGAAGATATCGGCAAAGGACGTGGAGATCACGCAGCGGATGCCGAAGTCGAGCAGGGCCCAGGGGGCATGTTCGCGCGAGGAGCCGCAGCCGAAGTTGTCGCCGGCAACGAGGATCTTGGCGTTCTGATAGGCGGGCTTGTTGAGCACGAAGTCCGGATTGACCGAGCCATCCTCGTTGTAGCGGGCTTCGGCGAAGAGGCCCTTGCCAAGGCCGGTGCGCTTGATCGTCTTCAGGTAATCCTTCGGAATGATCATGTCCGTGTCGATGTTGACGACGGGGAGGGGTGCTGCGACACCGGTGAGCTTGACGAATTTTTCCATAACTTCAGGCCTTCGATTTCAGAAGAATGTTGCGTAGCGTTTAGAGCAGTTCTACGCAGAAATGAAGGAAAATCTGTCCAAACACGCGTCGTCGGGCGGGTGAAAATGCCCGCCCGCCCAAAGTTCCATCCAGATTTAGTCCCCGTAAGGGTCAGCCTGCCTTCACCGGGCTGTTCATTGCCCAGAGAACGCCGAAGGGATCGCGAACCTGACCATAGCGGTCGCCCCAGAACATCACCTCGACCGGCGTCACCACTTCCGCACCGGCGGCAACCGCGCGGTCCCACCAGGCATCGATGTCGTCGACGGTGAGCGTCAGGGTGAAGGCCTGCGGCTTTTCGAGCGGATGGCCGTATTCCGGATAGGCATCGGCCAGCATCAGCGAGCTGCCGTTGATGTAGAGATGGATGTGCATCGTCCGGCCCTGCTCGTCCACCGGATGCCGGTTGACTTCCTTGGCGCCGAAAGCCCGCGTGTAGAATTCGGCCGCCTTCACGGCGCCATCGACCTGAAGATAGGGCAGAAGGCCGTTCAGAACCGGTGCCGGCTTCTTCGTTTCAGTTTGCTGCGTTTCGATGTCCATGTCGTTCTCCATTCTGTTCGAAGAGCCAGGACCGTGCTGGCCTGTCTCAAGGACGGGGATAACGCGCCCGATCCGACATGGGGACGGAAAAAATTTCGCAGTCAAAATTTCGCAGTTTGGGGAGCTATGGTTTTTTCGCAGGAAGCAATGGTCAGCGAGCCGATCATCGATCGGCCCGATTCCGGATCACAGCCTGAGGATCGATCCCGATCGCTGGGGATCAGAGGTCGATGATCGTGCCGCGACCGTCGTTCCAGATGCGCATCTCGCGCTGGCCAGGGGCGGCGGCTGCGGCGGCCGGACGCGCCGTGGCGCGGGCTGGCTTGAGGTTCAGACGGGCGGCAATGGCGCTGCCGATCACGACGACGGCGGCGATGCCGGCCAGTGCCAGCGCCAGCGAAGCGGTCAGAACAAAGGCCGCGAACGTGATGGTCAAGGCTGCGGCCGTAAAGAGGACAGAGCGAATGCTTTGCATAATCGTTACCTTTCTGGTTGCGATGTGGTGGTTTGCGGCTCCGCTTGCAAGGGGTGGCTCTTATGAAAGGGTGCGGCGGTTCGCCTCGTCTTGCGGAACGAAGGAAAGGCGGGCACAACTGAAACATGAACAAGTCGATCGAACATCACCCCGTGCGCCTGCGCCGCTCGGTGCTCTCGGTGCCGGCCGACAATGCCCGTGCACTTGCCAAAGTCGCTGAACTCGCGACGGACGCCGCGATCTTCGATCTCGAGGATGCGGTGGCGCCCGAGCGCAAGGTGGAAGCGCGCGAGGCGCTGGTGCAGTTTCTGACGGCGAGCCGGTCGGATTGCGAAATCGTCATCCGCATCAATGCGATCGGCTCCGACTTCGGCCAAGGTGACCTCGCTGCGGCACTTTCTGCCAACCCCGACGCCATTCTGCTGCCGAAGGTCGAAAGCCCGGCGGATATCCAGGCGGCGGCCGACTGGCTAGCCGAGAACGATGCGCCGGAGACGCTGCGTCTCTGGGCGATGATCGAGACGCCGCGTGGCGTCATCAACGCGCCTGTTATCGCCGAAACCGGCCGCACTTTCGGCGGACGGCTCGATTGCTTCGTCGTCGGCCTCAACGATCTGCGCAAGGAGACCGGCGTGCCGGATCGCCCAGGCCGGCCCTTTCTCGTCCCCTGGCTGATGCAGATCCTGCTGGCGGCGCGGGGTGGCGGGCTCGACGTCATCGACGCCGTGTTCAACGATTTCCGCGATGCTGATGGTTTCGACGAAGAATGCCGGCAGGGCCGCGACATGGGCTATGACGGCAAGATGCTGATCCATCCGGCCCAGATCGGCCCGGCGAACGAGCGCTTCGGCGTGGAGCAGATCGCCGTCGACGAGGCGCGCGCGATCATCGCCGCCTTCGCGGCTCCGGAAAACACCGGCAAGGGCGTCATCAATCTCAATGGACGCATGGTCGAGCGGCTGCACCTCGACCAGGCCATGGCGCTTGCCGCCAAGGCGGACCTTATCGAGAAACGAAAGGCAAGATCTTGAAACTCTACCGCTTCCTGACCGGCCCCGACGACGCCTCCTTCTGCCACAAGGTGACGGCGGCGCTGAACGAGGGCTGGAGCCTGCACGGCTCACCCACCTATGCCTTCAATGCGGATACGCAGCACATGCAGTGTGGCCAGGCGGTGGTCAAGGAGGTCGAGGGCAAGGATTACACCCCGGATATCAAGTTGTCGGAGCAGTAATCGAGGGTGACTGCCCCTCACCCTAACCCTCTCCCCGCAGGCGGGGCGAGGGAACGAACCCGGCCCGCAGCGTTGTCGAACGGAAGCGTCGTCAGGAGAAATCGAGCGGCTTCTTGTTGACGCGAGCGGAGGCCGCGAGTCTCCTTCGCCCCGCGGGCGGGGAGAAGGTGCCGGCAGGCGGATGAGGGGCAAAATGACGGGTGAGCCGTACTCTCTGAAGTAGCGGAAAACCGCCCCACACTTTTCCTGGAATTGCTTTAGCCGCCGACGTGCTCGACGCTGGCTTCGATCCGTTCCATGTCGTCGTCGGAAAGGCCGAAATGGTGGCCGATCTCGTGGATCAGGACATGGGTGATGATGTCGCCCAGCGTCTCCTCGTTCTCTGCCCAATAATCGATGATCGGACGGCGATAGAGCGTGATCCGGTTGGGGAACTGGCCGGTTTCCATGGTGAAGCGTTCGCCGATGCCGCGGCCTTCGAAGAGGCCGAGCAGGTCGAAGGGCGTTTCCAGCGCCATGTCCTCGAAAACATCGTCGCTCGGAAAGTCGGCGACCTCGATGATGAGGTCGGTTGTCAGCTGACGGAACTCCTGCGGCAGGTGGCCATAGGCTTCCAGCGCGAGCTGTTCGAAAGTGGTAAGCGTCGGTGCGTGGCGTTCCCGCCAATCATCGGTGTGGTCAATGCGGGCCATAGGCACTCCTTGTTGCCCTCCATATAGCGATTTTGCCTTTGTTTTTCGAGTGTTGAATTCCGCAGACACAAGGGCAGGAATAAATTCTTAGAATTGGCTGTTGACTCATTTAGGAAGCTCTGGAATCAATTAGAACATAACATGAACATTTATGATGGGAGTTGACCGTCATGGCCGACAAAGCCGTGCAGCGGGAGACGGTACTTTCGCTCCGAGAGACCATAGCCAGGATCGAAAACCGTCGACTTCCGGGCGTCGTGCGCGCCGCCAAGGCGGCTGATCCCGGCGGCTTCCGTCAGCGCGAGGAAGACGAATCCGGCCGCAAGGCGCTTGCGCTCGGGGTTCCGGATCTGGACGCGCTTCTCGAAGGCGGTCTGCCGCTCGAAGGCATGACGGAAATCCGCAATGCCGAGACGCGTGATGCTGGTGCTGCCGCCGGTTTTGCCGCTGCACTCGGTGTGCTCTGCCAGCAGGCGCGCCTGGAAAAGGGCGAGCCGGCAGCTCCTGTTCTCTGGATCAGCCAATCGATGGCCTCCAACGAAGCGGGCATGCCCTATGGGCTCGGTCTGAAAGCTTACGGGCTCGATGTACGCGGCCTCGTCTTCAGCCTGCCACGCACGGTGAAGGATGCGCTCTGGATCGCTGAAGCCGCGCTTTCCGTTCCAAGCTTCTGTGCCGTCATCCTGGAAATTCGCGGCAATCCTGCTGCCCTTGCTCTCAGCGAAAGCCGGCGCCTGCATGTCCGCTCACGGGCGGGCCACGTTCCTCTTCTGCTCCTGCGCCAATCCGGACACGAGGAGGCCAGCAGCGCCTTCTTTCGCCTCCTCGTCGAGCCGGCGCCGGCGCGTGAGCGCCCTCTACCGGATGGATCGATGCTTCGCGGCAGCATCGGCCATCCCGTCTTTCACGTCATTGCCGAGAAGAGCAGGGCTCCTGCGCCGCTCGGCTTCTTCCTGGAGTGGAATCCCCATGACCGCCGCCTTTACCCCGTCGAGCCCCTACCAGCCGCTGCTGCGGCAGATCCAGAACCAGCGCATTCTGTCGCTCGCCTTTCCGCATCTTCCGGCCGATCGGGTCGCCCGCAAGCGCTGGGGGAACTCGTGGCTTTCCCGCGGGCGTCCTGAGCATCCGCCCGTCGTCTTCGCCGACAAGGTGAAGAGTGCGATGCGTCTCGTCGCGCTCGACGGTTATGCCGAGAAGCGTGGGTTTCACATTGGCCAGGGGGTTGCCGAGGCCCGGGCCATGTGTCCCGAGATCGATGTGCTGCCGGCCGATCCCGCCGCTGACCGGGCTCTGCTCGAGGGCCTTGCCGACTGGTGTTGCCGCTATACGCCGCTGGTCGCGCTCGATGGCGACAACGGCCTCTTTCTCGACATCACCGGCTGCGCCCATCTTCTCGGTGGGGAAAAGGCGCTTCTCGACGATCTGCTCGCCCGCCTTTTCCATCTGGGGGTCGAGGCCTGTGCGGCGATCTCCTCCTCGGCCGGGCTTTCCTGGGCGGTGGCGCGCTTCGGGTCCGAAGGCATCATTGCCCCGGATGAGGCCGCACAGGTCCTGGCGCCGCTGTCGATGGCGGCGCTCCGGCTGCCGCGGGAGACGATCGAAACGCTTGGCCGGGTTGGGCTCAAGCAGGTCGGCGACATCCTCGAAGCGCCGCGCGCGCCGCTTGCCCGCCGGTTCGGCGCGATCCTGCTTCTGCGTCTCGATCAGGCGCTCGGGCGGGAGGACGAACCTTTGTCGCCACGGCTGCCCGTCGCCGCCCTTTCGGTCGAGCGCCGTCTCGGCGAACCGGTCCAGGGCGAAGACGATATTTTAGGCCTGACGGAAGAGCTGGCGCTGCGGCTGAAGCCGGAACTGGAAAAGCGTGGGGAAGGCGGGCGGCTGTTCGAGCTTCTGCTCTTTCGCGTCGACGGCGCGGTCTTCCGCATCGCCGCCGGCACATCCTCGCCGCTCAACGAGCCGCGGCGTGTCGCCGGTCTTTTCCGCGAGCGGCTGCAGGCGGTGCATGAGGATCTCGACGCCGGCTTCGGCTTCGAAATCCTCAGGCTCTCGGTTCCGAAGAGCGAAAAATACGAGGTGATGCAGGAGGATTTTTCCGGCACGCCGGATCGCGAGCGGCCGCTTGCGGCCTTTGCCGATCGGGTCATGGCGCGGTTCGGTGCGGAGAGCCTGCTGGTGCCGGCTCTCGCAGAAAGCCATGTGCCGGAGCGGGCAGCGACTTTCCGCCCGCTCACGGATCTGGCGCTGATCAGCAAGGCTGAGGAGCCGGTGGAAAACATGCCCGCGACCCTGCTTGCCGCCGCGGCCCGGCCACAGCGGCTCTTTCCAAGCCCCGAGCCGGTGGAGGCCGTGGCCGAGGTGCCGGAGGGGCCGCCGAGAAGCTTCCGCTGGCGCCGCACGTTGCATCGCATCGCGCGCGCCGAAGGGCCGGAACGGATTGCCGGCGAATGGTGGCTCGATGGCGAGCCGTCGATGGAGCGCGATTATTTCCGGGTGGAAGATGAGCGCGGCCGGCGGTTCTGGCTGTTTCGCGAGGGCCATTACGGGGCTGCCGCCCCGCCCCGCTGGTTCATGCATGGAGTCTTCGCATGAGCGGCGCTACCCCCTATTTCGAGATCGGTGCCTGGTCGAATTTCTCCTTCCTCGAAGGCGCGTCCCATCCGGGCGAGATGGTCGTTGCGGCAAGCCGCCTCGGCATTGGTGGCCTTGGCATTGCCGACCGCAATACGGTGGCAGGGGTGGTGCGCGCCCATGCACAGGCCAAGGTGGAGAAATATGCCTTCCAGCCCGGCGCACGGCTCTCCTTTGCCGAAGATCTGCCTGACGTGCTTGCCTATCCCTTAAATCGCCGCGGCTGGGGCAATCTCTGCCGGATGCTGAGCGCCGGAAACCTGCGCGCCAAGAAGGGCACCTGCACGCTCTACGAAGCCGATCTCGTCGAATGGGGCGAGGACCTCTTGCTTGTCGTGCTGCCGGATCCGGTGATCGGCGCGCCGGAGGCAACCCTGCTTGCCGATTTCCTCAAGCGGCTGAAACCGCATTTTGCCGATCGGCTCTATCTGGCGCTGGTGCCGCGTTATGACGGCTTCGACCAGCTTGCCTTTGCCGGGCTTGCGACCATCGCCCGCCATGCGGCGGTCAAGCCCGTCGCCACCAACAGTCCGCTGTTTCACGCCGCCGCCCGTCGGCCGCTCGCCGATGTCGTCACCGCCATCCGCGAACATGTGACGATCGCGTCGGCCGGCTACCGGCTGCACGCCAATGCCGAACGGCATCTGAAGACACCTGAGGAAATGGCGCGCATCTTCCGCGACTACCCGGAAGCGATCGCCAATACCGGGCATTTCTTTGGGAGGTTGAAGTTCTCGCTGTCGGAACTCGAATATCAATATCCGGATGAGAGCATTCCGGGCGAGACGCCGACTGAGACCCTGCGGCGGCTGACGATGGAGGGAGCGCGCGAGCGGTATCCTGAAGGCATTCCCGATAAGGTTTCAACGCAGATCGAGTACGAGCTCGAGCTGATCGCGGGCAAACGCTACGAGCCCTATTTCCTGACGGTGCGCAACATCATGCAGTTTGCGCGCAGCGTGCATATCCTGTGTCAGGGCCGCGGGTCGGCGGCGAACTCCACCGTCTGTTATTGCCTGGGCATTACCGAGGTCGATCCATGTGAGACCACCCTGCTCTTCGATCGCTTCCTCTCGACCGAGCGGGACGAGCCGCCGGACATCGACGTCGATTTCGAGCATGAGAAGCGGGAAGAGGTGATCCAGCACATCTACCGCACCTATGGCAAGGAACATGCAGGGCTGACGGCCGCCGTCATCAGTTACCGGGCGCGCTCGGCCGGCCGGGAGACCGCCAAGGCCTTCGGCTTTTCCGAGGACGTGCAATCGGCGCTCGCCGGCTCGGTCTGGGGCTGGTCGGTCGCCGATCTTTCCGAGCGTGAGGCGCAGGCTGCCGGTCTCGACACGAAGGACCCGACGACGGTGAAGGTGCTCAATTATGCCACCGAGCTGATGAGCTTCCCGCGCCATCTTTCCCAGCATGTCGGCGGTTTCGTCATCACCCGCGACCGGCTCGACGAGGTGGTGCCGATCATGAACACGGCAATGCCCGACCGCTACATGATCGAGTGGGACAAGGACGATCTCGACACGCTGAAGATCCTGAAGATCGACGTGCTGGCGCTTGGCATGCTCACCTGCATCGCCCGGGCCTTCGCGCTTCTCGACCGGCATTACGGGGAGAAGAAAACGCTGCACCAGCTCTTCAAGGATGACCAGAAGGCCGTCTACGACATGATCTGCCGGGCCGATACGATCGGCGTCTTCCAGATCGAAAGCCGGGCGCAGATGAGCATGCTGCCGCGGTTGAAACCCAGGAAATTTTACGATCTCGTCATCGAGGTGGCGATCGTCCGACCGGGGCCGATCCAGGGCAACATGGTGCATCCCTATCTGAAGCGACGGGAGCAGCATGCCCGGAAGATCCCCATCGAATATCCGAGTCCTGAACTGGAGGTGGTTCTGAAGCGAACGCTCGGCGTGCCGCTCTTCCAGGAGCAGGCAATGCAGATCGCCATCACCGCCGCCGGTTTCTCGCCCAGCGAGGCCGACCAGTTGCGGCGGGCGATGGCGACCTTCAAGCGCACCGGCACCATCCATACCTTCCACGAGAAGATGATCGAGGGCATGGTCAGGAACAACTATCCGCGCGATTTTGCCGAGCGCTGCTTCAAGCAGATCGAAGGTTTCGGCGAATATGGTTTTCCCGAGAGCCATGCCGCGTCCTTTGCGCTTCTGGTCTATGTCTCCTCCTGGCTCAAGACCTATTATCCCGATGTCTTCTGCGCGGCGCTCCTGAACTCGCAGCCGATGGGTTTTTACGCGCCCGGGCAATTGGTGCGCGATGCGCGAGAACATGGGGTCCGGGTACGGCCCGTCGACATCAACCATTCGGTCTGGGATGCGGACCTTGAAGAAGGAGAGCTCGACAAGGAGGCCATCGAGCCGCGTCATCGCGAGATGGAGGACGTGATCAAGACCGGCAAGGCGATGCGCCTCGGCTTCAACTCGATCAAGGGCCTGAACCAAAAAGAGATGGAGGATAAGCTCGTTGCCAACCGCGGCGCCGGCTACCGGACAGTCCGCGATCTCTGGCTGCGCTCCGGCCTCTCCCGCTCTGCACTCGAAAGGCTTGCGGACGCGGATGCCTTCCGCTCGATCGGGCTCGATCGGCGCAAGGCGCTCTGGGCGGTAAAGGCCTTGGACGAAAAGAGTGCCGCCGAACGGTTGCCGCTCTTCGACCGGGCGGCGAAGCAAGAGTTGCGGCCGGAACCGGCGATGATCCTGCCGGAGATGCTGCCGGGCGAGCAGGTCATCAACGACTATCGCTATCTCTCCTTCTCGCTCAAGGCGCATCCGGTCTCCTTCCTGCGGGCGGCGCTTTCCGAGCAGGGCATCGTCACCAGCCGCACGCTTGCAACGGCCCCGGTCGGGCGGCGGATAACGGTCGCCGGGCTGGTGCTCGTCCGCCAGCGCCCGGGCTCAGCCAAGGGCGTGATCTTCATGACGATCGAGGACGAGACCGGCGTCGCCAATGCGATCGTCTGGCCGAAGGTATTTGCGACCTATCGGCCGGTGGTCATGGGTGCGCGCCTCGTCAAGATCCGCGGCCGGCTGCAGCGCGAAAGCAGCGTCATCCATGTGGTCGCCGAACACATCGAGGACATCACGCCGATGCTGGGACTGCTGCGTGCAGAGGTGAGGCGGTTCGGCGCGAACGACCGTGCCGATGAAGCGCTGAGACCGACCGGCGACGCGCGCGAGAAGAAAGCGCAGGGCGATCTGCGCCTGGCGATGGCGCGGCGTTCCGGCGGCAGTCCGGAGCAAACGACGGCCGAGGTGGCGGACGTGATGCCGAAGGGGCGCAATTTCCATTGAGGGCAGGGCTCGGACCCCGGCTGCCGCACAGGCAGCGGATGGGCCTTCCGGTAAAATGAGCAGGTCATCTTACGTGTGGATCGGGACGGTCCGCATGACCATTCGGCAAAGGCTACAGTCGGCGCGCTCGGCGAAGCGGTCTGATGGTGTGTAAAAATGTCGCAGAAGGCGTGTGGCATGATCGACCTAAGGTCTGCAAGAATAGTCGTTCGTATCTCTCTAAAATTTTGAAAAGACGAAGCTTTTCATCAAGATTAGAGTCGTTCTAATCGATCTGCAACTTCCGCTCGCGGAGTTTTTAGTTGACACTAAATGTCCTGTTTTGCTTTATGCGCTGATACAGGGCGTTGCGTACGACAGGCGAGACGAAATGCTGGTTTGCAGCTGCAATTTCATCACGGAAAAAGAGATCGAGGACACGATTGTCGGCCTCCTCGACGAGGACTGTTGGCAGCTGATCGTGCCGGCGAAAGTCTATCACGCGATGGAAAAGCGCGGCCGTTGCTGCGGCTGCTTCCCCAATGTCGTCGACATCATCATCCGCACCACCGAGCAATATCACGCGCACCGCGACTCGACGGACGCCGAGATATTTGATTTCATGACCCGCCTCAGACAATTCCACGAAGAGAACCGGAGGGCGGACATTGAAAGGCGACAAAAAGGTCATCGAGCAGCTTAACGAGGCGCTCTATCTCGAACTCGGTGCCGTCAACCAATACTGGTTGCACTACCGCCTCCTCGAAGACTGGGGTTACACGCTTCTCGCAAAGAAGGAGCGCGCGGAATCCATCGAGGAGATGCAGCATGCCGACAAGCTGGTCGCGCGCATCATCTTCCTTGAAGGCCACCCCAACCTGCAGACGGTTGCGCCGCTGCGCATCGGCCAGAACGTCAAGGAAGTGCTGAAGGCTGACCTCGCCGGCGAATACGACGCCCGCACCGCCTACAAGAAATCACGCGACATCTGTCACGCCGCCGGGGACTATGTCTCCATGAAGCTCTTCGAAGAACTGCTCGCCGACGAAGAGGGCCACATCGACTTCCTCGAAACCCAGCTCGATCTGCTCGACAAGATCGGTGAAGAAAAATACGGCCAGCTCAATGCCGCACCGGCCAACGAGGCCGAAGCCGACTGAGTTCGGCGCAGCTTTCCAAAGGCAAAGGCCGGCGACATCGCCGGCCTTTTTCGTCTGTGAGACGAACTCCCGCTTGTATCCTTTGAAATTACGCGCTTCCGAACGCAATGCCGCTGCACACTTTTGCGCGGCATCCTTCAGGGCGCGAGATGCGCGAAGGCCGAGACGACCTCCTCATAGACCTTGCGCTTGAATGGCACGATCAGCTCCGGCAATTCGCGCATCGGCTTCCACTCCCACGCGTCGAACTCCGGATCGTGTCCACCCGGCGGCGGGTTGATGGCGATTTCGTCCTCCTCGCCCTCGAAGCGAAAGGCATACCAGCGTTGCGTCTGGCCGCGATACTTGCCCTTGAGGCCGATGCCGATCAGATGCTCCGGCAGATCGTAGTTGATCCAGCCAGGCGCTTCCGCGAGCAGCGAGACTGTTTTCATGCCAGTTTCTTCGTAGAGCTCGCGATAGGCGGCCTTCAACGGATCCTCGTTCTTGTCGATGCCGCCCTGCGGCATCTGCCAGCGCTGCGGCGAGCCATCATATTCGGAATTGCCGACGGCGATCCGGTGCCCGGCCCAGACGAGGCCTGCGCGGTTCAGCACCATGACCCCGACACAGGGGCGATAGGGGAGGTCCTCCGCTCTGAGTTTCTTGCCCTTTTCCTTGCTCATCGGCTGCCTCTTCTTTCAATCGCCAAATCATCCTGTCGGATGGCTGTAAGCTAGTTCTGTTGCGGATCCTTGACGAGCGCGGAAACGCCGACGATCTCGATACCGCGTCCCTGTGCCTCGCCGATCCAGGAGGCAATCGCACCGACGCTTTCGTCGAAGGCGGAAGCGACGCCGATGGCGGTGCCGTTGCGGCGCGCAATCCGCTCCAGTTCGTCGAGCTTCTTCAGGATCGCGCCGCGGCTGAGCTCCGTGTCGAGCGTCAGGTCGGCAAAGCCGTGCGGTACGTCGAAGGCATCGGCAAGCTTGCCCGAGAGCGATTGCGCCGACGTTCCGTCGTCGAGGAACAGCAGGCCGCGCTTGCCGAGATCGCGCATCACCGGTTCCAGCGCATCGGCGTCCGACAGGAAGCGGCCACCGAGATAGTTCATGACGCCGGTGTAATTGGTGATCTCGGCGAGGTTCCGATGCAGCTCCGTCAGGTTCTTCTTGGCGCCGAGATCGACGCGCAACGCATTGGGGCCGGGATCGTTGGCCGGGTAGTCGAAGGGTTCCATCGGTACCTGCAGCAGGATCTCATGGCCGCCCCGGCGTGCCTCCTGCATCCAGCGCTGCAGGCTGTTTCCGGCCGTGGCAAAGCCCAGCGTCACTTCGGCCGGCAGATCGCGGATCGCTTTCTGGGTGCCGGTCTGGCTGAGGCCGAGACCGCCGACGACCAGCGCGATGCGTGTGCCGCGCGCGCCGGACCAGGGCCGGGCATATTGATCCATGGGGCGCAGACCGTCCGGACCGATGATCGGCAGACGTCCGGCCGGGCTGTCTTCCAGGAGATCGTCGTTGGGCATGGCCGCCATTCTCGGATCCTGGCCGCGGATCGGACCGACATTGATCAGGGCCGGGCCCTTGCCGTCGCGGCTGCGCGGAGAAAACTTGGTAACGGTAGAGCCGTCATCGGTGAGCGTGTGTTCGACGTCGGCGCCGGAATAGGCGGTCCCCGGCTTCATTGTTCCGCTCGCACCGGACTGGCCATTTGCCGCCTTCGCCGGCGTCTCGGCGGCGCCCTTGGCGCTCTCGGTTGCTGCCGTTTCAGGCTGGCCTCGCTTCAGTCCGTCCGGCGCAAGCGTGCCCCACAGCGACAGTCCGACAACCGACGCAATACAAATGCCGAGAAAAGAGAGCCCGAGCATCCGTCGGGGATTGCGCCTCGCCGCTGGCTTCACCCGCCGGTTCTGGCCCAGGGGGGCATTGAGATCAGTTCCCAAACGGAGCCTCGGTCGATCTGTGCGATGTTGCCGCTCCTGCATGCCTGCTTTTGATCACGGTCGATCAAAGGGCAAACATGCAGCAATTCAAAGTGCTGCAGCGACTTTGCGCGTCTGACAGGACGTGCGGCGCTCTAGAGCGAGGCGGCGTTGAGACGCTTCGCAGTTCCTCTCTCCGAGCGCACCGGTGCCCTGAGAATCAGCGGCTGCGGCAGCGTCTTTACCCCTATAATTTAGCAGAGTCGCCTTGACCAGTAGATCCGTCTTGGGCCCAGGATGCGCCCTGCTGAAATGCGGAGCGCCGCGTGCTTTTCGAACACGCGGCGCTCTCAATTCGATGCTCGCAGGCTTACTTCTTGAGCTGAGCCTGTTCGGGATTGGCCGGGAAGGCCGGGTCCGTCTTCTTGCCGCGCAGCAGGTCGAGCGCGTAGTTGAGCTGCAGGTCGTCCTTCGTCTCCGGCGGGACATAGGCGACCGAGCCCGACCCTTCTTCGGTCTCGCTCTGGCCCTGGATGTGGCCCCGCAGGTCGGACTCGCCCTGGGCCTCGACCTTGCCGAGCAGTTCCGGCGGCAGCGGCTGTTCGACCTTGATGTCGGGCGAGATGCCCGTGCCCTGGATCGATTTGCCGGACGGCGTGTAGTAGAGCGCCGTCGTCAGACGCAAGGCACCGGCTTCGCCGAGCGGGATGATCGTCTGGACCGATCCCTTGCCGAAGGAGCGGGTGCCAAGCACGGTCGCGCGCTTCAGGTCCTGCAGGGCACCGGCGACGATTTCCGACGCGGAGGCCGAACCGCCGTTGACGAGCACGATGACCGGCTTGCCATCGGTCAGGTCGCCGGGCGTCGCGTTGAAGCGGCGGGTCTCGTCCGGATTGCGGCCGCGGGTCGAAACGACCTCGCCACGCTCGAGGAAGGCGTCGGAGACGTTGATCGCCTGGTCGAGCAGACCGCCCGGGTTGAGACGCAGGTCGAGGACATAGCCCTTGAGCTTGTCGGCCGGCACCTCGGCCTTGATCTTCTCGATGCCCTTCTTCAGGTCGTCATAGGTTTTCTCGGTGAAGGAGATGACGCGCAGATAGCCGACGTCGCCTTCGGTGCGGAACTTGACGGCACGAACGGCGATGACGTCGCGCACGATCGTCAGCTCGATCGGCTTTTCCGCGCCCTTGCGCAGGATGGTCAGCTTGATCGGCGTACCGACCGCGCCGCGCATCTTCTCGACGGCGTCCTCAAGCTTCAGGCCGCGAACGTCTGCACCGTCGATCTTCGAGATGAAGTCACCGGCAAGCACGCCGGCGCGCGCTGCGGGCGTGTCGTCGATCGGGCTCGTCACCTTGACGAGATCGTCTTCCATCGTGACTTCGATACCGAGGCCGCCGAACTCACCGCGGGTCTGGGTGCGCATGTCCTCGGCATCGGCCGAGTTCATGTAGCTGGAATGCGGATCGAGCGAGGAGAGCATGCCGTTGATGGCATTCTCGATCAGCTTGTCGTCCTGCGGCGGCGTCACGTACTGCGCGCGTACGCGCTCGAAGACGTCGCCGAAAATTGCCAGTTCGCGATAGGTCGAGGTGTTGGCCGCGACAGCCGGAACGACAGCCGAATAAACCACGCCCATCGCGGTCGCGCCCATCAGCGCCCCGACCAGAACAAGTGAAGCCCTACGTATCATTTCGCGCCTTTCCAACCTCTGCTGCGGTCCACCACGGTCGGGAATCAACCGGTTTCCCGTCTTTCCGGAATTCAATGTAAAGCGTCGGCCGGTCTGTTTCCAGCGCCAAGGCCGCAGCGCTCGCCACTCTTTTTGCGCCCATCGTTGCCAATGGTTCACCGGCCACGACAAACTGCCCGGGCTGTACGCTCACTCTCTCCATCCCCGACAGCACGACGTGATAGCCGTCGCCCGGGTTGAGAATGATCATCTGCCCATAACTGCGGAAATTGCCTGCATAGACGATCCAGCCATCTGACGGCGCAGTCACCAGCGCGCCCGGATTGGTTTCCAACATGATCCCTTGCAGGGAGTGCCCCGTGCCATCTGCATCGCCGAATTTGCGCAACAGCGATCCCGCAGCCGGATAGGCAAGCTTGTTCCTCAGCTCCGAAAACACATATGCGGGGGCAATGCGGTTTTTGTCGGGCACGGCATTGCGGGCCAATTCGCGCGCCGCCTCGCGCTCGGCCTCGCTCATGCGCCGGCGCTCTTCCTCCTGCGCGCGGGCCGCTTCCGCGGCTTCGCGAACAGAGGCGATCTGGCTTTCGAGAGAGCCGATCAGGCCTTGAAGATTGGTGGCCTGGCCGGCAAGTTCCTGCGCCTTGCGCTGTTCGGCGGCAAGCTCGCTGGCGCTCGACTGGCGCAGCTTCTCCTTTTCGGCGACCAGCATCGACATGCGGCGCTCTTCTTCGAGATTGGCCGTCATCGCTGCGGTCAACTCTTCCCGCTGCCGGTCGATGCCGGTGCGGATGTCCGAGAGCGCCTTGAGGTCCGCCACCAAGTTTTCGGTTTCCTTGCGCAGGCCCGGCACGACGGCGCCGAGCAGGATCGCGCTGCGCACCGAGGCCAGCGCGTCCTCCGGCGTCACCAGGATCGCCGGCGGCGGGTTGCGCCCCATTCGCTGCAGGGCGGCGAGAACCTCGGCAAGCACGCCGCGGCGTGCGTGCAGCGACTTCCGGACGGCGTCCTCCTTGGTTCGCAGATCACTCAGTTTCTTTTCGCCGTCGACGATCTGTTGCTCAAGGCCCTGCCGCTTCTTGGCGGAATCGACAATTGCGGCGCGCAGCGTCTCGTTGGTCTTGTCGATCTCGGCGATGGTTTCGCTCAGCGCGTTGGCGCGCTCCTGCGACAGCGTGATGGTCTTCGAAAGCGCGTCGAGCTCGCTGCGCGTGCTGTTGCGGCGAAGAGTGAGGTCGGCGGCAGGATCCGGCGGGCCCTGTTCCTGGCCGACCATCGTGGCGCCGGGGGGCGCGGCTTCCTGGGCGCCTGCCGGCAGGCCGATCGCGAGCGCGACCGCAAGCGCCGCCGCCTTGCGGCCAAGCCGTCCTGCGTCGTCTCTTCCCATGCTGAAAACGCTGGCCCTGCCTCGGCGCATCATCGGTTCGCGTGCGTCCATCCGAAAAATATGAAGAAAAAACCCTAATCTGATTTGGCGCGCGCGACCAAGCATATTCTCGTTATCGCTGCGTGTGCTGCGCCAGGAATACGGGCGAAGAACCGGCGCATTAGACGCGATGGTAAGGGTGTCCGGAGAGAATGGTGACGGCGCGGTAGAGCTGCTCGGCGATCAGGATACGGACGAGTTGGTGCGGCCAGGTCATCTTTCCAAGATTGAGCACGGCATCGGCGCGGGCATGAAGGCTCGGCTCGAGGCCATCGGCGCCGCCGATCGCGATCATCAGGTCGCGCTTGCCGCTGTCGCGGAATGTCCCGAGCAGCGATGCAAAGCCTTCTGAATCCAGCGCCTTGCCGCGCTCGTCGAGAAGCACGAGCAGGCTGCCATCGGCGAGTGCCCTCTCGAGCTGGGAGGCTTCCTCCCGCTTGCGCGTGTCGGCATTCGAGGCACGGCTTTCGTTGACTTCGACGACACGGGAAAGCTCGAGACCGATTGCCCGGCCGGCCTTGGAAAAACGATCGAGATAGCGGGCCGCGAGATCCTTTTCCGGCCCCGCCTTGAGGCGGCCGACTGCGAACAATCCGATACGCATGACCTTATCCGTCCTCGCTTGCGCTGCACCACGCACTGCATAGTTCCTGAAATCGGGTCGATTCAAGGAGAATTCTGTGCAGCGTCCATGGAGCCTTGCAGCGTCGGTGCGCACCTTGTCCGGTTAACGGGCCTGAACGTCACGATCAGTCGCAACAAACTTCCGGCTGAAAGCGCCGCTCAAGACGGCGACAGCCCTTCAAATTCATGCATGACCGCAACTCGGCTCGTCCGGCATTCAGCTGCGCGGCGACCCGGTCGGTCTCAATGCAGGGTGCCGTCCTCGATCTCAGGAGCCGCCCACATCTTTTCGATGTTGTAGAACTCCCGGATCTCCGGCCGGAAGATGTGAACGATCACATCACCGGTGTCGATCAGCACCCAGTCACCGCCTTCCAGACCTTCGACACGGGCATTGCCAAAGCCCCCGTCCTTGAGGTCGGTCGTCAGGTGATCAGCAATGGCCATCACATGCCTGTTCGATCGCCCGGAGACAACGACCATGAAGTCTCCCAGCGCCGACTTTCCGGCAATGTTGATGCTGACGATATCTTCTGCCTTCGAGTCCTCTAGGCTTTCGAGGACCAGTTGAAGCGCACGGACAGCGGCTTCGTCGCTCGATCCCGTGCTGCGCGGGAATGCGGAGACCGCATATCCCTTGGCGTGTGCTGTTGTCAGGGTCTTTCCTTTCCATATGAACAGAACAGGCACTTTCGATTCGAACAAAGATCGAACCGTCCATGAATGTAGGCATCAAACCGTAGCGGTTTCAAGACAGCAGAACTGATTCCCAGGAAATCATACTCCGCCCGCGGCCCGAAGCGCGGTCGAGCTCATCGACGAACGCGGTCCGTGAATGAAGCTCCAGGCGGGGGCTGCGTGATAGGCCAGGCGGCGTGCGTCGTCCTCGTCGATGCGCGCATGATCGAAGGTCTTGGCCATGCGCGAGGAGAGGTAGGCGAGCGTCGAGCCCGGCCGGTCGATGACGGCGATCGGGAAGGTGCGGGCGATCTTCTGCCAGTTCTGCCAGCGGTGAAAGTTCTTCAGGTTGTCGGCGCCCATGATCCAGACGAAGCGAATGTCGCGATTGCGGGCGCGCACGATCTCCAGCGTGCGGGCCGTATAGCTCTGCCCGAGCGCCTGTTCGAAGGCCGTCACCTTGATGCGCGGGTTGCGCGCGATCGTTTCGCTCATGGCGATGCGGTCGGCGAGGGGCGCCAGATTGTTGTGATCCTTGAGCGGGTTGCCGGGCGTCACCATCCACCAGAGCTGGTCGAGCCCGAGCCGCTGGATCGCCGTATCGGCAACCAGCACATGGCCCTGATGCGGCGGGTTGAAGGATCCACCGAAGAGGCCGACCACCATGCCGCTTTCGACATGGGGCATGCGCAGGTAGCGGGCGTTCACCTTGCCCGCGGTCACCTCAGGGCCTGACCTGTCCAGCACCGCGCACCCGATACTTGAAGGATGTCAACTGCTCGACGCCAACGGGGCCGCGCGCATGCATCTTGCCGGTGGCAATGCCGATTTCGCCGCCCATGCCGAACTCGCCGCCATCGGCAAACTGCGTCGAGGCGTTGTGCAGCAGGATCGCGGAATCGATCTCCGAGAAGAAACGTTCGACCACCGCAGGATCCTCGGCGATCACCGCTTCCGTATGCGCCGAAGACCAGGTGCAGATGTGTTCGATGGCGCCGGAAATGCCGTCGACCAGCTTCACGGAGATGATGGCGTCGAGATACTCCGTCGCCCAATCCTCATCGGTTGCGGTCTTCAGTCCGTCGATAGAGCGTGCGAGTTCATCCGACACCCGCACTTCGCAGCCGGCCGCAAGCAGGGCGCCCAGCAGCGGCTTGGCCAGCCGCTCAGCGTCGTTGCGGTCGATCAGCAGCGTTTCGGCCGCGCCGCAGATACCGGTGCGGCGCATCTTGGCGTTGACGACGATCCTTTCCGCCATGGCAAGGTCGGCCGAGGCGTCGACATAGATGTGGCAGAGACCCTCGAGATGAGCGAAGACCGGCACGCGCGCCTCGTTCTGGACGCGGGCGACGAGGCTCTTGCCGCCCCGCGGCACGATGACGTCGATCGCGCCGGCGAGACCCGAGAGCATGGCGCCGACCGCGGCGCGATCGGCGACCGGCACCATCTGGATGGCATGTTCGGGCAGGCCGGCGGCTTTCAGCCCTTCGACCAGGCAGGCGTGGATCGCGCCGGAGGAATGGAAGCTGTCGGAGCCGCCGCGCAGGATCACGGCATTGCCGGCCTTGAGGCAGAGCGCGCCGGCGTCGGCGGTTACGTTCGGCCGGCTTTCATAGATCACGCCGATCACGCCGAGCGGCGTGCGCACGCGCTCGATATGCAAGCCGTTCGGCCGATCCCATTCGGCGATCACGTCGCCGACCGGATCCTTGAATTCGGCGATCGCGCGAATGCCGTTTGCCATGTCGCGGATGCGGCCTTCGGTGAGCGTCAGGCGGTCGATGAAGGCGGTGGCGACGCCGGTCTCGCGGGCGTTTTCGAGGTCGATCGCATTGGCGGCGAGGATTTCGTCCTTGCGCGCGACGATCGCGTCGGCCATGGCGATGAGGGCTGCATGCTTGCGTTCGGCGCTGGCGACGGCAAGCGGTCGGCTGGCGGCCTTGGCCCGGCGGCCGATCTCCAGCATGATGCTTTCGACGTCGTCCTTGTTCTTCACCTCGTCAAGCATGGATCTCATCCTTCCGGCTGCCCTCGTCCTGGGCGCGTTTTCCGGTCATCACCATATCATCGCGGTGCACCATGGCGGCGCGGCCGGCATAGCCGAGGATCACGGCGATCTCGGCCGATTTCTTGCCGGCGATCTGCCGGGCCTCGTCGGCGTCGTAGCCGGCAAGGCCGCGGGCGATCTCGCGGCCCGATACGCCGAGAATGGCGATCGTGTCGCCGCGGCTGAAGCTGCCGGTGACGGCGCGGACACCGGCCGGCAGCAGGCTCTTGCCCGAGCGCAGCGCCTCTTCGGCGCCGGCGTCGACATCGAGCGTTCCGGCTGGCAGCAATTGCCCGGCGATCCAGGTCTTGCGCGCGGTCACCGGCGAACCCGACGGGGCAAACCAGGAGGAGCGGGCGCCTTCCTCGATCGCGGCGAGCGGATGGTTCGGCTTGCCGGAAGCGATGATCATGGCGCAGCCCGCGGTGGTCGCGATCTTGCCGGCATCGATCTTGGTGCGCATGCCGCCGCGTGAAAGCTCGGAGGCCGCACCGCCGGCCATGGCTTCGATTTCGGGCGTGATCTCGGCGATCGTTTCCAGGAAACGGGCGTTCGGGTCGAGATGCGGCGGGGCAGTGTAGAGCCCATCGATATCGGAGAGCAGCACCAGGAGGTCGGCGCCGACCATGGTGGCAACGCGGGCGGCGAGGCGATCATTGTCGCCATAGCGGATTTCCGTGGTTGCCACAGTGTCGTTCTCGTTGATGATCGGCACGGCGCCGAGCTTCAGCAACTGGCTGATCGTTGCGCGGGCATTGAGGTAGCGGCGGCGCTCCTCGGTATCGCCGAGGGTCAGCAGCACCTGGCCGGCAACGATGGCGTCCGTAGAAAGGCTCTCCGACCAGGCGCGTGCCAGCGCGATCTGGCCGACGGCGGCGGCCGCCTGGCTTTCTTCCAGCTTCAGCGCGCCCGAGGGCAGCTTGAGCACCGTGCGGCCGAGCGCGATTGCGCCTGACGAGACGACCAGCACCTCGACGCCTTTGGCCTTGAGGCCGGCAATGTCGGCGCACATCGCGTCGAGCCAGGATTTCTTCAGCCCTGTGGCGCGGTCGACGAGGAGTGCCGAGCCAATCTTGATGACGACCCGGCGATACTTCAGAAGCGGCTTACGGGTCTTGCTCATGTCAGACGTTCTCCTCGCCGGACTCTTCGCCTGCCTTCGCGGCGACGATGACGCCACGAAGGGCCCTCAGCGCTTCGGTCATACCCTTGCCGACGGCGGCGGAGAGCAAGAGCGGCGGCGAGCCGCAGGCCTTCGCCAGAGCCTTGCTCTTCACCTTCAATTCGTCCTCGTCCAGCACGTCGATCTGCGACAGCGCCAGGATCTGCGGCTTGTCCTCGAGGCCGCCGCCATAGGCTTCAAGCTCGTGTTTCACCGTCTTATAGGCCTTGGCGACATCTTCTTCCTGGGCCGAAACCAGATGCAACAGCACGCGGGTGCGCTCGACATGGCCGAGGAAGCGGTCACCGATGCCGACGCCTTCATGCGCGCCTTCGATGAGGCCCGGGATGTCGGCGATGATGAACTCGTTGCCGTCGATGGTGGCGACGCCGAGATTGGGATGCAGCGTCGTAAAGGGATAGTTGGCGATCTTCGGACGCGCGCGGGTGCAGGCGGCGAGGAAGGTCGACTTGCCGGCATTCGGCAGGCCGACGAGGCCGGCGTCGGCGATCAGCTTCAGCCGCAGCCAGAGCGTTTTCTCGTCGCCTTCGAGGCCCGGATTGGCCCAATTTGGCGCCTGATTGGTGGAAGACTTGAAATGCGCGTTGCCGAAGCCGCCATTGCCGCCGGCGGCGAGCCGGTAGCGCTGGCCCTCGGCCACCATGTCGACGATCAGGGTCTCGTTGTCTTCCTCGAAGATCTGCGTGCCGACCGGCACCTTCAGCGTCACGTCTTCGCCGCCGGCGCCGGTGCGGTTGCGGCCCATGCCGTGCTGGCCGGTCTTGGCCTTGAAGTGCTGCTGGTAGCGGAAGTCGATCAGCGTGTTGAGACCGTTGACGGCCTCCACCCAGACGTCGCCGCCGCGACCGCCATCGCCACCGTCCGGTCCGCCGAACTCGATGAACTTCTCGCGTCGGAACGAGACGGCGCCTGCGCCGCCGTCGCCGGAGCGGATGTAGACTTTCGTTTCGTCGAGAAATTTCATTGGACTGCCATCTGTTCGGTGGAAGGGCGCGGTCTTAATTTGCCGCCATCGATATAGGCGGTTTATTCGGAGGTCAAAGAATATCGTGCGGTTCGTCAGCTACAACATCCAATACGGCCTTGGTCTCGATGGCCGCTTCGATCCCGAAAGGATCGCGGCTTCGATCGGGGACGCCGATATCATCGCGCTGCAGGAAGTGACCCGCGGCTTCCACCGCAACGATCACGTCGATCTTGTTGCTCGCTTCGAAAGGCTGTTCCCGGGTCATTTCACGGTCTTTCACGCACCCTGCGACGTCGACATCGGCTCGGCGATCGAAGACGGCCGGGCCGTCAGCCGCCGCTTTCAATTCGGCAACATGATCCTGTCGCGCTGGCCGATCCTTTCGACGCGGCTGATCTCCCTGCCGCGCACCCGCACGATCAGCCCGATGAACCTGCAGCGCGGCGCGACCGAAGCGTTGATCGCGACACCCAGCGGCCCGCTTCGGGTCTATTCCGTACATCTCGACCATGTGCTGCCGGCCGAGCGCATCGCCCAGATCCGTTATCTCAAGGACCGGCTGCTCGGCTATCCGCTCGAAGGCGGCGCGATCACAGGGGCGGCCGATTTCGGCCTGTCCGAGCCGCCGCATCCGGAGGACTTCGTCGTCATGGGCGATTTCAACATGGAACCGGAGACGCCGGAATACAACACCATGGTCGGTTCGCGCGACGCCTACTACGGTCGCTCGCTGCGGCTCGAGAACCCGGTCGATGCGCTCGCCCATCTCGGTCGGCTGACGCCGGAAAGCTATAGCTGGATTCATCCCGAAAACCCCGAAAGACGCATGCATCTCGACTATTGTTTTCTCAGCGCCGGCCTCGTTTCGCGGCTGACGGACGCCTGGATCGACTATGACGCCAAGGGCTCCGACCACTTGCCTGTCGGATTCGCGCTCGCATGACAAATGCCCCCCGCGAAGTGAGCTTCGCGGGGGGCTTTCAATGTGGTCGACGCAGATCGGCAGCGGTCAGCCGCGTTTCGATATGCGCGACCATGGCATTGCGGGCGAGCGCATAGACCTGGCTGCAGCCGGTGATCTGGAACCCGATCTTCTCCTGCACCTTCAGCGAGCCCGGATTGTCGGCAAAGACGCCCGAATGCAGCGTCGTTTCCGGCATGCGGCGGAAGAAGCGGTCGACCGCCGCATAGGTCGCTTCGGAGGCAAAGCCCTTGCCCCAGTAGAAACGGTTCAGCCAGTAGCCGACATGCCACTGGCCATGCCGGAGCTCGATGCCGACACAGCCGATATGCACGTCGTCGCCTGACGTGACGGCGAAGGTCCAGTCAGGCGTCAGTCCGGAGGTCCGTGACGTGAGCCAGTCGAGCGCATCCTGCAGATCGTAGGGCGCGGGAACGCGCGCCAGCATGCGCGCGACCTGGAAATCGCCGAGCGACTGGGCGATCGCCTCGGCGTCATCTCGCCGGTGCGGGCGCAGGACGAGACGCTTCGTCTCGATGACCGGGCAGGGGCCTAGACCGGGGCGGGCGACGCCCCGCTGGTGTTCGGAAACGAGCGCGTTCATCGCATGCCTCCCCAGCTTCTCAAGGAGACCCAGGTCTTGCGGTCGAGCCGGTACCACTCGACGGCGATCGAGCCGCCGAGCGCGAGGCTGCCGACCATGCCGCTGCCCTGGAATTGGAAGCCGCACTTCTGGATGACCCGGCGGGACGCCAGATTCATGACCCGGCAGCGCGCATCGATCTGGTCGATGTCACGGGTGCGGAAGGCCATGTCGGTCAGGACCTGGGCGGCCTCGGTGGCATAACCCTGGTTCCAGTAGGGCTCGCCCAGCCAGTAGCCGAGTTCCGCCGTCTTGCCGTCCGGATGCGGCTCGATACCGCAGCAACCGAGAAATGCGCCGTTGTCCGCCTTGGTAATCGCGTAGACGCACTTGCCAATCGTGCCGGCTTTCGCGCGTCGCACGAAGTCGGCGGCGTCGGCCGTCGTGTACGGGTGCGGCATGCGCGAGACCATGGTCGCGACATTGGCATTGTTGGCAAGATGGGCAAGGGCGTCGATATCGTCTTCATGGGGCGCGCGCAGAACGAGCCTGGGTGACAACAATATCGGGCAATCGGTCCTTGACCGTTGGGGCCTCAGCCTCTGCTCGGGAGACCGGGATTGGTCTTCCCTCAACAACTCGGTTTGCATGGTTTCCTCCAGAAACGAAAAAGGGGAGTTGGGTCTTGCCCCATCTCCCCTTTTCAAGTCTGGCCTGGAACCATCAGGTGCGTCAGCCGGGTCGATGAGACGCCGGCTGTTTTAGAGCGCTACCGGCTTATTCCGCTGCTTCGGCTTTCGGCATTACAGACACGTACACGCGGCCATTGGCCTTCGTACGGAAGTCCACGTTGCCGGCCGTAAGTGCAAAAATCGTGTGGTCCTTACCGAGGCCGACATTGGCGCCCGGATGCCACTTCGTGCCGCGCTGGCGCACGATGATGTTGCCTGCAACGACGTTTTCGCCGCCGAACTTCTTCACGCCAAGGCGCTTGGACTCAGAATCGCGACCGTTACGCGACGAACCGCCAGCTTTTTTGTGTGCCATTGGTGTTCTCCTTTAAACCTTAGATCCAGGAACTCAGTTTGCAGCGGCTTCGGCGGCAGCTTCGGTCTTCTTCGAAGCCTTCTTCGCCTTGCCACCGGCAGCAGCGATGTCCAGGATGCGGACGGTCGTCTGGTGCTGGCGGTGACCGCGCGAGCGCTTGGAGTTCTGGCGGCGACGCTTCTTGAAGGCGATGACCTTCTTGGCGCGGCCCTGTTCCACAACTTCAGCGCTGACAACGGCGCCTTCGACAAACGGAGCGCCGATGGTTGCATCGGCGCCGACGCCGACCATCAGGATCTCGGTGAATTCGATCTTGTCGCCTGCAACGCCTTCCAGCTTTTCGATGGTGAGGACGTCGTTGGCGGCCACGCGGTACTGCTTACCGCCGGTCTTGATGACTGCGAACATTTTTTATCCTTTCATGTTCGATCCGGCTCTTTGCCCAAGGACAAGGCCGTCTTTTTCTCAGTCGACAGGTAAAGTGGAGACTTTATAGGCTTCCACCGGTGAAAGGGCGCAAATCACACCCGATGCGGAGTAGCCAGGCCACACCACTTCATTGCGCGGATTACAGGGAATCGCGCGTGTGTGTCAAGGCGAAAGCAACAGGGGCGTTACATATTCTTCAAACAGGCACTTGCCAGCACCCGAATCTGCCGCTATGAACCCGACCGCGCTTACCGAGCGCCAACCAGTTATGCGGAGAGGTGGCAGAGTGGTTGAATGCACCGCACTCGAAATGCGGCATAGGTGCAAGCCTATCGGGGGTTCGAATCCCCCCCTCTCCGCCATTGGATCCTGGCTTATCAGTGGTCCGCGCGATGAATTGTTTCCTGTCGCCTTTGAATATCAGAGCCGAAACTGGCTAGGGCCACACTGCCGGCACGAACAAAGCTCAATGCGATAACCGGCATCCGATGCCGGCACACGGCGTCAGGGCGCAACGCTTAGTAATCAAATGCGTCAAACAGCGATGCCACGTCCATCGACGAGTCGTATCCCGGCGCCTGCACGCCTTCGAGGCCGTAGGTGAAAAAATGTTTCCGCGCGGCCCGCCAGCCGCGAACCAAGCTTGGAAAAACTGCCTCAACGTCATCCGCTTCCGCTGCATTGCCCTCGTCGCGCCAAGCAGCTTCGGATAACCATGTTCCGAGCGCAAGCTCCTGGTTGGACGGCGTAGGGCAGTCACGCCCATATTGTGCCACAAGCAACCGCTGTCTGCGCACGCAGGCGCGCCGAACAATATTTAGTGTCCAGCCATCGAGAGCTTTCAACAGCGTTGGGTCTTCAATGAGGCAATAGAAGCCCATTAGTCCTTTCATGCGTTTCAATCGACCGCCGTCGTAAAGGAACCCGGAAATATCTGCTTCCTTCAATCCTCCATAGAAACCTCTCCGCAACTCATAAATTAATCCGAGCAAGTCCCAGTCATATTGGTTTGCTCTGCTTGCTCTGGCCGGATTGAAGCCAAATTGTAGCGCCTGGATGAGATAAATGTTAATTAACCGAGAGACTTTTTGCTTAAGTTTCAAGGACGTTTTCTGGGGCATCGCAAGCCCAGTTTCCTTGAAACTGTATCCCAGATAAGTGAAATCGTTGATCGTCCTGATCTCGTGTTGGTGATCCGCCAGAACAGCTATGCCCGGCGATTTTTTTCGATTCAGTATCAGTCCGCTTTGGCTGCAATGCCGATCGAAACACTTTTCGAGCCTCTGGGCTTCCTCGTAGCTCCCGCATATGGCGACGACGTCATCGGCAAATCTAACAAACTTTCCCGATTCCGCAGCCAACTGACGATCTAAGCCGTCATTTGCAAGGTTCGCCAGAAAAAGAGACGCAGAGGATCCTTGTGGAGTTCCATTGATGCGTCTCTTGAAGGCGCCAGATACATGCGACGCTGCGTCTCCGTATTGATGATGGAGGAAAGCTTCGTATATGTATCGCTCATGAGGCGTCAGGCTAACAATAGCCTTATCAGACAGCTTATTCTTTATGTAATTTGCTGGTATTTTGTCGAAGTATTTCTCAAAATCTATTTGAACCGCAAATAACTTTCCATCCCTGTCGAAGTCATTTAGGGCCAAAATCGCATCGAATACGTTTTTATCTGGATGGTAGGCATAGGAATGAGGTGAAAAGCGCTTTTTGTTGCGTTGCAATGTCTTGCGAAGGACTACATTCGCAACGGCGGCATCAGGGATCCCGAACGCCATTACGCCTCGTTTTGACCCGTCTGACTTAGGGATTTCAAAGTAAAGCGCGGGTTGCGGCTGGTAGTTTGCCGCGAGAACTTTATGCCATATGCCGGAGGCTATAGCATTGGCATGCCTTTTGCAGTGTTCTGGATCGAAGTGTCGATGAGGAAAAGTTACCGTGGAGGCCGGCGGATGACCGGCGTCTAGGCCAGTTCGTTTCTCGAACTTGTCACGATACTTCTGTTCTGTTTGCTGAGCTTTTCTTCTTTTATCGAATGCTTTCTTGCTAAGCCGCTTGATCTCAGCACGTATCTCATTGCGCATACTCAAACTCGCAAACAAAGGCGGTGAGACACAGAGAGTAAGGGAGTCCAGTTGCCTTTCGGCCACCGTCGCCGCCTCAGTTTCCCAAGGCGTCGCCTTCGACATCATAAATGCCGGGTAATTTGTGTCCCACCTAGGCTTCGCGCCATGCAGGCAGACTGCCCCGGCAAAAATCCCAAGTCAATCGGAAATTGTAATCCGTGCAGGCGCGTTGCATGGTTTTTGCAGAATCCGCACTCGTCCGGATGTTCTGCCAAGACTGCCTTGACCGCGACGTCGACTCCGTGTGCTTGACTTCAAGCTCATCACTACCCACTCGACCAGCGGTATCCGACACCTGGATCTAGGCTATCAGGAATTACGTCGGAGAGGATTTCGCACTCACGGAGGGCTCCCGTATAGCACGTGCGCGAGGGGCTAGTTAATCAGCCCACTCATACCGTGCCTTAAGTCCATTCAGATTACGATATGGGATAGCTCCACAGTGCTGAAGCATTCCAACGACTATGCCGGGGTGGATCTCAAGTTGCTGAGCGAAGGCTTTCACTGCAAGCTCAGATCGCGGATTGGTTTTCCTAAAAGCTGCGAACCTAGCTCTACCCACGAGCTTTTCTTCGGCCCAGGAGTCGGCCTCGTCCTCGAGTCCGTCGCCCTCGCCGCCCTTATCGTCAGCGAATGCTCGACCTTTATGAAGCGTTATGTGGGCGGCTTCATGAAAGAATGTCCACCAAAAGTGGTCGTTACTCTTCATTCGCAGGGACATCTGAATGATTGCTCTGTCACCCTCAAGCCATCGCGCGGAGCCGAACAGGCATGTTTTCGATATCGGCTTTTCAAGCACGAACGCCACGCCAGCGTTGCGGCATATATCCACCATGCGGGGATAGAAAACCTCCGGTTCGCTAGTTGTCAGCTTACGGATTTCGAGCACAGCGTTCGCAAACTTCTCAGCATCGAACGCCGGCAGGTTCATCCCGCGCGCCTTCTTCTCTCCAAGGAGCAGCCACGCGGCAACATGATATTGGCTGGTATCGAAGGCCTTAGATTGTCTATGATGGACAGCTAAGTTTGCCCATCTGGCACCGAAAGCATGCGGGCTTCCGACAGCAAAGAACTCCAGGAGGGAGCTTAGAAGTCGGCCGTTATCATTGGTCGCGGGCAGCGCACCACGATCTTTCAGTTCTTTGATTGGGAATTTGGAGAGAACTTGATCCGCATCGGCCAGGGTCTGGTGGTTCGCAGCCTTGGCTTCATGGAGATCCCACTTCGCCTGCAAGCCTGTCCAGATGTTGGCCTTTAAACCAAGAACGCGTTCTAGTTTCAATGCCGTTTCTGCCGTCACCGGGTTGGTGCCGTTGATGATAGTGCTGACATGCTTCGGGCTCATGTCCGCTAGCCTGGAAAATTCGGCTTGGGACCATCCCCGGTCCTCAAGATACTCGGCAAGATGCTCACCAGGATGAGTTGCCCAATCTGGCGCCCAGTCTTCCTTCTTCCCTACAGCAACCATCGCCCAATCCCATCGCCATCACTGTTTGAAAGGTCATTTGGTTTCAATGGTAGTCAACAATAGCGCGAATCCGAATCGCGACAACGGCGGCACGGTCTATGCCTCCGTCGTCGCGACTTGGGACCGGTTCGTGATCAGGCTCAAATATGAGCCGCCAATTCCCGGTGATAGCTACCGCAAAACAGCCAGCCCATTCACCATCAAGCTGATGGCATCGATCTGGCGGATCAGTAGGGACCTCGCTGAGATTGCTCGCCTGCTCCAACACCGCTAGCCGCATTTTCAGGCGGCTAGCGCGATCACCGTATGCCTTCCTCAACTCCTTGTCAGACTCCAGCTGACGTCGAAGTTTGCCATTCGCAAAATCGATTTTCATCAACTGTCGCCCGTTACCCAATAAGTAATAGAATCGGAATCGTTACGCAATAGGTAACACAAGGCGACAAAAGATTAAAGTTCACCATCCGTGAAGTGCCGGGATAATCCTTGGCACCCCAGGGGCGTCCGACGCATGATCTTCGCTATCGATAGGAGATCGCATGGCAACGATCCGAAAACTCAGAGGACGCTGGCAAGCACAGGCGCTGTGAGCGCCGAGAAGTCGTTCGGCGTGATAAGTCTTCTGACGTCCGGTGGGTAGCAATTTCCACCGCCGGTATAGTCTCGAAACGTAGCGCGCGCCTGGGCGTTGGTCAGCACATAGAATGTTGGCGTGAGAGTTCTGAGATCCAGCTCGATGAAGATGAAGAAGTCGGCGCCGCCCTTCGTTGTCATGTCCACTGGCCAGCGCGTGATGTCCCGCGCTGGGCTTGTTCGGAATTGCCTTGTCTTCACCTCGATCGACTTAGCCAAGCCATCAATAACTATGATGACATCATGACCGGGTGCGCCTTCGGGACTGATGTAGGCTGCGTGCCCGAGGCTGTTCAGCTTTGCTACGGTGAGCAGTTCGCCGAGCGTGCCGGCCTGGAGCCTTGAAAGTAGAGTTAGCATGCGAGAGGCTCCTGCTGTTTCTGGATGAGACTGAATTGCTGGTGGCGGGAGTAGATTGTCCGAGCCCGCCCTTTCGTCGGTCGATCTTGGACAGTTATTCGCGACTTTTCTCTTCGTCCAGACGTGCCGGAATTACCCTTGGCGCCCCTCTCGGGGCATCCTACGCATGATCTCCGACACAACAGGAGATCGAAGTGGCAACAATCAGAAAGCTCAGGGGGCGCTGGCAAGCGCAGGTTCGTCGAAGGGGTATGAAGCCCCGAGCGAAGAGTTTCGACAGCAAAGCTGAAGCAGAGAAATGGGCACGTGACCTGGAAGCCCAGGTTGATCGCTTCGGAGCTGCCCCGGACACAAAGATCCTCGAGACCACGACACTCGGCTCGCTCTTGGAACGTTACCAGCGCGAGGTTACTCCTACCAAGCGCGGCGCAGTCCAGGAGGATCAAAGGATCGAGGTGCTCCGTCGCCACGATCTATCGCATCGGACCCTGATCGGTCTCAGCCAGCAAGACATTGCATCCTTTCGAGATGAACGGCTTCAATCCGTTGCTCCATCTACGACGGTTCGAGAGATGGCGATCCTCAGCCACGTCCTCGAGGTTGCAGCTCGCGATTGGGGCATGCCGCTCGCCAAGAACGTCGTGAAACTCGTGCGCCGTCCGGTGATCCGCAATGAGCGCAGCCGTCGCCTGACGGATGATGAGGAGCAGAGGTTGCTCGATGGATGTGACGCCGGACTGGTTCCTTACTTCAAGACGCTGGTAATCCTCGCAGTCGAGACGGGGATGCGTCGTGGTGAGATCCTTGGTCTTGAGTGGTCTGATATCTCGCACAATCGCCGGGTGATCACGTTGACGATGACGAAGAATGGCTCTGGACGGGAGGTGCCGCTATCTCAGCGGGCGTTCGAAGCTCTGACCGACTGGAGGGAAAAAGCTGACGTAGATCAATCTACCGTCTTCCCCATGACAGCCGGGGCGCTTGAACAAGCTTGGCGTCGACTTTTGGCTCGATCGAACGTCAAGGCTCTGCGCTTTCACGATTTGCGGCATGAAGCTGTTAGTCGCATGTTCGAACGTGGGCTGAACATGATCGAGGTCAGCAGCATCTCGGGTCACAAGGAGCTGAGAATGCTGAAGCGCTACACGCATCTGAGCGCTGACGATCTCGTTGCTCGCCTCGGGTAAATCGATCTGCGTATCTCAAAGACTGTTCGGCGGTGATCGAAGTCCTAGAAAGGGCAGACGCCGCCGAACATGATGCTTCCTGCTGGCTGAACAACTTTCGCTCCTGACTACCCATCCCCCTTGAGGCGGCGTGCAACTTCAAGTTATGCTGGCCGGAGGCTCTGGCCCCATAATATTAGCGATCCATCAAGTTGACGGCATGTTGACAGATGTTGACAAGAAGGCCGCCTGTTTTGTTTAGTGGACATCTAATTGAGGCTTCTGATGTTGACGTAAGTTTACGCTACGTTGACACAGAGCCCTCAATTGAAAAATTTCCCGATCTGTCAACATGGCCGGAAGAGCACTCTTGGCGCTCCGTGGAACGGAATTTCTGCCCGGCAGTTCGCGTTATCTGCAACCTGCAATGATCGTGTGATTGGCTGCCGCCTTCATCGCAAGGAGCTTTGTTCCTGGAAGCCGTTCGTTCACGCTTCCCTTCGCACAGATCCTTGGCTAGCCAGTGGACGAAACATAGTTGAGCAGACGCCCGCCTGAGCACCCAACACGATACGGTTTGTGATGGCTGCGAGGGAAAGCGCGTGACGTTTGAGGGCCTGCTCCTCGACTGGCATGCGCGCAGAAGGCTCGGCGTCGGGACGTTGGGCGTCTTCGTCAAAGCCGAACCGCTTCGCGAGAAAGGCGCCGCGCCTGTGCTCTGGCGTCGATTGAGAAGGCAGACTACCTGAGCCTGGTGCCGTCGATGTAGGTCCAGGCAAATGCGACGAGTGGCGTAACAGAGATCGGTTCGACGAGAGGGCGAGCGAGGAGCAATTGCTCATAGCACGGCAAGTTGGCCGGCGGTCGCATAGCCGGTCACTGGCTGCGACCGTTGTTCGACCATAGCGGAACTCGCGACAGATCCACGAAACGCGCCGGTGACGATCCTCGTGTCAACCTGAGCACGCCGGTTCCTTCTTCTCGCCGGAGAAGGTCTTAACACCGAGTCGGATGGTTTAGAGGCCGCAAGAAAAACGAAGATCACGCCGGAGAGAGTTTGAATCAGTCGGACGCCGAAGGCGTCCGGCAAGCCCGAAGGGCGCGCAGGCGAGCGAAGCGAGCGTGACCTGCTTCTTTGTGTCCGAATTTCTGACGTTGCCTCTTCAGATAATAAATATCTGAGAGATAATATGTAAGTAATGGCACATATGGGAAAACAGCAAGTTTTCGGACGAATGCTCCCCATCCAAAAAAATCGCGCATCCGGGCCTCAAGCTGACTATTCATTGATCGGAATAGCCAGAAAGGCTGTCTACTTTGAAACACGTGACCTTGAGTGAAGCTGATGATGATCGTAAGCAGAGTATCCTACGCAATCTGGTCGGCTTCTACTACGGTGAACTAGACGCCGGTGATGAAATTCGTTCGTCGGCGACAAATATGTCAGGCCTCGATGAACTCCTCGCCTCGATCGATGAGAGTCCCTTGGATCGGGTCGAACGCACGTGCCCTCCGATGTCCGTGAAACTTCGCGACGTGATCGCCGCCAAGTTGGTCGAGATCGAGGAATACCTTAAACAGAATCGGCAGCCCTATCTCGAAGCCAGGCGCAGGCAGGCTCGGCAGGACTACGCCCATGAGCGAGCCGCTGAAGGTCGATGCGTTCGTCCCTACCGACAACATCCCATCCTTCCAGGAGAAAGCTCAGACGACCGGGAGCGGCGTCTTCACCGGGTAGGCACTCGGCGCCGCGCCGGCAGGGACGAATGCACCACTCGTAGTTATGTCGACCGGTCTGGGATGACCGAGGAAGAGAAGAGGGACCGCAAACGTCAGCAGGATGCTGAGTCAAAGCGACGTCGACGAGCTGCAGATAAGGCTGCAAAGCAAGGCACAGGAATGGCGATTGGAGCCGGCCGATGAACGCGCCAAGCAAGAGTTCTATCTATTACCGGATCGGCGACGACGGCGAATGGGAGCAGTGTCGCACGACCGAGTGGCCGCCCTATCGCGCCGCGCGTCAGGCGATAAACATGATCGCTGATGTTCTCGAACGCACCAAGTCGATGTCGCCGGACGAAAGGGAGATCGAGCTCGAACGCGTCGCCTCTTTGGTAGAGCGCCTTTAGCGCCTGGACCTCCCGTTGGTCCGCCCGATCGGTGCCGTCGGTCCAACGATGGCTAAGCGTTGAGCTTACCCTTTGCTTGCGCGAGGGATGCTGCCAAGTCAGCGGCCTTCTGGCGAAGTTCATCTCTTCCTGGAACTTCGCTATCGCCACGACGCTTGTTGCTCTCGTCTTCCGCCAACTTCGTCTTGTCGAGTGGCGACAGCGCGGCGATGACGATCAGCGCGATCAGGTTGAACAGGAAGCCGAGAATGAACCAGCCAAAGGCATCGCGATTCTTGTTGGTCGCGAGGATCGCACATCCGCCTCCGAATACGAAGCCTGACAACCCAACAACTATCAGCAGTTCCATCTTCGCCTCGATCAAATGATTGCCCGAGGGAACGAAAGGGAACCTTTGTCCGATAGACGTTTCCTGTAACCGCCGATCCGGTCGCTACTTGAAGGATCAATGACTTCCGGCTCGGTGCCATTTTAATCCCGACAGAGCGAAAAGGTTCCTTTATGTCAATGGCTTAGTCGCCACCCGAGGATGGAGCACGTCGTTATGAGATCAATCGGTTACGCTCGGGTTTCGACGGTTGAGCAGAACCTGGATCTGCAAATCAACGCGCTGCAGATGGCGGGGTGCGCGGCGATCTTCACGGACCATGGGTTGTCTGGGGCCGATTTTCAGCGTCCGGGCTTGCGGACGGCGCTCCGGCAGCTGAAGTCCGGCGACATGCTCGTGGTTTGGCGGCTCGATCGGCTCGGGCGTTCTTTGATCGATCTTATCGAGACCGTGAACGGGCTTTCGAAACGTGGGTGCGAGTTTCGTTCGCTGACAGAAAACATAGACACCTCATCATCGGGTGGTCGGCTGCTGTTTCATGTCATGGGTGCAATGGCCGAGTTCGAGCGCTCGATCATCAGTGAACGCACGAAGGCCGGCATGGAAGCTGCGAGGGTGCGTGGGTCCCGAATCGGTCGCCGTCCATCAATGACGCGGGAACAGACAGAGGCGGCACGGCATGCAATCGAGATGGAGTTGAAGGCCGTCGCCGAAGTCGCGGCGATATATGGAGTTCATCCGAAGACGCTGGCTCGACTGCTCCGGGATCCGACTAAACCGAAGCATTAGCGGTCAACCAGCTCTCCAGAGCGGCAATCACGTCCGGCCTAAGCTTCGTTCCACGCAACAGTGCCATACTTACTGACGCATCCAATTTGGGATAGCCCATCTCAGCCATTACGTCGCCAGGCTTCAAGCGACGCCTCGACATTATTTCTTCGATGCGCTGTGACGCGGGCACGGTCAGCTTCTGGTCCACTGTGACGGGCGCGATGCCGGTGCCAATTGTTGGCGCAGCTGCCGTCGATGGCAATGTCACTCCCGCGCCCACCAACCATTGCAGGAAGTCATCGCGTTCTGGCCCGTTCGCCTTCGACCAGGCGTTCTTGAGTTCATGCAGCCTCGTCCTGAGCGTCTTCAGTCCGGCGGCGATGGACGCATCTGTGACGGTTGGATACTTGCCAGCTTTCAGATCAGCATAGATCGCCGGATGATCTCGCTTCAGCCTAGCCTCGAAATACTCGTTATCGCGGACCTGCTTCTTCGCCATTCGATGTCCGTTGACATTCGCCCATTCGACTAAGGGACTCGCTGGCGCGTTTGGCATGTCGGGCGCTGCGACGCAACGCCAGAATGCTCGGAGCCAGCCGCTGAGCGGCTGTGAGTCAACCAGAAGCATTCCGTCCAGCAATCAAGGCTTCCTCTTTGACCCTGACTGTTTGACTCGGATCCGGAGTGGCTTACCCTCGAGCTGGTCAACGTCGAAGGCGTCGGTCTTTCGGACGAGGTCACTGAGTTTGCGGAAGCCATAGGTTCGCGGGTCGAAGTCCGGCGCCAAATTGGCAAGCTGAGTTCCGACAGCGCCGAGCGGCACCCAGCCATCCTCGGTTTCCATCTGGCCGATGACCTTCTTGATGATCGGCGTAGCGGCACTCGGCGGCTGGAGCGACTTCGACGTGCTACTCGCGTCGCCGCCGTTGGACGTTGCGGCTGGGAGTAGGTTCTCGGTGTAGATGAATCTACGGCACGCCTGCCGAAAACTCTCCGGTGTTTTCTGCTCGCCAAAGCCGAAGACGTCGACGCCCTGCTCGCGTATGCGAGCGGCCAGACGGGTAAAATCGCTGTCGGACGACACGAGGCAGAAGCCGTCGAGGCGCCCGCTGTGCAGGAGATCCATCGCGTCGATGACAAGCGTGATGTCCGACGCGTTCTTGCCGGTCGTGTAGGCGAACTGCTGCTGTGGAATGATCGCATGCTTTGCGAGCACATCAATCCAGGCCTTCGAGCGTGCACTCGCGAAGTCGCCGTATATTCGCCGGACGCTAGCCTCTCCGATCTTCGCGATCTCCTCGAAAAGACCATCGACGATCTTTGCCGAGGCGTTGTCGGCGTCGATAAGGACGGCCAGGCGCGGCGATCGGGGTTCAACTGCCATGTCTCTGTCTCCGCAGCTCAGTCGTGTTGTGAGCCAACGCATCGCGGGCCCATTGAGCCCAGAGCTTTATGGGGGGCAGCCAAAACCACCCGCCGACCTCATCGCCGACGACCTCAGATTTTCCAACCGCGGCGCAAGCTGCAGTAAGGAGGCAGATCCATGCGGCTCGCTTTTCGTGATCCCTCTCGGCCAACACGGCGTCTATCAGTTCGAGATTCAGCCAACCGATGGTGTGAAACAGGTTCTCGAGAACGCCGCTATCGACAGCATGATCATACAGCCAATCGAATTTCTTGCGCTTGCCCGCTGCTGGCATCGCGAAGCGTGCGTCAGGCAAGAGGACGCCAAGGAATGCGTTAGGGAACGCCTCGATAACTGAAGCACCTTTTCTGATGGCGTTTTCTACAGCAACATTGTGACCGGCCAGATGCAGGACCTGCTCCGCCGTTTCCGCAGCGGCACGCCTCAAGTCGCGCCCATATCCATGATGGCTCAAGCCAGGCTTGCATCGAGACTGAAACGCGCCGCGAATGAACATCCGCTCGCATAGGCGATCGAGACTGTCAGCAGAACCAAGAGGGACGAGCGGACCATCGATCGCGATCACAGAGAACGTTGTCCTCGCCGGAATGTTCTGGCTGCGGCGCTCCCAGTCGGTATGAGTTTTTGCTGCTTTGAACGCTCTGCCTTTGCTCCAGGCAATGCCCGTCGTCGGTCGTGATCTCGAAAAGCCTACGTCGATACCGAGCAGCGCCATCCTGTCCAGGTCGATCATAACCTTTTCACCCCGCAGCGCTATCGTTCAACCCTCGGATCACTTCGACAAGCTTCTTGGTCTTCTCGAAGTCGAAGACCTGCTGCGGTCCTTCCGGCGCGATGTCAATGAACGGGCTTTCGTAGAGCAGGCCGGGATCCATCACGCCCTTCTCGGTCAGGTGCTCGATGACCATGTCGATGAACTCGACCTGGTCGGCCGTGGCGCCGCTGTCGGAGACGAAGCCGGAGAACGCTTCGGCGACGGCTGCGCGGTCGAGGCCGACCGACGAGCGGACAAAGGCACCGAAACCGTGGGCAACTTCCGTTGCCTTCTCCAGGTGCTTGGTGTCGCCGATGCCGGCTGTCAGCAGCATGGCTTGCAGTTCCTCGATATCAGTCGGCGTCAACGGCTTGCCATGGCGCAGTTTAGCGATCGCGATATGGTCCTCGTGCTCACGCAGGAAGTGCCGAGCCTTCCGCTTGAAGCGGGCAAAATCGACCTCGCCCACCTCGGGCAGGTCGATCTCCGCGCCTAGACCGAGCTCGTCCTCGAAGTCGGTGTAGACGATCTTGCGCTTGCCCTTTTCAATATGTTGCACGAGGCCGCGCAGCCTCAGCCGCACCAGTTCGAGCAGCGGAACGGTGATCCCTTCCCACCAATGATCCGAAAGGATGTCGAGGATTAGTGGATGCTGGGTGGCGATGATGGGGATTGCTGTCTGCTCATCCAGCGCGGAGGCGATTTCGATCAGCTGCTTCTTCAGCCGATCGAAGCTCTTCGAGCCCTTGATCAGCGCAAGCTCCAGGCCAAAGATCAGGAGGTCGAAACGCTTGGCTTCTTCCGGCTCGCCCTTCACTTCGCTCGGTAGCGGCGCGACTTCGCCGAGCAGCTCGTCGCGCACCGCGTCGGTCAGTTCGTTCCAGGCTGCGGCGGATTTGTATTTCTCCACGGCACGGCGCTTGCCGCGCACGATGAAATTGTCGAGGTTCATGGCCGTTACATAGGTCCGCAGCACGTCGAGCGCCTCGTCGCGGATCGTCAGTTCATTGAGCGGCTTGCCATTGCCGGCGTCGTAGCCCTCCTGGGTAGGTTCGGCTACGCCCGTAGCGTCCAGCTTGTGCTTCTCGTCCAGAGAACGCACGAGATCGAAGCGGGCGGCAAATAGCCGTTCGTTGAGGCTCTTGGCGTTGCGGCCGTCGTCGGGCTGCGGGTTCTGGCGGAAGAATTCCAGGTTCTGGCAATAGTCGAAGACGCGGAAAAATTCCTTGTCTTCGCCGGGACCGAAGAGGTCCGGGCAAAGGCGCGTGCCCCGGCCGATGATCTGCCAAAACTTCGTCTTGGAGCGGATCAGCTTGAACAGCACTAGGTTGACGACTTCCGGCACGTCGATGCCAGTGTCGAGCATGTCGACGGAGATGGCGATATGCGGGTTACCGTCTTTCTTGGAAAAGTCGTCGATCAGGCTCTGCGCATATTCGGTCTTGAAGGTGATGACGCGGGCGAAGTGGCCGGCAACATGCGGATAGGCGCGGTTGAAACGTTCCTCAATGAATTCGGCATGGCTCTGGTTCTTGGCGAAGACGATCGTCTTGCCGACACGATCGCCACCCGCCACCTTCAGCCCCTCGGTCATCATATGGGCCAGCACCTTGTCGACGGTGTCGGCATTGAACAGCCACTTGTTGACGGCCTCGGCGTTGACGCTGTCGGGCGGGTCGTCATCCTCCTCGTCCCACTCCAGCATGTCCCACTGTTCTTTCTCCGTGTCGGAGAGATCGTCGTAGCGGATGCCCTCACGCTGGAATTTCAGCGGAACGGAGACGGAATGCGGCGGCACGAGATATTCGTCCTCTACCGCCTTGTCGAGAGAATAGGCGTCGGTCGGCACGCCGTCTTCGAGGTCGAACAGGCCGTAGGTATTGCGGTCGATCTCGTCCTTCGGCGTCGCGGTGAGGCCGACGAGCAGGCTGTCGAAATAGTCAAAGATCGCGCCGTAGCGTTGGTAAACTGAACGATGTGCTTCATCGATGATGACAAGATCAAAATGGCCGGGGCCGAAGCGGGCCTGACCACTTAGTCGCTCGTCGATCAGGTTCATCATGGTCGGATAGGTGGAGAGAAAGACCCGGCCCTCACCATTCTTCTCCGTCACCAGGTTGACCGGCGAGGTCTCCGGCAGCTGACGTTTGAACTCGCGCACCGCCTGGTTCACCAGTGCCACGCGGTCGGCGAGGAACAGCACGCGCTTCACCCAGCCGGCGCGCATGAGGAGATCAACTAGGGCGATCACCGTGCGCGTCTTGCCGGAGCCGGTCGCCATGACCAGCAGGCTCTTGCGTTGCTTGTGGGTCTCGAAGGTCTCGGTCACCCGAGAGATGGCGCGGGTCTGGTAATAACGGCCAGCGATCTGCTTGTTGACAGCCAGTCCCGCGATCGGCTTGCGGCTTGTGCGCCGCTGGATCATCAGGGCCAGTTCATCCTTCTTGTAGAAGCCTGAGACGGCGCGCTGCGGATAGCCGATATCGTCCCAGATCCAGTGCTCGTAGCCGTTTGAGGTGAAGATCACGGGCCGCTGGTCGAATTGTTTCTCCAGGCAATCGGCATAAAGCTTGGCCTGCTGCTGGCCGGCGCGGGGATCGCGCTTCGTGCGCTTGGCCTCGATTAGTGCCAAGGGCTTGCCGTCGTGGCCCCAGAGCACGTAGTCGACAAACCCCTTGCCCTCGCTGTTCGGCATGCCTTCGACGGGAAACTCGCGGTCGCGCGGACTGTCCAGTTTCCAGCCGGCTTCCTTCAAGAGCAGGTCGATATAGAGATCGCGGGTCTCGACTTCAGAATAGTCGTGATGGTCGGGTCTCGCCTCGTTCTCACGGCGGGCGGCGGCTACCTCGGAGCGCAGGCGCTTGAGTTCCACGTCGAGATCGGCCTTGTCGCGCAGCATGGTCTCGAAGGCGGCGTCCTTCGCCTCCATCTCGCTCTTCATGCGGGTGAGCTCGGCGAAGGCGCGTTTTACCACCTCGTTCTTGCGGGAAAGCGGCGCCGGATCGAAGGCGATGTCGTCGGCGGGGCGTGTCCTTCGTGCATAAGTGCGGGCCAGCCAGAAACAGAGATGGAACAGTTCGCGCACCGCATTCGCCGCCTCGGCGGGCTTGGTATTGCGGCTTTCGTGAACGGCCTGGTTACCGATCTTGATAATAACGCGCGCCTTGGAAAACACCGCCTGTCCGGCGAGTTTCTGAAAGCTCGGCTCGTGGATCAGTGCCGAAATATTGCTTTGATAGGGAAATTTCAAACTCGGATCGTGCTGGTAGGCCCATTGCACGACCAGTTCGACGGTGCGCCGGGCATAGAATGCGGCCGCCCGCGGATCGCCCTCCGCCAATGCTTCCGCCCGCTTCGCGCTGTCGAAGATTTCGGGAAACTCGGCGGCGAGGAAGGCGAAGTTGGACATGTAGCCTCAGAGCTGACCGGAAAAGGCACGGTGTTGCAGGGAGGAGAAGAGGATATCCGACTGGACAAGCATGAGTTCCATTTGCTTTTTTTCTCTTTCGAGGGCAGCAACATGCTTTGCGAACATAGCTTGTTCCACAACCGACGGAAGTGGAATCTCGATGCTTTTGAGATCTCTGAGAGAAAAACGCGCCCGAGTGGCAGCAACGGTGATGCTCTTTATAAGGTGTTTGCCGAGAGACGAGTTCAGAAACGAACGCAAATATTCCTTGAGGCAAATAGCCTCGTTTACACGTATCCGAATTACGTCCTGCGTCACGATTCCGTCAGGCTCGCCGTCCGGATAAACCGCGGCCACTCCAGGAGGGTCGCCGACCTTTGATATCAACACGTCGCCCGGGCGCACGGCAGATGAACTAAGTGCTTCTGCCTTGGTTTCCGTCACGAAAGATGAGCTGACGCGCTTGTATTCTCCATCTCGGATATCTCGAATGTAAATCACGGGAACTCCGCTATCCTGCAGTTCCGATGTAAGTAGATCACTTCCGAATGGCCCGTTGCCGAAATTACCTGAGCCATTTATAGCAATATCAGAGAAGCGTATCGCTCGCGTGTTTTGAGCAGACCTAGAGTAGCTATGCCAAAAGGTTGCATTGATAGCCTCGTCTAGCAGCGCGATGGCCCGGCGGCGCTTTTTGCGCAACTGATCGGCCTTGTCCAGGATCGCCGCTATCCGTTTTTGTTCATCGATGGGCGGGAGGGGGATACTCAACGTCGCCAAATCGCGAAGAACGATGCGTCGGATTGCGCTCCCAGTCTTTTTCTTTGTTGCGGCGTCAAGCGCAGTCGCTGAACGTAGAAAGTGCGCCAGGTATTCAGGTGCGAGCATCCGGCTTGGACGCAGAATGGCCAATGATGATAAAACTGCGAAGTCTTGCGTTTCTCGGACTAAATGAACCTTTCCAACCGTTCCATCCTTGGAAAAAAGCACGTCCCCAGGCGTGGGGGCTGAGTTTTGCTTTCTTGCATTTTCAAACTCTTCCCGGCTGATCCGAGAACAATTCATGAAATCCAAGCCCTGTTCTGAGACGTCCTTCACAGTAAGAAATGGCACGCCTTTACCCACATTCGGGGGCGTGTAGTGGGTTCCGTCTGTGAGGAGATCGGTGACTTCTGCCAGTGTGAGTTGAGCGATTTTCATAGCATCGCCTCCAACTTCTTCAGCCCGGCGGCAATCTCCTCCTCCAGCTTGAGAAGCTCCGCGATGATCTCTTTCGGCGGGCGGTGGTCGGCAGCTTCGTGCACAACTTCCTTGTAGCGGTTAAGCGAGAGGTCGTAGTCGCCCGCTGCAATCTCTTCGCGCGAAACGGTAAAGCTCTGGTCGGTGCGGGCGTTGGAGCGCTCACCGCCGTTGCGTTCCTGCCAGCGGGAAACGACATCGGGCAAATTGTTCTTTACGTGCTCCTCTGCGCTCAGAGCCTGCCTGGGCACAGGCCCGAATTTTTCCTCTGCCACCAGCATCTGGCGCTTGTCGTCTAGGCTCATGCCGTCGGCTTGTAGGTCGTAGAACCAGACATGATCCGTGCCGCCGGAGTTTGTCTTGGTGAAGCAAACGATCGCCGTGGAGACGCCAGCGTAGGGCCTAAACACGCCGGACGGCAGTTTGATGATCGCGTCGAGCTTATGGTCGTCCACGAGCATCCTGCGGATCGCTTTGTGCGCCGTGGACGAGCCGAACAGGACGCCATCCGGCACGATGACCGCCGCGCGCCCGCCGGGCTTCAGGAGCTTCAGGAACAGCGCCATGAATAGGAGCTCGGTCTTCTTCGTCTTGACGATCGCGAGCAGGTCGTTGGCGGTTGTCTCGTAATCCAGCGAGCCGGCAAAGGGCGGATTGGCGAGGATCAGCGAGTATTTGTCGGCATCGTCGCCATGGGTGGAGGAGAGCGAATCCCGGTAGCGGATGTCGGCTCCCTCGACGCCGTGCAATTGCATGTTCATCGAGCCGATGCGTAACATGGTCTGATCGAAATCATAGCCATGGAACATTGTGTTGTGGAAATGCCGGTTGAGCGAGGTATCCATGAACAGCTTGCTGTGATGCTCACGCAGATGTTCGCCGGCCGCGACCAGGAACCCGCAGGTGCCGCTCGCTGGATCGCAGATCACATCCTGTGGTGTCGGCTTCGTCAGTTCCACCATCAGCTTGATGATATGGCGTGGCGTGCGGAACTGGCCGTTCTGGCCGGCCGAGGCGATCTTGCCGAGCATATATTCGTAGAGGTCGCCCTTGGTGTCGCGATCCTCCAGCGGGATTTCCGCCAGCATGTCGACCACCTTGGCGAGCAGGCCCGACGTCGGGATGGTGAAGCGTGCGCCCTTCATGTGTTCGGAATGTGCGGTCCCTTTCTCCGCCATCTCGCGCAGGAAGGGGAAGACGTTTTCCGAGACGATGAAAAACATGCGGGCTGGATCATCGTTCTTGAATCGCGACCAGCGCAACATGGCAAAGGAGATCTCTTCCTTGATCTCTCCAGTGTCGTCATTCCGGACTGTTCGGTAAACACCTTCCGGAAAGATCACCCGCTCGATCGGTCCGCCGAGCATGTTGGCCTTGTTCTCCTCGCGCGTCTGGATATCGTCCAGGCCGCGCATGAAGAGCAGATAGGTGATCTGCTCGATCACCTCGAGCGGATTGGCTATCCCGCCCGCCCAGAAGGCATTCCAGACCTGATCGACCTTCGAGCGAATTTCACCTGTGAGCATGTTTTCCCCGAATCGGACTGTTCATTTGGGGCGACCCTAAGCTACACAGTTCCAGGTTCAAAGACGGGGACGAGGATGAAAAGAGCCTGGATGGTTCGCGCCGAAAGAAACGGCCGCCTTTATGATGCCTTCAAAGAGAACTCGGTTGTTGCAATTGGGTGGCCGCAACTCGGTCCACTCGACAATCTAACGAACCGAGAGAGGATCGCCGAGCTGGTGAAGCAGGTGTGGCCCGAATGGAAGCCTCAGGCGATAGCGATGTCGGCAGGTCAAGTTCATCGTTTCCGCAATGAGATCAGCGTCGGCGACCCTGTAGTCACTTACGATCCTTCCAGACGTGTTTACCTGATTGGGGAGGTCGTTGGCGACTATCGACACGACCAGAAGTTTGATGCCGAAGATCCAAATCTGCGACCGGTGAAATGGCAAGGTGAGATCTCGCGCGATCTGCTGTCAGCTTCAAGCAAGAACACCCTGGGAGCCATTTCAACGCTCTTCTTGCTGCCACCCGAAGTGATCGAGGATTTAAGACGAGCGTTGACCTCGCACGAGCCGCCAGCCGAGAGCGTCATTGATCAGGCCCCTGAGATTGAAGAAGACATCCTCCGCAATATCCAAGCGAAGGCGCTTGAATTCACGAAAGATCGCGTCTCTGCGCTAGAATGGGACGAGATGCAGGCGCTTGTCGCCGGTCTTCTGCGCGCGATGGGTTACAAGACGCAAATATCTCCGGCCGGTCCCGATCGCGGCAAGGATATTGTGGCGTCGCCGGATGGCTTCGGATTTCAGGCTCCAAGGATAGTTGTCGAAGTCAAGCACCGGCTAGGTGCTATTGGAGCGCCCGAGATCCGTAGCTTCATTGGTGGTCATCGTCACGCGCAGGATCGTGGTCTATATGTCTCAACTGGCGGATTCACACGAGAAGCCTACTACGAAGCCGAGCGCTCGAATGTTCCGCTCGCATTGATGACGATAGACAGCTTGGTTGAGACCCTGATCGACCACTACGAAAAACTTGATCTAGAGACGCAGCAATTGGTGCCCCTCAAGAGAGTCTATTGGCCCACGTAAAAAAGCGGCGCTCTATCGGCACGCGGATATGATTTGCATTGGTCGATGCCAGCACCCGAATCTGCCGCTATGAACCCGACCGCGCTCACCGAGCGCCAACCAGTTATGCGGAGAGGTGGCAGAGTGGTTGAATGCACCGCACTCGAAATGCGGCATAGGTGCAAGCCTATCGGGGGTTCGAATCCCCCCCTCTCCGCCAGCGGCTCCCTGATTTTTCAGCCTTGCGAAAAGATCAGTGCGGCGACAAGGGCGTCCATTGGGCCAAGCTGATAGGCACATCGCTTATTTGTCACATCGTCGGCGCCATCGAAATTGTACACGCCAGTTCAAATGAAAAGCGGTCCTCGTGCCGGCCAAATTCTTGGTCAAGCCGTTTCAAGAGCGCGCTGCAAATTCAGCCATGTCATTAAGTTGCGATCCGCGATTGGAGCTGCCGCCCGTGACGATGACACCGAACCTCAATGATTGATGACGTCGAAAATTGCCTGCTTGCGTGAATCTTCATACGGTCTAAATTCACCCGGCGAGCGGGGGCAATATCACTTTATGCAATCAATAGTAGAATCATTCATCGCACGCTGGCAGAATCAAGAAGGCGGGCAAGAAAGGGCGAACTACGCGCTGTTCCTAACCGAGCTTTGCGATCTCCTTGGGTTGCCCCATGCCGATCCTGCCTCGGCCGGACACGAGGCCAATGACTATGTTTTCGAGCGCACCGTCAGGGAAGTCGCTCGCGACGGATCCAATTCATCTAGGCGCATCGACCTCTACAAGCGTGATTGCTTCATATTGGAGGCCAAGCAAAGCCGGTTTGCAGGTGAGAAGAAGCTTGATGCACCGCAACTGCCTGGTCTAGCGCCGGCTGCTCCTCGCGGCCGTCGGTCGGGCGCGAATCGCGCTTGGGACGTGTTGATGATGAACGCCCGGCAGCAGGCGGAAAATTACGTCCGGCTTCTGCCGGCATCGCATGAACCACCGCCATTTGTATTGGTCTGCGATGTCGGCCACTGCATCGAAGTCTATGCGAATTTCCGCCGCGACGGGAAAGCTTACGACCAGTTCCCAGACCGCCGCTCCTTCCGCATCTATCTAGAGGACCTGCGCGACGAGAAGATTCGCGAACGGCTGAAGGCGATCTGGAGCGATCCGCAGTCGCTCGATCCCTCGCGCCACGCCGCCAAAGTGACACGTGAGATCGCCACCCGCATCGCCAAGGTGTCGAAGGCGTTGGAAGAGCAGGGGCATGCCACCGAAGAAGTGGCGATGTTCCTGATGCGCGTGCTCTTCACCATGTTCGCCGAGGACGTGGAGCTTTTGCCAAGGGGTTGCTTCAAGGACTTGCTGAAAGATTGCGCGGCGAAGCCGGAAATCTTTCCGGGCATGATGGAAGATCTGTGGCGCGCGATGGACGAGGGGGGCTTTACCGCCACGATCCGCGAGAAGGTGAAGCGCTTCAACGGCGAATTCTTCCACAACCGGCGGGCGCTCAAGCTTGACCGCGAAGAGATCGGGGAACTGGCCGCCGCTGCTGCCTACGACTGGAAAGACGTTGAACCGGCGATCTTCGGCACCTTTCTCGAGCAGGCGCTCGACCCGGACGACCGTCGCCGCCTCGGCGCACACTACACGCCACGTGCCTATGTCGAACGCCTTGTGATCGCTACGGTGATCGACCCCTTGCGTGAGGCGTGGGACAATGCTCGCTCCACCGCTGACCGGCAGAGGTCTGAAGGCAAGGGCGAGGCCGCGATCAAGACCGTGCAGGCCTTTCACGACAAGCTGTGCGAGATCCGCGTGCTCGACCCCGCTTGTGGCACCGGCAACTTCCTCTACGTTTCTCTGGAGTTGATGAAGCGGCTGGAAGGGGAGGTTTTGGAGGCGCTGAACGATCTGGGCGGGCAGGAGGCTCTCGCCTATGAAAGCCACACGGTCGATCCGCACCAGTTTCTTGGCATGGAACTCAATCCGCGCGCGGCCGCGATCGCCGAACTGGTGTTGTGGATCGGTCACCTGCAATGGCATTTCCGCAACCGCGGCGTGGCCCCCTCTGAACCGATCTTGAAGGCGTTCCACAATATCCAGAACATGGATGCGCTGCTGGTGTGGGACGGCTACCCGCTGCCTAAGGTGGTGGACGGCAAGGAGACCTATCCAAACGCTCGTAGACCGGAATGGCCCAAGGCGGAATACATTGTCGGCAATCCGCCTTTCGTTGGCGGCAAGGATATCCGCGCCCGTATGGGCTCGGCCTATGCGGAAGCCTTGTGGAAGGCGCACAAGCACATGAACGAAAGCGCCGACTTCGTCATGTATTGGTGGGACCGTTCCGCCGAGATTCTGCTGCGCCCCAAAAGCCCGCTCAAGCGCTTCGGCTTCGTAACTACCAATTCCATCAGCCAGGTCTTCCAGCGTCGGGTGATGGAACCCTACCTGACCGCCAAGAAGCCGCTCTCCATCGTCATGGCGATCCCGGACCACCCATGGACGAAGGTGACCCGCGACAGCGCGGCCGTGCGCATCGCCATGACGGTGGCCCAGGCCGGCAAGCATGACGGTGTGCTGCTGCAGGTGACGGCGGAGGAGGGCGTGGAGACCGACAGCCCGGTGATCCTGTTCGAGGAATTCAGGGGTCAGGTGAATTCGGATTTGACGGTTGGGGTGGATGTGACGAGCGCGGTCGAGCTGAAAGCGAATGCAGCCATCTGCTCACCAGGCATGAAACTGCACGGCTCTGGTTTTATTGTGACGCCGCAGGAAGCCGAATATCTCGGGCTTGGACGTGTGCCTGACCTCGAACGGCATATTCGAATCTATCGCAATGGTCGTGATCTCACCGACCGACCACGCGGCGTGATGGCTATCGATCTGTTCGGGCTGACAGCGGAAGAGGTCCGGGTGCGTTATCCTGCGGTTTATCAACACGTGAAGATTGAAGTGAAGGAGAAAGTCGAGATCGGCGAAAAGGGGAGGAAGAAGTTTGTCGGGCGCGACTGGAACAATCGCGAAACCTATCGCGATAACTGGTGGATTTTCGGCGAACCGCGCCGAGACCTCCGTCCCGCTCTCGCTAACCTCCCTCGCTACATTGCCACCGTCGAAACCGCCAAGCACCGCGTCTTCCAATTCCTTGACGCTGCGATCCTGCCGGATAACATGCTGGTTGCCATCGGCCTGAGTGACGGCTATCCGCTCGGCGTTCTTTCGTCCCGCTTCCATGTGATATGGGCGCTTCGGGCGGGCGGATGGCTCGGCATTGGCAATGACCCGCGCTACTCCAAATCTCGCTGCTTCGATCCCTTCCCATTCCCCGACGCCAGCGAGGCGCAAAAAGCAGCCATCGGCGCCATGGCCGAAGAGCTGGATGCCCATCGCAAGCGGGTGCTGGCCGAGCATAAACACTTGACGTTGACCGGCCTCTACAACGTTCTGGAGCGGCTGAAGGCAGGCGCCAAGCCAGACGATCTCGATGTCAAGGAACGTCAGATCTTCGACGATGGGCTGGTGCTGATCCTGAAGGAACTGCACGAGAAGCTCGACGTCGCTGTGGCAGACGCCTATGGCTGGCCGGTCGACTTGGCCGAAGAGGAGGTGCTCGCCCGCCTCGTCGCGCTCAACAAGGAGCGGGCGAAGGAGGAAATGCGGGGGCTGGTGCGTTGGCTCAGGCCCGATTACCAGATCCCGCGTTTCGGAACGGAGAAGGAGAAGGCGGAGCAACTGGAGGTCGATCTGGGCGAGACGATCATCGTCGCCGGGCCTAAGCCGAACTTTCCCAAGGACGAGCGCGACCAGACTTTTGCGGTGCATCAAGCGCTTATGGAGGCCGATGGACCGCTAGAGCCGGCTATGATCGCGGCGAGCTTCAAGCAAGGGCGAAAATGCCTGCCCGCCATTTCCGCAGTGGTCGTTTCGCTTTACCGATTGGGCCTTGTCTCGACGGCAGACGGCAAAACCTTCTCCTTAAGGCGCGCAGCCTGAGCTATGAAGTTGTCCTGAAGTCGGATTTCTACGAGCGCGACCACCGACACCGCGATTTGCCCGGGCTCGCCTGAAAAAGAGGTGCTACCGGAAATGCCAAACAGCTCCGCGCCAGCTCAATCCGCCGCGTTGTTGCGGAGCCAGGTTTCCAGCGCGGCGATCACCGACAGCCGCAGGCTCGCGCCCTTGGACAGGGCGCGGGTGAGGGACATGTCGTCGCCGGCAAAACCCATCTCGGCCATGATGTCGTTCGCCCGCATTCGGCGGCGGTTCATGACGGTGCGGATTTCGGCGATCGCTTCTGGAAGCAGGTAGCGGCCGCTGGCAATGGCGGAGGGCTGGTGCGCCACGCGTGGCGGATCGACTTCAACCTGCGTTGCGGCCAGTTTCACGGCGTCGTTGCCGCTCAGCCAGTTCAGGAAAGCCTCGCGTTCGGCGGGGCTTGCCTTGGTCCAGGAATTCTTGAGCTTGTCGAGGCGGGTGCGCTCGTCCTTGAGCCCTGCTGCGACGAGCGCCTTGCGCAGTGACGGGATGCGGCCGGAGAGCAGATCCGCATGGATATCAGGGAAATCGAGCTTCAGGCGCTGCATGTCACCGGTTTCGTCGCGCTTGGTTTTCTTCGACATGCTCATTCCCGCGTCGTTCGTCCAGGCCGTTTCAGCGAAACCACATGCCTCGTCTCCGCAACCGCGTGAACTGGCGAAGCAGCGCTTTCGCGTTTCTGGCGCAGTCGCGCGGATGACAATGCCAGGGTGCCTGAGCCGAGGTGATCTCGTCCAAGCCGCCGCCGCGCTCCCACGCTTCTGCGCGACATGCTCTAGCGTGGCCGATCGTCCGGTGCGAGCGAAATAGCCCACTATCCTCTGTCCTTTGCGGACCATTGCCGATAAGAGCCGGGATCGAAGCGGTGCGCGGCGCGATATCCAATCGATATGTTCGCTCGACGCGTTGACGTCATGCATCCAGCTTTACGCAAGTCCCTTCGCCTATCGTCACCTCAATGGCCGGGATGTGACACGGCGAATGAAGGACAATGATATGTCAAACGATATCGAGCATTATCGCGACCCATCCGATTCGATGGTCGCCCTCTATCTCGCCAACAACGACGGCGACGAACTCACCGATGCCTTGGTCGCCGCGCTTGAAGACGCGTTCCGTATTCTGCGCGACGAGATCTCCGGCGAGACGATGCACTGAAGCGGTGCCGCTTATCGCGGCCGCTGGTTGGGTTGCCGCCGTAGCCGCCATGTCCGATGGACGCTGTCCGACGGAAGAATGCTCGTCAGCCCCAGTGCGCAGCTCTTCTCGGTTCGATCGAGATGTCTTGTCGCGTCAGTTTTTCCGCAGCAGCGCCTCCACCGAAAGAGCGGCCGCCAGCACCGCCGCATCCGTTCCTTTCCTGCCGACCAGCATCATGCCGGCCGGGCGCTGGAGGTTCGGCATCGGCAGCGTGATGGCGCTGAGGTCGAACTGGTTGGCGATCTGGCAATTGCGCAGCAACAGATCCTCCACGCGGTTGTATTCCGCCCGGTCCGCTTCGACGCTTGCGATCGGCACGGCGGCGATCGGTGTCGTCGGCAGCGCGATGAGATCGTAGGGCGAAAGCCGCTCGTCCATTGCGGCGGCGAGCCCGCGCCGCGTTTCCAGCAAGGCGGCGATGGCTGCATCGGGTACGGTGAGACGGCGCCGAAGCGGCAGCTTGACCCTGTCGTCGACGGGGGCCGCGGCGTCATTCAGCCAGCCGGCATGGATGCGGCTTGCTTCCAGCCCGGCGATCGAGCCGATTCGCGTCGCTTCGCCGAGCTTCTCCATCAGGTCCTCCAATGTGAAGTCGGCGATTTCCGCGCCGGCCTTGGCCAACCGGCCGAGGCTTGCCGAGAAGGCATCGGCGATTTCGGGCGAGAGGTCTTCGAACAGCCTTCCCCGGGGGATGCCGATGCGAAGGCCTGCAATCGGGCGAGCGACAAGCGGTTTCGGTTGCTCACCGGTCATCACGGCATCAGCCGTCGCGCAATCGGCAACCGTTCGCGCAAGCGGCCCGAGCGAATCGAGGGCGGGCGACAGCGGAAAGGCGCCCTGGAGTGGAATGCGGCTGGCGGTCGGCTTGAAGCCGACGATGCCGTTCAGCGCCGCGGGGATGCGTATGGAGCCGCCAGTGTCGGAACCGATGGCAATGTCGCAAGTGCCTTCGGCTGCCGAAACCCCGGCGCCGGAAGACGAGCCGCCGGGGATGAGGCTCTCGTTTGTGGCGTTGCCGGGCACCGGGTAGTGCGGATTGAGGCCGACCGCGGTGAAGGCGAATTCCGTCATATGGGTCTTGCCGATGATCACAGCGCCGGCGGCGCGCAGTCGCTGAACGACGAGGGCATCTTTCTCTGCCGGGACCGCATTGCGGCGGATGATGGAGCCGGCAAGCGTCGGTTCGCCGGCAACGTCGAAAAGGTCCTTGATCGAAACGATCTTGCCGTCGAGCGGACCAAGGTTCGCGCCGTCCCGTCGGCGGCGGTCGGCGGCATCGGCTTCCGCGCGAGCATTTTCCGCATAGAGGCGCACGAAGGCTTTTTCTTCGCGCCGGCGATCGCTAAGCCGGCTCAGGATCTGTTCCAGGCGGTCGCGGGCGGAAGTGTTGGCGGAGTGAGACACGATGATGACCTGTCGATTTTGGTGTCGCCGCGCGGCAGCATGAGGCGGGATCATTGCCCGGATTCGCATCTGCAGTCAGGCTTTCTTCTTTGATAGCAGCATTGGCGGCGAAAGCCATTGCTCCGATGCCGAACGAGGTGGTCCCCGACCTTCACCGAACTGTCGCCAAATCGTTCAAATAGTTTCATGCGGCTGTTACGTCGCTGACATCGGCATGACCAAAGGTCCGGCACGCGCGGTCGCGCTGCCGAATCGGAGGTCTGTTTGGCCGATATCCTCAAGACGCTTTCCCGGCGTTCTTTCCTGCTTTCCGCCGGTGCCGCGGGCTTCGTCGCCTCATCCGGCCTTGCGACACCCTTCTATGCCAGAGGCTACGGCCGGCCGGAATTCATTCACGGTGTGCAATCGGGTGATGTCGATACCTCCTCCGGCATGATATGGACCCGAGTGGATCGGCCGTCGCGGGTGTCGGTCGAGTATTCGACGACCGAGAGCTTCGCCAATCCGGTTCGGCTCGCCGATCTCACGGCGACGCCCCAAACCGATTGCGCAGTCAAGTGTTCGCTCGACGGGCTGCTGCCGGACCAGGACATCTTCTATCGTTTCACCGCCACGGATCTTTATGATGTCAATCGTGTCTCCGAGCCGGTGATCGGCCGGTTTCGCACCGCCCCCTTGCGCAAGCGCTCGGTCCGGTTTGTCTGGTCCGGCGATACGGCGGGCCAGGGCTGGGGCATCGACGATGTCGGTATGAAGACCTATTCGACCATGCGGCTGCACGAGCCGGATTTCTTCATTCATTCCGGCGATACGATCTATGCCGACAACCCCATCCCCGACGAGATTCCCCTTCGCGATGGCGGCGTCTGGAAGAACCGGGTGGTCACGCATGAGAAGCGCGACGTGGCGCGCACGCTCGAGGAATATCGCGGCCAATGGAAATACAACCTGCTCGACGAGCATGTCCGGCAGTTGAACGCGGTCTGCCCCACCTTCTATCAGTGGGATGACCATGAGGTCCTGAACAACTGGTCGGCCTCGACCGATCTTCGCGACGATCCGCGCTATCCGGAAAAGGACGTCGCCGTCTATGCCGAGCGGGCGGCCCGGGCGTTCCACGAGATGACACCGATCCGCACACCGGCGACGCAGCCCGGCCGCATCTTCCGCAAGGTCGGCTATGGGCCGTTGCTCGACGTGTTCTTCGTCGACCTCAGATCCTATCGCGGCGCCAACCAGGGCGAGGGCGGCGGTGCGCTGTTCGGCTGGCGGCAGGCGGACTGGCTGAAGCGCGAACTTGCCGCCTCGCGCGCGGTCTGGAAGGTGATCGCCTGCGACATGCCGATCGGTCTCGTCGTCTGGGACGATTATGCCAACAGGCGCGGTTCGGACGCGATCGCCAATGGCGACCATGGTGCGCCTCAGGTACGTGAGCGCGAATTCGCCGATCTCCTGCGCTTCATTCGCGACAACGGCATCGACAACCTCGTCTGGCTGACGGCGGACGTGCACTATACCGCCGCGCATCACTACGATCCCGCGCGCGCTGCCTTCAAGGACTTCACGCCTTTCTGGGAGTTTGTGTCGGGTCCGCTGCATTCCGGCACCTATGGGCCGAAGGAACTCGACATGACCTTCGGGCCGGAGGTCCGCTTCATGAAGGCGTCCGGCGGCGGCATCGACAGCAACCTGCCGCCGCCGGCCGGTCTGCAGTTCTTCGGCATCGTCGATATCAACGGTCAGACAGAGCAGATGACGGTCCGTTTGATGGACCGGCAGGATCAGGAACTCTGGCGCGTGACGCTCGATCCGGCCGCGATTGCATGACGAATCTGGTCCAGGCCGGTCGCTTCCCAAACCCTGTTCGCGAGGCCCCCGGCGGGTGCAAACCCATGGCCTACCGGCATTTGAACGCGGCGCTCGTGCGCGCGCCCCCTTTCGCAATCGCAAAAAAACCTGTATGAGCGCGACCATTGAAAAAGCGGCGTGGCCCATCGGGGCTTGCCCTGAACCTCCGAGACGAAAAATGAGCATTCGTAACATCGCGATTATCGCGCACGTCGACCATGGGAAAACGACCCTTGTTGACGAGCTCCTGAAGCAGTCGGGCTCGTTCCGCGAAAACCAGCGCGTTGCCGAACGCGTCATGGACTCCAACGACCTCGAAAAAGAGCGCGGTATCACCATTCTCGCCAAGGCGACTTCGGTCGAATGGAAGGGAACCCGCATCAACATCGTCGACACCCCCGGCCACGCCGACTTCGGCGGTGAAGTCGAGCGCATCCTGTCGATGGTGGACGGCGCCATCGTTCTCGTCGACGCTTCTGAAGGCCCGATGCCGCAGACGAAGTTCGTCGTCGGCAAGGCGCTGAAGGTCGGCCTGAAGCCGATCGTCGCGATCAACAAGATCGACCGTCCGGACGGCCGCCACGAGGAAGTCATCAACGAAGTCTTCGACCTCTTCGCCAATCTCGACGCCTCCGACGAACAGCTCGACTTCCCGATCCTCTACGGTTCGGGCCGCGATGGCTGGATGAACGTCGCTCCCGAAGGTCCGAAGGACCAGGGCATGGCGCCGCTTCTCGACCTCGTTCTGAAGCACGTGCCGGAGCCGACGGTTGCCGAAGGTCCGTTCAGCATGATCGGCACGATCCTTGAAGCCAACCCCTTCCTCGGCCGCATCATCACCGGCCGTATCCATTCGGGCTCGCTGAAGCCGAACCAGGCCGTCAAGGTTCTGGGCCAGGACGGCAAGCTGCTCGAAAATGGCCGTATCTCGAAGATCCTTGCCTTCCGTGGCATTGAGCGTCAGCCGATCGACGAAGCGCATGCGGGCGACATCGTCGCGATCGCCGGTCTCACCAAGGGCACCGTCGCCGATACCTTCTGTGATCCGTCCGTCGCCGAAGCGCTGACCGCGCAGCCGATCGACCCGCCGACCGTCACCATGTCCTTCATCGTCAATGACTCGCCGCTCGCCGGCACCGAAGGCGACAAGGTCACGAGCCGCGTCATCCGCGACCGCCTGTTCAAGGAAGCCGAAGGCAACGTTGCGCTGAAGATCGAAGAATCCTCCGAGAAGGATTCGTTCTTCGTCTCCGGCCGCGGCGAACTGCAGCTTGCGGTTCTGATCGAGACCATGCGCCGCGAAGGCTTCGAACTTGCCGTGTCGCGTCCGCGCGTCGTCATGCACAAGGACGACAACGGCCAGCTGCTCGAGCCGATCGAAGAAGTGGTCATCGACGTCGACGAAGAGCATTCCGGCGTCGTCGTGCAGAAGATGTCGGAGCGCAAGGCCGAAATGGTCGAGCTGCGTCCGTCCGGCGGCAACCGCGTTCGTCTCGTGTTCTTCGCTCCGACCCGTGGCCTCATCGGCTACCAGTCGGAGCTTCTGACCGACACCCGCGGCACGGCGATCATGAACCGCCTGTTCCACGACTACCAGCCCTACAAGGGTGAGATCGGCGGCCGCGTCAACGGCGTTCTCCTGTCGAACGACGCCGGAGAATCGGTCGCCTACGCGATGTTCAACCTGGAAGACCGCGGCCCGATGATCATCGACGCCGGCGAGAAGGTCTATGCCGGCATGATCATCGGCATCCACACCCGCGACAACGATCTCGAAGTGAACGTGCTGAAGGGCAAGAAGCTCACCAACATGCGCGCCGCCGGCAAGGACGAAGCCGTTCGCCTGACGCCGCCGATCCGCATGACGCTCGAGCGCGCGCTCTCCTGGATCCAGGACGACGAACTCGTCGAAGTGACGCCGAAGTCGATCCGCCTGCGCAAGCTGCATCTCGACCCGAACGAGCGCAAGCGCTTCGAAAAGGCCCGCACCGCCGGCGCGGCTTAAGCATCCTGAAATTACCGAGCCCAAAAGAACCCCGGAGCGATCCGGGGTTTTTGCTGTGTGTGCCACGGATGGGCGACTTGCGGATAAAGTTAAAAAGGCGTTAACCTTGCATAGGGTGCCGTTAAAGTTGCCTGTGGGTTAACGCTGGCCGGCAACCGGGCGGGATTCCTGTTCGCCCTGTGTGCGTTTAGAGTCGCGAGTCATGAAGACTGTTTCGATCGAGGTCCGGCCTGGAGAGCCGCAGGAAGCGGCGGCGATTGCCGACGTGCACCGCGTTTCGTGGTTGCAGGCCTATGGCGGTCTCATTCCCCATCGTCCGCTGGTTCAGATGGTCAACCGCCGCGATGAAGTGTGGTGGCGCAAGGCGACGCGTGGGCCGGCGACGCTGCTCGTCGTTGACGTTGCCGGAACCATTGCCGGCTATGCAACGCTCGGCCTCAGCCGCGCCAAGGCGCTGCCGCAGGAAGGCGAGATCTACGAGATCTATCTCAGGCCGGAATATCAGGGCATCGGCCTCGGACGCATCCTCTTCGGCGAAGCCAAGAGCCTGTTGCGTTCGCTCGGCTGCCGCGGCCTTGTCGTCTGGTGCCTCGAGGACAGCGAACACGCCTACCAGTTTTTCCAGGGCGCCGGCGGCACCGATATCGCCGAAGGCATGGAAGACTTCGGCGACAAGCACCTGAAGAAGGTCGGCTTCGTCTGGAACTGACCCGCTCCGCCTTGCGGACAACTTCCTGAAATCGAAGGCTTATTCCGGCAGTTGACTGTTGGGCTCGGCCGCCTTGTCGCCGCGCGTTCCGTGATAGCTGGCCTTGTCGATGCCGCAGCGGAAGGTCGGCGCCACCTCGTCGGCGATCTTGCGCGCAAGGGCGTTCGGATCGGGATTGGCGAGCGCGTCGACATAGCCGGCAACGCAGCCCTTGCCGTCACCCTTCTGCGCGACCTTGGAGACGACGAGGACCTGGCCCTGAAGCGCGGGGACCGAGGCGCCCGAGGCGTCCGTGTTCTCGATGAACCAGCGCAGGATCGTCGCGACCGGGGTGCCGCCCTTGGCAATCCGCCACTCCACCGTCGTGCCGGTATGGTTGAAGGGGATGAAGCTTTCGAAGGCATCGTCGGCGTAGCGCTGGTTCAGGTGGCCGAAGGAGACGCTCTGGCGGATGTCGGCTTCCTTGAACCGAACCGGGTAATCGGCGTGCCCGGGGCAGGTCATCAGCACATACATGCCTTCCTCTTCCGCGATCGTCTTGCACTTGTCGCGGCCGATGTCGATGTAGACGCTCTCATTGGCCATCACCGATCCGGCGGATAACAAAACCAGCGCCAGGGTTGCAACCTTTCCGTTCATCGTCATCTCCCTCCACCGAGATTTGGGCACTCTTGCAAGACGTTTCGCGAAGACAAAACGAGCGGTTGAATCTGCGCTACGGACGAAAGTTATGTTGCATCGCGGCATGTTTCCCTTTATCCGACGGGCACACTTCTCAACTGACCCTGGAGTAGTCCATGCGCATCGACGCGATTTCCATCGGAAAGAATCCACCAGAAGATGTCAACGTCATCGTTGAAGTTCCCGTCGGCGGCCATCCGATCAAGTACGAGATGGACAAGGAAGCCGGCACGCTGGTCGTCGACCGCTTCCTCTACACCCCGATGACCTATCCGGGTAACTACGGCTTCGTGCCGCATACGCTGTCTGACGACGGCGACCCGATCGACGTTCTGATCTGCAACACCCGTCCGCTGGTTCCGGGCTGCGTCATCAACGTCCGCCCGATCGGCGTGATGATGATGGAAGACAATTCCGGACAGGATGAAAAGATCATCGCCGTGCCGTCGTCGCACCTGACCAAGCGTTACGACAAGGTTGTCGAATACACGGATCTGCCGGAAATCACGCTCAAGCAGATCGAGCACTTCTTCGAGCACTACAAGGATCTGGAGCCCGGCAAGTGGGTGAAGATCTTCGGCTGGAAGGATGCTTCCACCGCGAGGCAGTTGATCAAGGAAGCCGTCGAGCGCGCCAAGGGCGCCAAGTAAGCTTCGAGCGGCGCAGGTCCGACGGAGGACCGCTTCAGCCGTTTTTCTGGAACTGCGCTACTGACCGACAAGCTCTGCAAGTCGTCTGAATATGTCCTCCGGGTCGCCGTCGATCCGGAGGATTTTTTTGCGCTGCGTATCGCCTGAGATGAGGGAGAGCTTGCTCTTGGCAAGCCCGAGCTTCTTCGCGAGAAAGGCAATCAGCGCCTGGTTGGCCTTGCCCTTCTCCGGAACCGCGCTGACCCGTACTTTCAGATGTTCTTCTCCGTCGGCGGCCGCTTCCACGCCATCAATGGCATCGCGACCGCCGTTCGGCGTCAGGCGTACCGTCAGGCGGACGTGGTCGCCATGCGCGGTCAAGGCCGGGTTGGCCATCGTCAGCCAAGCAGCGCCTGTGCGATCGTCGTATTTAGGAAATACCAGATAAAGTAGAGGATGACCAAGACAACCAAGGGAGAGAGGTCCACGCCGCCCATATTCGGCAGCATGCGGCGGATAGGCCGATAGAGCGGCTCCGTCAGCTGGTAGAGCGAGCGGCCGATCGTGTTGATCGCCTGGTTGTTCACGTTGATGACGTTGAACGCGTAGAGCCAGGAAAAGATGGCCGACGCGATGACCAGAAACCATACGATGTTGATGATGAAGTTCAGCGTTTCAATGACAGCAAGCATGCCGGTCTCCAAATCGTTATTGACAGACATGTAGACATTGAGACCTAAACGAGCAAGTACGCCGGTTTATCGGGCGCGATCATGTTTAACGTGAGAACGCGTGATATCCGACCCTCAGTAGGAGTCTCTTTCGCATGTCCGCCGTTCATGCCTCGCACCGTTTTGCCGCCTTCCGGCATGTCGGCTATCGCCGCTATTTCTTCTCGCGGTTCCTTGCTTACTTCGCCATCCAGATCATCTCGGTCGCCGTCGGCTGGCAGATCTATGATCTCACCCGCAATCCCTTCGATCTCGGTCTGATCGGCCTCTTCCAGTTTCTGCCGTCTCTGGTGCTGATCCTCGTCACCGGCGCGGCTGCGGACCGCTACAACCGGCGCATGATCATGGGGATCTGCATGGTCGTCAGCACGCTCTGCGCGACGGCATTGCTGTTGCTGACCGTATCCGGGTTGTTTTCACCCTGGCCGGTCTATGCGGTCCTGATCGTCTTCGGCATCGAACGCGCGTTCCTTGCGCCCGCGTCGCAGTCACTGGCGCCCAACCTCGTGCCGCCCGAAGATCTGCCCAATGCGATCGCGTGGAATTCCACGTCCTGGCAAACGGCGATGATCGTCGGTCCGGTTGCCGGCGGCCTGATCTATGCGCTCGGCGCCGTTGCGCCCTATGCCGTCGGTGTCTGCTTCTTTCTGGCCTCGGCGCTGATGGTCTTCGCGATCCCGAAGCCGGCAGCGCGCACGCAAGCCGCCGGCCAAAGCTGGGAGACGATCACCGCAGGTTTCCGCTATATCAAGGCGGAGAAGGTGGTTTTGGGTGCGATATCGCTCGATCTCTTCGCCGTGCTGCTCGGCGGCGCGGTCGCGCTGATGCCGGTCTTTGCCCGCGATATTCTCGATCTCGGTCCCTGGGGTCTCGGCCTCCTGCGCGCCGCCCCCGGCATCGGTGCCGTCAGCATGGCGGTCTGGCTGGCCGCGCACCCGATCCGCCACCGTGCCGGTTTCTACATGTTCACCGGGGTCGCGCTCTTCGGTCTCGGCACCGTTGTCTTCGGTCTTTCGGCGACGCCCTGGATCTCGATCGCCGCGCTCGTCGTCATGGGCGCTGCCGACATGATCTCGGTCTATGTGCGTGAAATCCTGATCACGCTCTGGACGCCGGACGAGCTGCGCGGCCGGGTCAACGCCGTCAACATGGTCTTCATCGGCGCGTCCAACGAGCTCGGCGAATTCCGCGCCGGCATGATGGCATCCGGCTTCGGCGCCGTCTTTGCGGTGGCCTTCGGCGGCCTGGGAACGCTGCTCGTGTCCGGGCTCTGGGCGCTCGGGTTCCCGCAGTTGCGCAAGATCGACACGCTGGACGTGCCTGATCACCACAAGTAGCGGGCACACGGCGCAGGGGACCGGCCGCTTACGCCTTTGTCGGATTTGATTTCGGCCGCTCGTCGCGCAGGAAGATCAGTTCCAGGAAGTTCTCCATCCAGGTGCGCAGCGGCCCGTCGTGCTGCATGCGTCCGTCGAGATGCGCCTTGCCCACCTGGGCGCCCGGCATCTCGAAGCGGTGCGCACCATGTACGACCCAGCGGTGCATCATGGCGCGGGTCAGTTCGCCGTGGAATTGAATGCCCCAGGCATTGTCACCGTAGCGGAACGCCTGGTTGGGATAGGTGTCGCCGGTCGCCAGCAGCTCGGCGCCGGTCGGCAGGTCGAAACCCTCGCGGTGGAAATGGTAGACCATGGCCGGCCAGTCCATCAGCGCCTTGCCGGCTTCGGTCGCGACCAGCGGATACCAGCCGATCTCGGTCATGCCTTCGTGATGCGGCGCCACGGAGCCGCCGAGATTGCGCGCCAGCATCTGGGCGCCGAGGCAGATACCGAGATAGGGCTTGTTCTCCTTGAGCGGCACGGACAGCCAGTCGATCTCGCGGCGAACGAACTCTTCCTCGTCATTGGCGCTCATCGGTCCGCCGAAGATGATCGTGCCGCTATGATGTTCCAGTGTTGGCGGCAGATCGTCGCCGAGTGCCGGCCGACGGATGTCGAGCCGAAAGCCCTTCTGCTCCAGGATCTGGCCGACACGGCCGGCGCTCGACCGCTCCTGATGCAGGATGATCAGTACGGGCTTTCGGGCGCTGGTGTCCGGCATCGGCATTTCAGTTTTCCTGTTGCGGCTCGGTGTCTTCGACGGCGTCGCTTCTCGCCGCAGCCACCTGCCGCTGCAGCACCCGATCGCGACCGGAGACGCCGAGCAGATCGGCGATCCGCCAGATCACGTGGTCTTCCATCTCGCTGCGCTCACCGTCGGCATAGACGATATCCCAGAGCATGCCGACGAGTTCGATCCGTTGCTCTTCCGAGAGGTGGCGCTTGATCTCGGCGGTGAACTGGTAGAAGTCGATCGCCTCGCTTTCCGCAGTCTCACCCGCTTCGATCAGCGCGGCAAGCGAGGCATCGTCGAGCTTGTAGTGTTTCTTGATGACCGACCGCATCTTGCGCCGTTCGGATGCAAGGATCCGGCCGTCGGCTTCCATCACCTGGAAACAGAGGGCGATGACGGCCACGCGCGGATCGCCATGCTCTATCTGCGTCGTCGGGCCGGTCAGGCCGTCGAGAAACGTTCGTAAGCGTTCAAACATGTATTTCGCCACAACCCCTTGAGAGTTCAAAACAGTCGGAAACTAGTCTTTTCCGGCGCCCTCTCGCCGGCGGCTGGATCGCGCACGCCGGGATCATCCGGCGGACGGCCGAAGAAAGGATCGGGTATACGCTCGCCGTTGGTAACCTCTTCCTTCTCCGTCTTCTTGACCGGAGTCTTGTCGGCTATCGGCTCGGATGGCTTGCGCTCCGTAACCTTGATGGGCTGCGGCTCCGGGCGTGCCTCCTCCCGTTCGGCCTCGAGGATGACCGGCGTTTCGCTGCGACGGGCTACGGGTGCCGGTTCATGCGCATGCGGCTCCACCGCCACCGGCGGCAGACTGCGGATCGCCTCGTCGGCATTCGATTGCTCGTGGTCGACGGTCGCCGAAAGCGTATGCGGGGGCGCCTTCCATTCGAACGCATCGAGCCGCCCGCTGACCGGCGACACCGGCAGCCAGGTCGGTGACGTCACGCCGTCGGCCGTCCAAGCGGGGTCGCGTGGGCTGCGCAGGGCCTGCGCCATCCAGTGGCGGATGCGGCCCTCGTCGCCGGTATCCGCCTCTTCGATATCGGCGAGCAGCAGGAAGACGCTCTCGGTCGGGTCGAGCCGGGCGGCGGCTTCCGCCTTGGTCCGCGCCAGAAGCAGTTCGCGCGCTTCGAGCGCGGCTTCGGCGACGGCAGCCATCGCCACGGCATTGTTGGGTTTCAGGGCTTCGAGCTTTCGCGCCCGCTTCAACCGGTCAACGGCGGTGTCGCCGCCACGGGCGCGCACGTAGAGCCGCGCCACGTCCGGATGCGGATCGTGCTTCCAGCTCTTTTCGAGGATCGAGGTTCCCTTGCGCAGATTGTCCTCGCGAAACAGCGCCTTGGCAGCCGTCAGCGCCGCCGGTACCAGATGTTCGTCGAGCTTCAGTGCGGCAAGCGCATCGTCGCGCGCCGCCTTCACGTCGCCGTCGAGCCTGGTGATCGCCCGAGCGGTCAGGAGCACCGCCTTCTTGCGGTCGGCTTCCTTACGCTCGACCACATGGGCGGCGCGGCTCTGGTCGAGGAGACGCAAAGCATCGTCCCACTGTCCGGCCTGGCTCTGGCTGTCGAGCGTCGCGAGCGCTGCCCAGGGCAAATGCGGTGCCTTCTCGGCGGCGCGTTCGGCATATTGCCGGGCGGCCTCGTGGGCGCCGAGGCGTTTGGCTTCGAGGTAGAGGCCACGGAGCCCGAGCTCGCGGGTCTCCGGATCATCTGCCATCAGCTCGAACTTGCGACGCGCATCGTCATACTTGCCTTCGATGAGGGCGGTCTGCGCTTCGAGCAGGTGGATCAGCGGCTCCTGGTCGGCGCTGATCAATCCGCGGGTGCGGGCGGTCATCTTGCGGGCAAGATTGGCGTCGCCGGCGCCGGCAGCGATCAGGCCGGTCGAAAGCGCCTGATAGCCACGGTCGCGCTTGCGGGCGCGGAAATAGCGGGTGACGGTGTGCGGCGAGAGCCAGATGGTGCGTACAAGCCAGACGGCGATCAGCACCGCGGCGATCAGCGAGATCAGCAGTGACGCGGCGCGCATCAGGCTCATCTCGATGAGCTGACCCTGCCAGATCAGCGAAAGTTCACCCGGTCGATCCGCGAGCCACGCGAAGCCGAGGCCGAGACCGAGCACGATCAGGATGAAAATCAGAATGCGGATCATATCTGGTACCCTCAGCCCTCTGTGCCTGGCTTTGCCATCGTCGCGGCGACGGCGGCATCGATCGCGGCTTCGACACGCAAACGCTGGTCGAGCTTGGCCTTGAAGGTCTCGCCCGCCGGTTTGGCGGCATCCGGCAGGCCATCCCACTCCAGAGCGGCGCCCTTGAGGTCGCCGTTGTTCAGCTTGTCCTCGATGCGGGCGATGACGGCTTCGGGCGTTTCACCCTCGACACTGCCGACGGGGCGCACGCGAATGCCGGACAAGGCGCCGGACACCAGCCGGTCGAAGATGCCCTCGTTCGGATCGGGCTGATTGAGGGCGTCGAGCATGGCATCGGCGGTTTTCGGGAATTCGCGGCGCAGGTCGGTGCGGGTCGGCACGCCAACCTGGGCATCCTTAGCCAGAGCGGCGACGGCCGGCTCTTCCGGTGCGATGCTGCGCAGAGCATCGAGTTCGGCAAGGAAGGGGCCGCCGCGATCGATTGCCGACTTCAGCGCCGTGACCGCGACCGCCTTGGCCATCTGGATGTCGTTGACCGGCTCGTTGAGCTTCTGTTCGGCGGATTCGATGCGGTTCGTGAGCTCGGCCTTCTCGGCAGTTGCCGCCTGTTGCGCATCGGCAAGCGCCGTCTTCAGGCCTGCGAGCTCCTTGGTGAGCGTGTCGATCTCCGCCTTCAGCGTTTCGACCTCGGCGCCCGGCGCCCCATTCGTTCCGGGTTGGGAGGCAGACTGCTCCAGAGCGGCGATACGGGCTTCGAGCGCCGTGTTGTCGACGACTGCTGTGGACGTCGGGAGTGCTGCGATCTGGTCGCGCAGGGCCTGCAGTTCACCGGAGATGTTCTGCTCGATGCCGGAACCACGATCCGGGCCAAGTCCGGGGACGATGCCCGCATATTGCAGGCCGCCGAAGCCGAGCAGCGTTACGAGGCCGCCGACGATGCCGGCCGCAAGCGCGCCGGAGTTCGATACCGGTTTCTGTCGCAGCGTCGGCTCCGGCTCATGTGTCGAGTGGGGCGGCTCTTCGGCGAAGACGGCTGCGGCCGCATCGGCGCGCTGCTCCTCGATCTCTTCTTCCAGACGCGATCCGGCGGCACTGTCGTCGCTGCTGTCCGTTGCCGTGTCATCCGCCTTTGCGTCGCTTGCCGGGTTTGCGCTTGCCACGTCCGTCACTGTCTCGCGGCTGGCTTCGGCCTCTGATTCCGCAACGGTTTTTTCCGCTTCGAGGTCGATCGTCAGCGGTTCCTTCTCGGACTTCGAGCGGCGCGGCGGGTTTTCCGATACCATGGTGACCTCTTCCCGTTGGTGCCTGTCGGCTCTTCTCTCAAACCTAGTCAGCCGGATCGGTGAGGGAAAGCCCCTCCGTTCCGTTTTTGGCCGAATCGGCATCGGACTAGCGCGGAATGCGGGCGGAAAACCGGCCACACTTTTCCTCATCCCGATTTAGAGCAATCTAAAAAGGTTTTCCTCATCAGGCCTTGCGGCGATCTGCGACATGACGTTGCCTGGCAGCGCCTCGGCAACGGCAACGCTCAGGCAAAGGTAGCGCGGGCTGAAGGACGCAGCGTCCAGACCAGCCTCCAACAGCAAAGTCGTCAGCCGCCGGGCCGTCTCCCGGGAATAGAGAAGAACGGCGTCGGGCCGGCCGGTTCGCGCGAGATCTCGCAACGCGCCCGGCGGGAGCGTGATCGGTTCCATGCGGTAGCATTCGACCGTTCTATGCTCGACACCGTGCTGGCGGAGCGTGCTCTCGAGACCGTCGGAGCGAGGCGAGCCGGTCAGGTAGAGGAGGGGCTGTTTCGGCAAGGTGCCGACGGCCGAAACGATCAGCCCGGCCAGCGCTTCGCCGGCGCCGTCTCCGACGCGGATATCGGTGAAGCCAAGTTCCGCTGCCGCCCGCGCGGTCGCCTCGCCGACGCAGAAGCACGGGGTTTTCAGATGCTGTTCCATTTCACTGCCCAGCGCTGCGAGCACCCGAACGGCTTCGGCGCTGGTCAGGACGATGGCGGAAAATGGCTGTTCGAGCGCCGCGCTGGCAACGGCCGTGAGATGCGTCGCCTGCATCAACGGCAGGAGGATCGGCTGGTGGCCGGCAGCCTGCAGCCGGCGTGCCGTCGCCTCGGCGGCGGGAAGCGGCCGGGTGACCAGCACGCGCATCGGCTCAGGTCCAGCTTGCAAAGAAGCCGGGGCCGGCCTTGGCGCGGATTTCCTCGCCCGCCTTCTTGCCGAGCGCTTCGGCTTCGGTGGCCTTGCCTTCGATGGTGACGCGATGATGCGTCTGGCCGTCGGGTGTGAGGATCATGCCGGAAAAACTGAGATGTGTGCCATCCGAGATGGCGAGACCGGCGATCGGCGTGCGGCAGGAACCGTCAAGCGTTGCCAGGAAACCGCGCTCGCAGGCGACTGCCTCATGCGTGCGCGCATCGTCGATCGCGGCGAGCAGGTCGTTGATGCGGCTGTCGCCAATCCGGCTCTCGATGCAGATCGCGCCTTGCGCGGGGGCCGGCGGGAAATCCTTGGGATCGAGCAATTCGGTCGGTACGTCGGTCATGCCGAGCCGCTTCAGGCCGGCATAGGCGAGCAGCGTTGCGTCCACCTGGCCCTCAGCGAGCTTTCGCAGCCGCGTTTCCACCTGGCCGCGATAGGTGATGACGTTGAGATCCGGGCGCAGCCGGCGGATCAGCGCCTGGCGGCGCAGCGACGAGGAACCGACGGTCGCGCCCTCGGGCAGTTCCATCAGCTTGCGCGCCGTGCGCCCGATGAAGGCGTCGCGAATGTCCTCGCGCGGCAGGAAGGCGGAAAGACAGAGCCCGTCCGGCAGCTTCGTCGGCATGTCCTTGGACGAATGCACGGCAAAATCGAGTTCGCCCGACAGCAACCGCTGTTCGATCTCCTCGGTGAACAGGCCCTTGCCGCCGATCTCGGCGAGCGAGCGGTCGGTGATCCGGTCGCCCTTGGTCGAGAGGATGACGACCTCGAACATTTCCGGCGCCAAGCCATGCGCCGCTGCGAGCCGATCGCGCGTTTCATGGGCTTGAGCGAGCGCCAGCGGGCTGCCGCGCGTGCCAATCCGGAAAGGTTTTGTTTGCATCAAAGGCTATCCATTGTTACCGGAGTTCCGTGTACCCACCTTTCGGTGTGACCGCAATCTTTGAGTATACCCTGATGTCTCCGCCCCTGCGCATCCTCGGCATAGAAACAAGCTGCGACGAAACCGCCGCTTCCGTCATTTTGCGCGATTCCGGCGGCAAGGGCCACATTCTCGGGGACGTCGTTCTCAGCCAGTTGGAAGAGCACAGCGCCTATGGTGGCGTGGTTCCGGAGATTGCAGCGCGCGCCCATGTCGAGGCGCTCGATACGCTGATCGAGGAAGCGCTGCTGCGCGCCGGTGTGACGCTTTCGGACATCGATGCGATCGCTGCGACAAGTGGTCCCGGTCTGATCGGCGGCCTGATCGTCGGGCTGATGACCGGCAAGGCGATCGCGCGGGCGACGGGCAAGCCGCTCTATGCCGTCAATCATCTCGAAGGACACGCGCTGACGGCGCGGCTGACCGACGGGCTCTCCTTCCCCTATCTGATGCTGCTTGTCTCCGGCGGCCATACGCAGCTCATCCTCGTCAAGGGCGTCGGCGAATACGAACGCTGGGGCACGACGATCGACGATGCACTTGGCGAGGCCTTCGACAAGACGGCGAAACTGCTCGGCCTTCCCTATCCGGGAGGCCCGGCCGTGGAGCGTGCGGCACTTGCCGGCAACCCCGCGCGTTTCGATTTTCCGCGCCCGCTTGTCGGTGACGCGAGGCTCGACTTCTCGTTTTCGGGTCTGAAGACGGCGGTGCGCCAGGCGGCGCAATCGCTGGAGCCGGTGACGGATGAGGACATCGCCGATATCTGCGCCTCCTTCCAGCGCGCGATTTCGCGCACGCTCAAGGATCGCGTCGGACGCGGGCTGAAGCGCTTCAAGGCAGAGCATGCTGGCGTGGCGCGCCCGGCTCTGGTGGTTGCCGGCGGCGTTGCCGCCAATCAGGTGCTGCGTTCGACGCTGCAGACCCTGTGCGCCCAATCCGGTTTCGAGTTTATCGCACCGCCGCTTTCGCTCTGCACCGACAATGCCGCGATGATCGCCTGGGCCGGTGCGGAACGCCTGGCGGCGGGCATGGCGGCCGATGGCCTCGACGTCGCGCCGCGCTCGCGCTGGCCGCTCGACGCTCAGGCACAGGCACTGCTTGGCTCCGGCAAACGCGGCGCCAAGGCATGAAATTCAGCCAAGGGCATGAAGAATTCAGCCAAGGGCATGAGAGGCCCGGCCCAGGGGCTCAGCCCGGCGTGATGCAGGATGTGACGGATAGAGAATGAACGATAATTCCAAGATCGGGCCCAAGATCGTCGTCGTCGGTGCCGGCGCCTTTGGCACCGCGCTTGCCGCGGTTGCGGCCTCGGCCGTTGGCAGCGACGTGACGTTGCTCGCCCGTCGCCGGGAGAGCGTAGAGGCGTGCCAAAGTACCGGTCGCAATGAGGATCACCTGCCGGGCATCGACCTGCCTGCGGCGTTGAAACATACGGCCGATGTCTCTGTTCTGGCCGATGCCGAGGTCGTTCTTTTCGCCATGCCGTCCCAGGCGCATCGCGATGCGGCGCGGCAATATGGCCCGCAGATCAATGCCGCCGCCACGATCGTCACCTGCGCCAAGGGCATGGAACAGGCGACCGGCCGGTTGCTGACCGATGTCCTGTCGGAGGAATTGCCCGGCCGTTCGATCGGCGTGCTTTCGGGGCCCGGTTTTGCTGCCGATATCGCCAAGGGCCTGCCGACTGCGATGGTGATCGCTGCGGCCGATGCCCAAACGGCGACGATGCTGGCAGAGGTGCTTTCAGGCCCGACCTTCCGTCTCTACCCGTCGGAGGATCGCATCGGGGTCCAGCTCGGCGGCGCGCTCAAGAACGTGCTGGCCATCGCCTGCGGCATCGTCGAGGGCGCAGGGCTCGGCGATTCCGCTCGAGCAGCGCTGATCTCGCGCGGCCTTGCCGAGATGTCGCGCTTCATTGCCGCCGAGGGTGGCGAGGCCGACACGGTGCGCGGGCTGTCCGGCCTTGGCGACCTCGTGTTGACGGCCACCAGCCACCAGTCGCGCAATCTGCGCTTCGGCATCGCGCTCGGCAAGAACGGCCGCGCCGATGGGCGCACGAGCGAACTGGTCGAAGGGGCGTTTGCTGCCTCGGTCGCCGCCCGTGTCGCCCATGATCTCGGGGTTGAAATGCCGATCACCGAAGCGGTGGCGGCGATCATCGACGGCAAGCTCGATGTCCGCACCGCACTCGAACAATTGATGACACGCCCGATTACTCAGGAATAATCCCGCAGCGGGATGAGGAAAGCGTAGGCGGGTTTCCGCTTGCATCCCGCGCCAGACGACAACCCCAGGAGGAAGCATGCTCTTCGCACTTCATTGCACCGACCAGCCAGGCGCCTTGCAGCTTCGGCTCGATACCCGCCCCGATCACGTCGCCTATCTCAATGATCTCAACGCAAAGGGCATCCTGAAAATGGCGGGCCCGTTCCTCGGCGACGACGGCAAGCCGACCGGCAGCCTGGTGATCGTCAAGGCCGAGACCATCGACGAAGCCCGTGCTTTCGCCGAAGCGGATCCCTATGCCAAGGCGGGTCTTTTCTCCAATGTCGAGATCAAGGCCTTCAACTGGGTCTTCAATAATCCGGAGGCTTGAGAGGCGATGGCGCACTGGCTCTACAAGTCCGAACCATTCAAATGGTCCTGGCAGATGCAGAAGGATGCGGGCGCCAAGGGCACCGAGTGGACCGGCGTGCGCAACTATCAGGCGCGCAACAACATGCGGGCGATGCAGATCGGCGACAAGGGCTTCTTCTACCACTCGAACGAGGGCCTGGAGATCGTCGGCATCACCGAGGTCTCGGCGCTTTCGCACCCGGATTCGACCGCAGAGGGTGATGCCCGCTGGGACTGCGTCGACATCCGCGCGGTGATGGACATGCCGCGTCCGGTGACGCTGAAGGAGATCAAGGACAATCCGAAGCTCGCCAAGATGTCGCTCGTCACCTCCATGCGCCTTTCGGTGCAGCCGGTGACCGAGGACGAATGGATCGAGGTCTGCCGTATGGGCGGGCTCGACAATCCGCCGCGGTAGTTTGTTTTCCGCGTGATTTGTCCGACCCCGGTTCCCCGCCTTTCGAATCACATCTGGAGAGCTGTTTGAAGACCGATCCGGAAAGCTTCATTCTCGCCAATACCGGCGTTCTCTCGCCGCCGCATGTGCCGGAGGTCCGCCTGCATCTGGCAACCGAGGCGCATGAGCTCTGGCTGAAGACGGAGGAGGAATTGCAGGAGATCGGCCTGCCGCCGCCGTTCTGGGCCTTTGCCTGGGCCGGTGGGCAGGGGCTTGCGCGCTATATCCTCGATCATCCGGAGGTAGTGTGCGGCAGGAAGGTCGTCGATTTCGCCTCCGGTTCCGGTCTGGTGGCGATCGCCGCGATGAAGGCCGGCGCGGCCTCGGTTCTTGCTGCCGATATCGATCCCTGGGCGGAAACGGCGGTCCGGCTCAATGCCGATCTCAACGGCGTCACGCTCTCCTATACGGGCGAGGACGTGACCGGCCGCGATCTCGACGCCGATGTCTACCTCGCCGGCGACGTCTTCTATGACAAGGCTTTCGCCGACCAACTGAAGCCGTGGTTTTCGGATCTGGCGGCAAAAGGCGTGACGGTGATCGTCGGCGATCCCGGCCGCGCCTATTGCCCGCGCGAGATGATGACGGCGCTTGCGACTTACGAGGTTCCCGTGACGCGCGCACTGGAAGACAGCGAGGTCAAGCGCACGACCGTCTGGCGCTTCGGAGCTGCTGCGGACACGGACGGTTGACAGCCCAAAGGCCTTCGATTCCAATCCGTCAAAAAAAGAGGGGATCGAACATGGCATTTGCGGGCATGAACTATCTGGCGGTGCTGATTGCCGCCATCGCGGCTTTCATCATTGGCGCGATCTATTACGGCGTTCTCGGCAAGCCCTGGATGAAGGCCGCGCGCATCGATCCCGCGAGCGCGCAGATGTCGCCGGTACTCTTCGCCATTTCCTTCGCCTCGGAACTGGTGATGGCGACCATGGTCGCCGGCGTCGTCGGCCACCTCGGTCCGGGCGACGTGACACTCGTCAACGGCATCGCCTCGGCCTTCTTCCTCTGGCTCGGCTTCGTCGCCACGACCCTCGTCGTCAACCATCGCTATCAGGGATTCGGCTGGGACCTGTCGCTGATTGACGGGGTGCACTGGCTGCTTGTGCTTCTGGCGATGGGCGCCATCATCGGCGCCATGGGCGTATCGGGCTGATCGGCCGGAAGCGCTGCGACTACCGCCGGATCACGCAGACGCCGTGTTCATAGGCGCAGGAACCGTTCATCGTTTGCGGCGTGACATTGATGATCTTGCCGCGTTTCGTCTGCGGTGGCGGCGCGTACTCGCCGCCGTCGGCATAGCCGTAATCGCCTTCCTGGTTGAAATAGATACCGTTGCCGAGGTCGACATAGGCGGAAATGCCGCCGACATAGGTGCCGATGCCCGGGATGATGTCCGGATATTCATCGCCGCCATAATAGCTCGGGCGATAGTCGCGGCGCTGGCCGCCGGATGTCCAGATCTCGCGTCCGGCCCTGTCGCGAACCCAGCCGCCGCCGGTTCCCCAGTGCTCGGCATAGGCGCCGCGATAGGGGCGATATTGCGGGAGGAGAACATGCCGCGTGCGTGTCTCGACTTCCGGCAGTCCATCGGCGATGCGTGGGCGACCATCGTGGCGGCGGCCCCCGGATGTCCAGATGTCATTGCCTGCCCTGTCGCGAACCCATCCGCCGCGATGCTCCCAGCGCCCGGCATAGGGGCCGGGGTAGGGGCGATATCGGGGGAGACCAATGTGCCGGGTGCGCGTGTTCACTTCCGGCAGCCCATTGTTGGCCATCCAGTCGCGACGCGGCATGTGATTGCGGTTCCAGCCGTTGCGGCCTGAGCGGTCCGAATACATGCGGACATGGTTGCTGCGCGTCTGGAAGCCGCGTGCTCCGCCCCAGTCGCGGGCCTCCAGGGGGATACAGGTTGTGGCGATGACCAGGCCGGCGAGCGCTAGCACTTTGGTCGCATGGATTGCCCTGAACAGAGTCATTCTGTTCGCCCTCCGGATGACGCTTAACAAATCGTTAAGATCACCTTGGGCCACTTTCGCCGGAAAGTCACGGAATTGCTTGGCTTTTTGCCGCTATCGTTAACGGATGCCCATGTCTCCGGCAGGCAGGAAAATGGCGCAATTCGTCTAATCGATTAAATTGATTTTGCACCGCAAACACACTTGTCGTTAAGCATTATGGTGATTAAAGGTCCGAATGACTGAATTGCGCACAATCAGGTGCGATACCGGACTAAAATCGTCCAGTTTTTTGGGCGAAAATCCGGGCATTCCGTGAGGTTCCGATGACGAATGTCACAAGAAGCCGGCCACTCTCGCCGCATCTTCAAATCTATAAACCGATCCCGACGATGGTGATGTCCATTGTGCACCGCATCACCGGCGGCGCGCTCTATTTCGGCACCATCCTCGTTGCCTGGTGGCTGATCGCCGCCGCATCGGGTGCGGCCTACTACGACTGGGTTAGCTGGCTGTTCGGCACGCTGATCGGCAAGTTGGTGCTCTTCGGTTACACCTGGGCGCTGGTGCACCACATGCTCGGTGGCTTGCGCCACTTCGTCTGGGATCTCGGCTACGGCTACGAGAAGCACTTCGCCACGAAGATGGCCAAGGCGACGATCATCTGTTCGGTGGCGCTGACGCTGCTGATCTGGGTGGTCGGCTATCTCGTCCGCTAACTGAGAGGAAAGACACCCATGGATATGCGCACACCTCTCGGCAAGGTCCGCGGTCTCGGTTCCGCCAAGGAAGGCACCGATCACTTCTGGCGTCAGCGCCTGACGGCGGTCGCCAACGTTCCGCTCCTGATCTTCTTCGTCATCTTCCTCGTTCGCTACGCAGGCGCCCCGCACGCGGATGTCGTCGCCGCGCTTGCGAACCCCTTCGTCGCGGTCGTCATGGCCCTCGTCGTGCTCTCGGGCCTGGTCCACATGCGTCTCGGCATGCAGGTGATCATCGAGGACTACGTGCATGGCGAAGGCATGAAGATCGCCCTTCTCATGCTCAATACGTTTTTCACGATCGCGGTTGGCGGGCTCTGTCTCTTCGCCATCCTGAAGATCGCTTTTGCAGGGTAATTTCGCCATGGCATCGAACAGTTCACCCGCTGCAAACGGCAAGGCCTATCAATATGTCGATCACGCCTTCGACGTCGTCGTCGTCGGCGCCGGCGGCGCGGGCTTGCGTGCGACCCTCGGCATGGCCGAGCAGGGTCTGAAGACCGCCTGCATCACCAAGGTCTTCCCGACCCGCTCGCACACGGTTGCCGCCCAGGGCGGGATTGCCGCCTCGCTGCAAAACATGACGCCGGACAGCTGGCAGTGGCACCTCTACGACACCGTCAAGGGTTCCGACTGGCTCGGCGACGTCGACGCCATGCAGTATCTCGCCATGGAAGCGCCGAAGGCGGTCTATGAGCTCGAGCACTACGGCGTGCCGTTCTCGCGCAACGCCGAAGGCAAGATCTACCAGCGCCCCTTCGGCGGCCACATGCAGAACTACGGCGAAGGCCCACCGGTTCAGCGTACCTGCGCTGCCGCCGACCGTACCGGTCACGCGATCCTGCACACGCTCTATGGCCAGTCGCTCAGGAACAACGCCGAGTTCTTCATCGAGTATTTCGCGCTCGACCTGATCATGTCGGATGATGGCCGCTGCACCGGCGTCGTCGCCTGGAACCTCGACGATGGCACGATCCATCGCTTCTCCGCCAAGATGGTGGTGCTGGCGACCGGTGGCTACGGCCGCGCCTATTTCTCGGCGACCTCGGCGCACACCTGCACGGGCGACGGCGGCGGCATGATCGCGCGCGCTGGCCTGCCGCTGCAGGACATGGAGTTCGTGCAGTTCCACCCGACCGGCATCTACGGCGCGGGCTGCCTGATCACCGAAGGCGCACGCGGCGAAGGCGGCTACCTCGTCAACTCCGAAGGCGAGCGCTTCATGGAGCGCTATGCGCCGTCCGCCAAGGACCTTGCCTCGCGTGACGTCGTCTCGCGCTGCATGACGATGGAAATCCGCGAAGGTCGCGGCGTCGGCAAGAACAAGGACCACATCTTCCTGCACCTGGATCACCTCGATCCGGCGGTTCTCCACGAGCGCCTGCCGGGCATCTCGGAATCGGCGAAGATCTTCGCCGGCGTCGACGTGACGCGCGAGCCGATCCCGGTTCTGCCGACGGTGCACTACAACATGGGCGGCGTGCCGACCAACTATTGGGGCGAAGTCCTGAACGCCGACAGCCAGAACCCGGAGCGCGTCGCGCCCGGCCTGATGGCGGTGGGCGAGGCCGGCTGCGCCTCGGTGCACGGCGCCAACCGCCTCGGCTCCAACTCGCTGATCGACCTCGTGGTCTTCGGCCGCGCCGCCGCGATCCGCGCCGGCCAGGTGATCGACCGCAACGAGGCGATCCCGGAACTCAACAAGGCTGCCTGCGACCGGATCATGGACCGCTTCGACCGCCTGCGTAACGCCAATGGCGGCACGCCGACGGCGGTGCTGCGCGAAAAGATGCAGCGCGCCATGCAGGAAGACGCAGCCGTGTTCCGCACCCAGGAATCGCTGGAATCGGGCTGCAAGCGCATCTCGGCGATCTGGAAGGAGATGCCCGACGTCAAGGTCACTGACCGCTCGATGATCTGGAACTCCGACCTGGTCGAGACGCTGGAACTCGAAAACCTCATGGCCAACGCCATCACGACGATCTACGGCGCCGAGGCGCGCAAGGAGAGCCGTGGTTCGCACGCCCGCGAGGACTTCACCGAGGGCCCGCTCGGCGGCCGCGACGACGTCAACTGGCGCAAGCACACGCTCGCCTGGGTGAACGAGGCCGGCGACGTCAAGCTTGACTATCGCCCTGTCCATACCGACCTGATCGCCGACGGCATCGATCCCAAGAAGATCGAGCCGAAGGCGCGCGTCTACTGATCTTGAGGAATAAGCCACATGGTTGAACTCGCTCTCCCCAAGAACTCGCAGATGACGGAAGGCAAGGTCTGGCCGAAGCCTCAGGGCGCGACCAACGTTCGCGAATACCGCATCTATCGCTGGAACCCGGATGACGGCGCCAATCCGCGCATCGATACCTTCTATATCGATATCGACGATTGCGGCCCGATGGTGCTCGACGGTCTGCTCTATATCAAGAACAAGATCGACCCGACGCTGACACTGCGCCGCTCCTGCCGCGAGGGCATCTGCGGTTCCTGCGCGATGAACATCGACGGCACCAACACGCTCGCCTGCACCAAGGGCATGGACGAGATCAAGGGCGCGGTGAAGGTCTATCCGCTGCCGCACATGCCGGTCGTCAAGGATCTGGTGCCGGATCTGACGAACTTCTACGCCCAGCACCGCTCGATCGAGCCGTGGCTGAAGACGGTGTCGCCGACGCCGGCCAAGGAATGGAAGCAGAGCCACGAGGATCGCCTGAAACTCGACGGTCTCTACGAGTGCATTCTGTGCGCCTGCTGCTCGACCTCCTGTCCGAGCTATTGGTGGAACGGCGACCGTTACCTCGGCCCGGCGGTTCTGCTGCAGGCCTATCGCTGGCTGATCGACAGCCGCGACGAAGCAACCGGCGAGCGTCTCGACAATCTCGAGGACCCCTTCCGCCTTTACCGCTGCCACACGATCATGAACTGCGCGCAGGCCTGTCCGAAGGGTCTGAACCCGGCCAAGGCGATCGGCGAAATCAAGAAGATGCTGGTCGAGCGCCGCGTCTGATCGACAGGCAGTATTCGATCGCGAAAGCGGCGGGTCCCGGGCCCGCCGCTTTCATTTCGACATGCCGGCTGGCGGTGCCGACCGAACAATCCGCGATTGTGGGACGGATTTTAGCAGGTCGGCGCTCGCGACCTCGAGTTGAGGCCCGTGTGGCACAGGCTGGCTTGCGCTTTGGCCAGACGTTTCAATCCTGCAACAGGTCGGCAGGAATCGTCGTCCCTTGATTTGGCCGGTGGATTTGCTGTATTTCGGCCTATATTATCGCGTTGCATCATGGTTCGCGGACACGAACAGGAGTAGGGATATGCGGGTTTCTCATGCGGCGGCGGGGCTGGCAATTGTGCTTGCGCTGACCGGATGCCAGCGGACATCGATGGGCGGTTTCAGTTCCCAGGATGCTTCACCCGCTCCCATTCAGGCCGCACCGGTTCCCTCGGTTTCGTCGAACCAGCTTCCGGCGCCGACCGGAAACACCTCACAATTCCCGGCTGCACCGACAAGCGGGACAATGACGCCCGGCACGGTTCAGCAGCCCGGCACGCAGGTCGCTGCCGCGGCGGGCGGCGGACTTGACGTCACCAAGGAGTCGATGGTCGGCAACTGGCGCGTATCGAGCGCCGGCAGCTCCTGCGACATGTTCCTGACGCTTACCAATCTCGGCTCCGGCTCGCGCGGCGGCACGCGCGGCTGCGCCGGCGAGCTGACGACCATGGGGTCCTGGGAAGTGGCCGGCAAGCAGGTGGTTCTCAAGGACCGCAGCGGCAATGCCATCGCCCGTCTCTACAAGACGGCCGATGCCCGTTTCGACGGCTCGACCAATGGCGGCCAGCCGGTCAGCCTCAGCCGCTGACGCTTTTTCAGCCCGGTCTCGCGCCGGGCTTTTGTTTTCCGACCCATCTCGGGTGAGACGTGCTCAATCCTGACGACAGTATCTACCGCAAGCTCGAAACGCTCGTCGAGAGCGGCGAGCGCAAGCGCGACCCCGCACAGTTTACGATTGCGCGGCGTTTCGACCATCTTTCCGCGGAGCTGCTGGCCAGCCGTCCGTCGCGCAAGACCAATGCGCTCGGTTGGCTGTTCGCCTCGCGCAAGAAGGACCATCCGCCGGTCAAGGGCCTCTACATCCATGGCGGCGTCGGGCGCGGCAAGACCATGCTGATGGATCTGTTCTTCGATACGGTGCCGATCCAGCGCAAACGTCGGGCGCACTTCCATGAGTTCATGGCCGACGTACACGAGCGCATCTACAAGCACCGCCAGAAGCTGAAGAACGGCGAGACGAAACAGGCCGATCCGATCCCGCCCGTCGCCTCGGAGCTTTTCGGCGAGGCGCGGCTGCTCTGCTTCGACGAGTTCTCGGTTACCGATATCGCGGATGCGATGATCCTTGGGCGGCTGTTCGGCGAGCTTTTCTCTAAAGGCTGCGTTCTGGTCGCGACGTCGAACGTGGCGCCGGACGATCTTTATCGCGACGGCCTCAATCGCGGCCTGTTCCTGCCCTTCATCGATCTCCTGAAGGCCAATGCCGAGGTCATCTCCCTCGACACGGACACCGACTACCGTCTGACGAAGACGGACGGTAGCCCGGTCTGGCTCTCGCCGCTCGGTCCCGAAGCGGATGCCGCGATGGCGCGGGCCTGGATCCAGGAGACCGGCAACGCTCTGGCCAGCCCCGCCGAGGTGCCGCGCAAGGGTCGCAAGATCCATGTGCCGGTCGCCTCCGGAAAGAGCGCCCGCTTTACCTTCGCCGACCTTTGCCAGCAGCCGCTCGGCGCGGCGGACTACTTGGCCATCCTCGAGCGCTATTCGACGATCTTCGTCGATCACGTGCCGCATCTGGGTCCCCACATGCGCAACGAGACCAAGCGCTTCATCCTCCTGGTCGACACGCTCTACAACAACGGCGCCCGATTGTTCGCTTCGGCCGCGGCCGAGCCACAGGATCTGCTGACCCAGAAGAAGGGCACGGAAGGCTTCGAGTTCGACCGCACGGTTTCGCGCCTGATCGAGATGCAAAGCGAAGAATATGCCGCTGAGCACCCTGCCAATCGTGCTGTTTCATGACGCACTCGTGATGGAAATTCTTACGTTTACGTAAGAATTTTATGTTCTAACCGATTGAAATTGCTCTATCCAAAAGTATCGTTTGATATTTTACCATTTGCCGTTTAATGGCTTTCGGCGAAGGTTTGGCGTTTGCCGCGTTTCAGGCCTCGATCATATTGGGATCACAAAGGAAGCACTTTCATGGCGCGCAACAAGATCGCACTTATCGGTTCAGGGATGATTGGTGGTACGCTGGCCCATCTCGCCGGCCTGAAGGAACTGGGCGACATCGTCCTCTTCGACATCGCCGACGGCATCCCGCAGGGCAAGGGCCTCGACATTGCCCAGTCCTCCCCGGTCGAAGGCTTCGACGCCAACCTCACGGGCGCCAGCGACTACTCGGCAATCGAAGGTGCTGACGTCTGCATCGTCACCGCCGGCGTTCCGCGCAAGCCCGGCATGAGCCGCGACGATCTGCTGGGTATCAACCTCAAGGTTATGGAACAGGTCGGCGCCGGCATCAAGAAGTACGCTCCGAACGCCTTCGTCATCTGCATCACCAACCCGCTCGACGCCATGGTCTGGGCGCTGCAGAAGTTCTCGGGCCTGCCGAAGAACAAGGTCGTCGGCATGGCTGGCGTTCTCGATAGCTCGCGCTTCCGCCTGTTCCTTTCCCAGGAATTCAACGTCTCGGTCCAGGACGTCACCGCCTTCGTTCTCGGCGGCCACGGCGACACCATGGTGCCGCTCGCCCGCTACTCGACCGTTGCCGGCATCCCGCTGACCGACCTCGTGCAGATGGGCTGGGTCACCAAGGAGCGCCTCGAAGAAATCATCCAGCGCACCCGTGACGGCGGCGCCGAAATCGTCGGCCTGCTCAAGACCGGTTCGGCCTACTACGCCCCGGCCGCTTCGGCGATCGAAATGGCCGAAGCCTACCTCAAGGACAAGAAGCGCGTGCTGCCCTGCGCCGCTCACCTGACCGGCCAGTACGGCGTCAAGGACATGTATGTCGGCGTTCCGACCGTTATCGGCGCCGGCGGCGTCGAGCGCATCATCGAGATCGATCTCAACAAGGCCGAGAAGGAAGCGTTCGACAAGTCGGTCGCTTCGGTCGCCGGTCTTTGCGAAGCCTGCATCGGCATTGCGCCGAGCCTGAAGCAGTAATCGCGTCCCGTTGAGCGGATGCCCAAATCCGCTCAACCTCTTTGTTTTTGCCGCATTTGTGCGACGGCAGGTGTTTCGCCTGCCTGCGGAATGCTCCAGACAGGAAAAACACCATGAACATTCATGAATATCAGGCCAAGGCTCTGCTGAAGAGCTATGGCGCACCGGTCGCGGAAGGCGTCGCGATCTTCTCCGCCGACGAAGCCGAGGCTGCTGCCAAGTCGCTCCCGGGTCCGCTCTACGTCGTCAAGAGCCAGATCCATGCCGGCGGCCGCGGCAAGGGCAAGTTCAAGGAACTCTCCGCCGACGCCAAGGGCGGCGTTCGTCTTGCCTTCTCGATCGACGAAGCCAAGGCTCATGCCAAGGAAATGCTCGGCAATACGCTCGTCACCGCGCAGACCGGCCCTGCCGGCAAGCAGGTAAACCGCCTCTACATCGAGGACGGCGCCGATATCGATCGCGAACTCTATCTTTCGCTGCTCGTCGACCGCTCGGTCGGCCAGATCGCCTTCGTCGTTTCGACGGAAGGCGGCATGGACATCGAGGCTGTTGCGCACGACACGCCGGAAAAGATCGTCAACGTCGCGATCAACCCGGAAGCCGGCGTCACCGCCGCCGATCTCGCCAAGCTCACCGCGGCCCTGAAGCTCGAAGGCGAAGCCAAGGCTGACGCCGAAAAGCTCTTCCCGATCCTCTACAAGGCCTTTGTCGAGAAGGACATGAGCCTGCTTGAGATCAACCCGCTGATCGTCATGAAGAACGGCCGTATGCGCGTTCTCGATGCCAAGGTCTCGTTCGACGGCAACGCCCTGTTCCGCCACGACGACATCAAGGCACTGCGCGACGAAACCGAAGAAGACGCCAAGGAAATCGAGGCCTCCAAGTGGGATCTCGCCTATGTGGCGCTCGACGGCAACATCGGCTGCATGGTCAACGGCGCGGGTCTTGCCATGGCGACGATGGACATCATCAAGCTCTACGGCAAGGAGCCGGCGAACTTCTGCGACGTCGGCGGCGGCGCCGGCAAGGATAAGGTCGCGGCAGCCTTCAAGATCATCACGGCCGACCCGAAGGTCGAGGGTATCCTCGTCAACATCTTCGGCGGCATCATGAAGTGCGATGTCATCGCTGAAGGTGTCGTTGCGGCCGTGCAGGAAGTCGGCCTCAAGGTTCCGCTGGTCGTTCGTCTCGAAGGCACGAATGTCGAGCTTGGCAAGAAGATCCTGAACGAATCCGGCCTGGCGATCACCGCCGCCGACGATCTGGATGACGCTGCCAAGAAGATCGTCGCCGCGATCAACGGCTAACTGAAGGACCAGACCTCATGTCAATTCTCGTCAACAAGAACACTAAGGTCCTCGTTCAGGGCCTGACCGGCAAGACCGGCACCTTCCATACCGAACAGGCGCTTGCCTATTACGGCACGCAGATGGTCGGCGGCATTCACCCGAAGAAGGGCGGCGAAACCTGGACCGGCTCCAAGGGCGAAACCCTGCCGATCTTCGCCTCGGTTGCCGAAGGCCGTGAAAAGACCGGTGCGGACGCATCCGTGATCTATGTTCCGCCGGCAGGCGCCGCGGACGCGATCATCGAGGCGATCGATGCGGAGATCCCGTTCATCACCTGCATTACCGAAGGCATCCCGGTTGCCGACATGGTGCGCGTCAAGGCTCGTCTCGACCGCTCCAAGTCGCGCCTGCTCGGCCCGAACTGCCCCGGTATCCTGACGCCGGAAGAATGCAAGATCGGCATCATGCCGGGCTCGATCTTCCGCAAGGGTTCTGTCGGCATCGTCTCGCGCTCCGGCACGCTGACCTATGAAGCCGTGTTCCAGACCTCCAACGAAGGCCTCGGCCAGACGACGGCCGTCGGCATCGGCGGCGACCCGGTCAAGGGCACCGAGTTCATCGACGTGCTGGAGATGTTCCTGGCGGACGAGGCCACGACCTCGATCATCATGATCGGCGAAATCGGCGGCTCGGCCGAAGAGGATGCGGCGCAGTTCCTCATCGACGAGGCCAAGAAGGGCCGCAAGAAGCCGATGGCCGGCTTCATCGCGGGCCGTACCGCGCCGAAGGGCCGCACCATGGGTCACGCCGGCGCCGTTGTTTCCGGCGGCAAGGGCGATGCGGAATCCAAGATCGCTGCGATGGAGCAGGCAGGCATCCGCGTGTCGCCGTCGCCGGCCCGTCTCGGCACGACGCTGGTCGAAGTCCTCAAGGGCTGATCTCAAGACTATGTCCGGGCCGGAGCGATCCGGCCCGGACAAGCTGAGCTGCCGTGTGTTGTCTTGGCTGGTTCAAGATCGGCACAGGCGGCAAACCAAGTGCCACGGTGATCCCGGCGCGTCCCTCCGATGCGCGGCGCCGTAGGAAAGGGCGCGGACCGCGCCGAACGAACATGAACGACCGGGATACCCGGCAACCCAACTTCAGTCAGGAGGCGGACAGAAACGTCCGCGTGAGACCATGACAAGGCAAGAGGCCAACGAGCAATTCCAGCTCACTTCGTTTCTGGACGGCGCCAATGCCGCCTATATCGAGCAGCTCCAAGCACGCTATGAAACGGACCCGGCGTCCGTGTCGGCCGAATGGCAGGCCTTCTTCAAGGCGCTCGCCGACCGGCCGGAAGATGTCGTGAAGGCAGCCAAGGGCGCCTCCTGGAAAAAGAACAACTGGCCGATCCCGGCCAATGGCGAACTCGTCTCCGCGCTCGATGGCGACTGGGGTACGGTCGAAAAGGTCATTGAAAAGAAGGTCAAGGCGAAGGTTGAGGAAGCCGCCGCTGCCACCGGTGTTGCCGTCAGTGCGGCCGATATCCATCAGGCGACGCGCGATTCCGTTCGCGCCATCATGATGATCCGCGCCTATCGCGCCCGCGGCCACCTGCATGCCAAGCTCGACCCGCTTGGCCTTGCTGCCCCGGTCGAGGACTACAACGAGCTTTCGCCCTCGAACTATGGCTTCGAGGACAAGGATCTCGACCGCAAGATCTTCATCGACAACGTGCTCGGCCTCGAATACGCGACCATCCGCGAGATGGTCGAAATCCTCGAGCGCACCTATTGCTCGACGATCGGCGTCGAGTTCATGCACATGTCGAACCCGGACGAGAAGGCCTGGATTCAGGAACGCATCGAAGGGCCGGACAAGGGCGTCGAGTTTACCCCTGAAGGCAAGAAGGCGATCCTGCAGAAGCTGATCGAGGCCGAAGGCTTCGAGCAGTTCATCGACGTCAAGTACAAGGGCACCAAGCGCTTCGGTCTCGACGGCGGCGAATCGCTGATCCCGGCGCTCGAGCAGATCATCAAGCGCGGCGGCCAGGAAGGCCTCAAGGAAATCGTGCTCGGCATGGCCCACCGCGGCCGCCTGAACGTGCTTTCCCAGGTCATGGCCAAGCCGCACCGCGCCATCTTCCACGAGTTCAAGGGCGGTTCCTACGCACCTGACGACGTCGAAGGTTCGGGCGACGTGAAGTACCACCTCGGCGCTTCCTCCGACCGCGAGTTCGACGGCAACAAGGTTCACCTGTCGCTGACGGCGAACCCCTCGCACCTCGAAATCGTCAACCCTGTCGTCATGGGCAAGGCCCGCGCCAAGCAGGACCAGATGGCGACCGTCTTCGAGGGCGACATCATTCCGCTGCGCGAGCGCTCCAAGGTCATGCCGCTGCTGCTGCACGGTGACGCTGCTTTCGCCGGCCAGGGCGTGATCGCCGAAATCCTCGGCCTTTCGGGCCTGCGCGGCCACCGCGTCGCCGGCACCGTGCATTTCATCATCAACAACCAGATCGGCTTCACCACCAATCCGGCCTTCTCGCGTTCGTCGCCCTATCCGTCCGACGTCGCAAAGATGATCGAAGCGCCGATCTTCCACGTCAACGGCGACGATCCGGAAGGCGTCGTCTACGCGGCCAAGATCGCGACCGAATTCCGGATGAAGTTCCACAAGCCGGTCGTCATCGACATGTTCTGCTACCGCCGCTTCGGCCACAACGAAGGCGACGAGCCGGCGTTCACCCAGCCGAAGATGTACAAGGTCATCCGCGCCCATAAGACCGTCGTCCAGCTCTATTCGGACCGACTGATCGCCGAAGGCCTGATCTCCGAAGGCGAAGTCGAGAAGATGAAGGCCGACTGGCGCGCCCACCTCGAGCAGGAGTTCGAGGCCGGCCAGTCCTACAAGCCGAACAAGGCCGACTGGCTCGATGGCGCCTGGTCTGGCCTGCGCTCGGCCGACAACCAGGACGAACAGCGCCGCGGCAAGACCTCGGTGCCGATGAAGCAGCTCAAGGAAGTCGGCCGCAAGATCTCGGAGATCCCGCCAGGCTTCAACGCGCACCGCACCATCCAGCGCTTCATGGAAAACCGCGCCAACATGATCCAGACCGGCGAGGGCATCGACTGGGCTATGGCCGAAGCGCTCGCCTTCGGTACCCTCGTCACCGAAGGCACCAAGATCCGTCTTTCGGGCCAGGACTGCGAACGCGGCACCTTCTCGCAGCGCCATTCGGTGCTCTACGATCAGCAGACCGAAGAGCGCTACATCCCGCTCGCGAACCTGTCGCCGACACAGGCCCGCTACGAAGTCATCAACTCGATGCTCTCCGAAGAGGCGGTCCTCGGCTTCGAATACGGCTACTCGCTCGCCCGCCCGAACGCGCTGACGCTCTGGGAAGCCCAGTTCGGCGACTTCGCCAACGGTGCACAGGTCGTCTTCGACCAGTTCATCTCGTCGGGCGAACGCAAGTGGCTGCGCATGTCGGGTCTCGTCTGCCTGCTGCCGCACGGCTATGAGGGCCAGGGTCCGGAGCACTCCTCCGCCCGCCTTGAACGCTTCCTGCAGCTCTGCGCCGAAGACAACATGCAGGTCGCCAACGTCACCACGCCGGCGAACTACTTCCACATCCTGCGCCGCCAGGTGAAGCGCGACTTCCGCAAGCCGCTGATCCTGATGACGCCCAAGTCGCTGCTGCGCCACAAGCGGGCGATCTCCAGCCTGTCGGAAATGGCCGGCGAGAGCTCGTTCCACCGCCTGCTGTGGGACGACGCCGAAGTCATCAAGGATGGTCCGATCAAGCTGCAGAAGGACTCGAAGATCCGTCGCGTCGTGCTCTGCTCGGGCAAGGTCTACTACGACCTGCTCGAAGAGCGCGAAAAGCGCGGCATCGACGACGTCTACCTGCTGCGTGTCGAGCAGCTCTATCCGTTCCCGGCCAAGGCGCTCATCAACGAGCTCAGCCGCTTCCGCAATGCGGAGATGGTCTGGTGCCAGGAAGAGCCGAAGAACATGGGCGCATGGTCGTTCATCGACCCCTATCTCGAATGGGTTCTCGCCCATATCGACGCCAAGTATCAGCGCGTGCGCTACACTGGCCGTCCGGCCGCCGCCTCGCCGGCGACGGGCCTGATGTCGAAGCACCTGGCGCAGCTTGCCGCTTTCCTCGAGGACGCGCTGGGGGGCTGATGCTCCCCTCGCTCTGAGCCAACAGAAACAGATATCTGATCAACGGAACAAAAATCATGGCAACAGAAATCCGCGTTCCCACCCTTGGCGAATCCGTCAGCGAAGCGACCGTCGGCACCTGGTTCAAGAAGGTCGGCGATGCCATCAAGGCCGACGAACCCCTGCTCGAACTCGAAACCGACAAGGTGACGATCGAAGTGCCGGCCCCTGCTGCCGGCACGCTTTCCGAAATTGTCGCGCAGGCCGGGGAGACCGTCGGCCTCGGCGCGCTGCTCGGCCAGATCGCCGCCGGTGACGGCGCTGCTGCCGCAGCCCCGGCTGCCGCGCCTGAGAAGAAGGCCGAGCCGGCTGCTGCCGCTCCGGCTGCCGCGGCTCCCGCCGCCTCGTCGATGCCGCCGGCACCGGCTGCCGCCAAGCTGCTCGCCGAAAACAACCTCTCGGCCGACCAGGTCGACGGTTCGGGCAAGCGTGGCCAGGTGCTGAAGGGTGACGTGCTTGCCGCCGTCGCCAAGGGCATCACGACGCCGGCCGCCGCAGAGCCGGCCAAGGTCCAGGCCCGTGCGCCGTCGACGGCCGAAGACGCCGTTCGCGAAGAGCGCGTCAAGATGACCCGCCTGCGCCAAACGATCGCCAAGCGCCTCAAGGATGCGCAGAACACCGCCGCCATGCTGACCACCTACAACGAGGTGGACATGAGCGCGGTCATGTCGCTGCGCAACAAGTACAAGGACATCTTCGAGAAGAAGCATGGCGTGAAGCTCGGCTTCATGGGCTTCTTCACCAAGGCCGTCACCCACGCGCTGAAGGAAATCCCGGCCGTCAACGCCGAGATCGACGGCACCGACATCATCTACAAGAACTACTGCCACATCGGCGTTGCCGTCGGCACGGACAAGGGTCTTGTCGTTCCGATCGTGCGCGATGCCGACCAGATGTCGATCGCCGAAATCGAGAAGGACATCGGCCGTCTCGGCAAGGCGGCGCGTGATGGCGCGCTGTCGATGGCTGACATGCAGGGCGGTACCTTCACGATCTCCAACGGCGGCGTCTATGGTTCGCTGATGTCTTCGCCGATCCTGAATGCGCCGCAGTCGGGCATTCTCGGCATGCACAAGATCCAGGACCGTCCGGTCGCCATCGGCGGCCAGGTCGTCATCCGCCCGATGATGTACCTCGCGCTCTCCTACGATCACCGCATCGTTGACGGCAAGGAAGCGGTGACCTTCCTTGTCCGCGTCAAGGAAAGCCTCGAGGATCCGGAGCGTCTGGTTCTCGATCTCTAATCTTGGCAATAGACGCGGGCGCCTCTGCGCGCCCGCGTCTATCCTCATGTCGATCGGAGACGGCGAATGATGGTTCGCCGCCGCCTTTGTCGAGGTGACTTGCCCCGGCGGGGTCGTGATACCGATCTGGATTGATCCTGAGATTGCGAGGGCTGATGGAAGCCGCGGCAGCGTCGACTGAAATCTGGGTGCTCGGCTGGAGCGTCGTGCTGCTGATCGTCCACATCCTGGCGCAGGCGCTGTCACTCGACCTCGCCGGCGACCTCGGCATCAAATACCTGCTCGGACCTCGCGATGAGCAGCGCGTTTCGAAGAGCATCGTGGCGGGACGCCTCTTGCGCTCGCTTCGCAACATGCTGGAAACCTATCCCGCCTTCGTTGCTCTTGCGCTTGCACTGGCGGTGACCGGGAAGACCGGCGGCCTCGGTGCCATTGGCGCCCTAATCTGGATTTTGGCACGGGTGGCCTACATCATCCTCTACGTGGCAGGCGTTCCCGTGTTGCGCTCCATCGTCTGGTTCGTGTCGATCATTGCACTGTTGCTGATGGTCGTCCGGCTCATGGCATAGCATCCCTGCGGCAAGGCAAGAGGAGACTGGCATGGCATTCGAACCCAATGTACCGCCGATCCAGGTGCATCTCTGCGTCAAGGATGGCATGGCGGCGATTGCTTTCTACGAGAAGGCCTTCGGAGCTCAAAACACCTTTTGCCAGTTGGCGGAGGATCGCAAGCGCGTGATGCATTCCAATCTGTCGGTGTTCGGCGGGGAGATCATGCTGCACGACGAATTTCCCGAATTCGGCGGCAGCGTGCTCTCGCCGGAGACGATCGGCGGCACCGGTGTCGCCATCAGCATCAACCTGCCGGCGGCTGCCGCTGTCGACGCGGCCTATGACCGGGCGATTGCCGCAGGGGCATCGACAGTGCTGGAGCCACAGGATACCTTCTGGCACGCACGCTACGCGCGCATCCAGGATCCCTTCGGCCACGTCTGGGCCTTCAACGCACCGGTCGCAAAACCATGAGCCAATATCTCTTTGAACTTGCCTCGCTGATGGCGATCTTCGCCTTCGCCATCGTCTCGCCCGGTGCCGACCTCGCCATGGTCATGCGCCAGTCGATCGTGCATGGCCGCCGTCCGGCCATCATCACATCCTTCGGCATCGGCAGTTCGCTGATGTTCCATGTCACCTATACGATCCTTGGTCTCGGGCTGATCATTTCGCAGTCGATCTACCTGTTCAACATCGTCAAATGGTGCGGCGTCGCTTACCTGATCTATATCGGCATCAAGGCGCTGCGTGCCGGCCAGACCGAGATCAAGGTCGAGCGCGCGGAAGGCGCGGAACCCGCCAAGAGCCAGTCGGCCGCGAAGGCCTTCGGCCTCGGCTTTGCCGCCAATGCGCTCAACCCGAAGCCGGTGTTCTTCTTCCTGTCGATCTTCTCGACCGTCGTCAGCGCCCACACGCCGATCCTCATCAAGTTCGGCTACGGTCTGGTCATGGCTTCCTGCCTGATCCTCTGGTTCGTCGGTGTCAGCCTGTTCCTGACGACGCCGGGCATGCGCGCCGCCTTCACCCGCGCCAGCAAGTGGATCGACCGCATGAGCGGCGTGGTCTTCATCGCCCTCGGCCTCAAGCTCGCGACGGAGAAGGCCGCCTGATCATGGTTCCCAGTCGTTTCGTTCCGACATTGCTTGGTTCGGCTCTGTTCGGCCTTGCGCTCGCCTCACCGGCGATCGCTGCCGACTGCAAGCAGTCGCATGCGATCTATGGCGATCGCGATGGCGGCTACGAGCTGCGTTTCGAACCGGTCGGCTCGGCAAGCGCGGCGACCAGCAATCACTTCAAGGTGGCGGTGCTGAAAGCCGGTGTGCTGCTCGACGGCATCGTGATGCCGGCAGGCGAGCCGGAGCGCGCGACGGGGCTGATCATGCACAACTGCCCGGAAGGCGACGCGACCGGTGAGGAGCTGCGCGCCTGCACCGTCTGGCAGGGCGTCGTCTACGCGCTAAACAAGGCCGGGGCAATCAGCGAGATCCCGGCCGAGACCGAGCCGGCGGCCGAGCAATTGCTGCTTCCCGATTTCGGCCCGTCACTCAGGGCGTCCAGCGCCTGGGGCAAGGGCAAGGCGGAGGCCGATAGCTGGGATTCCTTCACTCTCAAGGGATGCGCCGCATGAGCGCGCGCCCCGTTCTCCTCGTGACCGGCGGCAGCCGCGGCATCGGCGCGGCGATCTGCCTCGGCGCCGCCGAGGCCGGCTGGCGCGTCGCCGTCAACTATGCGAGCAACGACAAAGCCGCCGATGCTGTCGTCCGCATGATCGAGCGGGAAGGCGGTTCGGTAATCGCGGTTCAGGGCGATGTCGGCTCTGAAGCGGATATCCAGGCGATGTTTGCTGCCGTCGATGCGGCTTTCGGCCGCCTCGACGGCCTCGTCAACAACGCCGGCATCGTCGGGCCGACCGAGCGGGTGGACGAAATGTCCATCGACCGGCTCGAGCGCATGTTCCGCGTCAACGTCACCGGCTCCATTCGCTGTGCGGCGGAAGCAATCCGGCGCATGTCGACGCGCTATGGCCACCAGGGCGGGGTCATCGTCAATATCTCCTCGGTCGCCGCGGTGCTCGGCTCGCCGGGGCAATATGTCGACTATGCCGCGTCGAAGGGCGCTATCGACACCTTTACCGTCGGCCTTGCGCGCGAGGTCGCGACCGAGGGCATACGCGTCAACGCGATACGCCCCGGCATCATCGATACCGAGATCCACGCCTCCGGCGGCCTGCCGGACCGGGCGCGCGATCTCGCTTCCACCATTCCCGTTCAGCGACCCGGCACCGCCGAGGAAGTCGCTGACGCGGTTCTCTACCTCCTGTCGGACAAGGCGACTTATGTGACAGGAGCAATTCTCAATGTCAGCGGCGGGCGGTAACCGCCCTGAAGGAAGGATATTCTAATGGCTTATGATCTCATCGTTATCGGCAGCGGCCCCGGCGGCTATGTCTGCGCCGTCAAGGCGGCCCAGCTCGGCCTGAAGGTGGCCGTCGTCGAGAAGCGCGCAACCTATGGCGGCACCTGCCTCAACATCGGCTGCATCCCGTCGAAGGCGCTGCTGCATGCTTCCGAGATGTTCCACCAGGTCGCTCACGGCGTGGACGCGCTCGGCATCGAAGTCGTGGCGCCGAAGCTGAACCTCGAAAAGATGATGGCCCACAAGGACGCGACCGTTAAGGCCAATGTCGACGGCGTCTCGTTCCTTTTCAAGAAGAACAAGATCGACGGCATCCAGGGCACCGGCAGAGTGCTCGGCCAGGGCAAGGTCTCGGTCACCAACGACAAGGGTGAGGAGCAGATCCTCGAAACCAAGAACATCGTGATCGCCACCGGCTCCGACGTGGCGGGCATCCCGGGCGTAAAGGTCGACATCGACGAGAAGGTGATCATCTCGTCAACCGGCGGCATCGCGCTGGACAAGGTTCCGGCGCACATGATCGTCGTCGGCGGCGGCGTCATCGGCCTCGAGCTCGGCTCGGTCTGGGCCCGCCTCGGCGCCAAGGTCACGGTCGTCGAATATCTCGATACCCTCCTCGGCGGCATGGACGGCGAAGTTGCCAAGCAGTTCCAGCGCATGCTTGCCAAGCAGGGCATGGACATCAAGCTCGGCGCCAAGGTGACCGGCGTCGTCAAGGACGGCAAGGGCGCCAAGGTGACCTTCGAGCCGGTCAAGGGCGGCGATGCCGTGACGCTCGACGCCGATGTCGTGCTGATCGCCACCGGTCGCAAGCCCTACACCGATGGCCTCGGCCTGGATAAGGCCGGCGTCGTCATGGACCAGCGCGGCCGCGTCGAGATCGACCATCACTACCAGACGAGCGTTGCCGGCGTCTACGCGATCGGCGACGTGGTGCGCGGCCCGATGCTCGCCCACAAGGCCGAGGATGAAGGTGTGGCCGTTGCGGAAATCCTGGCAGGCCAGGCCGGCCATGTGAACTATGACGTCATCCCGAGCGTGGTCTACACCCAGCCGGAAGTTGCCTCCGTCGGCAAGACCGAGGAAGAGCTGAAGGCCGCAGGCGTTGCCTACAAGGTCGGCAAGTTCCCCTTTACCGCCAATGGCCGTGCGCGCGCGATGCTTACCACCGACGGTTTCGTGAAGATCCTTGCCGACAAGGAAACCGACCGGGTACTCGGCGGCCATATCGTCGGCTTCGGCGCCGGCGAGATGATCCACGAGATCGCCGTGCTGATGGAATTCGGCGGTTCGTCCGAAGACCTCGGCCGCACCTGCCATGCGCATCCGACCATGTCGGAAGCGGTCAAGGAAGCGGCTCTGTCGACCTTCTTCAAGCCGATCCATATGTAATGATTTTGCAGGGGGCTGCGGCGAGCGGCCCCCTCATTCCGGCCGGGCGTTTCGACTTGCCGGCTGCCGTTGCCGACCCATGGCGCATCGGCGCGGACTGACATTGCCGCCACCGACGTCATCCGATGCCGGCGATCCTACTCCTCAGAAGCAGACCGGACCGCGTGGAAGCGCTCCTCGAATTCGCGCCTGAGGCTGCGTCGCGCCTCGGCGGCTCGCTGCCGTTGCTTGCGGTCGGCCGTGTCCGTGACCAGCGGAGGAACAGGCGTCGGGCTGCCATCGGCATCGACCGCGACCATCGTGAAATAGCAGGAATTGGTATGGCGGCGCTCGCCGCTGCGGATGTTTTCGGCCTCGACCCGGATTCCGATTTCCATTGAGGTGCGACCGGCATGGTTGACCGCGGCGCGGAAGGTGACGAGCTCGCCGACGTGGATGGGCTGGCGGAAGATCACCTGGTCGACCGAGAGCGTTACCGCATATTGCTGCGAATAGCGCGAGGCGCAGGAAAACGCTACGCGGTCCAGGAGGTTGAGCAGCGCGCCGCCGTGGACCTTGCCGCTGAAATTCGCCATGTCCGGCGTCATCAGGACGACCATCTCGAGCTCGCGCGGGTCGTGGCTGGTTTCCATAGTCTGTCTCCTTGATGCGATTGGCGGCGTCGTAACAGAGTTATGCAGCTTGTCGCCGCGAAGGGAAGAGCGCGCGGGCTCGTGGCCCATGGGGCGTGAGACGAGGTGTGACGATTGGCCCGAGGGGCTGCGACAAGCGGCGGTCTGTGCGACGACGGTGGAGGCAGCGATCATGTTTCTCGCCTCAGATGACCGGTGTCGCCGAGGCGAAGGAGGGAACATGAAACCGAGAGCCGTGGCCGTTTCGCTGCCGAACCGCCATTTGCCGGAGGCCGATTGGGCCGACCGTTTCGAGCTTGCCCTTGATGGCAAGGGTGTGACCGCCGCGGAAGCGGCCGAACGTTCGCTTGGCCGCTCGCCACGATGGATTCGCGAGCTCTTGCGGCTGCGCAATCGCATGGTGTCCCTCGTCGGCTTGAAATCGGCAGCGCCGAGGTCCGGCCGTTTCGGCCTGGTCGGGGCGTTTCCGGTGCTGTCAAAAACCGACGACGAAGTGGTGCTCGGCTTTGACGACAAGCATCTCGATTTTCGCATCATCGTCGATGTCAGGGCAGGGTCCGCGGTCAATCAGATCGTCGGCGTCACCACGCTCGTTCGGCGGCACAATACGCTCGGTTGGGTTTACCTTGCGGCGATCACGCCGTTTCACAAGGTGATCGTGCCGACGCTGCTCGCCGGCGTCGCCGGTCCAGGCGGCATGATTGGCTGATCAGCCTCTGGCTTGAACGGCCGCCAGTCAGTTGGCGCGCGTCAGAGTGAAGCCCTGGGCACGCAGGAGTTCCACGAGGCCCTCCTTGCCCGGAAGGTGCAGTGCCCCGACCGCCATGAACGCACCGCCGTCCTTCAGGATCGGTTCGGCGCGCGTCGCCATCGTCCTGTTGCGCTCGACGATGATGCGCTGTTCGAAATCGGCATAGCCGAAATCCTCGCTGGAGGCCGTGTCAACGGCCTTCATCATCGGCATGATCATGCCGGTGTCGCCCGCGAGATAGAGATCGGTCATGGTCGCGAAGACGTCGTCGATCGTCTTGCCGAGCGCCAGCGTCTCGATGAGCGCGCGCAGATGCAGTTCGGTCGGAAGCGAATCCATCGCCGAGAGCTGTTCGATCAGCGTTTCCAGACCCTTGAGCGTCTTGCCCTGGCCGACGGCATCCTCTGCGATCTTCTTGTCGAGGAAGGAGGCGCCCGCCGCTTTTCGGGTGATCTCGCAGGCAGGCAATGCCACGAAGCTCGCGATCATCCATGGCTTCATGCGCGCAACGAGCGTCAGCGGAATGCCGCGTGCCTTGAGGCCCGCTTCGAGCTGTTCGCGGTCACCGGGCTTCAGGAAATCGGCGATCGTCTTGTTGTCCGGGAACATGGTGAGGTCGGGCCGCATCAGGATCGCGGCGGCAGATTTCTTTTCGTCGATGATCTCGTCCGATTCGACGATGACGGTCGAGGCTGCCTCGAAGGCGGCCGGCGCCTCGGACGGCAATGCCAGCACGCGCGGATCGGTAACGTGCATGGTGCCGAGCAGCCAGGAGGGCGCAATCCCGTCCTTCTCGATCTTCCAGAAAATGCCCTTGCCGTTCGGCACGGCGGCGGCTTCCGCTTCGAGGGCGGCGAATTTTGTCGGATCCGACTTGGCAAGCGCGGTCAGGACGTTCGAGCCGCGGCATTCCCCATCCTGGACGGCGTCCTGGGCATCGGCTCTGGCGACGAAGAGGAGGGCAACAAAAAGACAAGCCGCAAGGACGACGTGCAGCAGGGCGATCAGCCACAGCGTGCCGTCAGCTACTCGCGCAAGCAGGTTGCGGTGCAGGTTTCGATCAGGTCTCGCAAAGGCTGTCATCATTCTTCCCCGACGGACGGACGGTCGCTGCTGAACCCTAGGCCCGGGCCGGTCACGGCTTCCTTAAAGGGCATGGTTAATCCAAGGTTTCGCCGAAAATCAGGCACGCGGATGGGCACGATCATAGATCTCCAGAAGTCTTGCGGAATCGACGCCGGTATAGACCTGCGTCGTCGACAGGCTGGCGTGGCCGAGCAGTTCCTGAATAGTCCGGAGATCGCCGCCTCCGGCCAGCAGATGGGTGGCGAAGGAGTGGCGCAGTGCATGCGGCGTTGCCGTGTCCGGCAGGCCGAGGGCGCCACGCAGCTTCTGCATCTCGCGCTGGATGATCGCCGGCTGCAGCTTGGCGCCGCGCGCTCCGCGAAACAACGGCTCATCGGCCGCTGGCCGGTAGGGGCAGAGTTTGACATAGGCGGCGACGGCGTCACGTGCAGCCTGAATCAGCGGCACGAGCCGCGTCTTGCCGCCCTTGCCGAGGATGCGCAGCGACGAGGGCCCGCCGGCGAAATCGCCCGATGTCAGCCCGAGCGCCTCGGAAATGCGCAGGCCGCAGCCATAGAGCAGGGTCAGCACCGCGGCATTGCGCGCCGCGATCCAAGGCTCCTCGGCAAGCTGTGCCTCCGAGGTCACGACGTTGAGCGCTTCACGATCGGTCAGCGGTTTCGGCAGCGATTTCGGCTGCTTCGGCGAGCGCACCGCGGTCGCGCCCGCCGCATTGGCGAGGCCATTGCGTTCGAGGAAGCGGAGGAACGAGCGCAGCCCCGCGAGCCCACGGCCGAGCGTTCGTGCGCCAGCGCCACCCTTGCGGCGCTGGGCGAGGAAGCCGCGCAGGTCCGCCGGCCTGAGCGTCCGGATGTCGGAAAGCCGCGGCGGTCCGGCCAGATGCCCGGTCAGGAATGTCAGGAACTGGCGGGTATCGCGCTCATAGGCCTCGACCGTGTTGTCCGAGAGGCGGCGCTCGCGCATGAGCCCATCGAGCCAACGTTGGCGTTCGGCAAGGAGTTCCGGATGGCCGATGACGAGGAGCTCGTTCATTGTCGCTTCCCAAGTTGGTCCATCGGCGACAATGCCCTGACGCATCTTATGTTTTTGCTAATGCGCCCTTGGAATCTGTCATTCTTCGATCATATAGAATTGCGATGGTCAGCCGGAAAGAATCGGATCGGACTATGGCGGGACGGGATTCGGTGAACGGATTCGCGCATTTTGCTGAAGTAATCGCCCTGGTCTCACAGGGGCAGCCTGGTCACATCGTAGACACCCTGATTGCCGAGCGCGGGCAGCGCATCGTCAAGAGTCCGCTATGGCCGCTGATGCGGCCCTTTCTCTACACATTGCTGAACTACCGCAAGGCGCATGAATTCGCCGATGCGGTCGCCAACATGCCTGGCTTTCAGGCCTTCGAACATCTGAGTTCGCTGCTGTCGCTGGAGGTGCGGGTCGATCGGGCCGAGCGCATTCCGGCCAAGGGCGGCTTCCTGCTCGTCAGCAACCATCCGACCGGCATTGCCGACGGGATCGCGGTCTTCGACCTCTTGAAGACCCGGCGGCCGGACATGATGTTCTTCGCCAATCGCGACGCCATCCGCGTCAATCCGCGCTTCGTCGAGATGGTCATTCCGGTCGAATGGCGCGAAGAGCACAAGAGCAAGCTGAAGACCCGCGAGACCTTGCAGGTGACCAACCGGGCGATCGGCGAGGGCAAGGCGACGGTGCTTTTCCCTTCCGGGCGCATCGCCTATTGGGCGGATGGTTGCCTCAACGAGCGGCCATGGAAGACGTCTGCCGTGGGCTTTGCGCGCAAATACGGTTTGCCGATCCTGCCGGTGCATATGAGCGCCCGCAATTCCGGCCTGTTCTACTGGTTCGCCAAATGGTCGACGGAACTGCGCGACATGACCGTGTTCCATGAACTGCTCAACAAGAAGGGTGATCTCTTCGATTTCCGCATTGGCAACCTGATTCCGCCGGAGGCGCTGGAAGGCGAGTCTGGCGAGGTGACGAAAGCGCTCGAGCGGCACACTGTCTTCGATCTCGCAGTGGACGCGGACGCGGCGTTCGAGCCCAGGCTTCAAGTCGCGGCCGGGCTCTAGCGACCAGCCGCGCCATGTGTGCCGGCTTCACGCCGGCTGGCGGATCGGCTAGGTCTTGGCCTATGCAGCTACAATCCATGTTTGCCGAAAACTATCGTTCGCTGAAGTCGATCCGCATGGATCTGACCGGGGTCAACCTGTTCATCGGCGAGAACGGCGTCGGCAAGTCCAATCTCTATCGGGCGCTTCAGCTCGTACAGTCTGCGACACGCGGCACGCTTGCGCGCGAGATCGCCGAAGAGGGCGGCATGTCATCGGCGCTCTGGAGCGGTCGTCGGCGTGCCGACAAGCCGGCGCGCATAAGGCTCGAAACCGAGCTTCTGGACGAGGAGCGGGCGATCACCTTCCGCTACCGGATCGAGGCGGGGTTGCGCCCGCCAACGGCAGCCGCCGGCTTTGCCTATGAGCCGCAGGTCAAGGAAGAGGAACTGACGGTCGAAACCGGCCGCCGGCCGGTGACGATGATGAAGCGATCCGGCCCCGGCATCTTCGTGCGCGGCGAACGCGGGCGGATGGAGGACTATCCGGAGCAGGCGCTGACGTCCGAAACGGCGATCTCGCTGCTCGGCGACGCCGGCCATTATCCCGAGGTCGGCACCTTTCGCCGCGCGGTCGACCAGTGGCGGTTCTTCCACGGCTTCCGCACCGATCGCGATTCGCCCTTGCGCTTGCCTTGCCTCGCCGTCACGGCGCCGATGCTCGACGAGACCGGTGTCAATATGGCTGCGGTCTTCGCGACGCTTCGGCACACGCGTCAGGATACGGTCGATCTCGACCGCGCCGTCGCCGATGCCTTCGGCGGCGCCCATCTCGATGTTCCCGATCCCGGCCAGTTCGCCGAATTCTCGCTGGTCTTTCCGGATTTTCCCAACCGGCGTTTTTCGCCGCGCGAGCTTTCCGACGGGCAGATGCGCTTTCTGGCCTTGGCGGCGGCGCTGCTTTCCTATCGCCGCCCCCGCTTCATCGCACTGAACGAGCCGGAAACGAGCCTGCATCCGGACATGCTGCCGGCGCTTGCCGACATGATCGCCAGCGCCTCCCGCGAAAGCCAGATCTGGATCGTCACCCATTCGGAGCGGCTGGCGGAAGAGGTGCGCCAGCGCTGCGGCATTCGTCCGCGCCGGGTAATCCGCAAGGACAGCGCCACCTGGATCGACGGCATGCGGCTGTCGGGGCTGATGGACGATGACGAGTAGGCAACAAAAAACCCCGCATCGCTGCGGGGTTTTCTCAAACTGCTTGGCGAAGATCAGGCGATCTTCTGGCCGGTCTTGGCCCAATCGGCCAGGAACATTTCCAGGCCCTTGTCGGTCAGCGGGTGCTTGACCAGCGCCTTCAGCGTTGCCGGCGGCGCGGTAACGACGTCGGCGCCGATGAGGGCAGCTTCCTTGACGTGGTTCACGGTGCGGATCGAGGCCGCGAGGATTTCGGTCTCATAGCCGTAGTTGTCGAAGATGTGGCGGATTTCGCGGATCAGGTCCATGCCGTCGAAGGCGATGTCGTCGAGACGGCCGACGAAGGGCGAGACGAAGGTCGCGCCGGCCTTGGCAGCGAGCAGGGCCTGGTTGGCCGAGAAGCACAGCGTCACGTTGGTCTGGTGGCCGTCCGAGGTCAGCGCCTTGCAGGCCTTGAGGCCGTCGAGCGTCAGCGGCAGCTTGATGCAGATGTTGTCGGCGATCTTCGAGAGAACGGCCGCTTCCTTCATCATCTCGGCATATTCGGTTGCAGTCACTTCAGCCGAAACCGGGCCTTCGACGATCGAGCAAATTTCCTTGGTGACTTCCGTGATGTCGCGGCCCGACTTCAGGATCAGCGACGGGTTGGTGGTGACGCCATCGAGAAGGCCGAGATCGTTCAGCTCGCGGATTTCCTTGACGTCGGCGGTATCAACGAAAAATTTCATGGGGGTCACTCCCTTGGGGCACGATTGCCGTTCGGGCGCATATCTACCGCGGAGGAATTCCGTTGGCAGAAATCGCGCGCGTTGAAACTCTGGTGGAACCGTGACAAACCCTGCGGCCTGCAAGGCTGCGGTTCGCAGCGCAGTTTTCTTTAACCGAAACACGTGGCAAGGTCACGGTAAAATGACTCGCGATTCAACCGATTTATTCGGCGATTTGCTCAGGCCCGCTCCGGGCCGTCGCGTCGTGCCGGTCCTGGTGCCCATGCCGGCGCCGAAAGCCTATTCCTATGGGGTTCCTGATGGCATGGCGGTGGAGCCGGGCTCGATCGTGCAGGTGCCCCTCGGACCACGCCTCGTCGTCGGCGTCGTCTGGGATGGTGATGACGACGGCTCCGTCGATCCGAAGAAACTCAAGACGATCGAGAAGGTTTTCGACTGCCCGCCGCTGACGCGGGATATGCGGACCTTTCTCGATTGGGTTGCCGCCTATACCGTCACGCCGCCGGGGCTCGTCGCGCGCATGGCGCTCAGGGCGCCGGCGGCCTTCGATCCGGAGCCGATGGTCGAGGCCTTGCGTCTTACCGAGATGCGGCCGGAGCGCATGACGGCGGCGCGCGAGCGCGTGATAGCCGCCGCCAGCGACGGTTTCTCCTGGACGCGCTCGGGGCTCGCGCACGCGGCCGGCACCTCGTCGAGCGTGATCGACGGGCTGACCCAGCAAGGCGTCTTCGAGACCGTATTCATGCCGCCGCCGCCGGTCGTCGCCTTGCCCGATCCCGATTTCGTCGCCCCTCGGCTCGAAGGCGCTCAGAAGGACGCCGCCGCCGACCTCCTGGCGGCGGTGGAGGAGGGCGGCTTCTCGGTGTCCTTGATCGACGGCATTACCGGGTCCGGCAAGACCGAGGTCTATTTCGAGGCGATCGCGGCGACGCTTCGGGCGGGCAAGCAGGTGTTGATCCTGTTGCCGGAGATCGCGCTGACGTCGAGTTTTCTCGATCGCTTCCAGGATCGTTTCGGCGCAAAGCCGGCGGAGTGGCATTCGGACCTCGCGCCGCGCACGCGTGAAAAGGTCTGGCGTCAGGTGACGACCGGCACGGTGCGTGTCGTTGCCGGCGCCCGCTCGGCGCTGTTCCTGCCCTTCGAGGACCTGGGTCTCATCATCGTCGACGAAGAACACGACCCTGCCTACAAGCAGGAGGACCGCGTCTTCTACAATGCGCGCGACATGGCGGTCGTGCGCGGCCGGATCACCGGCTTTCCGGTCGTACTCGTCTCGGCGACGCCTTCGGTCGAAAGCCGGGTCAATGGCGAGGTCGGCCGCTACAAGCCGATCCATCTGCCGACGCGTTTCGGCGATGCGGCGCTGCCGCGGCTCGGCGTGGTCGATATGCGCCAGCATCCGCCGGCGCGCGGCGGCTTCCTGTCGCCTGTCCTCATCAACCAGATCGGCAAGGCCGTCGAGCGCGGCGAGCAGGCGCTGCTCTTCCTCAATCGCCGCGGCTATGCGCCGCTGACGCTCTGCCGTGTCTGCGGTCATCGCTTCCAGTGCCCGGATTGTGCGAGCTGGCTCGTCGAACACCGCTTCCGCGGCCAGATCCAGTGCCACCATTGCGGCTACTCGGAGAAGACGCCGGAAGCCTGCCCGGAATGCGGTACGCTCGATCACCTGGTTGCCTGCGGTCCCGGTGTCGAGCGCATCGCCGACGAGGTGGAGCGGCATTTTCCCGAGGCACGCACCATCGTGCTGTCCTCGGACCTGATGGGCGTCAAGCGTTTGCGACTGGAACTCGACGCCATTGCCCGCGGCGAAGCCGACATCGTCATCGGCACGCAGCTCGTCGCCAAGGGGCATAATTTCCCGCTGATGACGCTGGTCGGCATCGTCGATGCCGATCTCGGCCTGGCGAACGGCGATCCGCGTGCGGCGGAGCGGACTTTCCAATTGCTCTCGCAGGTCACGGGTCGTGCGGGGCGAACCGGCCTCAAGAGCCTTGGCCTCTTGCAGACCTACCAGCCGCAGCATCCAGTGATGCAGGCGATCGTTTCGGGCGATGCCGACGCCTTCTACGAGCGCGAGATTGCCGAGCGGGAGAAGGCGCTTCTGCCGCCCTTCGGCCGGCTCGCCTCGCTGATCGTCTCGGCCGATACGCGGCAGGATGCCGAGGGCCATGCACGGGGCTTGCGCATGGCCGCACCCCGGACCGATGGCATTACCATTCTCGGCCCGGCGGAAGCGCCGCTGGCGCTGATCCGCGGTCGGCATCGCTTCCGCCTGCTGGTGCATGGCCGGCGCAACAGCGACATGCAGGCCTTCGTCAAGGCGATGATCGCCGCCGGCCCGAAGGAACGCGGCTCGATCAGCGTCCAGCTCGACATCGATCCCCAAAGCTTCCTGTAAATTCAAGTTTCCTGTGATCGCCGCTTTGAAGAGGCTGTGGGCGATTCACAACCGGCGCGACATGCGCTACAGCGCCGCGCGTCTTTCGAGACGCGCAAAGGTGGCTGTAACACTTAAAACTGCTGCATAATTTTGTCCTTAAATCGATTCCGATTTCAGGAATTATGCAGTAGAGGTCAAGGACACGCCGCTTCGGCCGAGGCCGAGGCGGCGAGACAACGGGCTCATCTGTGGGAACGGGCATGGAGTTCTACATTCCGACGGAAACCGGCGAGTTCCTCGCCTTCTGCGCGGCGGCAGCCGCGGCGCTGATCGGCGTCGTGATGCTGTTTGCGCCGCGGCTTACCTTTCGCGCGGCCGGCATCGGCATCGCCGAGGGGCGGCGCGGCGGCTACGCAGAGGCGCGCTCCACCATGGGCGGCATGCATGTCGGGCTCGGCCTTGCCGCCATTCTTTTGGCGCAGCCGATGGTCTATCTTGCCGTTGGAGCGGCCTTTGCGCTTGCCGCCTTCGGCCGGATCCTCTCGATGATGAGTGACAATGGTGGCACGGTCTACAACTGGCTGGCGCTCTTCGTTCAGGCGGCACTCGCCATCCTTCCGCTCGCCTACGTCTTCGGCATGATCTGATCGTGCCCGCGGGTCATTCCGCGATTCACTGTGCAGGAAACGGATTTACGGCAAAATTCGGCCAAAGGTGGCCGACTTATGCCGCATTCCTGCCGTTCGCGTGTTGCGAGTCCAAACATCCTATGCTAGACGAACCGCGAATTGCGGGGGAAGTGGGTCGCCAGGCCTCGATATCCTGCAAGTTATTGCAGCAAATTCAAGAAGTTAAGTTGACGGCTCAACGCCAGCTCGGTTCTTGGATGAAATTGAGAGAAGCTTGTGCCCGTGGCAGACACATCCCAGCTTATTTCCGGTGTTGCAGAAAGATATGCGTCCTCGCTTTTTGAACTCGCGCTCGGCGCCGGTTCCGTCGAGGCAGTCGGTGCGGATCTTACCCGCGTCCAGGCCCTGATCGACGGCAGCGATGATCTGAAGCGGCTGATCGTAAGCCCGGTCTTTTCTGCAGACGACCAGTTCAAGGCCATTTCGGCAGTTGCCGAGAAGGCTGGCATCTCCGGGCTCGTCGGCAACTTCCTCAAGGTCGTTGCCCGCAATCGCCGCCTCTTCGCGCTGCCGGGCATGATCAAGGCTTTCCGCCTGATCGCCGCGCGCCATCGTGGCGAAATCTCTGCCGACGTCACGTCGGCCCATGCGCTCACCGCAGCGCAGGAAACTGAATTGAAGGCGACGCTGAAAAGCGTCACCGGCAAAGACGTGGCGGTCAACGTCACCGTCGACCCGTCTATTCTTGGAGGTCTGATCGTCAAGGTCGGGTCCCGCCAGATTGACACCTCCCTTCGCACCAAACTCTCTACCCTTAAGCTTGCACTGAAAGAGGTCGGCTGATGGATATCCGCGCCGCGGAAATTTCCGCAATTCTCAAAGATCAGATCAAAAATTTCGGCCAGGAAGCAGAAGTCTCCGAAGTCGGTCAGGTGCTTTCCGTCGGTGACGGTATTGCCCGCGTCTACGGCCTCGACAATGTTCAGGCAGGCGAAATGGTCGAATTCCCGGGTGGAATTCGCGGCATGGCGCTGAACCTCGAAGCCGACAACGTCGGTGTCGTTATCTTCGGTTCGGACCGTGACATCAAGGAAGGCGACACCGTCAAGCGGACTGGCGCCATCGTGGACGTCCCGGTTGGTCCGGAACTGCTTGGCCGCGTCGTCGACGCGCTCGGCAACCCGATCGACGGCAAGGGCCCGATCAATGCCAAGCAGCGCGCCCGCGTTGACGTCAAGGCTCCGGGCATCATTCCGCGCAAGTCGGTGCATGAGCCGATGTCGACCGGCCTCAAGGCCATCGACGCTCTGATCCCGGTTGGCCGCGGCCAGCGCGAGCTCGTCATCGGCGACCGCCAGACCGGCAAGACCGCCATCATCCTCGACACGGTCCTCAACCAGAAGGCCATTCACGACAATGGTCCGGAAGGTGACAAGCTGTATTGCGTTTACGTCGCAATCGGCCAGAAGCGTTCGACGGTTGCCCAGTTCGTGAAGGTTCTGGAAGAGCGCGGCGCCCTGCAGTACTCGATCATCGTTGCTGCAACGGCTTCCGATCCGGCCCCGATGCAGTACCTCGCACCGTTCGCCGGCTGCGCGATGGGCGAATACTTCCGTGACAACGGCAAGCACGCTCTCATCGGCTACGACGACCTTTCCAAGCAGGCCGTTGCCTACCGTCAGATGTCGCTCCTGCTGCGCCGCCCGCCGGGCCGCGAAGCCTATCCGGGCGACGTTTTCTACCTGCACTCCCGCCTGCTCGAGCGCGCTGCAAAGCTGAACGACGACATGGGCGCTGGCTCGCTGACGGCTCTGCCGGTCATCGAAACGCAGGGCAACGACGTTTCGGCGTTCATCCCGACCAACGTGATCTCGATCACCGACGGCCAGATCTTCCTTGAAACCGACCTGTTCTACCAGGGTATCCGCCCGGCCGTTAACGTCGGTCTGTCGGTATCGCGCGTCGGCTCGTCGGCCCAGATCAAGGCGATGAAGCAGGTCGCAGGCTCGATCAAGGGTGAACTGGCTCAGTACCGCGAAATGGCGGCCTTCGCTCAGTTCGGCTCGGACCTCGACGCCGCTACGCAGCGCCTCCTGAACCGTGGTGCACGCCTGACCGAACTCCTGAAGCAGCCGCAGTTCTCGCCGCTGAAGACGGAAGAGCAGGTTGCGGTGATCTTCGCCGGCGTCAACGGCTACCTCGACAAGCTTCCGGTCGCCCAGGTCGGCAAGTTCGAACAGGGTCTGCTTTCCTACATGCGTTCGGAAGGCAAGGACGTTCTGGAAACCATCCGCAAGGAAAAGGCGATTTCGGACGACACCAAGGCAAAGCTCAAGGCAGCAATCGACAGCTTCGCCAAGTCTTTCGCCTGAGCGGATTTCATTTAGGACGGACAACGGATGCCTTCACTTAAGGATCTGAAAAACCGGATCGCCTCCGTCAAGGCGACGCAGAAGATCACCAAGGCGATGAAGATGGTCGCCGCGGCGAAGCTTCGGCGTGCGCAGGAGGCGGCCGAGGCCGCCCGGCCTTACTCGCAGCGCATGGCTGCCGTTCTCTCCAACATCGCCCAGGCGGTTGGTGCGGACGACAGCGCGCCTGCGCTGATGACCGGGACCGGTAAGGACGATACGCACCTTCTGGTCGTCTGCACGGCTGAACGCGGCCTTTGCGGCGGCTTCAACTCGCAGATCGCCCGCCATGCCCGCGACCACGTTCGCAAGCTGCTTGCAGCCGGCAAGACGGTCAAGATCATCTGCGTCGGTAAGAAGGGCTTCGATATCCTGCGTCGCGAATATGCGTCGCTGATCATCGATCGCGTCGATCTGCGTGAAGTCAAGAAGATCGGCTTCGAGAACGCCGATCAGATCGGTCACAAGGTCATCGGGCTCTTCGAAAAGGGCGAGTTCGATGTCTGCACGCTGTTCTACTCCGAGTTCAAGTCCGTTATTTCGCAGGTTCCGACTGCGCAGCAGTTGATCCCGGCTTCGGCAGCACCGGTTGCCGCCGACGCATCGGACGCTTCGGCCGTCTACGAATACGAGCCGGACGCGGGCGCCATCCTCACCGATCTCATTCCGCGCAACATCTCCGTGCAGATCTTTAGGGCTCTGCTGGAAAACGTTGCCGGCGAAATGGGCGCGAAGATGAGCGCGATGGACAATGCGACGCGCAATGCTGGTGAGATGATCAACAAGCTGACGCTGAACTACAACCGTCAGCGTCAGGCGCAGATCACCAAGGAACTCATTGAAATCATCTCGGGCGCGGAAGCGCTCTAAGGTCACGAGAAGAGGGTAAGAATTATGGCTAAGGCAGCTACCCCGAAAGAAACCGTAGCGGAGAAGAAGCCCGCTGCACCGAGGAAGGCAGCTTCCGCCAAGACCGCAGCAGTAGCCGCAACCGGCGCTGTGGGTCGTGTAACGCAGGTCATCGGCGCCGTCGTCGACGTCGCGTTCGAAGAAGGCCAGCTTCCTCAGATCCTGAACGCGCTGGAAACCGACAACAACGGCAACCGCCTCGTTCTCGAAGTTGCGCAGCACCTCGGCGAAAACTCCGTCCGCACGATCGCCATGGACTCGACCGAAGGTCTGGTTCGCGGCCAGTCGGTCACCGACACCGGCGGCCCGATCTCGGTTCCGGTCGGCGACGAGACGCTCGGCCGTATCATGAACGTCATCGGCGAGCCGGTTGACGAAGCCGGTCCGCTGGTCACGTCCGCGAAGCGCGCAATCCACCAGGACGCTCCGGCCTATGTCGAACAGTCGACGGAAGCCCAGATCCTCGTCACCGGCATCAAGGTCGTCGACCTTCTCGCTCCTTACGCAAAGGGCGGCAAGATCGGCCTCTTCGGCGGTGCAGGCGTCGGCAAGACCGTTCTCATCATGGAACTGATCAACAACGTCGCCAAGGCGCACGGTGGTTACTCGGTATTCGCAGGCGTGGGTGAACGTACCCGCGAAGGCAACGACCTCTACCACGAAATGATCGAGTCCGGCGTTAACAAGCACGGCGGCGGCGAAGGCTCCAAGGCTGCGCTCGTTTACGGCCAGATGAACGAACCGCCGGGCGCACGCGCACGTGTTGCTCTGACCGGTCTGACGATCGCTGAAGACTTCCGCGACAAGGGCCAGGACGTTCTGTTCTTCGTCGACAACATCTTCCGCTTCACCCAGGCTGGCTCGGAAGTGTCGGCTCTGCTCGGCCGCATTCCGTCAGCCGTGGGTTACCAGCCGACGCTGGCGACCGACATGGGCGCCATGCAGGAACGCATCACCACCACGACCAAGGGCTCGATCACCTCGGTTCAGGCCATCTACGTTCCGGCCGACGACTTGACCGACCCGGCGCCGGCAACCTCGTTCGCGCACCTTGACGCCACGACCGTTCTGTCGCGCTCGATCGCTGAAAAGGGCATCTATCCGGCCGTCGACCCGCTCGACTCCACGTCGCGCATGCTCGACCCGATGATCGTCGGCGAGGACCACTACGAAGTCGCTCGTAAGGTCCAGGGCACGCTGCAGCGCTACAAGGCCCTGCAGGACATCATCGCCATCCTGGGCATGGACGAACTGTCTGAAGAAGACAAGCTGGCCGTTGCTCGCGCTCGTAAGATCGAACGCTTCCTGTCGCAGCCGTTCTTCGTTGCCGAAGTCTTCACCGGTTCGCCGGGCAAGCTCGTCGCCCTCGAAGACACGATCAAGGGCTTCAAGGGCCTGGTCAACGGCGAGTACGACCATCTGCCGGAAGCTGCCTTCTACATGGTCGGCTCGATCGAAGAAGCGATCGAAAAGGCCAAGAAGCTGGCTGCAGAAGCCGCTTGATAGCACTGTTAAGCCTCGGCGCGATGGCGCGCCGAGGCTTTCATCCTGCCTTCTCAGAGGGCAGGGAAGACATGCACAGCCGCCTTCGGGTGGCGCGCCCACGAGAAGTGAATGGTCATGGCCGATTTCAACTTTGAGCTTGTTTCCCCCGAGCGCCTGCTCCTCTCCGAAAAAGTGACGGACGTCGTCATTCCGGCGACCGAGGGCGAGATGACCGTGATGGCCAATCACGCTCCGACGATGACGACGGTCAAGCCCGGCGTGGTCACGGTGAAGACGGCTGACGGCAAGACCGAGCGCTTTGCCGTGTTCGGTGGCTTTGCCGACATCCTGCCGACCGGCTGCACGCTGCTCGCCGAGTCCGCCGTCCACGTCGACGAACTCGACCGTACGATTCTTGAAAACCGTATCGAAGCGGTTCGTGCCGAGCTGGAAGGCGCCAGAGACGAGAAGAAGACCCGTCTCGAACAGTTCATTGCCGAGCTGACGAAGCTTGGCGAGATCGTGATCCCGGCTTGAAAGGGACACCCGGAAGGGTGAAGCGAATGAGAAAGCCCCGCCTTCGAGCGGGGTTTTTTGTTCGCTGTGAGGCCTTTGTCGCGCTTTAGAGCGCAATCTTTGAGCGGGACGCGGGCGCAAAGCCGCATCCGCTTTTCCTCATCCCGCCTAAACCTTCACGTCGGCGAATAGCTTGCCCGGATCGGCGCTTTGGCTATTCTGCATCAGAAACCCTTTTGGTCCCGGAACGTTCAGCTCGAAGAGGAAGAGGCGCCGGTATGACGTCAAAGATTGTTCCGGTGATCATGGCCGGCGGACGCGGTACCCGTCTGTGGCCGCTCTCTCGCGCCGCCGCGCCGAAGCAATTCCTGCAGATTCTCTCCGACCGCTCGCAGTTTCAGCAGACGCTGGAGCGCGTTCGCGACGCCAGCCAGTTCGAGCCGGCCATCATCGTCACCAACAGCGACTTTCGCTTCATTGTCGCGGAGCAGGCCCGGGCGATCGACGTTCACCTGGGCGACATCCTTCTTGAGCCGATGGCCCGCAATACCGCACCGGCGTTGGCCGCTGCTGCCTTCCAGGTTCTCGCCCGCTACGGCAAGGGCGCCATCATGCAGGTCCTTGCCTCCGACCACGAGATCGATGCCGGCGAGGTCTACAGGGATTGCATCCTCAGGGCGCACCAGGCCGCAAGTCACGGCGAGCTGGTGACCTTCGGCATCACGCCGACGGAACCCGCGACCGGCTACGGCTACATCGAGTGCGGCGAAGAGTTGACGGCGGGCACGAACCGTGTGGCTCGCTTCGTCGAGAAGCCGGATCGTGCGAAAGCCGAAGCGATGCTCGAGACCGACCGCTACCTCTGGAACTCCGGCATGTTCATGCTGCCGGTCAATCCCTTTCTGGACGAAATGAAGCGGCACGCGCCGCAGGTCTGGGAAGCGGCGAAGCTCGCGCTGGAAGGGGCACAGAAGGATCTCGATTTCACGCGCCTGGATGCGGCGAGCTTTGCGACTGCGCCCGAGATCTCCGTCGATTATGCGGTGTTTGAAAAGACCGAGCGCGCAGCCGTCGTACCGTCTTCCTTCTTCTGGTCCGATCTCGGCAGTTGGGACGCCGTCTGGAAGACGGGAGAAAAGGACGGTGACGGCAATGTCGTCACCGACAGGGCGACGGTGTCGAACACGCGCAATTCGCTGGTCCTGTCGCGCGACATCCACCTTGCAGTTCAAGGGCTGGACGATGTCGCCGTCATTGCCGGCGAGGATGCCGTTTATGTCGGACGGCTGGCCGACAGCCAGAGCGTCGGTTCCATCGTCAAGACACTGGCGAAGTCGCCGAAGACAACGGTCCTGACCGAGATACACCCGACCTCCTATCGCCCCTGGGGCGCGGTCGCTGCCATTTCGGACGGAGAACGTTTTGCCGTCAAACGCTTGCGCGTGAATCCCGGCAAGAAGATCTCGCTGCAGAAGCATCATCATCGGGCAGAGCATTGGATTGTTGTGCACGGCACGGCGGAGATCACGATGGCCGGAGAAACGCGAATGCTGCACGAGAACGAGTCGGCCTATATTCCGCCGGGGATCGTGCACCGGCTCTCCAACCCGGGCAAGATCCCGCTGGAATTGATCGAAGTGCAGACCGGCTCCTATCTCGGCGAAGACGACATCATCCGCATCGAGGACGAATTCGGCCGAAGCTGAAGGGCTGCCCTTGAAGCATGTCGCACATAGGCGCGCCGCGGTTTTTCGATAGCGGCAGCCGAAATATCAAAGGCTTGAAGCGCAAGGAGCGAAGCTGAAAGATCGCGACCCGCTTGGTGCATCTCGACCTCGCTCCAAGGACAAAGACGTGCAGCAAATCGAGGTGCGGAGGCGACCGTTGCGTGTCTCAGAAGACGTGCGGCGCTCTGGCCCAAATGGCTGGACGACATGAAAAAAGCCCGGGCGAGAACCCGGGCTTTACATAGGTGAGAGCGGGATATCTATCCCGCTCCAAATCTGGCACGCTTCAAGCTGAAGGATCAGCCGGCGACGCGCTCGGTTTCGCCCTTCTGAGCGTAGTAGTGGCCGAAGCGGTTTGCGAGGAAGGTGTCGAGGCTGATGTCTTCCTGGCGGACAAAGCCCTTCGACGCGATCTTGCCTTCGGCGAGCAGGTCGAGCACGGCGCAGATGCTGCCTGCCGTGGTGATCTGGATACCGCTCTGCATGCGGCCGGCAACGACGCCGCTATAGACCTTGTTGGCGTAGGTTTCCTGGATCAGGCGGCCATCGCGGAAGCCCGAAACGGTGACGAAGATCACGACGACGTCCTGGGTCGTGGTCGGCAGCGCATTCTCGAAGATGTCCTTGAGAACTTCGCGGCGGTGGCGCAGGCCGAGGTCGTTGAGGAGCGCCTTCATGATCGCAGCGTGGCCCGGATAGCGGATCGTCTTGTAGTTCAGGGTGCGGACCTTGCCCTTCAGCGATTCGCAGAGAGTGCCGAGGCCGCCCGAGGTGTTGAAGGCTTCGTAGGTGACGCCGTCGAGCGAGAATTCTTCGCGCTCTTCCATGGCCGGCACTTCGATGAGGTTGCCTTCGACGATCGCCTCGCAGGGCTCGATGTATTCGTTGATGACGCCGTCGGTGCTCCAGGTCAGGTTATAGTTCAGAGCGTTCGACGGATACTGCGGCAGGGCGCCGACGCGCATGCGCACGCTTTCGAGCGTCTCGAAGCGGCTGGCGAGATCGTTGGCGACGATCGAGATGAAGCCCGGCGCGAGACCGCACTGCGGGATGAAGGCGGTGTTCGCCTTGGCGGCGATCGCCTTGACCTGGCGGGTGGATTCGACGTCTTCAGTGAGGTCGAGGTAGTGGATGCCAGCTTCGGCAGCGGCTTCGGCGATCGCCACTGTCAGGTGGAACGGAGCGGCGCTGAGCACGGCGAACTTGCCGGAGAGAAGGGCGACGAGCGCCTTCTTGTCGCCGATGTCGACGGTTGCCGTCGTGATCGCGGCATGCTTTTCGATCTGCTCCAGCTGCTCGGCGCTGCGGTCGGCGACGCAGACGCTGTAGTCGCCGGTGTGGGCGAGCATGCGAGCGATGGTGGAGCCGATCTTGCCTGCTCCGATGACGACGATATTCTTCATTCTTTCCCCCAGGGTATGAGAACTGTTTCTTTCTCCATTGTCGGGGGAAGGGTTGTTGATTTGAAGCGCTGAAATGACTAAATCGCCTATAGATATTCGGCAGATTGCCCAAGCGGACCGACGAAATGCAAATCACGGACAAGGATCGGGAGCTGCTCGCCATCCTCAGCGAAAACGCCCGCATGCCAACCGCAACGATCGCGCGGCGGCTCGGCCTGTCGCGTACGACGGTGCAGGCGAGGATCGAGCGGTTGGAGCGCGAGGGCATCATCACCGGCTATGGCGTGCGCCTGTCGGAGAGCTACGAGAAGGGGCTGGTCAAGGCGCATGTGCTGATCACCATCGCGCCGCGGGCGCTCTCCCGCGTCACCCCTGAACTCAGCGCTATCCGTGAAATCCAGACGCTGCATTCCGTCAGCGGCAGTTTCGACCTTATCGCTGTGGTCGCGGCGACGTCGATCAGCGAACTCGATCTTCTAATCGATCGCATCGGCGAGATCGATGGCGTCGACCGGACATTATCTTCGATTATCCTGTCGACCCGGATCGATCGGTAAGTCATTGCTTTCCCCAACCCGGGCGTGACAGGACCGTCACGGCCTGCGGTTGGCGGCGGGCTTGTCACCGGCGCTGGTATCGGGCGCCGGTTGCGTGCCATCCGGCACTTTCACCGGCACGTTCCATTCCGTGGGACCTTTGACGAAGCTGCGTTGACTGGCATCGCCATAGGCGAGCCATTTGCTCCGGTCGAAGTAGAGCTCGGCAATGCTCTTCGGCCGCGCGCGCGGCGGCTGGTTCGCAAGGAAATTGTAGCGTGGCGTCACCTCGTCGGACTCGCGCTTGAACTGAATGCGGCTGCCGAAACGCTTGAGGTCGAATTCCCTCAGTGCCTGGATCTGCAGCGTGACGCTGGCGGCGTCGGCCCAGCGCACATGGTCGAGAAATACGGAGGCCGCCCGTGCTGCTGCGGTGGTCACGGCTTGGCGGTCCTCGGGGCGTTCGATGTTGAGCTTGACGCGGAAGGAGGTGATTTCCTCCTCGCCGCTGCCCTTGACGAAGATGAAGATCGACGAGGGTTTGTCCTCGCCCGGACGCGGGAAGGAGACGAGCGAGGAACATTCCCACTGGGCGCGTTCTCCGGCACCGGCTTTCCATTCGAGTTCGCGGAAGCCGGCGTCACGCAATTCATCGCAAAGCGCCTTTGGATCGCTGCGGATCACGCGCATGAATTGCTGCTCCGGCGTCTGCAGATCCTGGAAGGTCCAGGCGGGCAGGGCGATGCGCGGCGGTTCGCGCCTTGCGGGCTTGTCGGCCATCGGTTCCGAGGGCTTGTTCCTCTCGAGGAAGGTCGTCGGCAGGCCCAATGCGGCGAGAACTTTCCTGAGGTTGCGCTGCTCGTTGGCGAGCAGGGCCGTTGCGAGAATGGCGGTGACGATCAGGACGAGGGCCACAAGAAAGAAGCGCAGTCCCGTCCGGCGGGCGGGCCTTTGAGCCGGCGTCTTGCCACGGGACGTGCTCATGCCGCCTCGCCTGCCCGGCGGGGCGCGATGAGGCGCGGCGCCTCCAGCGAAAGGTGAACGGTCGGCCGGGCTTCCATGGTCTCGGGTTATCAACGGGTCTGGGCCCTCTTCATCCCTGAAATCCGTCGCGGCGGCAATATGCAACCGCCGATATCGGCAAAGGACTATTGCGTCTCGGCACAACGCGCCGCTGAACGGGAGGTGCGGTGGAACTACTGCATCTTTCCTTTAACCGTAGCCGATTAATGGACAAAAACATGCAGCAACTCAAAGTGCTACAGCGACCTTTTGCGCGTCTGATAAGACGCGCGGCGCTGTAGGAAGTTGAAATCCAGGGGCGATCACATAGCTTGGCGCAAATATCGAATGGGATGCGCCATGGCAGTTTCGAGTTCAGCCGAGCTTGTGATCGACGCGTCGCTGGTACGGCGGCTGATCGCAACACAGTTTCCGCAATGGTCGGATCTCGAGGTGCGCCCGATCGAACTCGGCGGCTGGGACAACAGAACCTTCCGGCTCGGCGACCGGATGACCGTGCGCCTGCCGAGCGCCGAGCACTACGTGCAGCAGGTGGAGAAGGAGCACCGCTGGCTGCCGCGTCTGGCGCCGCACCTGCCGCTGCCCATTCCCATGCCCCTGGCCAAGGGCATGCCCGGCGAAGGCTTTCCCTGGCGCTGGTCGGTCTACCGCTGGCTTCCGGGCGAAACATTGGCGGTGGAGCGGGTTGCGGATATCCGCGACGTGGCGAAGGATCTCACGCGGTTTCTGCGCGCCATGCGACAAGTGGATACGGCCGGCGGGCCGTTGCCCGGCGACCACAATTTCCATCGTGGCGGCCCGCCAGGCTTCTATGACGCGCAGACGCGCCAGGCGCTCACGCTGCTCGAAGGCGAGGTCGACACGACGGCCGCCAGGGAGGTGTGGGAAGCCGCTCTTGCTGCACCGTTCGAGGAGCCGCCCGTCTGGTTTCACGGCGATATCGCCTGGGGCAACCTGCTGGTCGAGCACGATCGCTTAAGCGCCGTCATCGATTTCGGCACCTCGGGCATCGGCGATCCGGCCTGCGATCTCGCTATAGCCTGGACGTTCTTCCACGGCGAGAGCCGTGACGTCTTCCGCGACGGCATGGCACTCGATCGCGGCGCCTGGGCGCGCGGGCGGGGCTGGACCCTGTGGAAGGCGCTGATCGTTCTTGCCGGCATGACCGGCGCGCCCGCAAGCGAGAAGGCAAAGCAGCGCGCGGTGATCGAAGACGTGCTTATGGATCATCGCCGCTACGGCTGAGGCCGGTTGCGCTTCGGACAGGCGCGAGCTTGACCGGGCGGCGGCAAATGGCCTTCAGGTCGGGCACACGCGGGACGACCCGCGTCGGTGCTTCGCATAGGGACGGCCCGACTACCTCGACCGAGATACTGGTGTCGATGGCGTCATGCAGCCCCAACGCCCGCGGCACGTCCGCGTGACCTTCCTTCTCCTGGAACAGCCCGATCAATAAGCGCCCGCTTCGTGGAACGATCTCGGTCGTCGGCGCTTATCCAACACATTGACGCGTCGGTGGCCGCCGTTGCGTGCCGCCGATATTTCGTCACCAGCGCACGAGGTTGATGATGGCTGGACCCATCGAACAATTCGAGATCAAGTCGCTCCTTCCGATTGCCGAGGTCGGCGGCCACCAGATCAGCTTTACCAATTCGGCCGCCTACATGGTGCTGACCGTCGCGATCGCCAGTCTCTTCCTGATCCTGTCAACGCGAAGACACGGCCTGGTGCCGAACCGGGCGCAGGCGGCGGCCGAGATCCTCTATGAGTTTGCGGCAAAGACGCTCCGCGACAACGCCGGCGAGAAGGGCATGCGCTTCTTCCCGCTGGTCTTCTCGCTGTTCATGTTCATTCTGGTCGCCAATGTGATCGGCACGTTCCCCTATGCCTTCACGGTGACGAGCCATATTGCCGTGACCTTTGCGCTGGCGATGCTCGTGTTCCTGACGGTCACGCTCGTTGGTATCTACCGGCACGGCTTCGGCTTCCTGCGACTGTTCATGCCGGCGGGCGTGCCATTGATTCTGGCGCCGATCATCATCCCGATCGAGGTGGTCTCCTACCTTGCGCGCCCCGTCAGCCACTCGGTTCGTCTGTTCGCGGTCATGCTGGCCGGCCACATCACCCTCGAGGTTTTCGCCGGCTTCGTCGTGGGGCTCAGTGGCCTCGGGGCACTCGGAATCCTGGCTGCGGTCATGCCCCTCCTGATGACGGTGGCGCTGACCGGGCTCGAACTGCTGATGGCGCTGATCCAGGCCTATATCTTCACCATGCTGACCTGCATGTATCTCAACGACGCGCTTCATCCGAGCCACTGAGAGCAGGCAAAGGCGGCTCCCTGCAACGGGAGCCGCGTCGTCACTCGACCGTCGTTCGCCGCGCTTCGATCCGGTAGGTCCGCCAGGATGACCAGGCGAAGGCGAGCAGGAACATTGCGGTCATAAGCAGCACGATGGTCGGCGCCGGCGCGCTGTCGATGAAGAAGGAGAGGTAGACGCCGCAGAAGGAGGCCGTCATCGCTAGGAGCACGGCAACGACGAGCATCGCGCCCATGGTGCGGGTGATCAGGAAAGCGATGGCGCCCGGTGCGATCAGCATGGCGATGGCAAGGATCAGGCCCACCGCCTTCAGCGCGCCGACGATCGTCAGCGACAGGATCGCGAGCAGCCCGTAATGCAGCCAGTTGACCGGAAGGCCGACGGCCTTGGCCTGGGCGGGATCGAAGGCGTGCAGCAGGAAATCGCGCCATTTAACGGCGAGAATGCCGGTGGCGACCAGCGCGATCACGCCGGTTTCGATTATGTCCGGCCAGCCGATACCGAGCATGTCGCCGAAGAGGATATGGTCGAGGTGCACGTCGCTCTGGATCTTGGTGTAGAGCACCAGCCCGAAACCGAACATGCCGGAGAAGACCACGCCCATGACCGTGTCCTGCTTGATACGGCTGTTCTCCTTGAGATAGCCGGTCAGAAGCGCACAGGACATGCCGGCTGCGAAAGCGCCGACGGCCAGCGGCAGGCCGACGATGTAGGAGATCACGACGCCGGGGAAGACCGCGTGCGAGATCGCGTCGCCCATCAGCGACCAACCCTTCAGCACCAGGAAGCACGAGAGCATCGCCGTCGGGATCGCGACCAGCACCGAGATCAGCAGCGCGTTGCGCATGAACTCGAATTCAAAGACGGCGAGCAGCATGTCGAGCGAGATCATCGGGCCGCCTCCACCGGTTCGGCGCCACGCCTGCGCGCGGCGAGAAGCCCGTGTTTCGGGGCGAAGACGAAGGCCGTCAGGAAGATCAGCGTCTGCAGCACGATGATGATGCCGCCGGTGGCACCATCGAGGAAGTAGCTGAAATAGGCGCCGAAGAAGCTCGTGAGCGCCCCGATGGCGACGCTGATCACGATCAGCCGCGGAAAGCGGTCGGTGAGCAGGTAAGCGGTGGCGCCCGGTGTCACCACCATGGCGATGACGAGGAAGGCGCCGACGGTCTGCAGTGCTGCGACGGTGCAGGCCGAAAGCAGCGTGAAGAACAGCACCTTGAGGAAGGTGGTGGGAATGCCGATCGAGCGGGCATGGCTTTCGTCGAAGAAGGTCACCATCAGGTCCTTCCACTTCGCCGTCAGGATGACGAGCGATACGATGCCGATGATGGCAAGCTGCAGCGTATCGGCGGGCGTGATCGCCAGGATGTTGCCAAGCACGATCGTCTGGATGTTCACCGAAGTCGGCGACAGCGACACCATGAAGAGCCCGAGGCCGAAGAAGGAGGTAAAGATCAGGCCGATGATCGTGTCCTCCTTCAGACGGGTACGCTGATTGAGAAACAGCATGGCGCCGGCCGCGAGCGCGCCGGAGAAAAAGGCGCCGATGGAAAACGGCAGGCCGAGCATGTAGGCGCCGGCGACACCGGGGACGATCGAGTGCGAAAGGGCGTCACCGATCAGCGACCAGCCCTTCAGCATCAGGTAGGAGGAAAGGAAGGCGCAGACGGCGCCGACCAGCGCGCTGACCCACATGGCGTTGAGCATGTAGCCATAGGTGAAGGGTTCCAGGAGCGTGGCCGTCATTTGCCGTTTGGCTCCCCGTCCGTTTCGGGTTTTGCCGGCTGCGCCACCATTCGGTCCTTGTCGCCATACATGACCAGCGGGCGCTCGTCGTCGGTGATGACGGCAAGCTGCCGCGGATCGGCATCGTCATGCAGGTTTTCGCCGCCGAGCACGAAGTGCCGGAGCACGCCGCCGAAGGCGAGTTCGAGGTTTTCGCGGGTGAAGGTGGTTTCGGTCGGGCCATAGGCGAGAACCGTGTTCTTCAGCAGCACGGTGCGGTCGCAGAACTCCGGCACGCTGCCGAGATTGTGGGTCGAAACCAGCATGACCCGGCCCTCGTCGCGAAGGCCGATCAGCAGGCGAATGATCGCGTCCTCGGTCTTGACGTCGACGCCGGTGAAGGGTTCGTCCAGCAGGATGACCTTGCCATCCTGGGCAAGGGCGCGCGCGAGGAAGACGCGCTTCTTCTGGCCGCCGGAGAGTTCGCCGATCTGGCGCTTGCGGTAGTCGCTCATGCCGACGCGCGCGAGCGCTGCCGCGACTGCCTCATGGTCGGCCTTCTTCGGGATGCGCAGCATGTTCATGTGACCGTAGCGGCCCATCATGACGACGTCCTCGACCAGAACCGGGAAGTTCCAGTCGACCTCTTCGGCCTGCGGCACATAGGCAACGAGGTTCTTCCTGAGTGCCTCCGGAACGGAGCGCCCAAGGATCGAGATTTCGCCGCGCGACAGGCGGGCAAAGCCCATGATCGCCTTGAACAGCGTCGACTTGCCGCTGCCGTTGACACCGACGAGCGCCGTGATCGTGCCCGTCGGGATTTCGAAGGTGGCGTCGCGCAGGGCGCGCAGGCCGTTGCGGTAGGTGACGGTGGCTCCTGAGACGCTGATGCCACTGCCCTGTTCGCCGGATGCCGGCGTGGGGCCGGAGCGGGGCTTCACTTGCAGATTCATTGCGAAAGTCCCTTGGCGATGGTTTCCGATGTGACGCGCAGCAGGTCGATATAGGTCGGAACCGGACCGTCCGCTTCGCTCAAGGAATCAACGTAGAGCACGCCGCCGTATTTGGCACCGGTTTCGCGCGCGACCTGCTCGGCCGGGTCGGGAGAAATCGTACTTTCGGAGAAGACGACAGGAATGTGGTTGGCCCGGACGGCGTCGATCACCTTGCGGACTTGCTGCGGGGTGCCCTGCTGGTCGGCGTTGATCGGCCAGAGATAGAGTTCCTTCATGCCGAAATCGCGGATCAGGTAGCTGAAGGCGCCTTCGCTCGAGACCAGCCAGCGCTTGTCCTCGGGGATCTTGGCGATCTCGGCGCGGATCGGCGCAATGGTCGCCTCGATCTTCTGTTTGTAGGCCTCGGCATTGGCCTTGTAGGCCTCGGCATTGGCGGGATCGAACTTCACGAAGGCATCACGGATGTTGTCGACATAGATCAGCGCGGCCGACGGCGACATCCAGGCATGCGGGTTGGGCTTGCCGGTGTAGGGGCCCTCGGCAATGCCCATGGGTTCGACCCCAGTCGAGACGACGACGCCCGGCACATCATCGAAATTCTGGAAGAACTTCTCGAACCAGCGCTCCAGGTTCAGGCCGTTCCACAGGATCAGCTTGGCGTCGTGCGCCTTCAGGATGTCGCGCGGGGTCGGCTGGTAGTTGTGGATCTCGGCACCCGGTTTGGTGATCGATTCGACGACGGCCGCGTCGCCCGCGACGTTTTTTGCCATGTCGGCAATGACCGTGAAGGTCGTCACTGCCTTGAACTTTTCCTGCGCTGAGCTGGTGCCCGGAGCGAGCGCGATGGCTGCCAGGGCAGCGGCCGCTGCCAGGATCGCGCGCCTCGTCTGATCGATCATTCACTACTCCCAGATGTTGACGCCCACAGGAGTAGGCGAATGATTTGCATAAGTCAATGCAAATGAGAAGCATTCGCAACTAGCTATTTTCAAAACCGGTGCCCTTGGCTAGTGTACGACCATGAAACAGAACAAGAATCGTGTCGAAGAGCTGGAAGGCGTTTTGCGGGATGGCGGCGTGCGCGTGACGCGTCAGCGCTCCGCAATCCTGAAGATCCTCGCCACCGCCGAAGACCATCCAGATGCAAACGAACTGCATCGCCGGGCGAAGGAGCTCGACGCCACCGTCTCGCTTTCGACCGTCTACCGGACGCTGTCGGCGCTCGAACAGCAGGGCGTGGTGCATCGCCATGCCTTCGAAAGCGCCACCGCGCGTTTCGAGACCGCCGACGCGCCGCATCACGATCATCTGATCGACATCGATACCGGTGCGGTCATCGAGTTCCGCTCCGACAAGATCGAACAGTTGCAAGCGGAGATTGCCGCCGAGCTCGGCTACGATCTGGTGCGGCACCGGCTCGAGCTCTACTGCCGCAAGCGCAAGGACTGAGCCAAGCTCGTTGGGGCCGCAACGCCTCCTGTTGCCTTCAAATGAAAGAAAGTCAGCCGCGACCCGGGACGGCGGAAGTGCGCCACCGCGCCGGCATGGTCATGGCGGCAACGCCGACAATGACGCAACCGAGGCCGGCCCAGGCGGTGTCCGATAGCCGCTCGCCGAGGAAGAGCGCGCCGATGGCGACGCCGACGGGCACGCGCAGATAGGCCTGGGCCGTGGCGCCGACCGAACCCAGGGCCTGGATCAGCCGGAAATAGATGGCGAAGGCAAGCGCGGTCGAGAAGACGGCAAGGCCGAGAAGGGCGAGCAGCGAAGCCATCGACGGCGCCAGCGTCCAGGGCCGATCGACAACGAGGCTGGTGGGGATCAGCAGCACCGTGCCCGCGATCAGCGAGCCGGCGGCGGGCATCATCGGATCCAGACCCTTGAAGCCGCGCCCGAAGATCGCGGCGCCGGCATAACAGACGGTCGCGAGCACGACGGCGAGCTGCGGCAGCAATTGCGCGCCGAGACCGCCGAAGGCCTCCATGCCGATGATCAGGCTGATACCGGTCATGCCTGCGATGACGCCGACGAGCTTGCGGATAGTGACCGGCTCGTGGCGGGTGATGAGGGCCGTCATCAGGAACGTGAAGATCGGCGTCGTCGCGTTGAGGATCGAGGCGATGCCGGCATCGATCGTCTGTTCGGCCCAGGCAATCAGCGTGAAGGGTACGACGCTGTTGAGGCAGGCCTGGAACAGGAACCGCCGCCAAGTCGCCACGTCGCGCGGCATCGCCAGGCCACGCCAGCGGAGAACCGCGAGAAGCAGGACACCGGCGATCAAGGTGCGGGCAGCAATCAGCGTGACCGGCGGAATGGTTTCAACGCCGATCTTGATAAAGGTGTAGGAAGCGCCCCAGAGCGTTGCAAGCGCAAGCAAGAGGAGGAGCTCGAGGGAGAGATTGGTCTTGGCCATGGCAAGGGAACCTTCGTGTCGTCGTCGTTGCCATTCTCCTAGCGCGGTGGGGACGGCAGATGCTTCGGTGACGGTCGAAGTATCGAAATGTGCATGAGACAACAAAGCCCCGGCCACCTTTCGGGGCCGGGGCAGATGTTTTCGGCATCGCTCAGTGGCTGTCGGCGAGCTTGGCCGGGTCGAGGGAGGCGGACCTTTCAAAGCTCAACCCATTGAAGAAGGCGTTGAGCATCACCGCCGAGATCGAGGCGAGCACGATGCCGGACTCGATGATCGGGTGGATCACATGCGGCAGCCACATCAGGTAGTTCGGCGCAATCAGCGGGATCAGGCCGAAACCGACGGAGACGGCGACGACGAAGAGGTTGTTGCGCGACGACTTGAAGTCGACGGTCGACAGGATGCGCACGCCCGTTGCCGCCACCATGCCGAACATCACGAGGCCGGCGCCGCCGAGAACGAAGGTCGGCACCGCCTCGACCAGCGCGCCCATCTTCGGGATCAGGCCGAGTGCGATCATGATGACGCCGCCCATCACGCAGACATAGCGGCTTTTCACGCCCGTGACGCCGACGAGGCCGACATTCTGCGAGAAGCTCGTATAGGGGAAGGTGTTGAACAGACCACCGATCATGGTGCCGAGGCCATCGACCCTAAGCCCCGCCGTCAATTGCTGCTGCGACACCTCGCGGCTGGTCATTTCACCGAGCGCCAGGAACATGCCGGTCGATTCGATCATGACCACGATCATCACCAGCGACATGGTGGCGATCAGAACCGGATCGAAGATCGGCATGCCGAAGCGCAGCGGCGTGACCACGGCGAACCAGCCGGCGTCCGCCACCCGGTCGAAATGCATCATGCCGAGCGCCGCGGCGACGACACAGCCGACGACGACACCGGTCAGCACTGCGATGTTGCTGATCAGCCCGCGACCGAAGCGTGCGATCACGAGAATGGAGACGAGCACGAAGGCGGCAAGGGCGATATGGCTCGGCTCCGCGTAGAGCGGGTTTGGCACCGTGGCGCCGAGCACCAGGCCATCAGGAATGGCGGGTCCGCCGGCGGCGGCAGCCTTCTTCAATTCGGCCAGCCATTCGGCATGGGTCGGATCGACGAGCTTCGGCGCCGTCGGCCCGAAGGGATTGCCGAAGATCCAGTTCACGCCCACGCGCATCAGCGAGACGCCGATGACGAGAATGATGGTGCCGGTGACGACCGGCGGGAAGAACCTGAGCAATCTGCCCATCAATGGCGCGAGCAGGAGTGCGACGAGGCCGGCTCCGATGATGGCGCCGAAGATCATGCGCGCCCCTTCCTGCCCGGGCGTCATCGCTGCCATCGAAACCATCGGGCCGACGGACGCGAAAGTAACGCCCATCATGACCGGAAGACGGATGCCGATGCCGCGGCCGAGGCCGAGCGACTGGATAATGGTGACGATGCCGCAGACGAACAGGTCGGCCGAGATCAGAAAAGCGACGTCCTCAGGGCTGAGCTGCAGCGCCCGGCCGACGATCAGCGGCACCGCGACGGCACCGCCATACATGACAAGAACATGCTGGATCCCGAGGGTCGCGAGCCTGCCCACCGGCAGCTTCTCGTCCACCGGGTGTATGCTGGAAACGTCGCTCATGGTTCCTCCTCCCATCACGTCGACCAGTCCGGCTCCCCCGTCCTCCAACAGGGGAATGCAATTTTTCCGTGTCGAGGCAGAATGTCGCAAGTATCGCCAGAACGAAAACACTTTCTGGAATCCGGGGGAAATCCGCCAAGATGCGGGCAGGCCGGAACGCGTGTTGCGAGGTCGCGGCGCTTGCCCAAGGCGGCGGCCTGACGAATCCAAAGATCATGCAACGTAGCCGCAATGCGAAGCATCGATGGTTTCTTGCGCCGGTGAAATGCTCCGGTGCGTTCGTTTTGGGATCACGATCAATGGTGTCTTGGAGACAGGCCTTCCGGCATCTGGCCGCTGTACTGTTCACGCTCGCCTTCGCCCTTCCACCGGCTGCTGCGCGCGCCAGCGGTGCGACCTTTCCCGGGCAGTGGCAGCAGGTGGCGTCAGGAACGGACGCATGTGAGACCTGCTGGGTCGAAATCAGGCGGAACGGTCCTGTCCTGAAGGTAACGGGCAAGGACGGATGGTTCGCGGTGGTCCATCTCGGGCGCGCTGGAGGCGGCTATAGCGCCGAGGGGATCGGCCGTTGGAGCGAGGGCGGCGACAGTCACTATCGCGGCCAGCCCTTCGACATCCGGATCGCGATCGTCGACAAACATCTCTACATGGACATGACGGTGCGGATGGACGATGGCTCGACACGGGCGGTCAGGGCGATCTTCGACAAGCGCCGGTCCGAGAAGTCCAGGCGCTTGCGGCTGGCGCGCATGTAGGTCGCGGCCATTTCTTCCGAGGGATGCCGAAAGAAAAACCGGGGCCGTTGCCGACCCCGGTGCCGCATCTCCTGAAGAGAAGAGGCCGCCCGTCTTGCAGGCGGCCCCGTTTTTTACTGCTGCCAGCTCTTGACCAGATCGTCGTAGTTGACGGTCTGCGGCTTGTCCTTCTCGTTCTCGACCTTCAGCTGCGGAGCGAGGTTGCCCTTGGAAGCGGCGTCCTTGTTCCAGTATTCGAGATCGTGCTCTTCGGCGAGCTTCGGGCCGATGTCGCCCTGGACGCCCGAGCGTTCCAGACGGGAGAGAACCTTCTCCTGCTCGGCGCACAGCGAGTCCATGGCTTCCTGGGCAGTCTTCGCACCCGAGGAGGCATCGCCGATCGCCTGCCACCAAAGCTGAGCCAGCTTCGGATAGTCAGGAACGTTCGTGCCGGTCGGCGACCACTGCAGGCGGGCCGGCGAACGGTAGAACTCGATCAGACCGCCGAGCTTCGGAGCGCGATCGGTGAAGCTCTTGTGGTCGAGCGTCGACTGGCGGATGAAGGTGAGGCCGACATGGCTCTTCTTCACGTCGACGGTCTTCGAGGTCACGAACTGCGCATAGAGCCAGGCGGCCTTGGCGCGATCGTCGGGCGTGGACTTCAAGAGCGTCCAGGAACCGGCGTCCTGGTAACCGAGCTTCATGCCGTCCTTCCAGTAGACGCCGTGCGGGCTCGGAGCGAAACGCCACTTCGGCGTGCCGTCTTCGTTGACCACAGGCAGACCCGGCTTGACGAAGTCGGCAGTGAACGCCGTGTAGGTGAACATCTGCTGGGCGACTTCGCCCTGCGACGGAACCGGACCGGATTCGGAGAAGGTCATGCCCTGGGCGGCAGCCGGTGCATAGGCCTTCATCCAGTCGAGATACTTCTGGATCGAGTAGACCGCGGCCGGGCCGTTGGTGTCGCCGCCACGGGCTACGCAGGAGCCGACGGGACGCGAATTCTCGTCGACCTTGATGCCCCACTCGTCGACGGGCTTGCCGTTCGGGATGCCCTTGTCGCCGTTGCCGGCCATCGACAGCCAGGCGTCGGTGAAGCGCCAGCCGAGCGACGGGTCCTTCTTGCCGTAGTCCATGTGGCCATAGACCTTCTTGCCGTCGATTTCGCGGCCGGTGAAGAACTCGGCGATGTCTTCGTAAGCGGACCAGTTGACCGGAACGCCGAGCTCGTAGCCGTACTTGGCCTTGAAGTCCGCCTTGTTCTTCTCGTCGTTGAACCAGTCGTAGCGGAACCAGTAGAGGTTCGCGAACTGCTGGTCGGGCAGCTGGTAGAGCTTGCCGTCCGGCGCCGTCGTGAAGGACTTGCCGATGAAGTCGTCGATGTCGAGGTTCGGGTTGGTGACGTCCTTGCCTTCATTGGCCATGAAGTCGGTCAGGCTGCGGGCCTGCTGGTAGCGCCAGTGGGTACCGATCAGGTCCGAGTCGTTGATGTAGGCGTCGTAGACGTTTTCGCCCGACTGCATCTGCGTCTGCAGCTTTTCGACGACGTCGCCTTCGCCGATCAGGTCGTGGGTGATCTTGATGCCGGTGATGTCGGAGAAGGCCTTGGCGAGAACCTTCGATTCGTATTCATGGGTGGTGATCGTTTCGGAAACGACCTTGATTTCCATGCCGGCGAAGGGCTTGGCCGCATCGACGAACCACTGCATTTCGGCTTCTTGGGCCGCGCGGTCGAGCGAGGACAGGTCGCCGATCTCGCTGTCGAGGAACTTCTTCGCCTCGTCCATGCCGGCGAATGCCGTGCCGGTAAAGGCCAGCAGCATTGCCGCCGTCGTAGTCAAAAGATGCCGTCGCATAATTCCCTCCCTTAGGTTTGCGAGTGCGGTTCTTTAGGTTTTGACGGGCCGCTACCCAGCGGCCCGTCAAATCGGTTCGCCTCAGACGTAGCGGAAGACACCGACGGCATAGACCAGGGAGAGCGCGAGCGCCCACCACAGGTTCTGTCCGCCGACGAAGCCGAGCCACGCGAGGTGAATGAAGGCGCTGCCGAGCAACGACACGAAGAGGCGATCGCCCCGCGTGGTCTCGAAGCGCAGGATGCCGACGCGCGGATTGCCGCCCGGCGAGGCATATTCCCAGACTGCCATCATCGACAGCAGTGCGAAGATCGTCAGGAAGAACATGGCCGATGGGAACGACCAGGCCATCCAGCCCCCGGCGACCAGCGGCGCGAACCAGTCGCGCGCGCCGTCCTTGATCGGCAACATGCTGATCAGCAGCCCGGCGACGGCGGCATAGACGACGAGAACGGCGGCGAAGGGCAGTTGCCAACGGGCCTTGCGATTGGGTTGAGCGGTCATCATACCCTCCCGAGGGCAAAGCCCTTGGCGATGTAGTTGCGAACGAAATAGATCACCAGCGCGCCCGGAATGATGGTGAGCACGCCGGCAGCGGCCAGCACGCCCCAGTCGAGGCCCGAGGCGGAAACCGTGCGGGTCATGGTGGCGGCGATCGGCTTCGCGTCGGTGGTTGTCAGCGTGCGGGCAAGCAGGAGTTCGACCCAGGAGAACATGAAGCAGAAGAAGGCGGCGACACCGATGCCCGAGGCGATCAGCGGCATGAAGATCTTCACGAAGAAGCGCGGGAACGAGTAGCCGTCGATATAGGCGGTTTCGTCGATTTCCTTCGGCACGCCCGACATGAAACCTTCCAGGATCCAGACGGCGAGCGGCACGTTGAACAGGCAGTGGGCGAGCGCCACGGCGATGTGTGTGTCGATCAGGCCAAAGGCCGAATAGAGCTGGAAGAAGGGCAGCGCGAAGACCGCCGGCGGCGCCATGCGGTTGGTCAACAGCCAGAAGAACAGGTGCTTGTCGCCGAGGAAGCGGTAACGCGAGAAGGCGTAGGCCGCCGGCAGCGCTGCCGTCACCGAGATCACCGTGTTCATGACGACGTAGATGATCGAGTTGATGTAGCCGTTGTACCAGGACGGATCGGTGAAGATCACCTGGTAGTTCCGGAGCGTCGGGTTCACTGGCCAGAGCGAGAAGGTGCTGAGGATCTCGCTCGTCTCCTTGAAGCTCATGTTGACGAGCCAGTAGATCGGCAGCAGCAGGAAGACGATGTAGATCGTCGGCACCAGCCAGGACAGGCGTTCGGTAAGCGGTTTTGTCTGCATGTTGGTTCTCCTCCCGCTCACGTCAGCCTTGCGCGTCGCTCGTGGTCATCACGGTGTAGAAGATCCACGAGAGCAGCAGGATGATGAGGAAGTAGATGATCGATAGCGCTGCCGCCGGACCGAGGTCGAACTGGCCGATGGCCGTCTTGACGAGGTCGATCGACAGGAAGGTGGTGGAGTTGCCCGGGCCGCCGCCGGTGACGACGAAGGGTTCGGTATAGATCATGAAACTGTCCATGAAGCGCAGCAGGAAGGCGATCAAAAGCACGCGCTTCATCTTCGGCAGCTGGATGTAGCGGAACACCGACCAGCGCGAGGCCCCATCGATCTTGGCCGCCTGGTAGTAGGCGTCCGGGATCGAGACGAGGCCGGCATAACAGAGCAGCACGACGAGGCTCGTCCAGTGCCAGACGTCCATGACGATCAGCGTCACCCAGGCGGCGACAGGGTTCTGCACGTAGTTATAGTTGATACCCATGCCTTCGAGCGTGCGGCCGAGCAGGCCGATGTCGACGCGGCCGAAGACCTGCCAGATGGTGCCGACGACGTTCCACGGGATCAGGAGCGGCAGCGCCATCAGGACGAGGCAGACCGGCACGCCGAGACCCTTCTTCGGCATGTTGAGGGCAATGATGATGCCGAGCGGGATTTCGATCGCCAGGATGATCGCCGAGAAGATCAGGTTGCGGGTGAGTGCATCCCAGAACCGGTCGGACGTCAGCACCTGGACGTACCAGTCGGTGCCGGCCCAGAAGAACGCGTTATTGCCGAAGGTGTCCTGGACCGAATAGTTGACGACGGTCATCAGCGGGATGACGGCCGAGAAGGCGACCAGCACGAGGACCGGCAGCACCATGAACCAGGCCTTGTTGTTCCAGGTCTTTTCCATGATCAGGCCTCCTCGCCGACGCGCCAGGAATCGGCGTAGATGTTGATGGCTTTCGGATCGAAGCGGACGCGCGGCTCGGCGGGGATCTCGCCGTCCTCGTCGACGATGATCGAGATCGGCTGGTCGGCGAAACGGGCGCGGACGATCTTGTGGCGGCCGATATCCTCGACCTTGGTGATCGCGACCGGCATGCCCTCGCGGCCGATCGAAACGAATTCCGGGCGGATGCCGAGCTCGGTCTTGGCGCCGGCCTTGACCTTGGGCAGGAAGTTCAAGGCCACGTGTTCGCCGCCGACAGTGGCGGTGTTGCCGTCGAGCTTGACCGGCAGCACGTTCATGCCCGGCGAACCGATGAAGTAGCCGACGAAGGTGTGGCGGGGGCGCTCGAAGAGCTCGGCCGGCGTGCCGATCTGGACGATCTGGCCGTCATACATGACGACGACCTTGTCCGCGAAGGTCAGTGCCTCGGTCTGGTCGTGGGTGACGTAGACCATGGTGAAGCCGAACTGCTTGTGCAGCCGCTTGATCTGCGAACGCAGCACCCACTTCATTTCCGGATCGATGACTGTCAGCGGTTCGTCGAACAGGATGGCGCTGACGTCGTTGCGCACGAGACCGCGGCCGAGCGAGATCTTCTGCTTCTGGTCGGCGGTAAGGCCGCGAGCGGTCTTCTTCGCCCAGCCGCCGAGACCGATCATCTCGATCGTCTCCTTGACGCGGCGGTCGACCTCGGCTTCGGGCACGTGCCGGTTCCGCAACGGAAAGGCCAGATTGTCGTAGACGGTCATCGTGTCGTAGATCACCGGGAACTGGAACACCTGGGCGATGTTGCGTTCCTGGGTAGAGAGATGCGTCACGTCCTTGCCGTCGAAGAGGATGCGCCCTTCCGACGGGTTGATCAGGCCGGAGATGATGTTGAGCAGCGTGGTCTTGCCGCAGCCGGACGGGCCGAGCAGCGCATAGGCGCCGCCGTCGTTCCATTCGTGATGCACTTCCTTCAGCGCATAGTCGTTTTCCGACTTCGGTTTTGCGCCGTAGGCGTGGCGGATGTGTTCCAGGTCGATGCGTGCCATGTTTTCCTCCCAACGCCTCCCTTAGGCCGCGCCGCCGATGGCGCGTCCATCGGGCCCGAAGGCCATGAGATGGCGGGTGTCGACGAAGACCTCGAGGGTCGCGTCCGGTTCGATGTCGTGAATGCCCGGCGCCAGCATGACCCAGCGCGCATTGGCGAAACCGACGTGAATGAAGCTCTCCGATCCGGCGATCTCCGAGATCGCGGTCTTCACGGAGAGCGCGTCGCCGCCGCCATTCGGCCGGTCGAAGGAGATGTGGTGCGGCTGGAAGGCGACGGTGCAGGGACCGTCGGCAATCGCCGCCAGGTGCGCCGGGACCGTCAGTACGGACTTGCCGTCGAGCGCAAAGAGTGAACCGGTCTTGACGAGTTCGATCGTGTTCAGCGGCGGGTCGGCGAAGGTGCGGGCGGTGATGAGGTCGGTCGGACGACGATAGACGTCGATCGTCTTGCCGAACTGGGTGACGCGACCCTGGCTGAGAGCTGCGGTGTTGCCGCCAAGCAGCAAGGCTTCCGATGGCTCGGTGGTGGCATAGACGAAGATCGCGCCTGAGGCGGCGAAGATCTTCGGCAGTTCCTCGCGCAGTTCCTCGCGCAGCTTGTAGTCGAGGTTGGCGAGCGGTTCGTCGAGCAGCACGAGATCGGCATTCTTGACGATGGCGCGCGCAAGAGCCGTGCGCTGCTGCTGGCCGCCCGAGAGGTTCAAGGGCGTGCGGTCGAGATAGGGTGTGAGCTTCAGGAGCTCGGCTGCCTTGCGGACTTCGCGGTCGATGGTGGCGGCATCGGCGCCGCTGATGCGCATCGGCGAGGCGATGTTCTCATAGACGGTCATCGCCGGATAGTTGATGAACTGCTGGTAGACCATGGCGACAGAGCGCTTCTGCACCGGCAGGCCGGTGACGTCGGTGCCGTCGAAGATCAGCGAGCCGGAGGCGGGCTTGTCGAGACCGGCCATCAGCCGCATCAGCGACGTCTTGCCGGAAAGGGTCGGGCCGAGCAGCACGTTGAGCGACCCCCTCTCCAGCACCAGGTCGGTCGGGTAGATATGCGTCTCCCCGCCCACGACCTTGGATATCTTCTTCATTTCAAGCATCGAATTCTCCACCCAGCCATCGGCAGTCCAGAGCGTTTCCACGCCGGCGCGGACGCTCCATCTCATCGTTTTCCTGCATTTCCGGACGCAAAACCGCTGCGCACCCTTGCGTCCGGAAATGCTTTAGAATGCGGTCTTCAGGCGGCTGCGTTGGCCGCGCCCCGCATGTACTCCTCCAGTGCTGCCGCCTCGCCGGGCGTCAGCTTCAATCCCAGTTTCGTGCGGCGCCACAGCACGTCCTCGGCGTGCCGCGCCCATTCCTTGGTCATCAGCCACCTGACTTCGGCCTCGTAGAGATCCGCGCCGAAATGGTGGCCGAGTGCGGCCTCGCTCGAAGCAGGGCCGAGGAGCGTGGCGGCGCGTGTGCCGTAGAGGCGCACCAAGCGCCGCGCGTGTGCCGGCGCAAGGAAGGGATACTGCTTCTGCAGCCTTGCGACTTCGTCGGCATAGCCCTGGGCGGGAAAATCGCCGCCCGGCAGCCTCGATCCGGCCGTCCATTTCGATCCCTTGACGCCGATTGCCTCGCCGATCTTGTCGAGCGCGGATTCGCCGAGGCGGCGGTAGGTCGTGAGCTTGCCGCCGAAGACGTTGAGCAACGGCGCCGCACCCTTGTCGCCCTCGACCCGCAGCACGTAGTCGCGGGTTGCCTCCTGCGCCTTGCTGGCGCCGTCGTCATAGAGCGGGCGCACGGCGGAGTAGGTCCAGACGATGTCGTCCTTCGTCACCGGCTCCAGGAAATACTCGCTTGCGGCCTTGCAGAGGTAGTCGACTTCGGCGTCGCTGATGCGGACATCGGCGGGGTTGCCGGTGTAGTCGCGATCGGTGGTGCCGATGAGGGTAAAGTCTTCTTCATAGGGAATGGCGAACATGATGCGGCCATCCGGGTTCTGGAAGAAATAGGCGCGCGGGTCGTCGAACTTCTTCTTCACGACGATGTGGCTGCCCTGGACGAGGCGGACATTGTGAACGTCGTTCTTGCCGAGCGCGCCGGAAAGCACCGTGTCGACCCAGGGGCCGGCCGCATTGATGAGCATGCGGGCCCGCAGGACCTTGCGTTCGCCGCTGGTCTGGTTTTCGGTCTCGACCGTCCAGAGCGCGCCATCACGCCTTGCCGAGACGACACGGGTGCGGGCCATGATGACGGCGCCGCGGTCGGCGGCGTCGCGGGCGTTCAGCACGACGAGGCGGGCGTCGTTGACCCAGCCGTCGGAATATTCGAACGCCTTGTTGAACAGGCGCTTCAGCGGCTTGCCGGCCGGATCGCGGTTCATGTCCAGCGTCGCCGTCGGCGGCAGCAGCTTGCGGCCGCCGATGTGATCGTAAAGGAAGAGGCCGAGGCGGATGAGCCAGGCCGGGCGCAGGCCGCCCTTATGATAGGGTAGCACGAAACGCATCGGCCAGATGACGTGCGGCGCCATCGCCCAGAGCACTTCCCGCTCCATCAGCGCCTCGCGCACGAGGCGGAACTCGTAATGCTCGAGATAGCGCAGGCCGCCGTGAATGAGCTTGGTGGAACCGGAGGAGGTGCCGGAAGCGAAGTCGTTCATTTCGGCCAAGGCGACCGAATATCCACGACCGGCCGCGTCGCGCGCGATGCCGCATCCGTTGATGCCGCCGCCGATAACGAAGACGTCGTAGATTGCCTGCTCTGACACTGCTGTTTCCCCTCCACTTTTCGCGACGCACAAATTGATGCGTCAGCGAAAGTGAAATCAGTTAAAACGAAAACATATCGAATGTCAAACGAATGCTCCCCGAATCTTTAGCGGTGCCTAAACCGCTCGTCTCAGGCGTCGGTTTCGATCAGCCGAACGTCCTGTTCGGCGCAGATTTTCCTGACATTTTCGAGCGTGCAGCGATCGGTGATGAAGGTCTGCACCTGCGAGATGTGACCGATGCGCACCGGCGCGGTTCTTTCGAACTTGGTCGAATCGGAAACGAGGATGACATGGCGCGCATTGGCGATGATTGCCTGTGCGACCTTCACTTCGCGGAAATCGAAATCGAGAAGCGCGCCGTCATGGTCGATTGCCGAGGCGCCGATGACGGCGAAATCGACCTTGAACTGTTTGATGAAGTCGACGGCGGCCTCGCCGACGATACCGCCGTCGGAACCACGCACGACGCCGCCGGTGATCACCACCTCGATCGAGGGGAAGACGCGTAAGCGATTGGCGACATTTATATTGTTGGTGATGACCATCAGTTCCTTGTGGTCGAGAAGGGCCTCGCCCACGGCCTCGGTCGTCGTACCGATATTGATGAACAGCGAGGCATTGTCGGGAATGAGTTCGGCGGCGGCCTTGCCGATTGCCTGTTTCTCCGGTGCTGCGATCTGGCGGCGGGCATCGTATTTGACGTTTTCCTTGCCGCTCGGGAAGATCGCGCCGCCGTGGATACGGTTCAAAACCTTGGCGTCGCAAAGGTCGTTCAGGTCCTTTCGGATGGTTTGCGGCGTGACGGAAAAGCGCTGGGCCAGCTCCTCCACGAGCACGCGACCCTCGCTCTTTGCCAGTTCCAGGATCTCCGCCTGCCGACCCGTCAGATACATTCCATCCTCCCCATTTTCGTTTTGTTTCATAATATGCAAAAACGAAAGTCGCGCAATTTCATAAATTGGCGTTTATCGTGAAACCGGTTTCGCCATGGTTTAAAATGCGGGAGCGCGTTGCATTCGTTTCGGCGATGGGCGACGCTGCCCCGAGGAGCGAAGAGGGGAAAGACATGTTTCATCCGGCCTTGTTCAAGGGCATGACCGTCGTCGTCACCGGCGCCGGGCGCGGCATCGGGCTGGAGGTCGCGCGGCAATTCCTGGACTGCGGCGCGCGCGTACTCGTCCATGCCGGCCGGTCGATCGGCGAGCTGCCCGACTTTCTCGAATCGGCGGCGACCGAGGGGCGGGCGCATGTGGTGACGGCGGATTTTCTGGCGCCGGATGGCGTCGAGAGCTTGGCCGAGGCGGTGCGCAGCCGGTTCGAAAGCGTCGATATCCTCATCAACAATGCCGGCACGATGGTTGGTCGCTTTCCCGCGGCGGAACTCACCGACGAACAATATCGGACCGTCGTGCAGCTCAACCAGACCGCGGTCGTCGAGATGACGCGGGCGATGCTGCCGTTGCTGCGCAAGGGCACGCATCCGGCGATCGTCAACACCGTGTCGATCTCGGCGGTCACAGGCGGCAGTGCCGGCTCTTCGATCTATTCGGCCACCAAGGCCTTCGTCGCCACCTATTCCAAGGCGCTGGCGCGCGAACTCGCGCCCGAGGGCATCCGGGTCAACTGCGTTTCGCCCGGCACGATCACCACCGACTTTCATCAGCGCTATTCGTCGCCGGAAAAGCTGGAGGCGACCCGCAAGACCATTCCGCTCGGCCGGCTGGGAACGGCGGAGGATTGCGCGCCGGCCTACCTCTTCCTCGCCTCGCATGTGCTGTCGGGTTACATCACTGGCCAGGTGCTGGAGGTGAATGGCGGGCAACTGATCGCTTGAGTATGTGTTTGCGGTAGCATTCGCCGCTCATCCCCCTGCCGGGACCTTCTCCCCGCACGTGGGGAGAGAGCTGGGGTGAGGGGCGAACCACCCCGTTAGGGTGAGGGGCAGGGCAGTCCCCAAAGGGTAGACATGATCGATAAGCTGGAAATGTTCCTCGTTCTCGCGCGCGAACGGCACTTCGGCCGCGCGGCGGAGGAGTGTGGGGTGACGCAGCCGACATTGTCCGCCGCCATTCGTCAGCTCGAGGATCAGCTCGGCGTCATGCTCGTCAGTCGCGGGTCACGTTTCCAGGGACTGACGCCCGAGGGACAGCGGGTGCTGGAATGGGCGCGCCGCATCGTCGGAGATGCCCGGACGATGCGGGAGGAGATGCGGGCGGCGCGCAAGGGCCTTTCCGGCCATATCCGCCTGGCGGCGGTGCCGACGACGCTTGCCATGGTGCCGATGATCACGGCGCCGTTCCAGGAAAAGCACCCCGACGTCACCTTCTCCGTGCAGTCGACGACATCGGTGCAAATCCTGGCGCAACTCGAAAATCTCGAGATCGACGCCGGATTGACCTATCTGGAGAACGAACCGCTCGGCCGGGTGACCAGCGTTCCCTTGCAGGTCGAGCGCTACCACCTCGTCACCGCCGCCGGGACGCCGCTTTCGGAGCGGGAAAGCGTGACCTGGAAAGAGGTTAGCGACGTTCGGCTTTGTCTATTGACGGCCGACATGCAGAACCGCCGCATCATCAACCAGCATTTTTCGGAAGCCGGCGCCGTTGCCAGTCCGACGCTCGAATCAAACTCGATGATCGTCCTTTTTTCGCATGTGCGCACCGGTCGCTGGGCCAGCATCATGCCGTTCAACGTCGCGAAATCATTCGGTTTTCACGAGGACATCCGGATGATTCCGATCGTCGATCCGGATGCCCGCCACACGGTTGGCTTGGTTGCGACGCATCGCGAGCCGTTTACGCCACTCGTCTCGGCCCTGCTGCATGAGGCGCGCATTCTCGGCGAGCGAAACCAGGCTCAATAGATTTTTTCTATCGATCGACGGAACAGCCTTATTGACCCATTGGGACATAAGCGCGAAGCTTTTTCGATCATGGCCGGAGACCGCCGGGGAACGGCCTCTGTGAGACAAGTGAAATGTCGGCTGGGCCGGTTGCTCGTTTCGGGTGCCGCCATCCTAGCCCACGAGCCGGGAGGGCTCCCGTTGAATATCCATCAGCCGCGCGCCGATATCGCGGAAACCACGCTCGCCATCGTCGAGGAGCTGAAGGGGCTCGAGGGGCCGCTGCTTCCGATCCTGCACGGGATCCAGGAAGAGTTCGGCTATGTGCCGCAGGAATGTTTGCCGCTGATAGCGCGCGAGCTCAACCTGTCACGCGCCGAAGTCTATGGGGTGATGACCTTCTACCATGACTTCCGCGAGCATCCGGCCGGGCGCCACGTGCTGAAGCTCTGTCGTGCCGAGGCCTGCCAGTCGATGGGTGGAGACCAGCTTGCCGAGCGGGCCAAGCGGCTGCTCGGCATCGACTTTCACCAGACGACGCCGGATGGCGCGGTGACGCTGGAACCGGTCTACTGTCTCGGGCTCTGTTCCTGCGCACCCTCCGCCATGCTCGACGGAGAGGTGCATGCCCGGGTCGATGCCGCCGAACTGGAAGTGCTCGTTCAGGAGGCGCGTCGATGACGGTGAAGATCTATATCCCGCGGGATGCGGCCGCCGTGGCGCTCGGCGCCGAGAAGGTCGTGACGGCGATGAGCGAGGCGATCGCTTCGCGCGGTCTCGATGCAGTGATCGTGCGCAATGGTTCGCGCGGCATGCACTGGCTGGAACCGCTGGTCGAAGTGGAGACGGCCGAGGGCCGTATCGCCTATGGTCCGGTCAAGGCGCGCGACGTTGCCTCGCTCCTCGATGCCGGCCTGCTGGAGGGCGGCGATCACGCGCTCTGTCTCGGCAAGACCGAGGAGATCCCCTTCCTCAAGCAGCAGACGCGGCTGACCTTTGCCCGCTGCGGTGTCATCGATCCCCTGTCGCTCGACGACTACCAGGCTCATGGCGGGCTCGCCGGCCTGCGCAATGCCATCGCGCTGACACCGCAGGATATCGTCACGCAGGTGACCGAGAGCGGCCTTCGCGGCCGCGGCGGCGCCGGCTTCCCGACCGGCATCAAGTGGAAGACGGTGCTCGATGCTGCGGGTGAGCGCAAATACATCGTCTGCAATGCCGACGAGGGCGACAGCGGCACCTTTGCCGACCGGATGATCATGGAGGGCGATCCCTTCGTGCTGATCGAGGGCATGGCGATCGCCGGCATCGCGACCGGCGCCTCCAAGGGCTTCATCTATACCCGCTCCGAATATCCGCATGCGATCGCGGTGATGGCAGAGGCGATCGAGATCGCGCGCAGGGCGGGCGTGCTCGGGCCCTCGGTGCTCGGGTCGGGCCGTGCCTTCGACATGGAGGTGCGCACCGGCGCCGGCGCCTATGTCTGCGGCGAGGAAACGGCGCTGCTGAACAGCCTCGAAGGCAAGCGCGGCATCGTGCGCGCCAAGCCGCCGCTTCCGGCCCACAAGGGCCTCTTCGACTGTCCGACGGTGATCAACAACGTGATCTCGCTCGCCTCGGTGCCCATCATCATGGACAAGGGCGCAGCCTTCTACCGCGACTTCGGCATGGGCCGGTCGCGCGGCACCATCCCGATCCAGATCGCCGGCAATGTCAAACATGCCGGCCTGTTCGAAACCGCTTTCGGCCTGGCGCTCGGCGACATCGTCGACCAGATCGGCGGCGGCACGGCGAGCGGCCGGCCGGTGAAGGCGGTACAGGTCGGCGGTCCGCTCGGCGCCTACTTCCCGCGGGCGCTGTTCGATACGCCGTTCGACTACGAGGCCTTTGCCGCGCGCGACGGTCTCATCGGCCATGCCGGCATCGTTGTTTTCGACGATACGGTCGACATGCTGCACCAGGCACGCTTCGCGATGGAATTCTGCGCCGTCGAAAGCTGCGGCAAGTGCACGCCCTGCCGCATCGGTTCGACCCGCGGCGTCGAGGTCGCCGACAAGATCGCGGCCGGCATCGAGCCGGAGAAGAACCGCGAACTGCTCGCCGATCTCTGCAACACCATGAAGTTCGGTTCGCTCTGCGCGCTTGGCGGCTTTACGCCCTATCCCGTCATGAGCGCCATGACCCATTTTCCGGATGATTTTCAGCCGGCACCGCGCGTTGAAGCGGCGGAGTGAGGAGGAAGACCATGTCTCTCATTCATGAAATCGACTACGGCACTCCCGCTTCCAAGTCCGAAAAGCTGGTGACGCTGACGATCGACGGGCGCGAGGTCACCGTGCCTGAGGGTACCTCGATCATGCGCGCGGCGATGGACGCGGGCATCGAGGTGCCAAAGCTCTGCGCCTCCGACATGATGGATGCCTTCGGCTCCTGCCGGCTCTGTCTCGTCGAGATCAAGGGACGCGCCGGCATGCCGGCCTCGTGCACGACGCCGGTGGCGGCCGGCATCGAAGTCTCCACCCAGACACCACGGCTGAAGGACGTTCGCCGCGGGGTGATGGAACTCTATATCTCCGACCACCCGCTCGACTGTCTGACCTGTGCGGCCAATGGCGATTGCGAACTGCAGGACATGGCCGGCGCCGTCGGTCTGCGCGACGTGCGCTATGGCTACGATGGCGAGAACCACGTCACTGCGCGCAACAATGGCGAAATCAACGCCAAGTGGATGCCGAAGGACGAGTCCAATCCCTATTTCACCTATGACCCGGCGAAATGCATCGTCTGCTCGCGTTGCGTGCGCGCCTGCGAGGAAGTGCAGGGCACCTTTGCGTTGACGATCGGCGGCCGCGGATTCGACAGCCGCGTATCGGCCGGCATGGCGGAAGACTTCATGTCGTCGGAATGCGTGTCCTGCGGCGCCTGCGTGCAGGCCTGCCCGACGGCGACGCTCACGGAAAAATCGGTCATCGAGATCGGCCAACCGGAACATTCGGTCGTCACCACCTGCGCCTATTGCGGCGTCGGCTGCTCGTTCAAGGCGGAAATGCGCGGCGAGGAACTGGTGCGCATGGTGCCGTGGAAGGACGGCCAGGCGAACCGCGGCCATTCCTGCGTCAAGGGCCGCTTCGCCTATGGTTATTCCAACCACAAGGACCGCATCCTCAATCCGATGATCCGCGAGAAGATCACCGATCCCTGGCGTGAGGTCACCTGGGAGGAGGCCTATGCGCATGTGGCCTCCGAATTCCGCCGGATCCAGTATCAGTACGGCCGTGATTCCGTCGGCGGCATCACCTCGTCGCGTTGCACCAATGAAGAGACCTATCTGGTACAGAAGCTGGTACGCGCCGGCTTCGGCAACAACAATGTCGATACCTGCGCCCGCGTCTGCCATTCGCCGACCGGCTACGGTCTCGGCCAGGCCTTCGGCACCTCTGCCGGCACGCAGAACTTCGACAGTGTCGAGTTCACCGACGTCGCCGTCATCATCGGCGCCAACCCGACCGACGGTCACCCGGTCTTCGGTTCGCGGCTGAAGAAACGCTTGCGCGAAGGCGCCAAGCTGATCGTCATCGATCCGCGCCGCACCGACATCGTGCGCTCGCCACATGTGGAGGCCGCCTATCACCTGCCGCTGAAGCCCGGCACCAATGTCGCGATCCTGACGGCGATCGCGCATGTGATCGTCACCGAGGGGCTTGCCGACGAGAAATTCATCCGCGAGCGCTGCGACTGGTCGGAGTACGAGGACTGGGCCGCCTTCGTCGCCGAACCGCATCACAGCCCGGAGGCGACCGAAGCCTATACCGGCGTGCCGGCCGAGCTCGTGCGCGGTGCCGCGCGGCTCTATGCCACCGGCGGCAACGGCGCGATCTACTATGGTCTCGGCGTCACCGAGCACAGCCAGGGATCGACGACGGTCATGGCGATCGCCAACCTCGCCATGGTCACCGGCAATATCGGCCGGCCGGGTGTCGGCGTGAACCCGCTGCGCGGCCAGAACAACGTTCAGGGCTCCTGCGACATGGGTTCGTTCCCGCACGAGCTGCCGGGCTACCGCCATATCTCTGATGACGCGACCCGCGAGACCTTCGAGAAGCTCTGGGGCGTCGAGATTTCAAGCGAGCCTGGCCTGCGCATCCCCAACATGCTCGATGCCGCCGTCGACGGCACCTTCAAGGCCCTCTACATCCAGGGCGAGGACATCCTGCAGTCGGATCCGGACACCAAGCATGTGGCCGCCGGTCTCGCCGCGATGGAATGCGTCGTCGTGCACGACCTCTTCCTCAACGAAACCGCGAACTATGCCCATGTCTTCCTGCCGGGCTCGACCTTCCTGGAAAAGGACGGCACCTTCACCAATGCCGAGCGCCGCATCAACCGGGTGCGCAAGGTGATGACGCCGAAGAACGGCTATGCCGACTGGGAGGTCACGCAGAAGCTCGCTCAGGCCATGGGGCTTGACTGGAACTATCGCCACCCGTCCGAGATCATGGACGAGATTGCCGCGACGACGCCGAGTTTCGCGCTGGTCTCCTATGACTATCTCGACAAGATGGGCTCGGTGCAGTGGCCCTGCAACGAGGCGCATCCCGAAGGTTCGCCGATCATGCATGTCGACGGGTTCGTGCGCGGCAAGGGCAAGTTCATCCGCACCGAATATGTCGCGACCGACGAGCGCACCGGTCCGCGCTTCCCGTTGCTGCTCACCACGGGCCGCATCCTCAGCCAGTACAATGTCGGCGCCCAGACGCGGCGCACCGACAATGTCGCCTGGCACGCGGAGGACCGGCTGGAGATCCATCCGCACGATGCCGAACAGCGCGGCATCCGCGATGGCGACTGGATCAGGCTTGCTAGCCGCGCCGGGGAAACGACGCTCCGCTCGCTGATCACCGATCGCGTGGCGCCCGGCGTCGTCTACACCACCTTCCACCACCCGTCGACGCAGGCGAACGTCATCACCACCGACTTCTCCGATTGGGCCACCAACTGCCCGGAATACAAGGTGACGGCGGTGCAGGTGATGCCGTCGAACGGTCCGTCCGACTGGCAGGTGGACTATGACGAGCAGGCCCGCCAGTCGCGCCGGATTGCCGGCAAGCTGGAGGCGGCGGAGTGATGGCCCGCACTGCGATCGATCATGGCGACGTTTAAGACATCCAAAACCGTTCCCGAGGCCGCCCGTCGCAACGGCGCGCTTCGGGACGGTGTGCGGGCCGTGCCGGAGGAAACGCCTGTCGCCTTCTCCTATGGCGGCTCGACCCATGCGGTGATGATGGCGACGCCCGGCGATCTCGAGGATTTCGCCGTCGGCTTCAGCCTGACCGAAGGCATCATCACGGATCCCGGCCAGATCGAAGCGGTCGAGGTCGTCGCCGAGACGGTGGCGAACAATCTCGGCATCGACCTGCAGATTGCGCTTCGCGACGAAGAGAACGATATGCTCCGCCGGCGTCGCCGGCACATGGCGGGTCCGGTCGGATGTGGCCTGTGCGGCATCGAATCGATCGAGCAGGCGGTGCGGCCGACTCCGGATGTTTCCCGTTCGAAGTTGATACTGTCGCAGGAGGATGTGGTCTCGGCCGTGGCGCTGCTCAACGGCCAGCAGCCGCTGCATTTCGAGACGCGTGCCGTGCACGGTGCCGCCTTCTTTGTGCCGGGACGCGGCCTGATCGCCGTGCGCGAGGACGTCGGACGGCACAATGCGCTCGACAAGCTGGTGGGTGCTGCCGCGCGCGCCGGCTTCAAGGGCAGCGAAGGCGCAGTCGTCGTCACCAGCCGTGTGTCCGTCGAGATGGTGCAGAAGACGGCGGTTGTCGGCAGTCCCGTGATCATCGCCATTTCTGCGCCGACAGCGCTTGCCATCCGCACGGCGGAGGCCGCAGGCATGACGCTGGTTGCGCTGGTGCGCGGCGACGAATTCGAAATTTTCACCCATGCCGAACGCATCAAGTCCGGAGCCGTCGCCGATGTCGCATGACAACACCAACGCCAAGCTGATCTACATGGCGAACCAGATCGCCACCTTCTTCAAGAGCCAGCCTGAGAGCGAGGCGGCGCAGGGCGTTGCCACCCATATCAACAAGTACTGGGAGCCGCGCATGCGGCGAAAATTGTTCGAGCATATCGACGAGGGCGGCGAAGGCCTGACGCCGCTGGTGCTGGAGGCGGCCGCAAAGATCAAGCGTCCCGAAGCGGCCTAGACTGCCTTCCTCACCCGCAAAAGCTTTCTGCGCGCTCATCGACAGCGCGTTTTCCCAAGCGGGCACTCTCCTGAAAAGATCTAAGGGAAGGCGGCTACCGGTCGCCGCCTTCCCCATTCCCGAGCGCGGGGTGCAGGGATGTGCGCTCAGAAATTCTGCCAGCCGTCTGCGGCTGATGCCGCAGCAAGGCTTGTTCGTTGCCTGCCGCGCAGGGCGCGGGCCGTCGCATGCAGGCGTGACGGCTGCCCGCGATCTTCGAGGTGGCGGTTCGCGTCGACGACCTGGCCCTGCTCGCCGTAGCGGAACTGGCAGAGCAATTCGTGCAGGGCTTCGGCCTCGCGGGCCATGGCGTGACTTGCGGCCGTGCTTTCCTCGACCATGGCGGCGTTCTGCTGGGTCGCCTGGTCCATCGAATTGACCGCCTGGTTGATCTCCTTGAGACCTGTGGACTGCTCCCGTGCCGCTTCCACGATCGCCGAGACGTTGGCGTTGATCTCCTGGACCTGGACGAGGATTTCTTCGAGCGCCGCCCCGGTCTGGCCGACCAGCGACACACCGTTCTTGACGTGTTCGGTCGAGGTGCCGATCAGCGCCTTGATGTCCTTGGCGGCACTGGCCGAGCGCTGCGCCAGCTCGCGCACCTCCTGGGCGACGACGGCAAAGCCCTTGCCGGCTTCACCAGCCCGCGCCGCCTCGACGCCGGCGTTCAGCGCCAAGAGGTTGGTCTGGAACGCGATGTCGTCGATCACGCCGATGATGTTGGAGATTTCGCGGGAAGACTGTTCGATCTGGTCCATGGCGCCGATCGCGCTCTTGACCACATTGCCGGAGCGTTCGGCACCGGCCTTGGTCTTGGCGACGAGGCCTCCCGCCTCCTCGGCGCGGCGGCTGGAGTCCGAGACGGTCGTGGTGATCTCGTCGAGCGCCGCGGCGGTCTCTTCCACGGAAGCGGCCTGCTGTTCGGTGCGTTTCGACAGGTCGTCGGCGGCGGCTCGGATCTCGCGGGCGCCGGAGGCGATCGCGCTGGCATTGTCGCCGACGGTCCGCATCGCCCCGCGCAACTTGGCGGTCGCATCGTTGAAGTCGGTGCGCACCGCTTCCATGCTTGGCACGAACGGCGTGTCGAGGTTTCGCGTCAGATCGCCTTCGGCGAGCGCCCGCAGGCCCGCGCCGAGGCTGTTGATGGCGCTCATGCGTTCGCTGACATCGGTCGCGAACTTGACGACCTTGTAGACCTTGCCGCTGAAGTCGCGGATCGGGTTATAGGCCGCCTGGATCCAGATTTCCTTGCCGCCCTTGCCGTAGCGCACGAACTCGTTGGAGAAGAACTCGCCGGCGGCCAGCCGCTTCCAGAAGTCGGCATATTCGGCAGTGCGGGCATAGTTCGGTTCGCAGAACATGCTGTGGTGCTTGCCCTGGATTTCCTGGAGACTGTAGCCGAGCGCGGCGCAGAAGTTTTCGTTGGCGGTCAGGATCTCGCCCGATGGCGTGAACTCGATCACGGCCTGGGAGCGGGAGATCGCATCCAGCTTGCCGGCATCTTCGGTGGCCCTTGCCTTGGCAGCAGTGATGTCGCTGGCGAACTTGACCACCTTATAGGGCTTGCCGTTGCGAAGGACCGGGTTGTAGGTCGCCTGGATCCAGATTTCGCGGCCGCCCTTGGCAACACGCTTGTAGGCATTGGCGTCGAATTCGCCGCGGCCGAGCCGGGCCCAGAAGTCGCGGTATTCCTGCGTCTGGGTATGGTCGGCGGAGCAGAACATGCGGTGATGTTGGCCGACGATTTCGCTGAGGTTGTAACCGAGGGCCTGGCAGAAATTCTCATTGGCAGTCAGGATCTTGCCGGTCAGGTCGAACTGGATGATGGCCTGCGACTTCGAGAGCGCGGCGATGATCTGGTTCGCGTCTGCAATTTTTCCGAGAGCGAACATTATAACCCTCTTCTCGTTTGTTGGCTCAAGCCGGGGGCTTCGTGCCTCCTTTGACAGGGTTTGCGGGGCCGAAGCGGCGCAACTCCCGGACTAAGACAAATGCCGGCCCGGCCGAAAAATGTGTGGTCGTCCCGCGCCGGCCTACGGGGTCAGCGACTTCGTGCTTCGTGAGGGGAGTTCGAACTGCGGGGCTTCATGCCCAGGCGCCGTGTTGATGCAATCTAGGTTAGTGACAGGACTATTAAGCAGGTGTTAAAATAGCGACTATCAAATTTCAGTTGTAAGAACTCGTAGATCGCAATTTTAGTTGAATTAGCTCTTCCTGTTTTTCTGCAGTATTGCCCTCTGGCTGAGCAAATAACCAACAAAAAACCGCCCGACGAGACGCCGGACGGCCGTGAATGTCGCTGACCTGTTAATTTAGGCGGCCAGTTCCTCGACGTCGCGTTCCTTGAACATGCGGGCGAGGTTCAGGAAGCAGATCATGCCGCTCTCATTGGCGATGATGCCTTCGGCGAAGCTCTTGTCGAAGGATGCGGTCACTTCCGGCACCGGCTGGACCTGGCTGCCCTGGACGGTGAGGATGTCGGAGACCCGGTCGACGACGAGGCCGATCACCATGTTGTGCACTTCGGCGACGACGATGGCGCTGCGTTCGTTGGCCGTCGTCGATTTCATGCCGAGCTTGTGGGCGAGGTCGATGATCGGGATCACCGTGCCGCGCAGGTTCATGACACCGATCACTTCCGGCGGCGAATGCGGAATGGGGGTGGAGGGCGCCCAGCCGCGGATTTCGCGGATCGTCGTCGTCTTGACGCAGAATTCCTGATCGTGGAGGCGGAACGCAATGATCTCCAGCGTCTCGCCGTCGAAACCGGCCGTCCTGATTGTGTTGGTCATCGAAGGTCCTTCCAGCTTTCCGGTCGACGCCTATGGACGCGACACCGCCAAACTCAAGAAATCTCCGCATGGCTGCCGGCGCTGGGAGCGCGGCGATGGTCCGTTGGGGAGAGATCCTTACAGTCCGCCGATCACATCCGGCGGGGCGCAGCTGCATCATGCGCGGAAGAACCGCTTTGCGCTTTGGGAAGGGACTATAGGCCGGGATTCGTTAAGACTTGCTTTTGCAGCCGCTCACGAACCAATCCGCCCCGAGGTTGCCCCCGGGGCGGAGGATTGAAACGGGTCAGGCGGAGGCGAGGACCGCCGCGAAGTGCTCTACGGCCCAATCCACCTGGTCGGCGGTGATGACGAGCGGCGGGGCGATGCGAATGGTGTCGCCGTGGGTGTCCTTGGCGAGGATGCCGCGCTCCTTCAGCGCCTCGCAATATTTGCGGGCGCCGCCGGCCTCCGGCACCAGCTCCACCGCCAGCATCAGGCCGCGACCGCGCACTTCCTTGATGATGTTGGAGCGGATGTCGGTGAGCCCCTTCTGGAAGCGCTCGCCCATCCGTGCCGAATTCTCGATCATGCCTTCCTCGGTCAGCGCTTTCAGCGCCGCACGGGCAATGGCGCAGGCGAGCGGGTTGCCGCCGAAGGTCGAGCCGTGCTGGCCGGGCTTCAACACGCCCAGAACTTCCGAATTGGAGAGCACGGCCGAAACCGGATAGAAGCCGCCGGAGAGAGCCTTGCCGATCAGCGTCACGTCGGCCTCGATGCCTTCGTGCTCTTCGGCGAGCAGCTTGCCCGTGCGGCCGAGGCCGGTCTGGATTTCATCGAGGATCAGCGTGATCCCATGCTTGGTGCAGAGCTCGCGGATGGCGGTGAAGTAGCCGGCCGGCGGAACGATGACGCCGGCTTCGCCCTGGATCGGCTCGACGAGGAAGGCAACGGTGTTCTCGTTGATCGCGGCGCGGAAGGCGTCGATGTCACCGAAAGGCACGACCTTGAAGCCGGGGGCGAAGGGGCCGAAGCCGGTGCGGGCGTCCGGATCGGTCGAAAAGCCGACGATGCCCATGGTGCGGCCATGGAAGTTGTTGGCGCACACGATGATCTCCGCCCTGTTCTCGGCGACACCCTTGACCTCGTAGCCCCACTTGCGCACCGCCTTGACGGCGGTTTCGACGGCTTCGGCGCCGGAGTTCATCGGCAGTACCTTGTGCGAGCCGGTCAGAGCCGCAATCTCTTCGTAGAAATGGGCGAGCTGGTCGTTGCGGAAGGCGCGGGAGGTGAGCGTCAGCTTCTGCGCCTGCTCCATCATCGCCTTCAGGATCTTCGGATGGCAGTGGCCCTGATTGACGGCGGAATAGGCCGAGAGGCAATCGAGGTAGCGATTGCCCTCCATGTCCCAGACATAGACGCCTTCGCCGCGTGAGAGCACCACGTCGAGCGGCTTGTAGTTATGCGCGCCGAGCCGGTACTCGGTTTCGATCAGGGCTGCCGTCGTATTCATACATTGTCCTCCGTTTGTTATCTCAGGCGCTGCGGGTCGGCCGGTCGAGCACACGGCGGCCGAAGAGGCTCGCCGTCAGTTCGACCAGGATGCGCGCGCTCTTGCCGCGGTCGTCGAGGAAAGGGTTGAGCTCGACGACGTCGAGCGAGGAAACCAGCCCGCTTTCCCAGAGCATTTCCATGATCAGGTGCGCTTCGCGGAAGGTGGCGCCGCCGGGAACGGTGGTGCCGACGCCCGGCGCGAGTTCCGGGTCCATGAAATCGACGTCGAGGCTGACATGCAGCAGGCCGTTGGCGGCACGAACCTCTTCGAGGATCTGGCGCATGATGTGGGCCATGCCGAGTTCGTCGACGGCGCGCATGTCATAGACGCGCACGCCATGCTCGGTGATCTCTTCGCGCTCGCGATCGTCGACGGAGCGGATGCCGACCTGGAAGACATTCTTCGGATCGACCAACGGGCGATCAGCCGGCAGGATCGGGGCGAATTCCGCTTCGCCACAGAAATAGGCGACCGGCATGCCGTGCATGTTGCCCGAAGGCGAGGTCGACGGGGAATTGAAGTCGGCGTGGGCGTCGAGCCAGAGCACGAAGAGCGGCCGGCCGACTTCGGCGGCGTAACGCGCCATGCCGGAGACGCTGCCCATGGAGAGCGCGTGGTCGCCGCCGAGGATGATCGGGAAGTGGCCCTGGCGAACCGTGTCGTGCACGGAATCATGCAGCGCGCGGGCGAAGGCGGCGACGATCTGCAGATTGTTGGCGCCGGGGTGGTTGGCGAGGTCGCGGGCCGGCAGCGGCTTGACGTCGCCTTCGTCGTGAACCGTGTGGCCGAGGTCGCGCAGCACCGTGTCGATGCCGGCGATGCGCAGCGCCGTCGGCCCCATGGCCGCGCCGCGTCGTCCAGAACCTTCTTCGATGGGTGCGCCGATCAGCGTGATGGTCGTCATATCCGCCCGATTCCTTCTCAAGATAATTCCGTGTGTGCCCGGTTGGGATCGCGCGGATTATGGCCAAAATGCGTGTCAGCAAAAAGATGGAAAACTGCCGATTAGTGAGATAAAATCGACAGATTGATAAGCAACATTTTACAAAGTGACAGGCAATGGATGATCTCGATCAGGCACTGATCAGCGCCTTGCGCCAGAATGCGCGCATTCCCGTTTCGACGCTATCGGAAATGACGGGCGTCTCGCGCGCGACCGTTGCCGCCCGTATCGACAGGCTGGTCGCCAGTGGCACGATTGCCGCCTTTACCATCCGCACCGGCGCGGAAATTCCCGCTTCCGGGGTCCGCGCCGTGGTGATGATCGAAGTCCACGGAAAGATGGCCGACCGTGTTGCCGAGCAATTGCGCGGCTTGCCACAGGTCCGCGCACTGCACAGCACCAACGGCCGCTGGGACTTCATCGCCGAGCTCGAGGACCGCGACCTCGTCTCCTTCGACGAGACGCTGCGGCGCATCCGCCTGATCGACGGCATCACCGTCACGGAGACCAATATCCTGTTGAAAACCAGCAAGATGACCGGCGCATTCTGAGCGGTTTGCTCCACCCTGAGCCGGTAACGAAATCGGATCCCGGAGTCGATTTGTTCTTGCTTTGTTCTAGTGTTTCGCTATGATGTGCGCCTCACCCAAGATGGAGGATGTCATGGTTGCCAATGGCGGCAGGCTTGCCGATCGGCAGATCTGTGTGAAGCTGTTTGTCAGGCATGGCGACGAGGATCGCGCCATCGCCTTTTATCGCGAGGCGCTCGGCGCCGAGCTCCTGCAGCGGCATGAATGGCCGAGCGGGATCCTCACGAGCGCGGATTTGAGGATCGGGGAATCGGTGTTCCGGATTGCCGGGGCCAACCCGCGCCGTGATGCGGAACCCGAGCTTGGGGGACCGCGCTCGCCGCATGCGCTCGGTACCACGGCGGTGATCCTGGAACTGCATGTGCGGGATGTCGATCGTGTCATCGGCCGGGCGATCGGTGCCGGTGCCAGCCTTCGGAACCCGGCCGAAACCTTGTCGACGGGCGATCGTGTCGGTGCCTTCATCGATCCCTTCGGCCATATCTGGGCGCTGTTCAATGCCATTGAGGATGCCGACATCGTCGATCTGAGCATCGAGGCCCGCAACGCCGCCTGAGGCGTTGCGGGCCTTTCGCTACATTGCTGCGTGCTTGGGCGGACATGTTGGTCGCCGCGCGTTAATCAGCGGTCATCAGAAGAACTCGTCGAGCAGGCAGTAGAAGTCGCGTTTGTCGGGATCGTCCGTGTCGATGCCGTAGGCGGCCAGAAACGGCTCAACCCATTCCTCGCCGAGATTGTGGGTGATGCTGCGGCAGGCAAGCGCGATGTCCTGGTAGCGATCGGCGACGCCCAGCCGGCTGCAATCGATGAAGCCGGAAAACCGGCCATCCTTCTCGATGATGTTCGGCAGGCAGGCGTCACCGTGGGTGACCACGAGCGTGTCGGGCGAGGGCAAGCGGGCTTGCAGCTCGGCAAAGAGATCGGTCGCCGTTCGACCGATCCTCGTTTCATCGAAATCGTCTTCATCGACAAGGCCGGCTTCGGTGCGCGCGCTCGCAAGGGCGATGCGCCTTTCGATCCGGTGATCGAAAGGGCAGCCGGCGACATCCAGCGCATGCAGGCGTTTCAGGGCGTCCGCCAGGATGGCGATCCGGTCCCTTGGCGGCCGCGTCGTGGACGCGAGGTCGGTGCCCTCGACGGCCCGCAGCAGCAGCCAGTTCGTTTCCGTTTCGAAGGCGCGGGCGATCACTCGCGGGCACGGCATGCCCTGCGACGCCAGCCAATCGAGCCGCGCCGCTTCGTCGACATATTCACCGAAGGGGCTGGCAGCCTCGACCTTCAGCACCAGCATCGGGCGATCTGGCGCCTGCAGCAGAAAGATGCTCGAGTCCGATTGTCCGAGCGTGTCGCGGTTCCAGTCATACCCGGCAACGAGCGGCCGGAAATTCTCGGGCAATTCGAGATGCGGTTTTTGGGAAGACAAGACGATCACCTGAAAAATGAATGAAGCAAATTGGCCGCGATGGCGGCCGACGCCGATGTAGGCTCGCTGCGGCGGCAATTCCACACGTGATGTGCGCGCATTCACGCGGACCGGGATCGTATTCGGTCCGCGGGCCGTATTTTAATCTGGTCAGACTGTCGTCGGGGAGAGCGCTGCCAGGCAAGTCGCCGCTCAATACTCCTTCTCGAAGAAGATGCCGCCCGCTGCGGAGCCGTCGCCGGCGGCGGAGCCCTTGAGCTTCACGCCCTTGCCGACATCGAGATTGATGACTGCCTTGCTGGAAGAGGAATCGGAGCCCTGCTGCAGCTCGATATAGGTCCGGTCGTTGAGATATTTGCCGGCCCGCACCGAGGCGCCGCCCTTCTCGTCGGTGGTGACGTCGAGGTCGTCGACGCCGAGCTTGTTGCGCAGGCCGTCGAGCAGCGACGTCGAGCCGCCACCGGCAAGCTGGCTGACGGCGGAGGCGAGCTGGGCGATCTGGAAGGCCGAGAGGTTCGACAGCGACCGGTTGAAGATGAGCTGCGCCAGGATCTCGTCCTGCGGCAGCGCCGGCGATGACGAAAAACCGATCTGCGGATTGTTGGCCATCCCCGAGACCGAGACGGTGATGGTCGTCGCGCCGACGCTCGAGGTTGCCTTCAGATTCAGTGTCGGGATCAGATCGCCGCCGAAGCCGATCTTGCCCTCGGTGAAGGTCAGGCGTTTGCCGAGGATTTCCAGCCGGCCGCGGCGCATTTCGAAGCCGCCGGATACGATCGGCTGCACCGCGGTGCCACGGATCGTCAGGTCGCCGCCGAGTTCGGCGTCGATGCCGCGGCCGCGCACGAAGACCTGGTTGGCACCGACGCCGAGATCGAAGGCGATGACGCCGCTGGCATTGGCGCCGGCAGCCGGCACCTCGTCCCTGCGCAGATCCTTGACCATCTTCTGCACCTTGGCGGGCGCGTTCTTGTGCTTGATGTCGATCGCCGAGAGCGAGGTCGGCAGCTTCTCGGGAATGGTGATCGACGCCTTGCGGATCGTCACCTTGCCGCCGAGCGTCGGGGTCGCGACCAGCGGACCGGTCAGCGTCATTTCGCCGGCAAGATTGGCGTTGAACAGCGTGCCGTCGACGTAAGTTGCATTGTTCAGGCGGATCGTCAGGTTGGCCGGGAAACCGGAGCCTGGAACCGTGCCGACAGTGCCAGTCGCCTCGATCGAGCCGCCGGTCGCGAGATTGGCCGAGAGCTTCGAGATCGTCGCTTGCTTGCCGTCGAGCGAGACATTCGCCGTGAGGTCGTTGAGCGCCAGATTGCGGCGCACGTCGACGAGCCGGCCGCCAGCGGTCGTGACGGTGCCGGCGATTTGCGGCGCCTTGGCGGAGCCGGAAATCGAAAGGTCGATGCCCGCCTGGCCCGTCAGCGTGAAGCCTTTATCCGCCATCAGGTTGGCAATGAGGGCAAAGGGGAGGTTGCCGTTGAACTTCATCGCGATGGGCATGTTGCCGCCGATATCGACATTGCCGCCGCCCTTGAAGGAGAGGCCGCCGGCGCCCGAAAGCGTCGTGTCGAGCGTTACCTTGTTGTTGGCGAACTTGCCGTCGGCGGCGATGTCGAAGGCGGCGACCCCGGCCGTGCGTGCCGCGGCGAGCGAAGCGCCGGACCACTTGAGGTCGTAGGTAACAACCGGAGCCGATGCTGCACTATCGACATCGACGGTGCCGGCAATCGTGCCCTCGGCGCTGAGGTCCGGCGCGAAGGCATTGATCAACGCCGCCGGAAGGGCGTTGAGTTTCGCAGCGATGTCGAGTTTTTCGCCGGCGGTGCCGTTGACGGCGATGGTCCCCTTCGATGCCTGGATCGTCAGCGCGTTGAGGTGGACGACGCCGTTTTCGATGGCAATGACCGTCGGCTGGGCCAGCTTCAGTGGGATGCCCTTCGGCGTCGCGCCGAAGGAGGCGAGCCGAATTTCCGTGCGTCCCTTCGCACTCGTGAGATCGCCCTTGGCCGCGAGCGGACCGCCGTCATATTTACCGTCGATCGAGAAGCCGGTGCGCCCGGCCTGCTGCTGGAAAGCGACGGCGAGACCGTCGACCCGGTTTGGCCCTTGCGCGATCGTCTCGGCGCGCACGCTGCCTTTGATGGCAAGGGCGGCCACATCGGAGATCGTGATATCTGCGGTCGGCTTGGCAATCGTCAGGGCGTCGCGCTTGATGCCGCTGCCGCCGGCCTTGACGACGACGGAGGTGATGCCGTTTGCGGTCTTGATTGCGGCCGACCCGTTGAGATCGCCCGAAGCCTTCTGTCCAGCCATGGCTGCCAGCAGGCCAAGATCGGGCAGGTTGAAATCGATCGTGCCGTCCGGCTTGAAGTCCGGGGTGAAACTGATCGCACCGGTCAGCTTGTTCTCGCCGATCCGGGCTTCGAGCACGGGGATCGCGGTGCGCCCGTCCTTCGAGACGACGTCGGCCTTGACGTCGATTGCCTGGCCGTCGAGCGCGCCGGTGGCGGTCAGGCTCGCCTGCGGGCTTGATGGGTTGGCCTTCGCGTCGGCCCTGATCGTAAGATCGCTGAGCGTGCGTCCGGCGAGCGTGGCGCCGCTCGAGGTCAGTTCGGCCTTGATGCCGAGCTCGGCGAGCGGGCCGGTCACCGCTGCCGTGAAGTCAGCCTCGCCCTTGGCGTCGGCCAGGAGCTTGCCGAGATTGGGTAGTTTTCCCTTGAGATCGGTCGTCAACTGGCCCTGAGCCAGGGCGACGGTGCCGGCTGCTTCGATCGTGCTCGATTTGAGCTCGAGACCCTCCACGGAAACGTCGCCGTCGCTCGTCGTCTTTACTTCCCCGGCAAGCGCGATGGTGCCGTCGAACTTGGCCGCAGCGGCCGGCGGCAGGGCTCCCGGAACGGCAAAGAGCTTGAAGGCGGCGGCGACGGTGTTTTCTTCTCGCGAGAAGGCGCCCGTGAGCGAGCCGCCAATGCCGGGGCTTTCGATCGTCACCGGATCGAAGCCTATGCTCTCCTTCGTCACCGCGAGGCTGGCGTCAACCTTCATCGGCGCCTGCACCAGCCGGGCGAGGTTGGCGTCGTTGAAGCCGGCTTCGCCCACGTCGAGCACGGTCTTCACCGGACCGGACTGGGCCTGAAGGTTGAAGCCGTCGCTGCGGGCCGACAGTTTGACGGAACCGAGCGCAACATCCGGCAGCGTCACCGAGGCGACGTCGGCGGCGAGATCGAGGATGGCCGCTTGCGCGTCGCCGATCAGCGACAGGTTGACGGCGTTGATCTTTGCCTGGGCTTCACCCTTCTGCAGCGGCCAGCGGAAGTCGATCGCACCGTTGGTGCCGGCAAGGCGGGCCTGCAGATTGTTGTCGCCCTTGCTGTCGAAGGTGCCGAAGGCGCCGAAGGTGAGCGCGCCGGTCGCGATCTGCCCCTTGTCGACGCGCACCATGCCCTGGCCGTTGAACGCGGCGGCAACGTCGATGCTGGTCTCGCCCTCGAACATCGGACGCAGGGCCGGCGGCATCAGCGAGCCGAAGCCGCCGCCGCCGGTGACGGTGAGCCGGTGCATGCCATCCGGCGTCTGGACGTGGCGACCGTCGAGCTTGAGGACCTCGCTGCCGTCGAGCGCAGCCGTCGCTGTGCCGGCCCAATCGGAAAGCGGTCCCTGACCGGTCAGCTTGATCTTGACCGCAGGTTCGTTGGGCAGGCGAAGCAGCTTTGCCAATACACCGTTGCTAGGCTCGTCCACGGTCGCTTCGAGCTTCAGCTCGTTGCCCGCCGGATTGAAGACGATATCGGCGACGGCGCGCGCTTCCGGCCGGTCGCGCTGGGCGGCGGTCAGGCCAAGGGCGATGCTCTCGTTGGTCGCATTGATCTTGCCGCTGGCCGTCAGGAACTGGTCCTCGCCTGCGATCGCCTTGCCGATGACGATTTCCTTGAGATCGATCGCGTCGATCTTGACGTCGACGGGAAGCACGAAGGTCGAGCGTACTTCCTTGGTCTCGGTCGAGGGGATCGGCAGGCGTTCGACACGCACCGAGCCGGCGGAGATCGCCGCAGCGTCGAAGCGGAAGGAGAGGAGGGCCGCCGGCGACCAGTTGAGCTTGAGGTCGCGAACCTCCGCATAGACGCCCTGGCCGTCGAAGAGCGTGATGCTTCCCGCCGCAAATTCACCTGTCAGAAGTGCGCTCGGATCGGCGATCCGCACGATCTGGTCAGGCGTTGCCGCATATTTCTCGATTGCCCAGGCGACGAGCCGGGCGCCGGGAGTCGTGAAGCCCACGAAGGCGACGAGAAGGAGGGCAACGACCGCAATCACGCCAAGCACACGAAGGCCATAGCGCAGCGTCGCGCGAAGGAAGCGGACGACCTGATTCATGTTCTACCCATAGCGCAAGTTGCGCTGCAGCGGAATCGCCGCAGGGCGAAACTATCAACGGATGAGGGCAATTTGCCGAACTCGCTGCATAATTCCTCAAATCTGGATCGATTCGAGGAATTATGCAGCAGATCTAAAGTGTTACAGCGACCTTAGCGTGTCTTGAAAGACGCGCGGTGTCGTAGGGGGAATCGGCCCGAATCGTCAAAATCAGGAATCAGAAGGATTGGCCGATACCGGCATAAATCCCATACTTCGTGCCGCCGGGGTATTTGTTCAGCGGGACCGCGAAGTCGAGACGGATGGGGCCGAAGGGCGTGGCGTAGCGCAAGCCGATGCCGGCGCCGGCGCGAATGTCGGAGAAGTCGGGCGTCGTTTTCGCCGAGACGGTGCCGGCATCGATAAACGGGACCACGCCGATCGTGTCGGTGATCGCGATGCGGGCTTCGAGCGAGGCGTTGACATAGGAGCGCCCGCCGGTCTCCCTGTTTTCGGAGTTGCGCGGGCCGATCTCCTGGTAGGAGTAGCCGCGCACCGAGCCGCCGCCGCCGAGATAGAAGCGACGGTTCGCCGGGATATCCTCGAGCCCGCCGCCGCCGACGAGCACGCCGGCGCCGATCTTGCCGGCGAGAACGAAACGCTTCTCGTCGCCGAGCGCATGGTAGCCCGATGCCGACGCTTCGAAAGACGAGAAGAAGGTCTGGCCCTTGATCTCGTAGCTCGGCTTGGCGTTGATCATCGCCCGGTAGCCTTCGGTCGCGTTCAGCTTGTCGTTGCGGGTGTCGCGCACATATTCGAGCGGAATGGCGGCAGTCAGGTAGGAATTCGAGCCGAAGGCGTCGTCGATGTTGGCCCAGCTCAGCTCGCCGCCCCCCGAGACGGTGTCGGTCGGCGAGAGTTCGAATGTCGCACCGGCCGCACCCGTCAGGATCTTGGCACGGTAGGCGTCCGGATCCTGGATGTTGGCCTTGACGCTGGCAGTAAACGTCGAAGCGGGGCCGAAGGCACCGGGCTTGGCGAAGAGAATGCCGACCGAATAGTCGAGCTTGCCCAGTTCCTTTGTCTCGCCGATGCGGTCGACCGAGCCTTCGATGCGCAGCGATTCCGCCCGCCCGAAGAGATTGCGGTGTCCCCAATAGCCTGAGAGACCGAGACCGTCCGTAGTCGAAACCTGGGCGCCGAAGCCGAAATACTTGTGCTTGCCTTCGGAGACCTCGATCTTCATCGGGATCGACCCATCGGGCGAGAGCGCGTTGGCTTCCTTGATCGTCACGCTCGAGAACACGCCGAGCTGGCGCAGGCGCTCGGATGCCTTGCGGATATCCTCGGGCGAATAGGGGCGGCCCTCATTGAGGCGCGAATAGTCGCGCACGAAGGCGGGATCGACAGTCTTGGTTCCCGACACGCTGACATCGCCGACAGGCGCGATCGGACCGCCGCTTGCGCCGATAACGACGTCGACGGTGGAATTGGCGTGATTGGCGACGGCGCTGCGTTCGGTAAGCTTGGCGAGCGGCCGGCCCTGCTCGCGCAGGTCGTTCACGACCTTTTCGCCAGCCTTGATGATCAGCGTCGAATCGGCGCGGGCACCGGCCGGCAGGCCGTAGTCATCCGGGTTGAAGCCGGCAGCATCGCCTTCGAACTTGACGGAGCCGACCGTAAAGGCGGGCCCGGGCGTGACGGTGACGATTACCGGGATTGCCTGCCCATCGGGGAAGGCGGGGTCCGGCGGCAGGCTGTCGATGTCCTGGCCGTTGACGCGAATTGCCACGGTGCCGCCATAGCGGGCTTTTTCGTAAAGGGCTGCGAGCAGACGGTCGCGATCGTCGCGGGCGCGGATGGCAAGGCCGAGATCGCCGGACACGGGCTTTTCCTGGCCCTGGACGAGCTGCGAGCTGTTTTCCAGCGCTTCCTTCAGCTCCTTGTCGTCAGTGCCGGCGTCGAAGGTAAGCGTATAGTTGACCGGGTCGATGACCGGCGCTTCCTCTTCGTCGCTCTCGAAGAACTTCATGCCGAAGAGCTTGAAGGCATGGGCGCTTTTGGCGGAAATCGGGCCGAGCGCAAACGAGAAGGCGACTGCAAGCGCAGTTGCGGCCTTCCAGTACGCAATACTCGACCGTGGTGGGGACATTCGCTTCCGCATCCCGTCTTCAGGCGACCCAATACAAACTGCCTGCATATGCGGCCGGGTCACTATTGCATGCCTAAGGTTTTCCATCTGTTAACGATGACGGCCGGCCGCATCCACCCCTGATGCCGCTTTTCGGTGGCGATTTGCTGGAAAAAGCTTCGAAATGTTGTCGGTGCAGCACAACCATAGGCTCCGAACGGACGGTTTCCAGCCAGGCGTTCCGACGATTTTGTCGGGCGCGTGGCTGGCTTTGTTCGCGGTTCGTCAGGGTTAGGCCGCTTCCGGCAGTGCGCGCAACTGCGGCACGCGGGAGGCTATGATGACGAGAAACTGGATCAGGAAACCCGCGGCGGCGACCGCCAGACATAGCTCGACTCCGAAGCGCGTGGCGACGACGGCCCCGAGCGCTGCACCGATTGGCCGCGCTCCGAACGTGGCCGTGGTGATGAAGGCGGAAACCCGGCCAAGCATGGCATTCGGCGTGACGGCCTGTCGCAAGGTGAGGGTCGCGATCGACCAGAGCACGGGGCCGGCGCCGAACAGAAAGAAGCTCAATCCGGCGAGGGCGCCGGACGGTATCCAGATCGTCGAGAGCATTACTGCGGCCGCCGCCAAACCGCCGAGAGGACCAAGTGCGATCATCACGCCGAACGAAATACGGCGCGCAATGGCGGGCGCGGCGACCGCACCGATCATCATGCCGGCGCCGTAAATGCCAAGGGTGATGCCGACGCCCGTGGCCGTCAGGCCGAGGGTTTGGATGGCATAGGCGACATAGACCGCCTGCAGCACGAACCAGGCCGTGTTGAAGACGATGGCGGTCACGAGGATGGGCCTGAGGAGCGTGTGGCCGGCAAGGAACCGTGCGCCCTCGATCAGATCCTGAAGGAGTTTGCGTTTTGCCGTCGCGGGCTGGTGTTGATCGCCAACACCGGCAAGCAGGACCACGGAGAGAAGAGAAAGGCATGTGGCGACGACATAGGCGAGCGAAGCACCCGTCCATGCCACGATTGCGCCGCCGATTGCCGGTCCGCCCGAATAGGCAAGGCTCCGGGCGAGTTCCAGCCAACGGTTGGCGTCGGCCAGTCGGGCGCGCGGAACGATCGCCGGGACAAGGGCGGGGGCGGCGACGTTGTAGCAGACGGTGCCGATGGCTCCGACGAAACCCATCACGGCCAGAAGCGGCAGGGTCAACAGACCGCTGACCATCAGGAGCAAGGTAGCGACCAGCGACAGTGCGCGCAGCATTTCCGAGGACACCATCAGCCTGCGCCGCGACGTGCGATCGGCGACGAGCCCGGCGGGAATGGAAAGCAAGAGGAACGGAAGCGTCTGGGCCATCTGCAGCCATCCGGTTTCCGCCGGCCCGGCTGCGAGCAGAAGCACGGCAGCGAGCGGAGCGGCAGCCAGTGCCATCTGCTCGGAGAACTGCGCAAACAGATTGGACCAGCCGATGCGCCTGAAGGCGGGCGGCAAGGGAATGCTTGGTGATTTCGACATGGAACGACCTCGATGGTGATATCTCGAGGACAGCAGACGGACTTGCGCGACCGATAACCACCCGGTTTGCGCGCGTCGGATCATTTCTTGGGGGCACGCCCCGGATTCGCCGGGCGCCGGAACGAAAAACCCCCTCAGGGCGTCGGCCATGAGGGGGTAACTAATCCTGCGGTGGGCTTGCGCTACGCCGAAGGATGATCGCCTTCGCTCGCCTTAGCGCGGGCAGGCGTCGATGTAGCGGCGGCCGTAGCGGTCGCGGTAGTAGCACTGTCCCGGCTGTTCGCTGACATGGCCGATGACTGCGCCGGAAACGCCGCCGATGGCTGCGCCGACCGCTGCGCCACGGACGTCGCCGGTGATCGCGCCGCCGATGATCGCGCCGGAAACGGCACCGATGCCGGCGCCCTTCTCCGTCTGGGTGCAGCTTGCGACCGACAGGGCGACCAGCACAAGTGCGATGGCTTTCTTCATGTTGTCCTCTCCGATCTCTACGGATCTCAGCCTCTTGCTCAGTCCGTCCCTTGGATGATGGCGGAGCCGGGATCATCCCGCTCCACCTGAACTTGCAGTTCGGAAAATACGCGGTCCCGATTTAAAGTCTACGGGAGACCTGCGGTTTCTTCCGGCGCGCAAGATAATGATATCGTTCCTGAACGGGACATGAAGGAGCAGTTCCCCGCGATACAACCGGCGTGGAAAAATTTTGTCGTTCGGCGGGCGGTAGCGGTTGCGGCATTCCAAAAAAAGACAAATGATACAAACAAGCCTGCGAAATCTGGGAGGAACGGATTCGTCGGCGACGGGCATCGATATCAGTTGGCGCGTACCCTAGTCGCGTGAACCATCTCACCCGACTTTTCGGCCGCGCTCGTGTTGGCATTGACCGACCCCGGAGGAGCGAAATGGCGAAAGTGACAATGACGGTCAACGGCCGTCAGGTGAGTGGTCATTGCGACGACCGCACATTACTGGTGCAATTCATACGCGAAAATCTTGGACTGACGGGCACCCATGTCGGCTGCGACACTTCGCAGTGCGGCGCCTGCGTCATCCATATGGACGGAAAATCGGTCAAGAGCTGTTCCATCCTCGCCGCGCAGGCGGCCGGATCCACGATCACCACCATCGAAGGGCTGGCGGCCGACGGCGAACTCCACCCGGTGCAAGCGGCGTTCAAGGCCAATCACGGCCTGCAATGCGGCTTCTGCACGCCAGGCATGGTGATGACGGCCGTCGACATGATCCGCCGGCACCAGGGGCAACTCGACGAGGCGACGGTTCGAGCCGAACTCGAAGGCAACATCTGTCGCTGCACCGGCTACCACAATATCGTCAAGGCGATCCTTGCCGCCGCCGCCGAAATGAGCGGCGCACGCGTGGCCGCAGAATAGCGGCCGGACGGGGGGCGAAGAGAGCGTCGCCCTGCATGTCATCGAAGGACTGTCGCTGGAAATCTCGGGAGGAGATCGGCAATGGGAGTTGAAGGCATTGGCGCGCGGGTGGCGCGCAAGGAAGACAAGCGGTTCCTGACCGGCAAGGGCCGCTACACCGACGACATGTCCGTGCCGGGCATGAAATACGCAGTCTTCGTGCGCAGCCCGCATGCGCACGCCAAAATCCTCAAAGTGGACGCATCCGCAGCCAAGGGCATGCCTGGCGTCATCGACGTGCTCGACGGCAAGCAGCTTCTTGCCGACGGAATTGGCAATCTGATCTGCGGCTGGATGATCCACTCCAAGGACGGAACGCCGATGAAGATGGGCGCCTGGCGACCGCTCGCGCATGAGGCGGTGCGCTATGTCGGCGATGCCGTGGCAATCGTCGTGGCCGACAGCGTGGCCGAAGCCCGCGACGCGGCCGAGGCCGTCGTCGTCGACTATCAGGAGCTTCCTGTCGTGACCGATGCGTCGAAGGCGCTGGAGCCAGGCCAGCCGCAGCTTCACCCGGAGGCGGCCAACAACCTGATCTTCGATTGGGAACTCGGCGATGCGGCCGCGACCGACAAGGCGATCGCCGCGGCCGCGCATGTCACCGAGATCGAGATCCACAACAATCGGCTCTCGCCCAACCCGATGGAGCCGCGCGCCACGCTCGGCATCTACGACAGCGGCGACGATCACTATACCTGCTACACGACCAGCCAGAACCCGCATGTGGCGCGGCTGGTGATGAGTGCCTTCTATAACGTTGCGCCGGAAAACAAGCTCCGCGTCATCGCCCCCGATGTCGGCGGCGGCTTCGGCTCGAAGATCTACATCTATCCGGAGGAGATCGTCTGTCTCTGGGCTTCGAAGCGCACGGGCGTCCCGGTCAAATGGACGTCCGATCGCACCGAAGCCTTCCTTACCGACGCGCATGGCCGCGACCATGTGTCGAAGGTGAAGATGGCTTTCGACGCCAACAACCGCATCATCGGGCTCAAGGTCGACACGATCGCCAATCTCGGCGCCTATATGTCGCTCTTCTCGTCGGCGGTGCCGACCTATCTCTATGCGACGCTGCTCTCCGGGCAATATGACATCCCGGCGATCCATGCCAATGTGCGCACCGTCTACACCAACACCGCCCCGGTGGATGCCTATCGCGGCGCCGGACGGCCCGAGGCGACCTACCTGCTCGAGCGCACGATGGAGACGGCGGCGCGCGAGCTTGGCGTCTCGCCGGCGGAGCTGCGGCGGGTCAATTTCATCCGCTCCTTCCCGCACCAGACGCCGGTCATCATGAATTACGACGCAGGCGACTACGACGCTTCGCTCGAAGCGGCGATGAAGGCGGCCGACTGGAACGGCTTTGCCGCGCGCAAGGCGGAAGCTGCCGGCCGCGGCATGAAGCGCGGCATCGGCATGAGCTGCTACATCGAGGCCTGCGGCATCGCGCCCTCGGCAGCCGTCGGTTCGCTCGGTGCCGGCGTCGGTCTTTGGGAATCGGCCGAGGTGCGCGTCAATGCCGTCGGTACGATCGAAGTCCTGACCGGGTCGCACAGCCACGGACAGGGCCACGAGACGACCTTTGCCCAGCTCGTCGCCGACCGCTTCGGCGTGCCGCTCGACAGCGTCAACATCGTGCATGGCGATACCGACAAGGTGCAGATGGGCATGGGCACCTATGGCTCCCGCTCCGGTGCCGTCGGCATGTCGGCCGTCGTCAAGGCGCTCGACAAGGTCGAGGCCAAGGCGAAGAAGATCGCCGCGCATCTGATGGAAGCGGACGAAAGCGACATCGTCATCGAGAACGGCGAACTGAAGGTCGCCGGTACCGACAAGGCGGTGCCCTGGTTCCAGATGGCCCTTGCCGCCTATACCGCCCACAATCTGCCTGCCGGCATGGAGCCCGGACTGAAGGAGGGAGCCTTCTACGACCCCGCCAACTTCACCTTCCCGGCCGGCTGCTACATCTGCGAGGTGGAGGTCGATCCCGAGACGGGGCGGACCAAGATCATCCAGTTCGTCGCCGCCGACGACTTCGGCAACATCATCAACCCGATGATCGTCGAGGGGCAGGTGCATGGCGGGCTGGCGCAGGGCATTGGCCAGGCGCTGCTCGAAGGGGTGCACTACGATGCCTCGGGCCAGCTTCTGACGGCGAGCTACATGGACTACGCCATGCCGCGCGCCGACGACCTGCCGTCGTTCCAGGTCTCGACCTCGAACACGCCCTGCCCGAACAATCCGCTGGGCATCAAGGGCTGCGGCGAGGCCGGCGCCATCGGCTCTCCACCGGCGCTGATCAATGCGATCACCGACGCTATCGGCAACAATGCGCTGACCATGCCGGCAACACCGCAGAAGGTGTGGGCGGCGGCGCAAGCAGCCAGCTGATCGGGAGGACACCCATGTACGAGACCCAATATCACCGGGCGTCCTCGGTTCAGGATGCCGTCAAGCAAATGGAAGCGGCCGGCGAAGGCAAATATGTCGCCGGTGGCATGACGCTGATCCCGACGATGAAGCAGCGGCTGGCCGCCCCGAGCGACCTGATCGATCTCCGTCACATCGGCGAGATGCAGGGTATCACGGTCTCCGGTCGGTCGGTGCGGATCGGCGCGGCAACGACCCACCATGACGTGGCGTCGTCGGCGGCGCTCAAAGCCGTCTGTCCGGCGATCTGTGGCCTTGCCGGCCATATCGGCGATCCGCATGTGCGGCACATGGGCACGATCGGCGGTTCCATCGCCAACAACGACCCGGCGGCCGACTACCCGGCGGCGATGCTGGCGCTCGGCGCGACAATCGTGACCAACAGGCGCGAGATCGCGGCTGACGACTTCTTCACCGGCCTGTTCGACACGGCGCTGGAAGGCAGCGAGATCGTCACCGCCATCACCTTCGATGCGCCTGCGAAGGCTGCCTACCAGAAGTTCGCCAACCCGGCGTCGCGCTATGCGATGGCCGGCGTGTTCGTCGCGCGACGCGACGATGGCGACGTCCGGGTGGCCGTTACCGGGGCGGGAGCGAACGGCGTGTTCCGGCATGGCGATATGGAAGCGGCGCTCGTTGCCAACTGGTCGCCGGATGCGCTGAGCAATGTCAGCGTCGATGCCTCGGAGCTGCTCTCCGATATTCACGCGGACGCGGCCTACCGCGCCAATCTGGTGAAGGTCATGGCCAAGCGCGCCGTGGCGGCGGCCTGACCGGGATGGAGCATTGTCAAACAACAAAAAAAGGGGACGGCTTCGGTCGTCCTTTTTTCATCCTTGCTTGACTTCGATCAAGCTTGAAGAGATGAACATGCGCTAAGGCTTTCTTTGGAATGTTTCAAAACTAGGGCTCTCCGGGTTGAAACGGTTTCAGTGAAAGCAGCGAAGATGCTTCGGCCCGAAAATGCTAGATCATCCCGGATGCATTCATTGGACGCGCAGCGCTTCAGGGGCCTTTTGCCGCAGGTGGCAGATGCCGAGCATTCCGAGGTTGACCCCAGGTCGCTTTGAATCAAGAAAAGCGATCGGGCACTGGAGAAAATGATGGATTTCGAGAATTTCTTTAAGAACGAGCTGGATGGGCTGCATCAGGAAGGCCGCTACCGGGTTTTCGCAGACCTCGCCCGTCATCGCGGCAACTTCCCGAAGGCAGCGCGCCATACGGCCGATGGCGTCCAGGAAGTCACCGTCTGGTGTTCGAACGACTATCTCGGCATGGGCCAGCATTCCGTTGTCACCGAGGCGATGAAGCGCGCCATCGACGAATGCGGCGCCGGCGCCGGCGGCACCCGTAACATCTCCGGTACCAACCACTATCACGTCCTGCTCGAGCGCGAGCTCGCGGACCTGCACGGCAAGGAATCGGCGCTGCTGTTTACCTCGGGCTACGTGTCCAACTGGGCAGCACTTGGTACGCTCTGTTCCAAGATTCCCGGTGTCATCGTCTTCTCGGACGCCGGGAATCACGCTTCGATGATCGAGGGGATCCGTCACTCCAAGTGCGAACGCGTCATCTTCAAGCACAATTCGGTCGCTGACCTCGAAGCCAAGCTCGCCGCCGCCGATCCGCGCGCGCCGAAGATCATTGCTTTCGAGTCCGTCTATTCGATGGACGGCGACATCGCGCCGATCAAGGAATTCTGCGATCTTGCCGACAAGTACGGCGCCATGACCTATCTCGACGAAGTGCATGCCGTTGGCATGTACGGTCCGCGTGGCGGCGGCATTGCCGAACGCGAAGGCCTGATGCACCGGCTGACGGTCATCGAAGGCACGCTCGGCAAGGCCTTCGGCGTGATGGGCGGTTATATCACCGGTTCTGCGGCGCTCTGCGACTTCATCCGCTCGTTTGCTTCCGGCTTCATCTTCACGACGGCGCTGCCGCCGACGCTTGCTGCCGGTGCGCTTGCCTCGATCCGTCACCTGAAGGAAAGCCAGGTCGAACGCTTCGCGCACCAGGAGCGCGTGCGTCGTCTGCGTTCGCTGCTCGACCAGCGCGGTATCCCGCACATGCCGAACCCCAGCCATATCGTGCCGGTCATGGTCGGCGACGCGGCCAAGTGCAAGTGGATCTCCGACCTGCTGCTTGACAATTTTGGCGTCTACGTGCAGCCGATCAACTATCCGACGGTGCCGAAGAAGACCGAGCGCCTGCGCATCACGCCGACGCCGCTGCACTCGGATGCCGACATCGATCACCTCGTCGGCGCGCTGCATTCGCTGTGGTCGCGCTGTGCGCTGGCAAGGGCGGTTGCCTGAGGCGTACCAACGTTCTCTGGAGTTGCCCCTCATCCTAACCTTCTCCCCGCCAGCGAGGAGAAGGGACGAGCGCCACAGCTGAAGCCTCACCTCAAGAATGCTGCGAGCAATCGTCGTAGCTTTGAGCAGTGCCACGGGTTTCCTTCGCCCCGCGTGCGGGGAGAAGGTGCCGGCAGGCGGATGAGGGGCGAAGCGCCCAATGAACCTGCAGAGTAAGCCTGACTATCGAATGAGCCCGGCCGCCAGTTGTCGGGCTTTTTCGTCTGCGGCGAAAACGTCGTCCATGGTTATCGCCGCCGGAAGATCGGCGAGCGCGTCCATGACCTTTTCGACGATCTCCGCCATGGCCAGAAATCCGGTGCGTCCGGCGATAAAGGCGTCGAGTGCCGTTTCCTTGGCACCGTTGAGCACCGCCCCCTGCACGCCGCCCTCGACCATGGCGCGGCGCGCCAGGCGGATCGCCGGAAAGCGCACTTCGTCCGGTGCCTCGAAATCGAGGCGCGACAGCTTGGCGAAATCGAGCCGCTCGATCGGCAGGCTGCAGCGGCTGGGATAGGAAAGCGCATAGCCGATGGCGGTGCGCATGTCCGGGCAACCGAGCTGCGCCAGCACCGAGCCGTCCGTGTAGCCGACCATCGAATGGATTACCGACTGCGGGTGCACGATCACTTCGACCTGTTCGGGCCTGAGGGCGAAGAGGTGCTTCGCCTCGATCATCTCCAGTGCCTTGTTGAACATCGAGGCGCTGTCGATCGAGATCTTCAGTCCCATCGACCAGTTCGGATGGGCGCGCGCGACATCGGCGGTCACGTGCCGCATGTCCTCGAGCGACTTGGTACGGAACGGGCCGCCCGAAGCCGTCAGGATGATGCGCTCGACGGCGTGGCGCTGCTGTTCCTCGAGCACCTGGAAAATGGCGTTGTGTTCGCTGTCGACCGGCAGCAATCGTCCGCCGCCCTTCTTCACCGCCTCGATGAAGAGGCTGCCGGCGGAAACCAGGCACTCCTTGTTGGCGAGCGCAATGTCGGCGCCGCGGCGGGCGGCGGCGAGGGTGGGGGCGAGACCGGCATTGCCGACAATGGCCGCCATTACCCAATCAGCGTCGCGTTCGGCCGCTTCGATCAGGCCACTCCTGCCGGCGGCGACGGCAATGCCGGTGCCGGCAAGCGCCGCTTTCAGGTTTTCGTATTGGCTCTCATTGGCGGTGACGGCAAGCTCCGCCCCGGCCTTCACCGCCTGTTCGGCGAGCAGGGGGATGTTGCCGTTGCCGGTGACGGCGACGACTTCGAAGCGCTCGCGACCGCCAAGACGCGCGATGACGTCGAGCGTGTTGGTGCCGATCGAACCGGTCGACCCGAGGATCGTCAGTCGGCGCTTCGCATTGTCGCGGGATGCCATGCCAATACCCATGTTCTTCTTTTTCGGAGGGAATGCGCGGGGCGGCTTTCGTCGCGAGCGTAGCGCATGATCTTCGCCAGATCGATCCGAACTTTTATATTGTGCGCTAGGCTCTACAGGCGAATTCCGCCGGCAACAAGGGCGCGGTCTTCAATCCGTCTCGTCCAGGGGCTAAGAATCGGGCTGCTGAGTCGAAGCCCGAAGGAGTTCGCGATGCTGAAAGTCATAACCGCCGTTTCCTGCGCCTGCGTGACGATCGAGATGGCTTCGATGCAGCCGGTTGCGGCCGAAGACGTGCCGCAGCAGCTCGTTGGCACCTGGCTCGCCGAAGATATCGGCGGCGGCGGTGTGGTCGACGATCTGCAGTCGACGCTCGAAATCCGTGAGGACGGCACCTTTGGCGGCATGGCCGGCTGCAACCATTTCACCGGTACCTTCAGTCTGTCGGGCACGAAGATCACCTTCGGGCCGGCCGCATCGACACGCAAGATGTGCGTGCCGGCAGCGATGACCCAGGAGCAGAAATTCCTCGAGGCGCTTCGCAGCGAACTCTCCTGGACAGTCGAGGGATCGAAGCTCGTTCTCGCCAAGGCGGGAGGCGCGACCGCCATGAAGCTCGCATTGATGACCGCCGGCTCTCAGGGCGCCGATGTGACGATCCGCGTGCCCGGCGCCGATGCCGTGGATCGGAAAGCGGTTCGCTACGATTGCGGCGGCAAGACCATCGAGGCGCAGTATATCAATGCGGGCGACGTATCCCTGGTGACCTTTACGATTGACGGCACCTTCGTCGTGGCATCGAACGTGATCTCCGGCTCCGGCGCCCAATATGCCGGCGGGCAATATATCTGGTGGACCGAGGGCGACGAGGCGACGCTTTTCGACGTGACGAAGGGCGAAAATGACCAGGGCATCGCCTGCAAGTCTGCTCCCTGACGCCTTTTTCGCCTGCGTTTCCACGTCGGTTGGCGCAATCCGGCCAAAGACGTGCCGGGCAACTCGGAACCTTTGCCCTCGCTCCATAGTTACAATCCCGGCGCTGTCGCGCTTTCGTTGTGAAAAGGGAGTTGATCCATGGGGCTGCTTATCGGAATCCTGATTACGTTCCTCGTCATCGTGTTGGTGCTTTATCTCGTCCAGCGACTGCCGCTCGACGCACGCGGCAAACAGATCGTCCAGATCATCGTGATCATCATCGGCATCGTCTCTCTGTTGAAATACCTGGCCGTCTTCTGACACGCCGCCTTCTAGCCAGAGGCCGGTTCAATGGACCGGTGGCCTGCGGCTATGTGCATCATGCTGACAAGAGCTGACAGCAGCTTCGACTAGGGTCCCGTCATCACAAGAAGGAGATCCGAAGATGCTGTCACCGAACCTGGTCCTGCTCTATGTCGACGACCCGGCAAAAAGCGCCCTATTCTATGCCGATCTGTTCGGGCGCGAACCCGTCGCTTCCTTTCCTGCCTATGTCGCCTTCGGACTCGAAAACGGCCTGACCTTCAGCCTCTGGTCTACCCAGGCGAGGGACTTCGTTTCGTCCGGCACCGGCCATCGCTCGGAAATCGCCTTCATGGTGAAGGATGACGCGGAGGTCGAACGCCTCTATGCGGATTGGCGCCGGCGCGGAATAGCAATCGAGCAGGAGCTGAAGACTGCCGTGTTTGGTCGCACTTTCGTCGCTCTCGATCCGGATGGCCATCGGCTGCGCGTCTGCCGGCCGGATAATTGAGCCGTCACCGAGTAGCGGCGGTCGCCCGCAGTCAGGGATGATATCAGCACGATCAGCCTCCGTGCCGAAAGCAGGGCGATCGGCACTCTGCGAGGCGGCAGCAGTGCGTATCACCAATTCGAGTAGGAGTGGCGGTGATAGTGCCGCCTTGGCGGGGCGCTCAGAGCGCCACCGAGGATCGCACCAACGGCGAAGCCGCCGATAAATGCGCCAATATCGCTGTGATGATGCCGGTGGTGATAGTAATCGTCATCATCTTCGTCGTAGTAGCGACGGTCGTATCGCCATCCATCCTCATCATCGTCATCGTAGTACCACTGGCGATGACGATGCGTGACCTGCTCGACATTCGATAGGCCGGCCTTCAGTGGACTGACCGACGGAAATGCCTGTACCGGGCCCACGCTGGAGAGAGCCGTTGCCAGCGAAAGCGCAATAATAGCCAGCTTTTTCATGAGCTTTCACCATTCTCCTTCTTCAAGGAAAATGATCGAGAGGCCGTTTTGTGCCGTATGCGGCGGCCGGTAACGATTTCGTGATTGGTGATCCTGCGGCTCCCCGGGAAAGGGCTGTCGCAGTCTGGTGGGGAACGCCGATGAACCCAACAAAAAAGGTCGGGACGACCCGACCTTCCTCATCACCGTCAACCGATGCCAGTTCATCCGTGGTCATCGGCGAGGTGTAAGTTTCTACTAGCCGCTGTTCGTGACAGGCACATGACGCGCATGCGTCTTTCATTCCCGGTCGGTCGGTGGCATCGGAATTTTTGGCCGACCTGAACGCCATCGCTGCCTTCGTCGCGGTTGCCCAGTTTGAGCGTTTCGGCCGGCGAATGCCAGTATCTACCGTCTGCCGCGAGGTGACATTCGAGGAGCATTTGGTCGTAACGCTGCTTCGGCGCAGGACGCGTAAGCTGAGCCTGACGGCTCGGGGGTGGGGCCGCCGCAGACGGTATTATTTGGATAAACACCTGAAAATAAATGGTGATCCCGGCGCGATTCGAACGCGCGACCCCCAGATTAGGAATCTGGTGCTCTATCCTGCTGAGCTACGGGACCACTCGGATAGCACCCATACAAAAGCAGGAGGTTTTCGCCAAGTGTTTTTGCGCGGTAGCGCCCCGAAATGCGCGATAGCCGCCCTTGCGTGCGCCGTCCGATCCTCGCGCGTCAGGTCACCAGATGGGGCTGGTCTTTCAGGTCTTCCGAATGCTAAGCAAGGCGGGCGTTGGCGGGAGGAAGCCGGCGCTCTCCCTGAGACCTTCATCAGAGACCTGATCCAGATATGTTCATCGGAATAGATTGGGGCGGCACGAAAATGGAAGTCATCGCGCTTGGCCGCGATGGCGAAACGCGCGCCCGTCACCGCGTCGCGACCCCGACGAGCGGCTACGACGACTGCATCCGCGCCGTTCTCGATCTCGTCGCCGCCGCCGAGCAGACGGCCGGCGAAAAGGGCTCGATCGGCATCGGCATTCCCGGCAGCCCCAATCCGCGCACCGGCATCGTGCGCAACTCCAACGCGGTGTTGATCAACGGCAAACCGCTCGGACGCGACCTCGAAACTGCGCTCGGCCGGCCGGTGCGTCTCGCCAACGACGCCAATTGCCTGGCGGTTTCGGAAGCGGTCGACGGTGCCGGCAAGGACGCGCACGTGGTCTTCGGCGTCATCGTCGGCACCGGCCATGGCGGGGGGCTGGCGATCGACAAGAAGGTGCATGCCGGATACCAGGGCGTTGCCGCCGAAATCGGCCATTACCCGCTGCCCTGGATGACGAAGGACGAGTATCCCGGTCACAGGTGCTGGTGCGGCAAGCACGGCTGCCTCGACATGTATGCCTGCGGCACCGGCGTCGAACTCGACTACCGGATCACGACAGGCACCGAACGGCGCGGACGTGACATCATCGATGCGAAACGGGCGGGCGACCCGGTGGCGACCGGCGTCTACGAGCGCTTTGTCGACCGGCTGGCGCGCAGCCTGGCGCTGCTCACCAACATCGTCGACCCCGACGTCTTCGTGCTTGGCGGCGGCATGTCGAATGTCGACGAGATCTATGACGACGTGCCGCTTCGCGTGGTCAACTATCTCTTCGGCGACACGTTCGAGACACCCATCCGCAAGGCCCTGCACGGTGACAGCTCCGGCGTGCGTGGCGCGGCTTGGCTCTGGAAGGATTAATCCCATGAATATCGACAAGGATCTGGCCCGCATCGCGCGGCAGGAACAGGAATTGCAGTTCGAGCGTTTCGATCTGGAAACGGCCTGGGAACTCGGCTCGCTGCTGCGCAAGATGGCAGTCGAACGCAATTTCGGCGTGGTGATCGACGTCACGCTGTTCTCGATGCAGGTATTCTACGCAGCGCTCGACGGGTCGACGCCGGACAATCCGAACTGGGTGCGCCGCAAGCGCAATACCGTGTTCCGGCTTTTCAAGAGCAGCTATGCCACCGGTCGCGAACTCGCGAAGGCGCAAACCAATCTGCAGGCCAAGCTTGGGCTGTCGGATGCCGACTATGCCGCGCATGGCGGCAGCTTTCCGATCGTTGTCAAGGGTACAGGCTGCATCGGTGCCGTCACGGTTTCCGGGCTGCCGCAGCGCGAGGACCACAACATGGTGGTCGAGGCGCTCGCGATCTTGCTCGGCAAGGATCATGACGGCTTGAAGCTCGAGGGCTGAGCGTTGGCAGACAATATCTTTTCTCAGTCTCGCGTTCTCTCGCAGTGGCTGGCTGACAAGGCCCTGCCGCTCTGGCGCGACGCGGGTGTCGATGCCGCCGGCGGTTTCGTCGAGACGATCGATACGGCCGGTGAGCCGACCCGCGCCAACCGGCGTGCGCGGGTGCAGCCGCGGCAAGTCTATTGTTTTGCGGAAGCCGGCCGGCGCGGATGGAGCGGTGACTGGCGCGGTGCCGCTGAAGGCGGACTTGCCTATTTCGATCGCGTCTTCAAACAGCCGAGCGGCTTTTATGGCGCGCTCGCCGATGCCGATGGCAATCTGCTCGACGGCGCCTTCGATCTCTACAACCAGGCCTTCGCCCTGTTGGCTTTCGCCTACCTTGCCGAGGTCATGCCGGCACGCAAGGCCGAGATGATCGAACGCAGCAACGACCTTCGGTCTCGGATCGAAGCTCACGTCAAGCATCCGGTCGCGGGGTTCGAGGAAGACAATCCCCCGCGCCTGCCGCTCTGCTCCAACCCGCATATGCATCTCTTCGAGGCTTGTCTCGCCAGCGAGATGGTGGACGGATTCGATCAGGTCGCCTGGGCCAATCTCGCCGACGAGATTGCGGATCTGGCGATGGATCATTTCATCGACGCCGAGACCGGCGTTCTGCGTGAGTTCTTCGATCACGACTGGGCACCCTTTGCCGGCGACAAGGGTCGGATCGTCGAGCCCGGCCATCTTTTCGAATGGGCCTGGCTGCTGCTGCGCTGGGCGGAGCGCCGCGGCAGCGCCGAGGCGATCGTCAAGGCGCGGCGGCTCTTCGATATCGGCGAGGCGCACGGCATCTCAGCGGATCGCAACGTCGCGATCATGACGCTGCTCGACGATCTTTCGGTGGCCGACCCGATCGCGCGGCTCTGGCCGCAGACCGAGTGGCTGAAGGCGTCAGTCCGCTTCGCGGCACTCACCAACGGCGCTGAGCGTGAACGCTATCTCGCCTCGGCCGCCCGGGCGGCGGCAGCACTTCAGGCGTTCCTGGAGACGCCAGTTGCGGGCCTCTGGCGCGACAAGCAGAAGGCCGATGGCAGCTTCATCGAGGAACCGGCGCCAGCGAGCAGCTTCTACCACATCCTCTGCGCCATCTATGAGACCGAGGATTGCCTGGCGCGGCTCTGAACAGCCCTACCGATACAGGCCTATCTTCATGGTCCGTCGCAATCGCGGCGGGCCATTTTCTTTGGCGCGGCGGGCAAATGTGATCGCGTCATATGTTGACATAAAGATATCTTTATGTGATTGACTCATTTATTGTTTGTCGTTTTCAGAACGGGAGATTTCCCATGTCCGCCATCGGCGCCCTTTTCGGTGACGTTTCCTCCAAGCCGAATGGCTCCGAGATCAAGCGAGCGCTCGCCCAAGCGGCGCATGAGCGCATCCTGATCATGGATGGCGCAATGGGCACGGAGATCCAACAGCTCGGCTTCATCGAGCAGCATTTCCGCGGCGACCGATTCGGCGGCTGCGCCTGTCACCAACAGGGCAACAACGATCTCCTGACGCTGACGCAGCCGAAGGCGATCGAGGACATTCACTACGCCTATGCGATCGCCGGCGCCGACATCCTCGAGACCAACACCTTTTCATCGACCCGCATCGCCCAGGCCGATTACGGCATGGAGGACATGGTCTATGAGCTCAACCGCGACGGTGCCCGGCTGGCGCGGCGCGCTGCCAGGCGGGCCGAGGCCGAGGACGGCCGCCGCCGTTTCGTCGCCGGCGCGCTCGGGCCCACGAACCGCACGGCGTCGATCTCGCCCGACGTCAACAATCCCGGCTACCGCGCCGTCACCTTCGACGACTTGCGCATCGCCTATGCCGAACAGATCCGCGGCCTGATCGATGGCGGCGCCGACATCATCCTGATCGAGACGATCTTCGACACGCTGAACGCCAAGGCGGCGATCTTCGCCACCAAGGAAGTCTTCGCCGAGAAGGGCGTCGATCTGCCTGTGATGATCTCCGGCACGATCACCGATCTCTCGGGCCGCACGCTCTCCGGCCAGACGCCGACCGCCTTCTGGCACTCGGTGCGCCATGCCGAGCCCTTCACCATCGGCCTCAACTGCGCGCTCGGCGCCAACGCCATGCGCGCCCATATCGACGAGCTCTCGGGTGTCGCCGACACCTTCGTCTGTGCCTATCCCAATGCCGGCTTGCCGAACGAGTTCGGCCAATATGACGAGACACCCGAGCAGATGGCGGCCCAGGTGGAAGCCTTCGCCCGTGACGGTCTCGTCAATATCGTCGGCGGCTGCTGCGGTTCGACGCCAGCCCATATCAGCGCCATTGCCAAGGCGGTTGCCAAGCATCCCCCGCGCGAGATCCCCAAGGTCGAGCCGCTGATGCGGCTGTCCGGGCTGGAGCCCTTCACGCTGACGTCGGACATTCCGTTCGTCAACGTCGGCGAGCGCACCAACGTCACCGGCTCGGCCAAATTCCGCAAGCTGATCACGGCCGGCGACTATTCGGCCGCCCTCGACGTCGCGCGCGACCAGGTGGCGAACGGCGCTCAGATCATCGACGTCAACATGGACGAGGGCCTGATCGATTCGAAGCAGGCGATGGTCGAGTTCCTGAACCTCGTCGCCTCCGAGCCGGACATCGCCCGCGTGCCTGTCATGATCGACTCGTCGAAATGGGAGGTGATCGAGGCGGGCTTGAAATGCGTGCAGGGCAAGCCGCTGGTCAATTCGATCTCGATGAAGGAAGGCGAAGAGGCGTTCCTGCATCACGCTAGGCTCTGCCGCGCCTATGGGGCGGCCGTCGTCATCATGGCCTTCGACGAGGTCGGCCAGGCCGACACCAAGGCGCGCAAGGTCGAGATCTGCACCCGCGCCTACAAGCTTCTGACGGAAGCGGCGGGTTTCCCGCCAGAGGACATCATCTTCGACCCGAACATCTTCGCCGTGGCGACGGGCATCGAGGAGCACAACAATTACGGTGTCGACTTCATCGAAGCGACACGCGAGATCATCGCCACCCTGCCGCATGTGCATGTGTCGGGCGGCGTCTCCAACCTCTCCTTCTCCTTCCGCGGCAACGAGCCGGTGCGCGAGGCGATGCATGCGGTCTTCCTCTATCACGCCATCCAGGCGGGCATGGACATGGGCATCGTCAATGCCGGCCAGCTCGCCGTCTATGACGCGATCGATCCGGAGCTGCGCGAGGCTTGCGAAGACGTGGTGCTCAACCGTCGCGCCGATTCGACCGAGCGCATGCTGGAAATCGCCGAGCGTTATCGCGGGCAGGGCGGCGCGCAGGGGCGCGAAAAGGATCTCTCCTGGCGCGAATGGTCGGTGGAGAAGCGTCTTGAACACGCGCTGGTCAACGGTATCACCGAGTACATCGAGGCCGATACGGAGGAGGCGCGCCTTGCCGCCGCGCGGCCGCTGCATGTCATCGAAGGTCCGCTGATGGCCGGCATGAACGTCGTTGGCGACCTCTTCGGATCGGGCAAGATGTTCCTGCCGCAGGTGGTGAAATCCGCGCGTGTGATGAAGCAGGCGGTCGCCGTGCTACTGCCGCACATGGAGGCGGAGAAGCTTGCCAATGGCGGCCAGGCGCGCGAAAGCGCCGGCAAGATCCTGATGGCGACGGTCAAGGGCGACGTGCATGACATCGGCAAGAACATCGTCGGCGTCGTGCTTGCCTGCAACAATTACGAGATCATCGATCTCGGCGTCATGGTGCCCTCGGCGAAGATCCTCGAAGTGGCGCGCGAGCAGAAGGTCGACATCATCGGGCTTTCGGGCCTGATCACCCCCTCGCTCGATGAGATGGTGCATGTCGCCTCCGAGCTCGAACGCGAAGGTTTCGACGTTCCGCTTCTGATCGGCGGCGCGACGACCAGCCGTGTCCATACGGCGGTCAAGATTAATCCGCGCTATGACCGTGGCCAGACGGTCTATGTCACCGATGCAAGCCGTGCCGTCGGCGTCGTCTCTAGCCTGTTGTCGCCGGAAGCCCGCGACAATTACATCGAGACCGTTCGTGCCGAGTATCGCAAGGTCGCCGACGTGCATGCACGCAACGAGGCGGAAAAGCGCCGTCTGCCACTGTCGCAGGCCCGCGCCAACCAGCACAAGATCGACTGGGCGAACTACCAGGCAAAGACGCCGTCCTTCCTCGGCACGCGCGTGTTCGAAAGCTGGGATCTCGAAGAACTCGCCCGCTATATCGACTGGACCCCGTTCTTCCAGACCTGGGAGCTGAAGGGTGTCTATCCGAAGATCCTGGAGGACGAGGCGCAAGGCGCCGCAGCCCGGCAATTGTTCGACGATGCGCAGGCGATGCTGAAGAAGATCATCGAGGAGAAGTGGTTCGCGCCGAAGGCCGTGGTGGGTTTCTGGCCGGCGGGAACAGTCGGCGACGACATCCGGCTCTTCACCGGCGACGACCGGACATCCGAGCTCGCGACCTTCTTCACGCTCCGCCAGCAACTGACGAAGCGTGACGGTCGCCCGAACGTGGCGCTTTCCGATTTCGTCGCCCCGGCGGGCAGCGGTTCCAACGACTATGTCGGCGGCTTCGTCGTCACCGCCGGCATCGAGGAAGTTGCGATTGCCGAGCGTTTCGAACGCGCCAACGATGACTACTCGTCGATCCTGGTCAAGGCGCTGGCCGACCGCTTCGCCGAGGCCTTTGCCGAGCGCATGCACGAATATGTGCGCAAGGAGCTCTGGGGCTATGCGGCCGACGAGGCTTTCACGCCCGAGGAAATGATCGCCGAGCCCTATGCCGGCATCCGCCCGGCGCCCGGCTATCCGGCGCAGCCCGACCATACGGAGAAGGCGACGCTCTTCCGGCTGCTCGATGCGGAAGCCACAATCGGTGTCAGCCTGACCGAGAGCTATGCGATGTGGCCGGGCTCATCGGTTTCCGGCCTCTATATCGGCCATCCCGAAGCCTATTACTTCGGTGTCGCCAAGGTCGAGCGCGATCAGGTCGAGGATTATGCCGAGCGCAAGCGCATGCCGATCCGTGAGGTCGAGCGTTGGCTTTCGCCGATCCTCAACTATGTGCCGATGCCGGAGTCCGAGGCCGCCGAGTAACCATGGCCGACGGGAAGGGTGGGGCGAGATCGACGCCCCATCATGTAGTCGGGCGATCGGGCGGGACTAACGCGGCAGCTTTGCCAGGAAGGCGTTGAGCGCTGCATTGAACCGGTCCGGCCGCTGCAGCGGTGCGAAATGGCTGACGCCGGGAAGCAGGATGAATTCGGCGCCGGGAATGCTGCGGGCGAGATAGTCCGCATGCTCGCGCTTGATGAACTCGTCATTCTCGCTCTGAACGATCGCGACCGGGACGCGGATCCGGCCGAGGTCCTCGGCCGTGTAGTTCGGCTCGGTCTTTTGCATCTCGCTGACGGCGTCGACGAAGGCGCCGAAATCGCCAGGTGTTGCCGACAATTGCTTGTAGTCGCTCGAATGGCGGCCGAAGCAGCGGTCGAGGATCGGACTCGGTTCGATCTCCCTGGTTCCACTCGGGTCCATGTTGCAGGCGAAGAAGAAGACGCCGGCGGCACGCTCCGGCGCCATCGAGGCGAGAACGAGCGCAATGCAGGCGCCGTCGCTCCAGCCGGCAAAGGCGGCCGTCTCGATCTGCAGCCTGTCCATGACGGCGAGCACGTCGGATGCCATCAGTTCATAGCTATAGGGTTGGGTATCGCGGGTGCTGCGGCCGTGGCCGCGGCTGTCGATCAGGATGACACGGCGACCGGCCTCCAGCAGTGCCGGGACCTGGTAGCCCCAGTTGCCGCTGTGGCCAAGGCCGCCGTGCAGCAGGATCACCGGTGCGCCCTTGCCATAGGTCGCATACCAGATGCTTGCGCCGTTCCGCTCGACATGGCCCTCGGCCGCTGCGGTCGGCAGGGGCGCTGCACCATTGTCGGCGAACGCGGCAAGGTCGTCGTCCTGGAACTCCATGCACTCGGTCTCCGGCGCCTGATTCGCGACGCGGAAAGCCTAGTTCACCGGCTGCGGTTCGGGAAAGTGCCAGGAACCGTCAAGGATCTCCTGACGCGGCCGGTAGAGCCGCACCGTGTAGTTCCATCCGTCGGTCACGGGAAGACAGTTGGCGATCTTGCCGTCGCAGCCGCCGAACTGGATCGAGACGCCACCGTCATCAGCCTTCTTTGCCGTGATATCGTTAATCGTGTAGGCGTCGTAGGGGTTCTTCTCGTAAAAACCCTGGGCATCATAGACGCTGACCGACCAGAAGGCGTCGACCGGCACATCCTTGACCTCGAGCTTGTAGACGGTTTTGCCGTCGTTCTTGGCGGGCGTGACATTGAGATAGGTCGCGTCCTTGTCGGGATTGCCGCCCCAGCCGGTCGCGGTGCCGATAAGATGGCGGATCGGGTCGACCTCTTGCCGGGTACCGAAGGCTTTCTTGAAGTCCGGCAGGGTGGAGCCAAGCGCGAGCAGGGCCTCGCGCACCTTCTTCTGGCTTGCCGGGTCCCAGGCCGGAATCTCGAATTTTCCTGCTCCCTGCTGGTTCACCTTGATCGCATCCTGTAGGGCATGGACGTCAGCGATATCCTTCGGGTCGGCCGGATCGACGAGGGTACGGACGCCGACAACGACGTAGCGCGTGCCGACCTTTTCCTTGGTGAGCGTCGTTTCCCCGGCGCCGTAGACGACCTCCGGCACATAGTGGTCTTCATTGATCACCTGCATCGACATGAAGCGCTTTCCCGCGCATGGTGATGGTGACCGGCCCAGCATCGAGATCGAACACGGCCGACGAATAGAGGGTGTCGCGGTTGAGGCGAATGACCGTCTGATTGTCGATCGAAGCGGGCTCGCGCCGATGCAGGAATTTTCCGAGGGCACCGTCCTTGACCATGCTTGCCGCGTACATGTCGCTCTCGGCGCGAATGAAGTTGTCGACGCCAACCGTAATGGGGTCGGCGGCGGTAGATTGTGCGGCGCCGGCCATCACCAATGCACCGGCCATGAAGAACGAACGATAATGCGTCATGCTCGAATCCTCTTTGATCAGTTGGCGCGCCGCATCGGCGGCGCTTTCCATTTGCCGTCCAATGCGTCGGGCTTCGGCCAGTAGAGCCGCATGGCGGTGAAGAACGGGCCGCTCGGTGCCGGCAGCCAGTTGGCTTCCTTCTCTGTGCCGGGTGAATCGTGCTGAATGTAGAGTGTCACGCCGCCATCGGCGTCCTTTTTCAGATCCGCCAGCATCGACGAGTTGATCAGGTATCGGTTGAGCGGATTGGCATAGAGCAGGCTGGACGGCAGCTCGTAGAGCGTCAGCGACCAGAAGGCATTGACCGGCGGCAGCATGCCCGGTTCGAAACGCAGCGTGTACTTGTTTTCACCCGAGAGCGGCTTCTTGCGTTCATCGGTAAAATAGGCGGGATAGACCACCTCGTCCTTGGAGTTACCGTAGATGCCGAGCACGGCGCCGGACATGCGGTCGAGATAGTGGCCGTTCAGATACTCACGCGTGCCGAAACTGTCTCCGCTCGTTCGTTTGCCGGTGTCGAGTTCGGTTTCCTTGTACTCTTTGAATGCGGCCCAGGCGTCAGCCATGCCGCTTTCGATCGCCTGCTGCATGTCAGGTGGAAATGTGTCGAAATCGAAACTCTTGCCGGCGCCGACATTGATCCTGGCGAAGCGCTCCATCAGCTCGGTTTCCGACGGGTTCGTCGGGCAGAAGCCGAGTACGAAGTTGAGGATCCTGAAGAATTCCGGCGAAGTCTTCTCCTCTTCGGCATTGAGCGGTTTCACAAAATCGACGGCTGGAGCCGGTGCGGGTGCTTTCTGGCCGAGGAAGCTCGAAAGCGGCTGCACCTGGTAGCCCGCCTGGATCTTCTTGACGTTTTCAATGTCGGCGGGATTGAACATCTGGGTGCGATAAAGCACGAACGCGAATTCGGTTTCCGAGCGGATCACCGCCTTGATCCCGGGCGGCGTTTCGCCTTTCCAGTCCGGTCCCGCCAGCAGGAAGCTGCCAGCCTCGTTGCCGGTGGCGCGGCTACCGACATAGGCGAAGTTGAACGTATACATGTCGATGAACTGGAGCGAGTAGTAGCGCTCCTTCTCGACCGCCGGCACGGTCAGGACCAGCGGTTCTGCGCGCAAGTCCGCTCCGAGGAAGGAATAGGGCGTATCGGAGTTCGGTGTCTGGATCGCCTTGTCGTCAGGCGTATAGACCCGTGCGGTGTTGTTGAGCGTGTTCCACGCGCTCTTGAACTCAGGATTGCCGCGATCGACGAAGTAGGAATATTGCACGCGATAGCTGTCGACGAGCGGAAAGCCGTAGATATAGGCTTCCTTGGCGATGGCGCGCGCCTCTTCTGTCGAGAGGCCAATGTCGGCAGCGCTCGCCCTTGTTACCTTGAGGGCGGGCAGAGCCGTCGCGAGAGCGCCGAGCATCAGCAGTGACCGTCGTTTGAGCATGGCAGATACCTTCGGATGATCGCCGACGATCGTGTCAGCTCGACGGAGCACCGCAAGTACGTAACTGTTACGGCGCAGAGCAGGCGTCCTGCCGTTGCGCGCCGATGGCGCTGTTTGCCAAGCTGCGGTAACATCTGCCGCTGGGGTACATCGTACGTTGAGAGCTCGTCGATGGAGCGCCGTCTCGCTGCCGTCCTGATTGCGGATGTCGTCGGCTACAGCCGCCTGAGCCGGCTCGACGAGGAAGGGACGCGCCTTCGATTCCAGTCGGACCTGTGCACCATTCTCGAGCCGCTCTTTCGCGAGCATCACGGGCGGCTGGTGAAGACGATGGGTGACGGTCTGCTCGTCGAATTCCGCAGCGTCGTGGATGCGGCGCAGTGCGCGATCGATATCCAGAAACGCAAGGCGGCGGCGCAGGATGAGCGGGGGCCTGACGGCGAGAGGCTGGACTTCCGCATCGGCATCAATCTCGGTGACATCATCGTCGAAGGCGACGATATCCACGGCGATGGCGTCAATATCGCCGACCGGGTGCAAGGGCTGGCCCATCCGGGCGGCATTGCGATATCGGGCACCGCCTATGACCAGATCAGCTCCAAGCTGAAGGTCGGATTTGCATCTCTGGGGTGGCAACCGGTGAAGGGGCTCGCCGATCCGATCCGTGTCTACCGCGTGCTCCTCGAACCCGAAGCCGTGGGCAAGACCTTTGGCGAAAAAAAGGGGCGAGCCGCCCGCCAAGGCGTGGCGATCGGTTTGGCTGCGCTGCTGCTGGCGGTCGTGATCGCTTGGTGGCAACCCTGGACGCTGATCGCGTCGATAAATCCGGCGCAGCGCTTCGCCTATCCCCTGCCGGACCAGCCTTCTGTCGCGGTGCTGCCCTTTATCAATGTCAGCGGCGACAGCGATCACGATCACCTGGCGGAAGGCCTGACCGACGATCTCATCACCGAACTGTCGAAGGTCTCCGGCCTCTTCGTCATCGCCCGGCATTCGGTATTCGCGCTCAAGGGCAGCGCCGACAAGATCCAGGACATCGCCGCCGAACTCGGCGTGCACTATGTGCTGGAGGGCACGCTGCAGCGCGCCGATCAGCGGCTGCGCATCAACGTCAAGCTCATCGATGCGGTGAGCGGGCTTTCGCTTTGGGCGGAACGCTACGACCGGCAATATGCCGACCTCTTTGCCGTTCAGGACGACGTGATCGGCAAGATCATTGCCGCGCTCGAGGTCAAGCTCAGCGAGGGCGAGCGCGACCAACTGGCGCGCATTCCCACCGACAATCTCGAGGCCTATGACAATTACATGCGGGCGGAGCAGCAGGGCCTCATCTGGCGCGATGTCGATACCTATCGACAGACGCTTTCCTTCTACCAGCGGGCGATCGATCTCGATCCGAACTTCGCCGATGCCCATGCCGGCATCGCCCGTGTTGCCGTCGATGTCTGGCGCAATGACTACAACTACCTCTGGTCGGCAGCCGTGGCGCGCAAGATCGCCTATGACGCCGCGGGCCAGGCCTTGAAGCTCGATGCCAACAATGCCCGCGCCCATACGGTGCTGGCGCTGCTTCAGCTCGTCGATGGACGCGCGATGGAGGCGAAGGAATCGGCGCTCAGGGCCGTCTCCGCCCAGCCGAACGATGCGGAGGCGCTTGCCAACCTGGCGCTGGTGCTTGCCCAGACCGGCGAACACGCGCAGGCGATCGAGGATATCGACCGGGCGCTGAGGCTCGATCCGTCGCCATCCTCCAGCCTGCAGCTTCTCGCCGGCATCGTCTATTACACCGCGCGACGGCTCGAACGGGCGATCCCCTTGATCGAGGCGGCGAGCGAGGCGCTGCCAAAGGTGGAAGCGGCGCGGGAATATCTGGCTTCGGCCTATGCCCAGCGCGGCGACCAGCAGAGCGCGGCGGCGGAGGCGGCGGAGCTGCTGAAGCTCTTTCCGGACACCAACCTCACCTATTACGGCTATCTCTACGACTACTGGCGCGAAGAGGATCTCTACCGGCACCTCTTCGGCCTGCGCGTGGCGGGGATCCCGGAATGGCCTTTCGGCTTCGTTGGCGCCGCCAGCGACCGGCTCGGCCCGGCGGAACTGCAACGACTGACCGTGGACAAGACCTGGGTCGGGGTACACAAGAACGGAACGAGTTTCGCGCAGTTCTTCGACAAGGTCGGCAATACCGCCTACCGCACCAGCAACACCAACATCACCGGCCGCATCGAAGTGAAGGGCAACCAGCTTTGCGAGAAATATGACGGGTATTTTCTCAACCGCATGGTCTGCGGCTATGTCTATCGCAACACCGCGAAAGGCGAGCGTACCGCCGACTACATCAACGTCACGCCGCAGGCGCTGAAGTTCTTCTCGATCGAGCAATGACGGCGATCACGAGGCGTCGGTAGGAAGAGCCTGGTCGACGCCTCGGGCGCCTCTGCGGAAGCCGCTTCACGCACCCTGGGGCCGCTTCAGGGCGAGGGTTTCGTCCAGTTGATCGATGCCTTTTCGGTGAGCAGCGTCTGCTCGACCTCGGACCAGTGCTTGCGTGAATCGACCACTTTGTTCGGGTTCTTCACCAGACCCTCGGCGGCGCCCGGATCGTAGCTGAGATACAGCTTGTCCTCGATGATGCGCCAGGCCTTCGGGTCGATGTTGGTCGTCACGGTGCCGAAGGAGACGCCGTCGGCGCAATAGCCGCCATATTGCGGCGCATACCGGGTCGGCTCCTTCATGAACTGGTCGCGGTGCTCGGCGCTGGCGAATTGCCAGGTGGCGCCGAGCCAGCGATAGGTGAATTCCGGCGATCCTTCGACCGCCTTGTTCTCGGTGAAATAGGCGACCGGATCATATCCCTTGATCGCCACGTCGCCGAAATAGCCCGTGTTGACAGGCTCTTCCGCGCGCGCTGTGCCGGTGAATGCAAGGAATATCGCCGTCGCCGCGATCGCGGCCGCTATCGGATATCGAGACATGCCATGCCCTCCGTTTCCGGATGTATTCGTCATTGTCGTTTGGTGCATTCGCCGTAGAGCCAATCGCCGACGAGATCGGCTTTCTGGCAGGTCGCTCCCGCCTTCAGGAGAAGCTCGGCGGTCGGCCAGTGCGAGCGCCATCCCGCCTGTGTCAGCGGCGTGTAGCCGTTGCGCTCCTTGGCTTCGATGTCGGCCTTGTTGGTCAACAGGAAGGCGACGATCTCGGCGTGGCCTTCTTCGGCTGCCGCGTGCAGCGGCGACATCTTGTAGAAGTTGGCGACATCGTTGACGGCAGCCCCCTTGGCGACGAGCAGTTTGGCGGTTTCGAGATTGCCGCCATAGGCGGCGGCGTGCAGCGCCGTCAGGCCGCCCTTGTTGCGGATCTCGATGTCGCACCCGCGATCGATGAGCAGAGCGACGACCGCGGTGTGCCCTTTGAGCGCGGCGATCAGCAATGCCGGCTCGCCGGCCGCATCGGGCTCGGCTATGTCGGTTCCCTGGTCGAGCAGTTGTTTGACGCGTTCGGTATCGCCGTCCCTTGCCGCGTCGTGCAAAGGGCCCGCCATGGCTGCCGCGGTAAAGAACGCCATCGCGGCAAACGAAGCAAAAAGAGATTTCATCGCGCAAACCTCCGCCCCGGCTTCGGTCTCGCCCAATTGGAAAGAGCAAAAATACCACGGGGCAGTCGGCGGAAACAGGCGTTACCGCCGCCGAATCCATAATCCTTTTGGGTGTCCGCGATGACGAATGCCTGTCAGGCGGCGACCTGCATCAGGTCGAGCATGCGGTCGATGGCGCTCGGGATGGGCGCGATAATCGGCGTCGAGAACATCGGCTGGAGCTGTTCGGCCGCCTGGCCCAGCGGACCGCCGCCGATGATGACGGCCTCGGCGCCGTCCAGTTCGACACACTGGCGGACGGCGTCACCGAGGGCGTCCAGCAGGCATTCCGGGTGGGCGGAGAGCGCCAGCGGATCGCCGGACGTGCAGCGGATGCCGGTATATTGCTCCCAGACGCCGAGATCGCGGGCGCGATCGTCGATCGCCTGGATCAATTCCGGCGTCGTGGTGGCGACGCCGAACTTGCGGCCGCCCTGCGAGGCCTCGATCATCGAGGCCTCGCAGATGCCGATCACGGGGATCGCGAGGCGATGCTTGAGGGCGGCAAGGCCGGGATCGCCGAAGGCGCTGACGACAATGCCGAGGCACCCGGCCCCATGTCTTTCACCGATCTCGACGACCTCGGCAGCGGCCGCATCCAACTGCTCGGGCGTCACGATCATCGGCGGGTTCCGCATGGCCGTGGCGACTGCCACGGCCATGCGTCCCGATGCGGCCCGGCGTGCGATGGCGACCATCATGTCGCTGGTGGCATGCGAACTGTTCGGGTTGATCAGAAGGATATGTGCGCTCACGTTCTCAGTTCCACGCCGACTTTGATTTCAGAAGTGCCAGCCTTTGCGAGGTCGGCGTCCGCAGGCTGGGTCAAGTCTTCCATCGACATGCCGTAGGTCTCGGGCCCGAGCTGGATGCAGAAGGCGAAGACCGCATACATGCCGGCGGCGAGACCGAAGACCCCGACCATGCCGTAGGTGTCGAACAGCGCTCCGGCGATGGTGGGAATGAAGGAACCCGCGGCCGAGCCGGTGGCCAGGATCAGCGCCACGCCGAAGGCACGGATGCGGGTCGGGAAGAGTTCGGGGGCATAGATCCAGATCGAGGTGTTGAGCAGCAGCACGAAGAACTGGAAGATCGCGCCGAAGAGCAACACCAGATAGATGTTGGCGCCGAGATAGGCGATCGAGACGGCCGCAAGGCAGGCGCAGGCGGCACCGAGGGTCAGCACCTTCTTGCGCGGGAAATAATAGCCGAACATCGAGGCGGCGATGGCACCGAGCACGCTGCCGCTCTGGATGATCATGCTGTAGAGCAGGCTGCCCTGAAGCGTGTAGCCCATGGACACGAAGATGATCGGCATCAGCGTCAGCACCGAAAGCTGGGCGCCGTAGCTCATCAGGATCGCGATGGCGACCGGAATGGTGCGGCCGATGAAGGGCGCGCGAAAGAGTTCCTTCCAGTCGCTCCTGGCCGGTTCCTCACCCTTCAGGTGGTCCTTGGTCAGATATTCCTGAACCTTGAGATTGCGTGGTCGCAACGAGCCGGAGGCAAGGATCGAAAGCACCTTGTTGGCCTCGTCGATCTTGCCCTGCGAGGCGAGGAAACGCGGTGTTTCCGGCACCAGGCGGCGGTAGAAGACGACGAGCAGGGCCGGCAGGGCGAGCGAGGCGAAGAGCCAGCGCCAGCTATTTTCACCCGGGAAGAGGGTGAAGATCATCAGGCCGAAGGCAGGCGCCAGGAAATTGCCGAAACCGCCGGCGCCGACATTGACGAGGCCGGCCGCCGTGCCGCGGAATTTTGGCGAGCAGAACTCCGACAGCATGGTTACCGCGGTGGAGATCTCGCCGCCGACGCCGAAGCCGACGATGGCGCGGGCGAAGCAGAGCATCGCGAAATTCGGCGCCATGGCGCAGGCGGCCGAGCCGATGGTGAAGAGCAGGAGATTGATCGTCAACATCACGCGCCGGCCATAACGGTCGCCGAGGATGCCGGAGAGCAGGCGCCCGAGGGCGGCGCTGCCGAAGGTGATGGTGTTGAGGAAACCGATGTCGGTTCCGGTAAGGCCCCAATGTTCTTTCAGGATCGGGCCGGCGACGCCGATGGTGTTCTGCTCGAAGCTGTCGAACAGGCAGCCGATGAGGACGAGCGCGAGGATCTGTTTGTGGGCGCCCGTGACGCCGATCTTGGTGAAGGCTGATTCCAACTGTCTGATGACCGGCGATGACCTGCCGGAAGGCACCATATTTTCCGCTGCCATGGTTCGTTCCCCTTTATGGCTTAACAACGTGAAAATGTGAAAACTCAGTTTCATGAAATCTACATCATGAAATCCTGGTTTCATAGAAGATTCTATGATGCGCTGCGAAAGGACCAGGCCGTTTCGTCACGCAATCGACGGAATGCAGATTTCGTGCCATTTTATGAGAAACTGTGGTTTCTTGTTTCGTGTCAAAGCCTTGGCGGCAGGTTGCCTTTGCGCCCGGCGTTGAAACTCAAATTTCCCGTGCGCAAAAAATATTCTGGCGTTTCAGGCAAATGCCCAATCGACGCTCACAATTCCTCAAGTGCATCGTTGATCGCTTCGATGCCGCGGAGCCGATTTCGGCCGGCCGTGCCGGCGATTTCGATGCATCGCGTCGTCAGGAGATGGCAGAGCGCCATGACTGAGACGTGGTTGAAGAGGGGGCCTGGCGCCAGCGTCTGGCAGCGGAAATGCCATTCCGCCTGGTTGAGGAAGGGCACACCCTCGTCGGTGATATAGAGCAGCCGTGCGCCGGACTTTTCCAACTGTGCGAGCAACGGCTCCATCAGGGAAACGCGTCGACGCAGGCCGAAGAGGATGATGACATCGTCGCGATCGATGCTGACCAGATGCTCGCCCAGTGTCTGGCCGCCACCGGGAATGGCCGAGATGTTCTCGATCACCTGCGTCATCTGCCACTGCAGATAGGTGGCGAAGGAATGGCTGGCGCGAAAGCCGATGACCCAGACCTTGCGGGCCCCGAGAATGGCGGTTGCCGCCGCCGTCACCTGGGTCTCGGAGATTGCGAGGAAGGTCGCCTCGATGTTGGCGACCCCTTGCGCCACATGCGAGGAGAGCGACTGCTCGCCGCCGCTGTCGGTGGCGGTCGCCAGGAAGAGGCGCGAACCGGTCTGCTTGTCGGCGCGGGCATGGCGGCGCGCCTCCTCGTAGTTCTCGTAGCCGAGGCGCTGGATAAAACGCGAAACGGTAGCCTTCGACACATGCGCCAGCGCGGCCAGTTCCTGGGCCGAGTAGCTCGCGACCTCGCCGGGAAAATCGCAAAGGAAGTCGCCCAGCCGCCGTTCGGCCGGATGCAGTTCCGGCAGCACCTGGCGGACGCGCGTGAGGAAGGAGCGTTCTTTGGGGCTCATGTCGATTCCATGAAACTGTCGTTTCACGGCAATCTCTGATTTTCGCGGCGATATTGCAAGCGAGGCGGGCGGGTGCCGCCTCGCTTTCAACTGCGGCCGGGGCGTCGGCGCAAACGCCGCTGCGCCGTCGACGTCAGTATTTCGCGGGTACGTAGAGTTCCGGCGGCAGCACCTTGCGCTCGTAGTCCGGGTTGAAAACGCGTTCCGGCAGGGATATTTCCTCGTGCGGCACGTCCTCGTAGGGGATCTGTGTCAACAGGTGATCGATGCAATTCAGCCGGGCGCGCTTCTTGTCGTTGCCTTCGACAATATGCCAGGGCGCTTCGGGAATGTTGGTGCGGGCGAAGGTCTCTTCCTTGGCCTTGGTATAGCTTTCCCAGCGCACCCGCGACTGCAGATCCATCGGCGAGAGCTTCCACTGCTTCAGGGGATCGTGGATGCGCACCAGGAAGCGCATCTGCTGTTCTTCGTCGGTGATCGAGAACCAGTACTTGACGAGCCGGATGCCGGAGCGGACCAGCATGCGCTCGAATTCCGGAACGTCGTTGAAGAATTGCTCGACCTGGTCTTCCGTCGCGAAGCCCATGACCCGCTCGACGCCGGAGCGGTTGTACCAGGAGCGGTCGAAGAGCACGATCTCGCCGCCGGCCGGCAGGTGCGGCACGTAGCGCTGGAAGTACCATTGCGTCTTTTCACGGTCCGAGGGTGCCGGCAGCGCGGCGACGCGCACGACGCGCGGATTGAGCCTCTGGGTGATGCGCTTGATCACGCCGCCCTTGCCGGCGGAATCGCGCCCCTCGAAGATCACCACCACTTTTTCCTTGTGGTAGACCACCCAGTCCTGAAGCTTGATCAGCTCCGACTGCAGCCGCAGCAGCGTGCGGAAGTAATCGATGCGCGGGATCGATGGCGGGTGGTTCTTGCGGTAGATCTTGCGGATCTCTTCGGAGAGCACCGGTTCGGAAAGCTCGAGTTCGTAGTCTTCGTCCAGCGTGTCGGCCAGTTCCGCCTCCAGCCAGTCCTGCATTTCGATCCCGTCGTTCGATCTGTTCATCTGACCCTCCGAATACAGCCCGTCCGGTGGCAGCTTTGAGCTGCTATCCTTAGTCGGCTTATTTCACAGCCGCATGAAGGGAATTTGACGCCGGGCTCCCGCGCGCGCCCCGAGCGTCTCTATTCCTTGAGATACCAGCCCCACGGTTCGTCGGCGTCGAAGCTGGTGATCTGCTTGGTCTCGAGATAGTTCGAAAGGCCCCAGCGCCCGAGTTCGCGGCCGATTCCCGACTGCTTGTAGCCGCCCCAGGGAGCCTCGGTGAAGGTCGGCTGCGAACAATTGATCCAGACGATGCCGGCGCGAAAGGCGCGGGCCACACGCTCGCAGCGTTCCCTGTCGGCCGACATGACCGCCGCCGCCAGCCCGAAGCGGCTGTCATTGGCCATTCGGATTGCGTCCGCCTCCTCGCGGAACGGCTTGACGCAAACGACCGGGCCAAAAATCTCCTCGCGCCAGACGAAGCTGTCTTCGCGCATGTCTGTGAGCACGGTCGGCTCGAGGAAATAGCCGCTGTTGAGGCCTGCCGGGCGGCCGCCGCCGGCGGCGACCGTGGCACCGTCCTGCCGGGCGCGGTCGATGGCGCCGAGGACCTTGTCGTACTGACCCTGGGAAACGATAGGCCCGAGCAGCGTGCCGTCCTCGAGGCCGTTGCCGATGGTGATCTTCGCGGCCTCCTCGCACAGGCGTTTGACGACCGTCTCGTAGATCTCTTCCTCGACGAGCACGCGCGAGGTCGCCGAACAGACCTGGCCCTGGTTCCAGAAGATGCCGAACATGATCCATTCGACGGCCTTGTCGATGTCGCTGTCGGCAAAGACGACGAAGGGCGATTTGCCGCCAAGCTCGAGGCTGACATTCTTGATGTCCTGGGCGCCGGCCATCATTACCTTGCGGCCGGTCACGACAGAGCCGGTGAAGGCGAGCTTGTCGAGCAACGGATGCTCGGTGAGCGGCTGGCCGGCATCCGCGCCGGTGCCGGTAACGATATTGAGCACACCGGGGGGCAAGCCGACTTCCTCGGCGATGACGCCGAGTTCCAGCGCCGTCAGCGGCGTCAGTTCCGAGGGCTTGAGCACGATTGTGCAGCCGGCGGCCAGCGCCGGCGCCACCTTCCAGGAGACCATCAGCAGCGGGTAGTTCCAGGGCGTGATCGCACCGACCACGCCGAGCGGCTCGCGCACGGCGCGTGCGGTGAAGCGGCTGTCGCCGACGGCGATCGTCTCCTCCGAATTGGCGTCCAGTTCCTCGGCAAGGCCGGCATAGTAGCGGAAGCAGCCGGCGGCATCGTCGATGTCCCAGAGTGCTTCCGGCAGCGGCTTGCCGTTGTCGGCGACCTCGAGCCGCGCCAGCGAGTGGCGCTTTTCCTCGATCTTTGCGGCGATCGCCCGAAGAAAGGCTGCGCGCTCGGTGCCTGACAGCTTCGGCCAGGGGCCGCTATCGAAGGCGATACGCGCTGCCTTTGCAGCCCGGTCCACATCCTCGTAGGTTGCTGCCGGCGCACGGTGGATGATCTCCTCCGTCGCCGGGTTGACCACGTCGAACGTACCGCCGCGCCGCGGCTTTTCCCATTTGCCATCGATGAACAACCGGTCCTGCATCCCATACCCCTTTTTAGCCCGAACCGAGTATGGCCAGACTAAGCCGATCGCGCCAGCCGCAAGTTACGGCCGACGTTGATCTTTTTGGTTTGGAGAAGTCGCTTTAGCGGTCGGCAACCTGCCCACGCCATGCGAGGAACGGCAGAACCGGGAGCACGGCGCAGGCACTGGCAAACAGCCAGAATTGCCCGAGGGACATGAACCCGCTCGCATGCATCGCTCCTGACAGCACCCCGATGGCAAGGCCCAAATCCATCAGCGGCAGGGTGAGGGTGTAGAACACCGTCTGGCGCTCCAGAGACAGGCATCGCTGCACCAGGGTGAAGTAGGCCGCGAAGGCGACCATCTCCGGCATGCCTCCGATAATCAAAAGCGCCATGGCCGTACCGTGGTTGGGCGCGAAGATCAGCGCGAAGGTCGAGATGCCCTCGAGCAGGCTTGTGACGAGATAGGCAATCAGCAGCGTACGTGCATCGGTCAGTGCCCTTGCCAGCCGGTTTGAGACGAGGGCGCCGAGGAGGGCGCCCAACCCCTGGGCGCCGAGCAGCACGGTCCACATCTCAGGCCCGAGGTGGAACTGGTCGCGGTTGAGCCAGAACAGGAACGGCTGCAGCGCGCCAAGCGAAACCATGTAACCAAGGGCGGGGAGGAGCAGAGCCCAGAGTAGCGGATTGTCGCGCATGATCGCGATTGCCTCCTGCCGGAAATTCATGGTGTTGGAGGCCGACGGCTCGCGTGGCGGCTGGTTGCCGGCATGGCGCAGCAGGAGAGTTGCCGCGACGGCATGGGAGAGCGCCAGGGCGAAAAGGGTACTCGAGATAGAGGTTGCCGCGGCTGCGAGGCCTGTCGCCGGCGGGCCGAAGATCTTGGCGAAGCGGTCGATGGCCTGAAAGGCTGTATTGGCCTCCATGTTGCGGCCGGGCGGAACCGATGCGGCGCGAAGCGCCAGGAGGCCCGGCGCGATCACCGTATCGGCCAGGCCGATGAGGATGACGATGGCTTGGAACGTCACGGTATCCGGCGCCAGCGCCAGACCAGGGATCGCTGCCGCAATGCCCGCGATTGCGAAGATGACCGGAATGCGTGGGCCTGTCCTTCGGATGAGCGCAGTGGCAAGCGGCGCAAACAGGAGGCGCGGCAGAAGGCGAAGCACCAGGCTGCCGATCAGTTCCGCGCCGGCGCCGAAGCGTGCCGCGACAATGAGCGGCAACGCGGCAACAAGCATCCAGGAGCCGAAGGAATGAACGACGAGAACGAGGCAGATGCGCCGAAAGGCGGCTGAGCCCCAGAGATTTGATGTGGTCATGACGAGCCCGAGAGCAGGCAGTCGATCCGGGTGCTCCTTCACAAAGGGGGCGGGCGGATCGATGCGAACGAAATCGGTCCGCTCAACTGGCGGACGGTTCTGGGCTCACAACTGCAAGCCCCGCCTTGCGGGGCAGGTCAGGCCATCAAATGGGGTTCGCTCGACATGAGCAGCCATCTACCATGCGCGCTTCTCACGTGACAAGCGGCAGCCACGCTGGTCGAGGCTGCCGCCGCGTTGCGGCCATGCGCTATCGCGTTGCATCGGCCAATGCCGGTGTGACATTGGCGATCTGCGTGACGACCATGCCGCCGACGATCAGCAGCAGGCCGGCGAGCCGCGCCGCATTGACGGGCTTTACCGGGAAGCCCATCAGGCCGAAGTGATCGATCAGCATGGAGATGGCCATTTGGCCGGCGATGACGGCGACGATGAAGCTCGCCGCGCCGAGCTTCGGCGCAAGGATGAGAGCCGCAGTGATGTAAATCACGCCGGCGGCGCCGCCGATCCAGATCCACCACGGACCCTTGAATGCCGCCGCAAGGCTGGGCAACGGCGCCCGGAAGGCGATCAGCAGCGGCAGGATGAGTGCGAGGCTGACGCCGAGCGAGACGACCGTCGCCCAGAGCGGATGGCCGAGGAGGCGGCCGAGGTTGGCATTGGCACCGGCCTGGAAGGGGACGACGGCGCCGGCGAAGATCGCCGCGGTAAGCAGGAGGAGGGAGGAGAGACTGGGCATTGTTTTTTCCTTCTTGATTGGGGCATCCTCTCCCATCGATACCAGGAATGGAAATTCCAAATTCGCACGTGCTATATTCGTTTCATGAATAATCTAGCTGGAATCGACCTGAACCTGCTCGTCGTGCTCGACGCTCTGCTGGCGGAACGCCATGTCTCGCGTGCGGCCATCCGGCTGAACAAGAGCCAGCCGGCCGTCAGCCACGCGCTGGCGCGATTGCGTACGCTTTTCGACGATCCATTGCTCGTGCGCCATGGCGGTCAGCTCGAGCCGACCGCGCGCGCACTCGAGATCGCGCCACGGCTCGCCGAGGCGCTCGCTCACATGCGCCAGCTCATGGGGTCGCAGCCGTTCGATCCGGCGCGTGAGCGCCATGTCTTTCGGCTGGCGATGTCCGACTACGCCGCACTCGTTCTGCTGCCGCAATTGATGGCGGTGCTGCGCCGGCAGGCCCCGAACGTCGACCTCATCGTCTGCCAGGCGAGACGCGAGGTGATGATGTCGCAGGTGGTGGACGGCGAGATCGATCTGGCGCTCGGCGTGTTTCCTGGACTGGCCGAGGATCTCCGGACATCACTCCTCTTCGAGGAGCATTTTGCCTGCCTGGCCGATGGCGCCAGTCTCAATGGTGAAAAGACGATGGATCTCGCGGCCTATCTGGAGCGGCCGCACATTCTCGTCTCGCTGCGCGGCGATGCCGGCAACGAGATCGACCTGGCGTTGGCGGCCACGGGACACAGGCGCCGCATCGCTCTGGCGCTGCCCCATTGGAGCGCGGCGCCTGGGCTCGTGCGCGGAACCGACCTCGTGCTGACGGTGGCGCGTCGCATCTTGCCGCGAGACGCGGAGATCGGATCATTGGCCGTCTTCGATCCGCCCTTTGCCATCCCGCCCTTTGCTTTCCGGCAAATCTGGCACCGGCGACGCGACGGTGACCCCGCCCATCGCTGGCTCCGGGATCTGATCGCCCACATCCTCGCGCCGCCGGAGGCGCTTTCGGCCAATGCGCTGTCCTGAAGAGCGTGACCCTGAAAACGAAAAGGCCCGGTCAGCCGTGCCGACCGGGCTTTCTTCATGGGCGTTGTTTGGCGTCAGTCGTGGCTGACGCCCTGGATCGCCGAAACTTGCCATTGCGCGCCGGGCTTGCGCACGAAGGTCCAGAGTTCGACCGCCTCGGTCAGATTGTCCGGATCGCCGCTGATCACCTTGCCGGTCGTACGGTCGCGCATCACGTCGATGCTTTCGTAACGCATCGCAACGGTCGCGTAGTCCGTCCCGTTTTCCGACCAGGCTTCGGCGACGTCGCCCTGGACGAGATGCACGTCGCGCACATCGTTCTTGACACCGCTCGTCGCGTTGTCGCTGAGCTCTTCGGCCAGGTAGGACATGGCCTCCGGCGTCGTCAGGCGACGCAACGTGCCATAGTCCTCCGCGGCGTAGGCCGCCTGCACGTCCTTCAGCATCTTTTCGAACTGGTCGAGGTCAGCCTGCTGGACGCCGATTTCATCGGCGGGACCGTCGGCAACCGGAGCCGGCGCCGGTGCTGCAGCCGGGCGCGCAGTTGTCTGATCACCCGCCTGGCCGCCGCCGATGCTCGGGATCTTGAACGAGGGCGCGCCGGCCGAGGACGGCTGACCTGACGACCGCTCGGACGGGCCGGCATAGGCCGGCTGCTGGCGGTTGCGGCCGAAGAAGCGCATGGCGAGCATGATCAGGCCGCCGATCAGAAGCATCTGCACGATCAGTCCGAGGAAGCCGGCGGCGCCGCCGAAGCCGCCGCCCATCAGCATACCGATCAGGCCGCCAACCATGAGGCCGCCGAGCAATGATCCGCCGAAACCGCTGAAGAAGCCGGGGCGGCTGTTCGGCTGGTTAGCGGTGGTCGGGCGCGTTTGGCCGGCCGCCGGGCTGGTCGTGGTCGGGCCGGCGTCCTGACGCGGCGTCATCGAACGGTCGATCGGCGCCGCGTTGGTCGGCGCGGTACGGGTGACGGGCGGCTGCGAGAAGGTGCGGGTGCCGCGGCTGCCGAAGCCGCCGCCCGAACGCCGCGCTTCGGCGACGTCCACAACGGTCAACGCGACGGTCAAGCCGATCGCCAACATTGCCAGAGCTCGTCCAAAACGCCCAAATCGCTGCATTGCCATCAAAACCCCTAATCTTGCTTGGGCCCAAAACTGAGCCATCATCGTCCGAATATAGGGGCTCAAAGCCTGAGATTTAAGCTTTCCGCGTCGCTTTTCGGCCAGTTTACCGTTATCCGCCGCCGCTCCCCGTGCCGAATCCGATCCGGAATCAGCACCTTCGATGGGGGGGCGGTGCGACGCGTTTCCTGAGGCCAATCGCTGCACGCCTTGGCTGGATTTGCTCTATCGATTGGCCGCCAGGATCATCGTCGCTGCCTTTTCGGCGATCATGATCGTCGGCGAATTGGTGTTGCCCGAAGTGATCGTCGGCATGATCGAGGCATCGGCGATCCGCAATCCCCTAAGACCGCGAAAGCGCAGTTCCGGATCGACGACGCTTTCCGGATCGGCACCCATGCGGCAGGTCCCGACCGGGTGGAAGATCGTCGTGCCGATATCGCCGGCCGCGCGTTTCAGATCGTCCTCGGACTCGTAGGAGGGGCCTGGCTTGAACTCGACCGGATTGAAGCGGGCGAAGGAGGGCTGCTTGACGATCCGCCGCGTCAGCCGGATCGCGCGGACGGCGACGTTGCGATCCGCTTCGGCGGTCAGATAGCGCGGCCGGATGTCCGGTGCGGCGGCGAAGTCCGGGCCCTTCAGATGCACCGAGCCGCGGCTTTCGGGCCGCAGATTGCAGACGCTGGCAGTGATTGCGGGGAAGGAGTGAACCGGTTCGCCGAACTTGTCGAGCGAGACGGGTTGAACGTGATATTGCAGGTCGGGCGTTTCCTTCTCCGGGCCGGACCTGGTGAAGATGCCGAGCTGGCTCGGCGCCATTGCCATCGGTCCGGAGCGCCTGAGCAGATATTCGAGCCCGATCGACGCCTTGCCGAAAAGCGAGTTCGCCTTCTCGTTGAGGGTGGGCACGCCGGTGACCTTGTAGGCCATGCGAAGCTGAAGGTGATCCTGCAGGTTCTCGCCGACGCCCGCGCGTTCGTGACGAAGCTCGATGCCATTTGCCTGAAGCACGTCGCCGCGGCCGATGCCAGAGAGTTCGAGAATATGCGGCGAGCCGATCGCGCCGGCGGAAAGCACGGTTTCGCGGCTGGCGCGGGCACGCTTGATCGTGCCGTCGTGCTGGAACTCGACGCCGGCGATGCGGTCGCCTTCGATGATCAGCTTGCGCACATGCGCCTTGGTGAGAACCGTGAGGTTGTCGCGCTTCTGCGCCGGGCGAAGGAACGCCTTCGCCGTATTCCAGCGGATGCCGGAGCGCTGGTTGACGTCGAAATAGCCGGAGCCCTCGTTGCTGCCGCGGTTGAAATCCAGTGTTTCGGGAATGCCGGCTTCGGAGGCTGCCTTCTGGAAAGCATCGAGAACCGCCCAGCGCACGCGCGCCTTCTCCACCCGCCATTCGCCGCCGGCCCCATGCATTTCGTTGGCGCCCCGATAGTGATCCTCCGATTTGCGGAAGAGCGGCAACACGTCGTCCCAACCCCAACCGGTGCAGCCGAGCTGGCGCCAATGGTCGTAGTCCTGCGCCTGGCCGCGCATGTAGATCATGCCGTTGATCGACGAGCAGCCGCCGAGCACCTTGCCGCGGGGATAGCCGAGCGAGCGGCCGTTGAGGCCTTCTTCGGCGGCCGTGGTGAAACACCAGTCGGTGCGCGGATTGTTGATGCAATAGAGATAGCCGACCGGAATATGGATCCAGTGATAGTTGTCGCGGCCGCCGGCCTCCAGCAGCAGCACGCGATGCCCTCGGTTTTCGGAAAGGCGGTTGGCAAGCACGCAGCCGGCACTACCCGCTCCGACGACGATGTAGTCGAACGTGTCCATGGGTTCTCTCTCGATGTTTCGGGGCTCGATCCGTCAGTGATCGGGATCGGGCGACGGCTTCTTCCCGCCCGCGGCGCGGGCGACAGGAGGCCAGCTACTGTCTGTGTTCAAAACCGAGTTTGCGGCCGAGCCGCGAATTATAGAACTCGCCGACGATGCCGCGACGGAAAAGCAGCACGCAGACCATGAAGACGAGGCCGGTGATGATCGTCACCGGGAATTCCGAGGTCGCGAGATAATTCTGCAGCGTCACCACCAGCCCGGCGCCGAAGAGCGGGCCGATCAGCGTGCCGATGCCGCCGAGCAGCGTCATCAGGATCACTTCGCCGGACATCTGCCAGCCGACGTCCGTGAGGGTCGCGAACTGGAAGACCAGCGCCTTGACGCCGCCGGCAAGGCCGGTGAGCGCCGCCGACATGACAAAGGCTGCGAGCTTGTAGTTGCGCACGGAATAGCCGAGCGACACGGCGCGCGTCTCGTTCTCGCGGATCGATTTCAGGATCATGCCGAAGGGCGAGTGGATGATGCGCCAGATGATGGCGACACCGATGACGAAGACGCCGAGCACGAAATAGTACATGCTCGTCGACTGGCTGAGATCGATGAAGCCGAAGAGGTGGCCGCGCGGCACGGACTGGATACCGTCCTCGCCCTTGGTGAATTCCGCCTGCAGGCAGAAGAAATAGAACATCTGCGCCAGCGCCAGCGTGATCATGGCGAAATAGATGCCCTGCCGGCGGATCGCCAGATAGCCGACGATCAGGCCGAGCAATGCCGCACCGCCGACGCCGACAAGGATGCCGAGCTCCGGCGGCAGGCCCCATTCCTTGACCGCGTGCGCGGTGAAATAGGCCGCACCGCCGAAGAAGGCCGCATGGCCGAAGGAGAGCAGGCCGGTATAGCCGAGCAGCAGGTTGAAGGCGCAGGCAAAGAGCGCAAAGCAGAGGAGCTTCATCAGGAAGACGGGATAGAAGAATAGGGGCGCCAGGACGAGGAGTGCCAATCCTATTCCCAGGAACAGGGTCTGGGCGACCACCGGGTTCTTTTCCTTCGGTTTTTCGATGTCGAGTGTCAGCGTCATATCAAGCATCCCGGCCGAAGAGGCCTGCCGGCCGTATCATGAGAACGATGGCCATGATCACGAAGATCACGATGTTGGAGGCTTCCGGATAGAAGACCTTGGTCAGTCCCTCGGCGACACCGAGCAGGTAACCGGTAACGATCGCGCCCATGATCGAGCCCATGCCGCCGACCACCACCACGGCGAAGACGACGATGATGATGTTCGAACCCATGAGGGGAGAAACCTGGTAGATCGGCGCGGCGAGCACGCCGGCAAGGGCGGCAAGCGCAGCCCCCAGCGCATAGGTCAGCGTCAGGAGGAACGGCACATTGATGCCGAAGGATTGCACCAGAACCGGGTTTTCGGTGGCGGCACGCAGATAGGAGCCGAGCTTGGTCTTCTCGATCACCAGCCAGGTACCGATGCAGACGATCAGCGAGAAGACGATCACCCAGCCGCGATAGATGGGCAGGAACATGAAGCCGAGATTGGTGCCGCCGGCAAGCTGCGACGGTGTCGCATAGGGCTGGCCGGACGCGCCATAGAGATAGCGAAAGGTGCCTTCGATGGTCAGCGCCAGGCCGAAGGTGAAGAGCAGGCCGTAGAGCGGATCGAGCGTATAGAGCCGGCGCAGCATGGTGCGCTCGATGACCGCGCCGACGAGACCGACGGCGACGGGTGCCACGATCAGCGCCGGCCAATAGCCGATGCCGAAATGCGACAGCAGCATCCAGGCGAAGAAGGCGCCGAGCATGTATTGCGCGCCGTGGGCGAAGTTGATGACGCGCAGGAGGCCGAAGATGATCGCCAGGCCGAGGCTCAAAAGCGCATAGAACGAGCCGTTGATCAGTCCGATCAACAGTTGCCCGAGAAAGGCTTGCATGGGAATTCCGAAGATCGTGCTCATGGTTCAGACTCCCAGCACATCATGCAGCATGTCCATGCGGGTCGCGAGTTCCGCAACCGGGAATTCGCCGACCATCTGGCCATGATCCATCAGGTAGAAACGATCGGCAACCTTGCTGGCGAAGCGGAAGTTCTGTTCGACCAATAGCACCGTCATGCCGCGCTGCTTCAGGGTTTTCAGCACGTCGCCGATGCGCTGGACGATGACCGGGGCAAGTCCCTCGGTCGGTTCGTCGAGCAGCATCATCCGTACGCCGGTGCGCAGGATCCGGGCGATCGCCAGCATCTGCTGTTCGCCGCCGGAGAGCTTCGTGCCGGGGCTGCTGCGGCGTTCGTAGAGGTTCGGGAAAAGCTCGAAGATCTCATCGATCGTCATGCCGCCCTTGGCGACCGCCGGCGGCAGCAACAGATTTTCATGGACCGAAAGCGTCGAGAAGATGCCGCGCTCCTCCGGGATGAAGCCGAGGCCGTGATGGGCGACCCGGTGCAGCGGCACTTTCATCAGGTCCTCGCCGGCAAAGCTGATCTCACCCTTGCGCTTGCGCACGATGCCCATGATCGAGCGCAGCGTCGTCGTCTTGCCGACGCCGTTGCGGCCGAGAAGGGTGACCATCTCGCCTTCGCCCACCGTCAGGTCGACGCCGTGCAGGATGTGGCTTTCGCCGTACCAGGCATTGAGGCCGGAGACTTTCAGGAGCGTTTTCATGTCAGGCCTCCTCCGTGCCCATATAGGCAGTGCGCACGCGCGGGTCCGCCGACACCTTCGCATAGTCGCCTTCGGCCAGGATCTCGCCGCGCTGGAGCACGGTGACGTGGTGGCAGAGCGTCGAGACGACGGAGAGATTGTGCTCGACCATCAGCACGGCGCGCTCGCGCGCGACCTCGCGGATGATCTCGGCGACCATACCGACATCCTCGTGGCCCATGCCGGCCATCGGCTCGTCGAGCAGCAGCACCTTGGGATCGAGCGCCAGGGTGGTGGCGATTTCCAGCACGCGCTTGCGGCCATAGGAAAGGTCGGCGGCAACAGCGTTGCGCTCGCGCTCCAGGCCGACCGAGCGGATCAGCTGGTCGGCCTTGGCATTGAGCCCGTCAAGCGCCGAGATCGGCTTCCAGAACTGGGTGGCAAGCCCGTTCGGCCGCTGCAGCGCGACGCGCACGTTGTCGAGCACCGTCAGGTGCGGAAAGACGGCGGAGATCTGGAAGGAGCGCACCAGGCCCATGCGCGCCACCTTGTCCGGCGCCGTGCGGGTAATGTCCTCGCCAAGCAGCGTGATCGTACCATCGGTCGGCTGCAGGAACTTGGTCAACAGGTTGAAGACCGTCGTCTTGCCGGCGCCGTTCGGACCGATCAACGCATGCACGCGGGCGTGATGGACGTCGAGATTGACGTTGTTGACGGCGGTGAAGCCGCCAAAGTCACGGCGCAGACCGCGGGCGGACAGAACCACCCGCGGCGCGCCATTCGGTTCGCTGACCGGTGCGCTCATTGCGATCGGACCGCTTACGACTTCACGAGGTCGCAGCCGCTCTTGGCCGGATCGATGAAGGCTTCGGCGCCCGGAATGGTGGCGAGAACCTTGAAATAGTCCCAGGGTTCCTTGCTTTCGTCGGGCTTCTTCACTTCCAACAGGTACATGTCATGGATCATGCGGCCGTTCTCGGCGACCTTGCCGTTCTGGGCGAAGACGTCGTTGACCGGAAGCGCGCGCAGTTCCTTGGCGACGGCATCGGCATCGTCAGTGCCGGCCTTCTCGATCGCCTTCAGATAGGAGAGCACGGCCGAATAGGTGCCGGCATGGACCATGTTCGGCATCTTGCCGGTGCGCTCCATGAAGCGCTTGCCGAATTTGGCGCTCTCTTCGTTGCGGTTCCAGTAGAAGCCTTCCGTGAGCGTCAGCCCCTGGGCTGCCTCCAGGCCGAGGCCATGGACTTCGGCGAGCGTGAAGAGGAGGGCAGCGAGGCGCTGGCCGCCCTGGACGATGCCGAATTCGGCGGCCTGCTTGATGGCGTTCGAAGTGTCGAGGCCGGCATTGGCAAGACCGATCACCTTGGCGCCGGAGGATTGCGCCTGCAGCAGGAAGGAAGAGAAGTCCGTGGTTGCCAGCGGATGGCGGACGGAGCCGACCACCGTGCCGCCGTTTTCCTTGACGTAGTTGCTGGTGTTTTCCTCGAGCGAATAGCCGAAGGCATAGTCGGCGGTCAGGAAGAACCAGCTGTCGCCACCCTGCTTGACAAGTGCGCCGCCGGTGCCGACCGCAAGCGCGTGCGTGTCGTAGGCCCAGTGGAAGCCATAGGGCGAGCACTGCTTGCCGGTGAGCTCGGTGGTCGCGGCGCCGGTGTTGATGGTGATCTTCTTTTTCTCCTTCGACAGCGCCTGCACGGCAAGGCCGACCGAAGAACTGGTGAGTTCCATGATGCTGTCGACCTGTTCGGTATCGTACCATTGACGGGCGATGTTGGAGGCGATGTCGGCCTTGTTCTGGTGGTCGGCGGTGATGACTTCCACCGGCACGCCGAGCACCTTGCCGCCGAAATCCTCGACCGCCATCAGCGCCGCCTCGTAGGAGGACTTGCCGCCGAAGTCGGCATAGACGCCGGACTGGTCGTTGAGAATGCCGATCTTGACCTTGCCGTCGGATGCGTCGGCGAAAGCGGCCGTGCTGCTGGCGAGCATTGCCGCCAAGGTTACGATCAGTTTCTTCGTCATCATGTCCTCCTCCAGAGACGTAACCGTCGCGCGAAAATGCGCGCGGGTTCCGGCGCGCCAGTTGACGATGCCGGATCGTTCATTTCGTTCTGTTCATATTTGGCCAGACAAGCTCCTCAGTTGTCGGCTCTGGTCGTTACAATCCGGAAAAAAACGCTTGGATGCAAGCGGCCCGAACCGTAAATTGCAAACAGGGTCTGTTCATTTTCGAACAGATGGGGAGTGGCGATGAATCCGAATTTTACCTGGGACGATCTGCAGTTCTTTCTCGCAGTGGCCCGCACCGGACAATTGTCGACGGCGGCGCGGCGGTTGAGGACCAGCCACGCCACCGTTTCCCGCCGTATCGATCGCCTGGAGTTCGCCCTCAAGGTGAAGCTGTTCGAGCGCAATCCGCGCGGTTACGTTTTGACCAGCATGGGGCAGCGCTTCATCGAAACCGCCGAACGCATCGAGCGCGAGACCGAGCAATTGCAGCTCGACATCAATGACGGCCTGACGGCGCAGCGCGGCGTCGTCAGGCTGAGCACGCTCGAAGGTTTCGGCAACTTCTTCTTGGCCGATCGCTTGGCGGATTTTGCGGCGAGCTACCCGAATGTCTCGCTCGAACTGGTGGCGATCCAGCAGATCATGTCGCTGTCGCGCAAGGAAGCGGATATCCAGGTGGCGCTGACGGCGCCGAAAGCCGGCCCCTACCATTCCGAGGTGCTGACCCCCTATACGCTGCATGTCTATGGCGCACGCGGCTACCTTGGGAAGCATGCGCCGATCAAAGGTCGCCACGATCTCGCGGCGCACCGTTTCGTCGGCTATATCGAGGACATGATCTTTGCGCCCGGTCTCGACTATCTCGGGGAACTGCAGCCGGGGTTGCGGGCGCATTTCCAGAGTTCGAGTATTTTGACGCAGCTGAAGGCGGTGCGGCAGGGGCTCGGTCTCTGCGTGCTGCCGCACTTCATGGCGCGGGAAGAGCCGGACCTGGAAATCGTCCTGCCGGAGGAGATCGAGCTCAAGCGCACCTATTGGATGGTCTGCCATCGGGATCTGGTGGCGGTGCCACGGGTGAAGGCGGTACGGGAATTCCTGATGCAGATCGTCAGGGAGAGCCGGGGGTATTTCACCCGTGAAGCGACGCCGCTGCCGGCAAGCCTGCGACGCCTGTCACGGACGTGATTTCTGCCGGATGATGGCGAGATGCGGTCTCCTGAAGCCAGGCGGAGTGATTTGCGCCCCGAAAGTCCGTGGCTTTGCTCCCCAAAATCTCCCGAGTTTATCAACAGTGGAATTTATTGTTTAGAATCAAGTAGTTGTCGAATTTTGAAGTTTTTTTGAAAATGTCTGTTGACGTGTTGGAGGTGTGGGGTCTATAAGCCCGATCACTGACGAGGGCGGCGGCGCTGCTGGCGACGACGACCTTCGCTCTAGAGTTTCCTTGGTTGGCTGAGGCTGATTTTGG